>JBFWLB010000005.1:0-90927 GCA_050252335.1 Candidatus Berkiella sp. | reverse complement strand
GGTTTTTGTGGATAGATGGCGCCTTATGATTTCTGATCTAAAATCTATTACGAACCGAGATTTTACGATGTTTTCAGTTGCGTTGCGTGAACTGATGGAGTTAGCACATATTAGCACTTTGGAATGTCAGCATTTACAAGCGAATAAGGATACGGCGGTTTAATGTTTTTTGCCTATCCTTTATTAAGACCGCTGTTATTTCAATTACAGCCTGAAACTGCTCACCACTTAAGCTTTCAGTTGTTGAAAGGCTTAGCGTGGTGGCCAGCTAGCCTTTGCTCTTTTGCGCAAGAATCAAAATTGCAGAAAAAAATGATGGGGTTAGAAGTACGAAATCTCTTAGGTTTGGCTGCAGGTCTTGATAAAAATGGTGAATTATTAAAAGTATGGGATAAACTTGGGTTTGGATTTATTGAGGTAGGTACAGTAACGCCCTTAGCACAAATGGGAAATCCTAAGCCGCGTTTGTTCCGTTTGGTGAAAGACACGGCTCTGATTAATCGTTTGGGTTTTAATAATCTTGGCGTAGATGCTTTAGTAGAGAATATTAGAACCTATCAAGGACAAGCACTTTTAGGCGTGAATATTGGTAAAAACAAAGACACACCTAATGAAAAAGCAGGTGAAGATTATCTCACCTGTTTTCATAAAGTGGCACCTTATGCAGATTATATTACCATTAATATATCTTCCCCCAATACACCTGGCTTAAGAGAATTGCAAAAAGCAGATTATTTGAATACCTTGTTATACAAGCTCAAAGAAGCACAATCTAAATATAGTTCTGCTAAAAAACCTTTACCCATCTGTGTCAAAATTGCACCAGATATCGAAATAAATGATTTAGATGAAATGTTAAATTCTTTTTTGATCTATAAAATTGAAGGTGTTATAGCGACCAATACAACGATTGCGAGGAATTTGAATCTTAAAGACAGCCAGCAGAATGAACAGGGAGGCTTAAGTGGTGCACCCTTGTTTGAGAAATCAAATCAGATTTTAAGCCACATCAAAGCGCACGTTGGTAACCGCATAACCTTGATAGGTGTGGGGGGCATAACGGACGGCGCAACAGCTGCTAAAAAGCTTGAGTCAGGTGCTGATTTCTTGCAAATATACACGGGTCTTATTTATAAGGGACCCTCACTCATTCAAGAAATTTTGAGTCAAATTTCTCATAAAGAATCTTAATAGATTCAGTTCAGGAACTATTGGGCGGACTCCAGACAATGAGTGGCAACATACTATTTTCTTTGTCTGTCCACAGTAAAGATTTTTTGGCTTTTTGAGATAAGTTGATTGATTGATCGACTTGATAGAGCCAAGGCGCTAATTCAGGATTGCGAGACAGCAATGCCCAAGTAGAAGGTAATGTACCTGCTTTAGGTTCACCAGTTGTTTCTACCCAAAAATGCCAGAGCGATTTATGTTGTGCAAGTGCTTGGGTGATGGGTTTGAGATCAATAAACTTGTTTGAAGTATGAAAGGCAATGATGCCATTTGGTTTTAAATGCTGACGATACATTTCAAGAGCTTCTACAGTGATTAAATGGAAAGGAATAGAATCACCATTAAAAGCGTCAAGTGCAATCAAATCATATTGTTGTGAGCCAAGCTGCTTTAATATTCTCTGCATCTCAATTCGGCCATCACCTAAATAAAAATTTGTCTTAGCTTTGGAGTTTTGAATAAAACTAAAATAAATCTGACTAATAGAGAGCATTTTAGAGTCTATTTCATAGAAATCTATTTGGTCTTTACTATTGCACAAGGCAGCAATGGTGCCTGCCCCTAAACCGATAACGGCTATTTTCAAAGAGGGGGTGTGTTTCCTTAAAAAATGGAGGGAATAGCCTACACCAGATTTTTTGCCATAATAGGTAGTTGCAATATTTTTATGAAGGGGAGCCAAAAACTGTTTACCATGGATAATTGGACCATGTACTAAGCGTCGATGGTTATTATCTGGGTGTGTTGCAGAATGAACATCTTCTACCCTGATAATGCCATAAGCACTTCTGGTTTTCGTTATGAGATGAATATGATTGTTAAATATAGGTTCTAGATGTACTAATCCAAAAGCGCATAAGCTAAGCACACTACATGATATAGCAAATAAATCCCATTTATGCTGCGTTGCAGAGTATTGCTTATACAATATATATGCACTGATACCAGAAATTATAATAAAGGGGATATAGAAATCCCATAAATCATTAAAGAGCCAATAACCGCCCAGCGTGACGAAGAGCCCGCCGAACACACCACCGAGTGACATAATTAAATAAAATAAAGTTAAGTATTGTGTGCTTGGTTTGCGTTGGATTAATTCTCCATGGCACAACATACATACGGAATAGAGTAAAGCTAAAACAACGATAACGCCATTCAAGAGGTTGTTTACAATTGCGTTACTGTGTATAGACCAAGCTAATAATAGAGTCCATATCCCAATAGAGAGTGCCCAGAAGTTTCGGTTATATTGCTTAGGCTTAGCAAAAGTCACTATAAAGGTTACTAAATAGAGTGATAGTGGCAATATCCAAATAAGAGGCATGTTAATAATATTTTGTAAGATAAAATTAGTGCTTGCCAACATAAAAGCACTGCTGAGCATGCTAAGTCCCAGCCATAGTAATATGGTATTGCGAGTTGGTACTGTCGTATCTGCGTCAATCTTCTCAATATATTTAGTTTTTAATCCAAGTAAAGGTAGAGCGGATAAGGTGCATAGGCCAGCAAAGATAAAATATAAGATATTCCAACCCGCTATTTGTTGATCTAAGCTTAACCACCACTCCAGCGCAAAAGGAAAGCAGAATAAGCCTAAGAGAGAGCCTGCATTTGAAATGGAATAAAAATAATAAGGGAAATCTGTTTTTTTTATCTGACAGTACCAGCTTTGTAATAAAGGACTTGTGGAAGAAAGTAGGGAAAATGGTAGCAAAATTTTGAGCGTGAGCAATTGCATTAATATAAGAGGAGGCCACTGCCGGGAGTCGGTGAGTGAACTTGGCAAAGTATTATCGATGAAATAAAAAGACAGTGCCAACATACAACAATGTACAGTGACTTGAAGTGTGAAGCGTTGTTTAGAGAGTAAATAGGCATAGGTGTAGCCGAGTAATAAGCCACCTTGAAAAAATAGCATACATACTATCCAAACAAATACAGAGCCACCAAAAGAAGGAAGTAAACTCTTGGCTAGTACAGGTTGGATAATAAAAATTAAAAAAGCACTTAAGAAAGTTGTGCAAGCATAGATTAGTTTATTCATATACAGCTTAACAATCAGCTGTTTCTAGAATATTTGTTTCCTCTTCAATTTCTTCGTATGCATTAGAAGAATTGGAAAAATCATGCTGCGCAATGAAATTATCAGGATTTTCTACGACTTTAGGGCATAAACGAAAGGCATCTGGCTGCGTAATTTCTCTTGTTTGAAGGGTTTGAAAGATTCTTAAAAATTCAGTCGTGATTTTATGTTTTTTAGCAAAGTGAATCATAGGGAGCGCGGAATCATGCGACTCTCGGATCACAACACTTGAGGTTAAATAGGTTGGTATGATGGGTAAGCCTTCATTTATAAGTTCATCAACTAATTTTTTAGGTAAACTTGCTTGTGGCATAAATTGATTGACAATAACACCCTCAACACGCAAATGTTTGTTATATTTTTCTCTAATATCCGTCACGCCTTTAAATAAATGGTAGATGGCGTTACGAGAAAATAAATCACAATCAAAGGGAATAAGGCAGGTATCTGTAGATATTAGAGCCGACTGAGTAAAAATATTCATGGCGGGTGGTGTGTCCATAAAGATATTATCAAAGTGGCCACATTGATCGAGTAGATTTCTTAGTTTATACATCTTGTGTCGTGTATCCAGCTCTGTCATTAAAAACTCAAGTTCGTGACAGCTTGGTAATATGTATAAATTTTTAAAAGGCGTTGCGTGTATATAGTTCTGTGCCTGAGATGCGCTAAAACTAAAATTTAGGATTTCATTAAAGTAGTCTGCCAAGGTTGGTTTACAGAGAGTGGCCTTGTTGCCCAAGAGATATTGCGTTGAATTCGCTTGTGGATCTAGATCGACAACGAGTGTTTTTAGTCCTTTTTCGGCGCTGATAGCAGCAAGATTGCAGGTGATTGTCGATTTTCCCACGCCGCCTTTTTGGTTAAAAATGACCCTACGCATTCCTTGTCTCCACGCTTAATTTTATAAGTAAGTTAGTTAATTTTTTTGACTGTCTGGTATAACCAACTAAAATGGTATAGTATCACATGATTTACCCATTTTTAGTTTTAACCACTTAAAAACATATGCCTACTTTTGAAAAAACCATACTTGAAGCCACGTCTAATCGCAAGGCCTTATCCCAAGTCGATATCCATTTTGCTGGGGATTCGGGTGATGGTATGCAAGTATTAGGCATGCGTTTTAGCGAAGCCAGCTCTATTGCTGGAAATGATCTTCGAACCTTTCCTGATTATCCTGCAGAAATACGTGCGCCACAAGGGACACTTGCTGGGGTCTCAGGCTTTCAGATTAGTTTTTCTTCACACGCTATTTATACACAAGGCGATCAATTTGATGTATTGGTGGCAATGAATCCTGCTGCATTTACGGTAACCATAGGTGCTTTAAAGAAGGGGGGTATTTTACTGGTTGATGAAGATAAATTTGTTAAAAAAGAATATGAGAAAATTGGTTTTAGAGAAAATCCATTGCTGGCACCTGAAATGCAGCAATTTCGTATCATTGCGATACCTTTGACGCAATTAACACTCAAAAGTGTAGAAAATATAGATTTATCTCGTTCTAAGGCAAGAAAATGCAAAAATATGTTTGTATTAGGTTTATTGTTTTGGTTATACAACCGCCCCTTAGAGCCGACAAAAAAATGGATTCAACACAGATTCAAAAATGAGCCTGATTTATTGGCTGCCAATATACAGGCGTTAAGAGCTGGTTATAACTATGCAATAACGACTGAGCTTTTTACGGAGTACTACTCTGTCGAAAAAGCAGAACTTGCTAAAGGTAGATACAGACAAGTAACCGGTAATCAAGCCGTTGTGCTGGGATGTCTTGCTGTAGCAGATGAGAATCAACAGTCACTTTTTATGAGTGGTTATCCCATTACACCTGCCTCCGATATTTTGCATGAGATGACGCGATATCCGCATATGGGTGTAAAGACTTTCCAAGCAGAAGATGAAATAGCAGCAGTAGGGGCGGCACTTGGTGCTGCATTTGCGGGTGAATTAGCCTTAACAGCAACCAGTGGCCCAGGACTTGATTTAATGGGAGAAACCCTTGGTTTAGCGGTGATGGTTGAGTTGCCTTTGGTGGTGGTTGATGTACAGCGCGCAGGGCCTTCAACGGGGATGCCCACTAAAGTAGAGCAATCAGATTTATTTTTGGCATTATATGGCAGACATGGTGAGTGCCCTGTGCCGGTGTTGGCTGCAAAGTCTGCTGGTAATTGTTTTGATATGGTGCGATTAGCCTTTAAAATCGCAGTAGAATATATGACACCCGTTATACTATTATCTGATGCATATATTGCAAATTGTGCAGAGCCTTGGAAAATTCCGAGCAGCGATCAGCTAGAGGCTGATAAATTAGAAATTCACCATCATCAAGAGATTGAAAATTTCGCTCCGTATAAAAGAGCGTCAGATACCTTAGCAAGAAATTGGGCGATTCCTGGCACACCTGGCCTTGAGCATCGTATTGGTGGGCTTGAAAAGAAAGATGTTACAGGTGAAATTAGCTACAGCGCACAAAATCATGAGCAGATGGTTCGTTTAAGAAGAGAAAAAATAGACGGTGTACAAGCTTTATTGCCCCCCTTGGAATTAATCGGGGCACACAGTGGCGATATGCTGGTGATAGGCTGGGGCAGTACCTATGGTGTGGCATTGACGGCTGTACAACAATTACAACAGCAGGGGCATTCTATTAGTTACGCGCATTTATTGTCGCTGTATCCTTTGCAAGAAGCATTAGAAGGGTATTTAAAGCAGTTTAAGCAGGTTTTTGTTGTTGAATTAAATGATGGGCAGGTCTGTCAACTTATTCGTGCACAATTTTTAGTGCCCGCAATCTCTATTTCAAAAATTCAAGGCAAACCGTTTCTGGTTCAAGAATTAGTCGATAGATTGTCTCAATTCTTTGCGCCAGCCTTGTCTTAGTGGGTTATTATTATGCAAAATGAAAAAAAGCTACATATTCAAACTCCAACACTCAGTCCACAAGACTTTGCGAGCAATCAAGAAGTTCGGTGGTGTCCGGGTTGTGGTGACTATGCTATCTTAAAAGCGGTGCAACGTGTACTTTCTCAATTAGAAACGCCCAAAGAAAATTTTGTATTTGTATCTGGTATTGGTTGCGCTAGTCGTTTTCCTTATTATTTAAGCACCTATGGATTTCATACTATTCATGGTCGCGCACCTTGTATTGCAACAGGTATAAAATTAGCTAAACCTGAGTTACAAGTTTGGCTTGTGACAGGAGATGGGGATGGCTTGAGTATTGGCGCGAATCATCTCATTCATCTTATGCGTCGTAATGTAAATGTGAAGGTTTTATTATTTAATAACCAAATTTATGGCTTAACAAAAGGCCAATATTCACCAACATCTGAAGCAGGCCTTAAAACCAAATCTTCGCCTTTTGGGGCGATTGAGTCTCCTTTAAATCCTATTCTGGTTGCTTTGGCGGCACAATGCAGTTTTGTGGCACGTGGCATTGATATAGATGCGGTGGGATTGCCAGATATTATGATAAAAGCAGCAAAGCATCAGGGCACCAGTTTTATTGAAATCTATCAAAATTGCCATGTCTTTAATGATGGTGCTTTCGACACAATCAGAGATAAAGGTGCAAGAGATGCAAATACCATCACTTTAATACCAGGCCAACCCTTATTATTTGGCAAAGATAATAAACGTGGGTTAATTGTGCATTCATATGGCATAGAAGTGAAAGAAATTGAAACCCAACAAGATTTAGAAAGCATTACAGTATATGAATCCAATCTTGCTATGGCTGTGCAATTAGCTTCCATGAAAGATCCTAATATGCCCGTTCCTATTGGTATTTTTTACCAAGAAGAAAGAGCTACTTTTGATGGTCAAATACAAAATCATATTGATAAAGCAAAGCAAGACAAGAAAGCATCATTGGAAGAGGTGTTGCATCACGGTCATACTTGGGAAATTTAATGTAAGGGCTGAGATTCGTGTCTAATGGTGTTTTCTTAAGCAGCTTTCACTATTATGTTTCTCTTATTATGTTTTCCTTTACGTTCTTATTGATGAGCAACGCGAATCGAGTTCTCACTTTTTGAAGCTGGGGTATCCCAACGAATGAAGCTTCGTCATTGCGAGCAAAAGACGCAGGAAAAAGGAAAAATAAGAGATAAAACATCACGTCTTTTGCGCGGCAATCCATCTTAAAATCTTTCTTACCGCGCTCTTCTTAAAGATTTCAGGATGGATTGCTTCGCTTTGGCCGTGATATTTTTGTGTTTTTTCAATCAATTGCAGACGGCTTCCGCTCGCAATGACGAAGCTTCATTCGTTGGGATACCCCAGCTTCAAAAAGTGAGAACTCGATTCGCGTTGCTCATCGATAAGAGGAAACCACTTGTAGGGAAGTGCCATTTACCACTGTGTTGTCTTTTACAATACTTGCTTATCAGGCACGTCAGGTATCCATCTAAACACGATAAATCCGACACGTCACCTGATTACCTTGGTTATTATAAGCCACTTCATCAAAAGCATATTGCTTGGCAATCATAATACCTCGACCATTGTAGCTGAGTGTATTGTGATGAGATAAAAAATCTTTCCAATTGAAACCCTTCCCACAGTCTTTTATAAAGATGGTAATGGCATCAAGTGTCTTTTCGAAAACAACCTTAACTTTTTTGCTGCGGTTTTCAGGTAAGAAGAGTCTTTCATGCACTGTATTGAGCCACTGGTTTTTCGTGAGTATGTTTTTTTTCTCTTCATAGGTAATATCTAAATTTCCATGCTCAATGGCATTCATAAACAGTTCATTCAAGCCAGCTTCAGCTTTCAATGGATGAGGACATAAACTTGATATAAATTGTGCGGTATTTCGACCTTCTTCAAAGGTATGAAAGCTAAAATATTTTAATTGAATAATGCTGTTAGAGATTGCTTCATAGATAGGAATGAGTTGTTCTTGTTGAGAGAGAGCTTTCTTTTGTAAGGAGGATTTTTGAAGGTGAAGCATATGAAATGATCCTCTAATTTTTTCCTGAAATAGGTTGCATATAAGTGCTCAATTTTTCTGGATGTCCGAGTAATTCATGGTAAATACTTGTAGAGGTCATTACATTTTTAACATAATCTCTGGTTTCTGCATAAGGTATATTTTCAACCCAGATATCAGCATCCATTGTATGATTTGGCATCCATCTTTTTATTCTTCCAGGCCCTGCATTGTAAGAGGCTGTTGCAAGTATGGGTTGTTTATTATATTTATCATTCAGATATTTTAAATAGGTTGCGCCCAGCTCAATATTTTTTTCTGGCAAAAAAAGCTGTTCTGAGGAAAGAATATTGATATTATTTTTCTCTGCTATATAGGTTGCTGTTGCAGGCATGAGTTGCATGAGTCCTCTTGCGCCAACAGGTGATATTGCATTGTGGAAAAAAGCACTTTCTTGGCGTGTTAAGGCAAATATCCAGGCTGGATCTAAATCAAATTTCTGTGCGTAGTATAAAATGGGTTTTTGATGTGCAAGTGGAAATCGTAATGAAATATCGTCCTTGTATTCAGATTTGGTCAGCGCAAGGATGCTTAAGTCATACCAGCCTTTGGTAAAAGCTAAGTGTGCTAAATGCAAGAGCTGCAAATCTGGAATGTTTTTTGTAAGCTGATACCATTCAACTCGTGCGATGCGTGTTCTATCCAGTGCCAGTAATTCTTCTACACGTTGCACGGTTTGAAGGTGTTTTAATCCTTCCAGTGTATTTGTAGAAACATTAAATTTATGGTTATTTAAAGTAAGCCGTTTGTCTAGTTTTAAGCTGGATAAGAATCCATAATAACCTCTATAAGTCGCAATTTCTTGGTAAATAGCCTTTGCGCTTTCATGCGATCCTAATGACTCCATTGCTCTTGCTTGCCAGTAGCGCCAAATATGTTTTGATTTTTCAGTCTCTGGCAAAGCACGGATCCATTTTAAGGTATCTGACCATTTTCCCTCAAATAAGCTGAGTCGAATACGCCATTCTTTTGCAACATTGTCTAGTTTTTCTTCAGGGAGGCGACTGATATATGCATAGGCGGTGTCTGTTTTTTGATGTGAAAGGAAGACACCAATGTCTCTTTTTATTCTTTGGCTTTGTTCTTTGGAGAATGGATAATTTCGTTCATGCGCATTCCACCATTCTAAAGCTTTTGCTGGATTTTTTCTGGCTAGTGTTTGTAATGCGGTTGTTAGGACTTCTGTTTTAATATTTTCTGGGAAAAAAGCTGCTTTGAGCTTTTTTTGATCAAAGATATTTTCTGGTGCATGGACAAAGATCATCCATTTATCCGCCCATCTTTTTTCAGTAGGTGGTAAGGATGAGATTAAAAATTCAGCTAATTTATAATTTTGCTTGGCAAGTGCTAATTTTATACGTTCTATTGTATCTTTGGTGGTTAAAATGCCCTTTGTTTTGAGAATAGTAAAAAGAATATTGCAATTAGTAGGTTGAGAATGACCCACAAACCAGAGTGCTTGAATTTTAGTGAGAATATAAGAGTCGTTTCGCGTTTGATAAAGGCTGTGTAAATAATAACATTCATCTTCAGTTTTCTTGATGTTTTTTCCATCTTGATAAAGTTTAATAACATTATCCCAGTTTTTGCTTTCTGATTGTTGCCTTGCCCAAGCTGTTTTCAATGTATCCAGAAAAGGAAAATCAGGGTTTGCTCTTTCAAACTGTAAAATTTCTTCATAGGAGATAGATGGTTTTTGGCGGGTTTGAATTTTCTGTTTAAGCTCTTTATAAATAAGATAAGAGTAGAGTGGATACAAGATGAGTTTTGGTTTGAGTCGCTCATATTCTTTCCAGTTATTTTCAGTTATAAATTTTTCTGCTTTTATAAAATTTTGACGCATTGAAGTAATATCTTGCGCACTACCATGTGCACAGGACATTGAAAATATCAGCAATAAAATAAAGTTGACCGATAAACTCAGTTTGTTTGCCATAGTAGTTTTTTTATAAATAATGAACGTTATTAATAAGGTGATAACATATTCGTTATAGTGAATTCCAATCAATAAATATACAGTTATTATCTCTTGTTATAGTAAGCATAGGATATGAAGTATGCTTCTTCCATAAATGAGATTTTGCCTTTTTATAATCCTCATTTTTTATAGTATCTGTTATTATTATCAAAGTTTGTAAATAACTAAGTGCAGTAATGGATCATGATACTTTTAATTGATAACTATGACTCATTTGTATACAACTTAGCTCGATATGTTGTTGAGCTGGGCTTTGATATGGTTGTGAAGCGTTGTGATGAAATCAGTATTGAAGAAATCAAGGCTTTGCCTATCAGTCATCTTATATTATCGCCTGGGCCAGGCGAGCCAAAATCAGCAGGTATTTCCATGAGTTGTGTATCTTGCTTTTCTGGAGTAATACCTATTTTAGGAGTATGTCTAGGGCATCAGGCAATTGCAGAAGCATTTGGGGGTGAAGTTATACGTGCACCAAAGCCTGTACATGGCAAATCTGATGTTATTTTTCATAAAGAAAGCGGTATTTTTGATGGTATAGCGAATCCTTTGACAGTAGGGCGATATCATTCTTTAGTTGTTTCTGAGCAATTGCCTGATTGTTTAGAAGTGATTGCAAGTAATGCAGAAGGCTTGATCATGGCGATACAACATAAACAACATCCAGTGATGGGTGTGCAATTTCATCCAGAATCTATTTTGACTCAAGAGGGGAAAAAGATACTACAGAATTTTTTGAGCCTTTAAGAACTTAAAGCAATATGAAAATTTTGATTGAAGCATTCAGATATTGTCTTCATTTGGTTTGCGATATTGTAGGAATTAAATTACTATTAAAATAAGGCTTGAAAAATCCGATATGGAGCATCTATGGCTAAAGTAAATACAGCAGCTAAAGTAGAGGATTGGATGGATTTGGATGTGCGAGACAAGTTGTATCGCGATTATGCAAATGCAGTTGAAGCCTATGTCAAAGAACCCACTGTAAATAACTGGGAAAAAAAAGAAAAGGCGTTTGAAACTTACAACGCCTTAATTGAAAATTTTCGAGACCTTTCTTAAATAGAGGCCGTTCTAATAACACCAACTCCAATTCCTTCAATGCTTACAGGTTGTACTGTCGTATTGACGAAAATGGGAGAATAATCTGGGTGCTCAGCTCTTAGTTCAATTTGATCACCGTGGCGAAAATAACGTCTTACCACAGTTTTATTATTTACTCTTGCAACAACGATTTTTCCATTCTCAGCTTTATCTGTTGCGTGCACTGCTAAAAGATCGCCGTCTTTTATGCCTGCAGCAGTTAAGCTTAAACCATGAATTTTAAATAAGAAATCAGGTTTCGGTGTGAAATACTCATTTTGGATTCTCATTCTGGCTTCAATATTCTGTTCAGAGAATAATGGGCCATCAGAGGTAGGATTTCCAATAATGGGTAAACCAATACCAAATTCCTTTGCTAACTGTATTCCTCTAGAAGTGCCAGGTGCTAAAGAAATTGCACCTTTACGTGCTAGTGCTTTTAAATGATCCTCTGCTGCATTGACTGAGCGAAATCCCAATGTTTTGGCAATTTCGGCACGCGTTGGAGGAGCACCTGTTTGCTCTATATGATTTCTTATTACTTGTAACACTTCAGACTGACGACGTGTCAATGAAATTGCTTGTGTAGATGAGCTTGTAGGCATAGCGTTTTTTTCCTGTTTAAAGGCACAGATTTAGTATAGCTTCCCTAAAAGGGGTTCGCCAATCCGCTTTACTACCTGATGAAACCCCTTTACTCTTCGTACTTGTGTTTTATGCTTTGTTGCCTGCGCACACTCACGATCCTCATTTACCAGATGTAAACTCCGGTCGTTCGTTGCTTGGCGTCTCGCCTAAAACCCAATTACTGCGAGTAATTCCCTGTACTTGTGTTTTATGCTTTGTTGCCTGCGCACACTCACGATCCTCATTTACCAGATGTAAACTCCAGTCGCTCGTTGCTTGGCGTCTCGCCTAAAACCCAATTACTGCGAGTAATTCCTTGTACTTATATCTTATGCTTTGTTGCCTAGCATCGTACCTAAAATACAATTACTCTGAGTAACGCTTCGTTTTTGTATTTTATGCATTATTGCTTGCTACATATTTTCATTCATTTAATGAACATTACTTATGTATCATAGGTGGTGCACTCAACACAATAAAAGATGCGGGTTTCGAAATTTCAATTTTAAATTAGCTTTTTGGCTAATTTAAGCTTGCTTATAACTAAGTATAAGAGTACTGCATACAGTGTAAGTGTGGACAAAAAGAGCTGTTCATATCAATAGAGAAAGACTAATTCTTTGTCAGAAAAAGTGCCTATTCGTTAGTAGTCGTCATCTGGTTCCAGTTCAGCTAATGGACCTGACCAGTCTTCAGGGTGTAGGGTTTCATCAGAATAACCCATATCATCGTGGCTTAATTCAAAGGGGCCTGACCAGTCTTCTGGTGCAGATATTTGTTTGAGATCAAGATCGTACCAGGTATCTAGGTCTAATTCTTCGATTTCCCCAGCAAAATATTGTATTTCCACAGAATCATCATCTGAGGCAACAACCTCAAATACATTATTAATATCATGATTTCTATACCATTTTCCAACATAAGGCTGGTGACTGTGACGCATAACCTTATCTCCCCTAATTATCAATGGTTGTGGAGCAATGGCATTGTAAAATGCACTTATTAATTAAACGATAGCACTGTATAAAGAAAAAGTCATCTAGAATAATAACTAAAAAACAGGTGGTTATAAATCCTAAAATGATGAAGAGCCACACAACTTGCATAAAGTAGAGGTATGTTGTGCGGAATCAAATATTGAGATTGTGCTATGACTATAAATTGAAAAAGAAAGCCCCTAAGCTAGAAAATTAGCGTTGTCAGAATCTGTTTTCTAGTGCTGTACTGAAGGCATTCGTGCAAAGGAGCTAAAAGGGTTGTAAAGTAGAGCGGTCGTCTTGATGTGCTGTGTTTAGCTATAAAACACACATTTGTTTTTTAACTTGTATTGAATGAAAGCTTGTGAGATAGAAGGGCACTTATTTTTCATCTTGTGAAAATGCTTGGAAAGTGAGTCTCTAATCAAAATGGAAAAAGTGAAAAAATAATAGGCTTAGGAATAGATCACACATGAGCATACTACTATTACTCACATTAAGCATTATTTTATTAGGCTCTGTTGCTTATTTTAGATTATCACGGCTGATATGGTCACCCATACTTGTTATATTGCTTGCTGATGCACAATATATTGGTAGTTTGTCATGGATGGCAAGTTTATTGCTATGGCCTATAGCAATTGTTGCTCTCCTTATTGCATGGTTACCTATTGTAAGGCAACAGCTGATCACCAAACCTTTATTTGAATTTTTCAAAAAAAATCTCCCTCCCTTAAGTGACACTGAAAAAGCTGCAATTGAATCAGGTACTGTGTGGTGGGAAGGCAAGCTCTTCCAAGGACAAGCAAATTGGCAAAAACTATGGGAAATGCCAAAACCTGCTTTGACTCAAGATGAAAAAGCATTTCTTGAAAATGAAGTGCAGACGCTTTGTAGCATGGTGAATGATTGGGAAATTACACACGAAAAAGCCGACTTAAATAAAGAAGTTTGGGATTATCTAAAAAATAATAAATTTTTTGGCATGATCATTCCTAAGGAATATGGTGGATTAGGCTTTTCTGCGCTCATGCATTCTAGCGTTATCACTAAACTTTCTACGAAGAGTGTAAGCTTAGCAGTAACAGCCATGGTGCCAAACTCTCTAGGACCTGGTGAATTATTGATTCATTATGGTACAGAAGAACAAAAGCAATATTTCTTGCCACGTTTAGCTTCAGGAAAAGAAATACCCTGTTTTGCCTTAACAGCACCAGAGGCAGGCAGTGATGCGGGTAGTATTCCTGATCAAGGTATTGTTTGTAAGGGTACTTTTGAAGGCAAAGAAATCATTGGTATTTCTCTGCAATTTGATAAACGTTACATTACCTTAGCACCTGTTGCGACTTTAGTTGGTTTAGCCTTTAAACTTTATGATCCAGAACATTTATTGAGTACGAAGACAGATGTAGGCATCACTTTAGCACTCATTCCTTCTTCTCACCCGGGCGTTGAAATTGGAGCCAGACATCATCCACTACGGTTAGCATTCATGAATGGCCCTATACGTGGTAAAGATGTATTTATACCATTAGATTGGATTATTGGTGGTGTGGCAATGGCAGGTAAGGGATGGCAAATGTTATTTGAGTGTCTCTCTGTGGGTAGGGGCATTTCCTTGCCAGCCTTAAGCACAGGTACTGCAAGTTTGTCTTATCTTGCGACAGGTGCTTATGCTGCTATTCGTAAACAATTTAATTTAGCAATTGGGCAATTTGAAGGTGTAGAAGAAGCATTGGCACGTATTGGTGGCTTTGCTTATCAATTAGATGCCGCCAGAGTGTTTACAGCACAAGCGATTGATTTACAAGAACGTCCTGCGGTTGCCACGAGTATTGCAAAATACCATATGACAGAATTGTCTCGTATTGTGAATAATGCTGCAATGGATATACATGGTGGTCGTGCCATTATGATGGGACCATCGAACTATCTGGGCGTATCTTATCAAGCAATGCCACTATCTATTACCGTAGAAGGCGCTAATATTTTAACGCGCAGCTTGATGATATTTGGACAAGGTGCTATACGTTGCCATCCTTATTTGAAAGATGAGTTATTAGTCTTAGATGCATACAAAGACAATCAAAAGCTGGCCTTGAAACATTTTGATAAAATTTGTATCCAGCATATTGGCTATGCCATTTCAAATTTTGTAAGATCGATTACCTTAGCTTTGACTCTGGGGAAAGCAACAGAGCTTACAGCAAAACAAGATATTAAATGCTATTTACAGAAATTAAATTGGCTGAGTGCCAGTTTGGCATGGATATCTGATATTGCGATGTTAACCTTAGGGGGCGCTTTAAAGCGAAAAGAATTATTATCAGCGCGTTTAGGTGATGTGCTAAGCCATTTATATTTAAGCTCTGCACTTTTAAAATATTATCAAGATGGTGAAAAAAGTGCTGAAGAGAAAAACCTTTTGCATTGGGGCTTACAACATAATCTTTATCAATGCCAAGAGGCCTATTATGGATTGTTTGAAAACTTCCCCAATAAACTGCTTGGCAGATTAATGCGGTGGGTTATTTTTCCCTATGGCCGAAGATTTTCTAAGCCAAATGATGAATTGTCTCACCTTGTGGCTAAAGCGCTTTTGGCCGAAACTCCAATCAGACAACATTTTTCTCAATTATGCTACATTGGTGATTTAGAAGATCCTATGGGTTTAATTGAAGAAACCTTTAAGCAGTTACAAATTGCCAAGCCAGTTTTAGAAAAGTTGGCGCAAGCAATTAAAATGGGCAATATTCATCGTTCTTTATCCTTAAGAGCGCAATTACAAGCTGCGATGGCTAAAAATATTTTAACGCAGCATGAAGTGAATATTGTAGAAGAGTATGAACAGCTTCGTGTAAAAGCAATAGCTGTAGATGAATTTCCATCTGACTATCCTTTAGGAAGTGAAATATGCAACAACCAAAGCAAACAACATCCGGACGAACAGTCTATATCGTAGATGGAGCACGCACGCCATTTTTGAAATTTAAAGGCGAGCCTGGCCCCTTCTCAGCAGCTGATCTAGGTGTACAATCTGGGCGGGGATTATTAGCCAGACAGCCTTTTAGTGCGCAGGACTTTGATCAAGTCGTTGTTGGCTGTGTTGGTCCCAGCGAAGAAGAAGCCAATATCGCAAGAATTATTGCCTTAAGACTTGGGTGTGGCAAACATATGCCTGCTTGGACTGTGCAACGAAATTGTGCATCTGGTTTACAAGCTGTAGATTGTGCATTTCAAAGCATAGCGAGTGGTAGTGCTAATCTTGTATTGGCGGGTGGTACAGAAGCCATGAGTCGTGCTCCTCTTTTATTTAACAAGCAAATGGTGTTATGGCTGTCTGCATTACAGCGCTCAAAAACAATGGGTAAGAAATTACAAGCGCTTTTAAAATTCAGACCTCAATATCTTGTGCCTGTTATTGCACTTTTGAAAGGTTTAACAGATCCGGTGGTCAATTTGAACATGGGACAAACCGCTGAGGAGCTTGCCTATCGCTTTCATATTACACGCGAACAAATGGATGCTTTTGCTGTCAGAAGTCATCAGCGTACTATTGAAGCTCAAAAAAATAAGGATCTGACGGAGATCATCCCATTATATGCAAATGATGGTTCTGTTTATGAATTTGATGATGGTGCACGTGCCGATTCTAGTGTTGATAAGCTGGCGAAATTAAAACCCGTTTTTGATAAATTTGGAAATGTGACAGCGGGTAATAGTTCTCAGATTACAGATGGTGCTGCATGGGTTATTTTGGCAAGTGAAGAAGCCGTTAGACAACATAATTTGCCAGTATTGGCTAAAATTGTTGATATTCAATGGGGCGCTTTAGATCCCAGTATTATGGGGTTAGGGCCTGTTCATGCAATGACACCTATCTTGACGCGCCAACAGTTGAGTTTAAAAGATATTGATCATTTAGAAATCAATGAAGCATTTGCCGCTCAGGTAATCGCTTGCTTAAAAGCATGGCAAGATAAAGATTATTGCGAAAAAGAGTTAGGATTAGATCACATCATAGGAGACTTTGATGAAAGTAGATTGAATCCAGAAGGTGGTGCAATTGCATTAGGACATCCTGTAGGCGCATCGGGTGCACGATTGGTGTGTCACACTGCTAAAATGTTGACAGCACATAACCAACAAAGAGCATTATCCAGTCTTTGTATTGGTGGGGGTCAAGGTGGTGCCATATTGATCGAACGCGTAATTGGGGTTTAACAATGGAACAAAATATGACAGGACAATACGAACATTGGAAATTAGATATTGATAATCAAGATATTGCTTGGCTTACCTTAGATAGAAGTGATAGTGCTGTAAATAGCTTGAATGAGCCAGTTTTAAGAGAATTTGATCATATTCTCAATTTGCTTGGCCAAAAAAGACAAGCTAAAGCAGTTATTATTCAATCTGGGAAAAAGACAGGTTTCATCGTTGGCGCAGATATTTCCCAATTTAAGCAATTAAGCAGTGCAGATGAAGCAACACAGTTAATCAAAAAGGGTCAAGAGATATTTAATAAATTAGAAAATCTCCCTATTCCAACTATTGCTTTAATTTCAGGTTTTTGTTTGGGGGGCGGTTTAGAATTAGCCTTGGCTTGTACTTACCGTATTGCTGAAGATTCTGGCAAAACAAAGTTGGGGTTACCCGAAGTGAAATTAGGTATACACCCAGGGTGGGGGGGAACAGTGCGTTTGCCCAAACTCACAGGTGCTATGGCAGCGATGGACATTATCTTAACAGGTAAGAATTTAAGGCCAAAGGTTGCTAAAAAATTAGGCGTTATTCATGAGGCAGTGCCTAAAAGATTGATCAAACAAGCTGCGCTTGCTTATGCTTTAAATCCACCCAAGCAGTCAAAACCTTCTCTGTTTATAAAATTGCAAAATGTGCAATGGGTTAGGCCTATCTTAGGAAAATTATTTAGAACGCAGCTTAAAAAGAAAATTAAAGAAAAGCATTATCCAGCACCTTTTAAAGTTGTTAAAAATTGGATTAACTATAATGTTTATGCTGATAAAGCCATGCAAAAAGAGGCTGAATCTATTGGTAGTTTATTAGTTTCAGACACTTCTAAAAATTTAGTGAAAGTATTTTTCATGCAAGAAAAGCTCAAAGGTCTTGCACGTGGTGTAGATTTTTCTGTGAATCATGTGCATGTTGTGGGTGCAGGCGTGATGGGCGGAGATATTGCTGCTTGGTGTGCAATAAAAGGTCTCAAGGTGACCTTACAAGATCAATCTCCACAGTTTATTGGGGGCGCTATTAAGCGTGCTTACGATCTTGCACAAAAAGTACTCAAAGAAAAGCATTTGGTTCAAGCTGCGATGGATAGATTGAATCCTGATGTGGACGGCTATGGTATTGCGCATGCAGATGTGATTATTGAAGCAATTACGGAAAAACTAGAAGCAAAACAAAATTTATTTAAAATGCTAGAAGAGCAAGCAAAACCAGAGGCTATTTTAGCAACTAATACTTCTACGATACCATTGGAAGAGATAAGTAGCGTTTTGAAAAAGCCAGGGCGTTTAGTGGGCATACATTTCTTTAATCCTGTTTCAAAAATGCCATTAGTAGAAGTGGTGCATGGTAAGAATACAGTGCAAAGAGTCATTGAAAATGCGGTATATTTCGTTAAAAAAATCGACAAATTGCCTTTGCCTGTTAAAAGCTCACCAGGATTTCTTGTGAATCGCATCTTATTCCCTTATATGTTAGAAGCAGTTGCTTTATTAGAAGAAGGTATTTCAGGCGCTATGATTGATAAAGCGGCTGTTGATTTTGGGATGCCCATGGGACCCATTGAGCTGGCAGATACGGTTGGTTTAGATGTATGCTTAAATGCATTAGAAAAAATGTCTAGCTTCTTAGATATTAAGGTGCCAGAAAAATTAAGAGACTATGTAAAACGTGGTGATTTAGGACGCAAAACAGGTAAAGGTTTCTATCATTACAAGAATGGTAAATGCCAAAAGCCCAAAATTTCTAAATCAGAAAGCATGCCATCAGATACCACGGATCGTTTAATGTTCCGTTTATTAAATGAAGCCGTTGCGTGCCTCAGAGAAGGGATTGTTGAAAATAGTGAATTGTTAGATGCTGGCTGCATCTTTGGTTTTGGATTTGCACCTTTTAGAGGTGGGCCAATGAATTATATTCGTAACCAAGGTGAAGAGAGAATGCTCAAACAATTAGAAGAACTAGAGTCCCGTTATGGCAATCGCTTTGCAGCGGATGAAGGTTGGCAGCAAAACGGTGCTGTTGCCTAAACTCGAAGCAGTTTAATTTTATTCGTTGTTGGCTTCGTGTCTCAAATGACAGTCATGTATTATTCATACACTCCTGTTATTTGAACACTTGCCGCCTAGACTAAAATCAAATTGCTTCGTTACACTCTTCGCTGTTTAATTTTATTCTTCTGGATTGATGAGCTTAGCGAATCAATGTTCTTTCTTTGTAATCAAAGAAAGAGGCACCGGTTAGGTGCGAGAAGGATTTTTAAAATTAAGTTTAGAAAATCCATCTACTCGCTAAAGCGAGCTTCTTCCCTTGATAACAAGGGAAGAGAATTATTCACTTCGTTCATTGGCAGAAACTAATTTTACAATTATGTAGAGCGGATAAAGCGTTAAGCGTGTCCACCATTATTATAAAAATTATCTCTAATCACTGCGAAAGACAAATACGCATAGATATAAACATAGAAATTCTACTCAGTATATTAAAAGGAGTTCAATGTGAAATCACTTTTGGTTAAAAAAGCAGCCGTTTTAGGCGCTGGTGTCATGGGTGCTCAAATTGCTGCCCATCTTGCAAATCAAGGTATTCAAACTATTTTATTTGATTTGGCAGGTGATGCAAATCAGCCAAATGCAATATCTGAAAATGCAATTAAAAGCTTAGAAAAATTAAAACCACCACCTTTAGGGGCTGCGAGTGTTATACAGCGCATTATACCTGCTAATTATGATCATCACTTAGAGCTTTTAAAACAATGTGATTTAGTGATTGAAGCAATTTCAGAAAGAATGGATTGGAAGAAAAATCTATATAAAAAAATATCTCCCTATTTAAATGATAAAGTTGTGTTGGCAAGTAATACCTCAGGACTCAGTATTGAACAATTAAAAGATGGATTGCCAAAGGCATTGCAAAATCAATTTTGTGGTATTCATTTCTTCAATCCACCACGTTATATGAAATTGGTTGAGATTATACCGCATTCATCCACCAACCAAGAAATTATCTCTCAATTAGAGTCTTTTTTGGTCTCAAGATTGGGTAAAGGTGTCATTATTGCCAAAGATACCCCCAATTTTATTGGAAATCGAGTGGGTGTTTTCTCCTTGTTATCTGTTTTATATCATGCTGAATCACTGAATATACCACCTGATTTGGTAGATGCATTGACAGGGCCGCTGATTGGTCGCCCGAAGAGTGCGACTTTTAGAACCATGGATGTGGTTGGCTTAGATACCTTAGCACATGTCGTTACAACCATGAGTACACAGCTGGAAGCCGATCCTTGGTCTAATCGTTTTAAATTACCCAATTGGATTCAAAGTTTAATTGAAAAAGGTGCATTAGGACAAAAAGCGAAAGCAGGTATTTATAAAAAAGAAAAAGATGAAATTCGTGTTTTTGATGCGCATGACAAACAATATCGCAAGGTTCATGCAGAGTTAAGCCAAGCAGTGAAAGATTGTTTTAAAGAAAAAAGCTGGGAAACTCGATTTGCAATTATGAGTGTATCAAGTGATAGGCAGCTCCAATTTTTATGGAGAACCTTTAGAGATCTCTTTCATTATTGTGCCTATCATTTAAAAGAAATTGCAAGCACGGCGCGTGATGTCGATTTAGCAATGCGTTGGGGTTATGGTTGGGAGCAAGGACCTTTTGAGATATGGCAGTCTGCTAATTGGCACAAAATAGCCAATCAGATCAGTGCTGAAAAGCAGGATAAAGAAGCCATTGAAGCAGCCTTACCCGGATGGGCAACGAAGGCTACTTTTACAGGCGCTTATCATCAAGGTCGATCCTATGATCCGCATTCTGATCAATATGAACCACGTTCAGATAATCCTGTTTATCAACGTCAGATTTTCCCGGATATGGTTTTAACAGAAAAACAGATTGATGGGGATACCTTATATGAAAATGAAGGTGTACGATTGTGGACACGTGATAAAGAGATCGGTATTTTAAGTTTTAAATCTAAAAAGAATTGTATTGGAGATGAAGTTCTTAGTGGTATTCAAGAAGCTATCTTGCGTGCAGAAAAAGATTTGAAGGGGCTGGTCATTTGGCAAAATAAAGAAGCAGATTTCAGTGTGGGTGCTAATTTAGTGCAAGTAAAAGAGGCGCTAGAGATAGGGCGATACGATAAGCTTGAATATGCTGTCACAGAATTTCAAAAAACAGCGATGATGTTACGTTATGCTAGTATACCAACGGTATGTGCTTTAAAAGGTTTGGTACTAGGTGGTGGTTGTGAAATCGCAATGCATGCAACGCGAAGAGTGGCTGCTTTTGAAAGCTATGTTGGATTGGTTGAAGTCAGCGTTGGGTTGTTGCCAGCAGGTGGTGGTACTAAAGAACTTGCTCGTAAAGCTCATCACATTTCTCGTTATTGTCGATTAGATCAGCCGGTTAGCAAATTTTTTGAGCAAATTGTGAAGGCTCAAGTATCTGCAAGTGCTCATGAAGCGAAACAATTGTGTTATTTAGAAGAGAGTGATTTTATTTGCGCAAATGAAAATGAATTGCTCTTTGTTGCGCTTGAAGTTGCAAAGAACTTGGCAGCGATTGGATATGTGCCTCCTGTATCAGAGCCATTTGCTGTTTTAGGAAAAGCAGGTATTGCTAATATGCAGACAATGTTAGTGAATTTACGTGAAGGTGAATTTATTACGGATTACGAATACTTAATTGGTCAGCAGATCGCGAAAGTATTATGTGGTAGTGCGGTAGAATCCGGCAGCATTGTCAATGAAGATTGGATGCTCAAACTAGAGCGTGATGCGTTGTTAGAATTGTTACACCATGATGAAACACAAGAACGTATTAAGCATATGTTAAAAACAGGCAAGCCGCTTCGCAACTAAGCTGCGCTTCTAATGCCATAGTCACAGCACATAGCTTTTCTGGTAGGCGTCAAGCCTCGAGCAATCGTAATGTACATAAAAGTACATGAGGATTGCGAGATGGCGAAGACAACACCTCAGAAATGTCATGTGCGAAGACTATAAAAATACTATGAATGGAGATAAGAGAATGACGCGTCAAATACAAGATGTTTATATTGTATCTGCTATTAGAACACCAATTGGTAAAGCCAAAGGCGCATTTGCCTTTACACGCCCAGATGATTTACTGAGTACTGTATTACACGAAATTGTTTCTTTGAATCCGCAAATTGCACCAGAAGAAATAGAAGACATTATCGTTGGTTGTGCAATGCCTGAGGCGGAGCAGGGCATGAATGTCGCACGCATTGCTACCTTGCTTGCAGGCTTGCCTATTTGTGTACCGGCTATGACGATTAATCGTTTTTGCTCTTCTGGCTTACAAGCCATTGCATTGGCGCGTGACAAGATTGCATTAGGCGAAGCCGATGTGATGATTGCCGGTGGGGTTGAAAGTATGAGTATGGTGCCTATGGGCGGGCATCATTTTAGTGCGAATCCAAAATACTTTGAAAATGATGAAGAACATGTGGCACTTTCATTTGGTATGGGGATTACTGCTGAAAATGTAGCCAAGAAATGGGAAATCACTCGCGAAGCACAAGATGAATTTGCTTATACCAGCCATCAAAAGGCAATCGCAGCCATTAAAAAGGGTGAGTTCGTAGATCAAATAGTACCGATCTCAACTGAAAAGGCTTTCCCTAATTTAAAAAATCAAACCAATCCTATCATTAGAGAAGATGTACGTGTTGATCAAGGTCCTCGTATGGATACTAGCATTGAAGTTTTGTCAAAATTGCGTCCCGTTTTTGCGCAAAATGGTAGCGTAACAGCAGGTAATACTTCACAAATGAGTGATGGTGCAAGTGCATTATTATTAGTGAGTGAAAAATATCTAACGAAGCATGATTTACAACCTTTAGCGCGTTTAATGAGTTTTTCAGTGGCCGGTGTTTTACCAGAATATATGGGAATTGGACCTGTTGCTGCCATTCCTAAAGCATTAAAAGCCAGTGGTTTAAGCTTGAATCAAATTGAATGGATAGAGCTTAATGAAGCATTTGCCGCACAAAGTTTAGCCGTGGTAAAAGATCTAGACATTGATGTGAATCGCGTCAATCCAGTTGGGGGCGCTATTGCGATGGGGCACCCATTAGGGGCAACAGGCGCTGTTTTGTCAACCAAGCTTATACATGGTATGCGTAAACGTAATCAGCGCTATGGCATGGTGACAATGTGTATTGGGACGGGTATGGGGGCTGCTGGTATCTTTGAAATTTTATAGTCTTCGCGCATGGCATTTCTGGGATATAGTTTGTTAATAAGTTATTTCTCAGTGGCGCAAAGCGCCGTATGCTCCCTTTGTTGTCAAAGGGAGTCGCCGTCTGCGGCGGAGGGATTTTTAAACCATAGGGTTAATAAAATCCATCTGCTCACATTGTGAGCTTCTTCCCTTGATACCAAGGGAAGATAATTATTCACTTCGTTTATTTTTTAACTAAACTTAACCGACATTATAGAGCAAACGTGGATTATATATTTTTTTGTTTGTTCATTAGCTTCTAACTAATAGTTAGAAAGGAAACAATGTAGTCAGTCGAGAAATTATTTATAATTTTTCTTTAAATTGAGACCTCTTCATTTATACCGAAATTTATTTAAAATTTAATAGCCTAATCCATTCAATGCTTTGCATTATTATTTTAATAAAAGTTTAAAAAAGATCTTGAAATTAATTTTTTTAACTCAAAGCATTCACAACAGCCTAGTAACTCGGTAAAGTAGGTTACTAGAAATACCTTTATAAGTTAAATTTCAAAATTAACGTTAACGTGCATACCTGAGGGAGTGATAACAGTGGCAAGGAAATGGGAAGCAATACCCTTTAAATCCAGAGCGATTAAGTCCGGTTTAAGGATCTTAACATCAAGTTTGGTTATTTCATGTTTATCCAGCCAAGTTTTTGCTGCTGGCTTTCAAATTCAAGAACAAAACGCATCTCAATTGGGTTTAGCTTATAGTGGTACCGCTGCGCTTGCAGAAGATGCCTCTACTGGTTTTTGGAATGCTGCAGGTTTATCGCATATCAAAGGTACACAAATTGTAGGCTCTGTTGTCGGCATCCTAGGTTCTTTTGATTATGATGCAAAAAGAGCGAATAGTTCTATCCCTAACGTTCCTGCTACAGGTTCAAATGATGATGCAGCAAGCCCTGTTGCAGTACCTTCTTTTCACGTAGCAACCCGATTTAGTGATCGTTGGGTGTTAGGTTTTGATGTTAACGTTCCTTTTGGCTTAACAACTGAATATGATAATGACAGTATTGCTCGTTATGTAGCAACCAAGTCTAAATTACAAGCCTGGAATTTTGGTACCAGTTTGGCCTATCAAGTATTGCCCTGTATGTCGATTGGTGCAGGTGTTGATGCTTTATGGGGCAAGGCTGACTTGCAAGCTGTGATTGGTGCAAATGGTTTAATACCAGATGGTTACCAGCATAATTCTGCTGAAGGTTGGGCTTTTGGTTTTCATGCGGGCGTGTTATGGCAAGTTATGCCATCAACAAGACTCGGTTTAAGTTACCGATCTAAGATTAATTTACATGCAGAGGGTGATAGTGAAATTGTTTCACAACCAGCTGGTGCTCCAATTAATGTATTCAGCGTTCGTACCGTTCAAACACAAGTTGCATTACCTGAATCTTTAATTTTCAGCTTATATCATCAATTCAATGATGAATTCGCTTTAACCAGTGATGTGCATTGGACAAACTGGAGCCGTACAGATGTTCTAGGACTACGTTTTAGTCCTCCTGTTGCAAGCGGGCCAGGTAATCAAGGCATTGATACCAATACTAACTTGCTCTTCAAAGATACTATCCGTATCGCATTAGGCTTGATTTACAATTACGATCACCATTGGAGCTTTAGAATTGGTGGTGCCTTTGATGAATCACCTACAAGAGATGAACATCGCATTGCGAGATTACCAGATGAAGATCGTTGGTGGTTAGGTCTTGGTGCGGCGTATACCTTGAACCCACAATGGCGTTTTGATGTTGGTTATGCTCACTTATTCTTCAAAAATGCACACTTAGAAGACAATGGCCCTCATGCCATCAGTGGTGTTCCAATATCTGCTGCCCACTTAACCGCAGATTATAAGAGCAACGCTAATATTTTAGGTGTTCAATTCCGCTATGATTTTGTATAATTGTTGAGTTAGTAAATTACTCGATAAAAAGGGGTTATGGTTGGTGGTTATGCATTAATCATAAGTTGTTTAGGTCTGGAGTATGTGAACTGAAGATAAAGATGAATTGTTGTTAACGAGAATCTTATCTTTTGCTCACGAAGTAATGCTCCACTGGAGAAATGGATTGTAGACGTTATGCCACGGAAAACAGATAAACGAATAAGACTTATCGAAGCTGCTAAGGTGCTCATTCATCAACAAGGCTTTAACCTGACAACCCTCGCGGATATTGCTCAGGAAGCTGATGTGCCCTTAGGCAATGTTTATTATTACTTTAAGACAAAAGAAGCCATTGGTATCGCTGTTATTGAAAAGCGCGCTGCTGAATGGTCTGAAAGACTTGCTTCTTGGTCAGAAATTTCTGATCCATTAGCTCGATTAGTGTCTATGGTTCGATATGGTTTGGAAGATTTAGAAATTACAGCTCGCTTTGGTTGCCCAGTGGGTGGCTTATGCCAAGAACTTGGTAAGCAAGGTGGTGCGTTATCTGATCTCGCAGCAAAATTATTGTATGACGTGTTGAAATGGTCTGAAGAACAATTCAGAGCTTTGGGCGTAGAAGAACCCCGCGCAGCAAATCATGCATTGCACACTCTTTCTGGTATGCAAGGCATGTTTTTACTAACTCATACCTTTAAAGATCCTAAGATTGCACAACGTCAATGTGACGAATTACAATCTTGGTTAGAAGGTATTGCGAAACGTAAAGTTGAAATGCCTGCTGTGCGTGAAGAAGCGGTTGCTCATGCGTCATCACGTGTTATGCAAGAAGAAGCATTTGCTGAATAATCAAAAATCAGCGATAACTCTTCAAAAAAAGCTCCTTCGGGAGCTTTTTTTTTGAGTTTGATTTCTCGTAGGGGACGACCGTTGTGTCGTCCCTACAAAAGAATTTAAGCTTTTTCTTTAATGGTGATATGTGTTACAGGTGATGTTTCCCAGCCAGTTACTTCATATTTAGCAGCATAGTCGCCATGAAATGTAGGCGCTTGGGTTAACGTTGCGGTATTTGCATTGATATAAACGGTAGCTACAGGCTGGCCGTTTGCTTTATTTGTAAAATTGATACCACAGTTTTGCATATTACCACCCCAGAAGCAGCCCATGGTTACTTTTTCAAAGCCTATAGGTTTGCTCGTATTTGCTTCAATACCATATCCTGGTATACCGGCAATCGATGTATTTAGAGCAATGGAGGTTTCATTGCTAAACACAATCTGAGATACAGGCATTGCTGCATAAGATGTGCTTGTAAGTGCTAAAGTAGCTAAAAATAACCCTGAACAAATAGCCGATTTAAATCGATTTTTACTGTTATACTGATGCATCTTTGAGACTCCTTTATTATAAAGTATAAATATAAACAGTAATCGTAAGTTAAACAAATCACATTGCTTTTGAGGCAGTACATGGTAGCGCATGAACTATTGGTTGATGTTGAAACACAAAGCTTATTTCATTTTAAAGATGGTAAACTAACAAAAAAATATTTGATTGCAACTGCTAAAAATGGTGTTGGTGAGGAAATGGGGAGTGAAAAAACTCCGCGTGGACGGCATATTATCAGAGCCAAAATCGGAGATAATCAGCCGATTAACTCTGTTTTTGTAAGACGTAGACCTACCGGAGAAATTTATTCGCCCGACTTTTCTTCTGCATACCCTGGTAGAGATTGGATATTGACGCGTATACTCTGGCTATCTGGTCTAGAAGTTGGCAAAAATCGATTTGGAAACTGTGACACAATGAAACGTTACATTTATATACACGGCAGTCCAGATACTAAAGTAATGGGCGTGCCCAGTTCAAAAGGATGTATCAATATGCATAATAATGACATCTTAGAATTGTATAGCGATGTACCCGTGGGAACAACCGTATTAATAAGAGGTTAGTGATTAAATGGAAATGCAGATTGGTCCCGTGATTGCCGATGTAGCTGGGCAAACCCTCACTCAAGATGATATCGAGCTACTCAAGCATCCAAGTTTGGGAGGGATTATTTTATTTGCACGAAATTATGATAACCCAGAACAAGTTATGGATCTTATTAAACATATACGAATGATTCGTCCACGTTGTTTTATTACGGTTGATCAAGAAGGTGGTAGAGTACAGCGTTTTGTTAATGGGTTGACTAAATTGCCGCCTATGCAAGCTTTGGGACGATTGTTTGATGAACAGCGATTGAATGCAGAATCTGTGTTAAAAGTTGTAAAACAAATTGGCCAATTAATGGCAATGGAACTCAGAAGTTTAGGGGTTGATTTAAGTTTTGCGCCTGTGCTTGATTTGGCAACGGATTTAAATCCTGTTGTAAAGACAAGAGCTATTCATTCTGATCCTGCGATTGTGAATTTACTTGCAAGTCATTATGTAGATGGTATGTTGACTGCGGGTATGCAAGCTTGTGGTAAGCATTTTCCTGGACATGGAAAAGTAACAGCGGATTCTCATTTATCTTTGCCTGTAGATTTACGTGATTTTTCTGAGATTACGGATGACTTGTTGCCCTTTGCACATTTGATTAAACATGGCATTGGCTCCATTATGACAGGTCATTTAATATTCCCTAAAATAGAAAAATTACCAGCTACTTTCTCACCTTATTGGCTGCAAACAATATTGAGAGAAAAATTGAAATTTAATGGGGCAATTATTTGCGATGATTTGAATATGGATGCCACAAAAGAGTTAGGCGATCCTCTAATGTGTGCCAAATTAGCACTCAGTGCAGGTTCAGATTATATTTTAATTTGCAATAATCGGCCGCAAGCAGAAAAAATATTATCAAACATCACTGCTTCATTTGAGCCAAAAGTAGTGGAAAGAAGAGAGAGATTATTGGCTGATCCAAATACAATGATTCCATGGGAAAGGTTGCATCAACATACTGAATGGAAAGAAGCAAGGAATGCCTTAGAACAGATAGGCAGTTGGGATATGTTGCAGTAATTTTAAGTTTTAGTTAAGTGAGTCGTTACACTTTTTGTTAAATGTAAGGTTGAAGTACAATGTCACAAATATTAGATCCGAACCATATTAAAGCAGTTGCAAAGAGAGCAACAGAGCTTCACTCCGCTCAGGCTGTTGGCCTTGCATTGGATCGCATGGCATCTGAAATCTCTGCAGAATTGCATGATTCAAATCCAATTGTATTGTGTGTTATGGTTGGTGGAATTATTCCAACTGGTATGCTTTTAACACGATTAGATTTTCCACTCCAAGTTGATTATGTTCATGCGACACGATATGGCGATGCCTTTACGGGGCAGAACTTGGAATGGGTGGTAAAGCCACGTGCTTCTTTGGAAGGCCGTGTAATTTTAGTGGTCGATGATATCTTAGATGGTGGTTTAACGCTCGCAGGTATTGTGAAATATTGTTATGACGCCAAAGCCAGTCTTGTTAAAACAGCTGTATTGGTTGAAAAAGAAGTAACAAGACATAAAGATGCGGTGCAAAAGGCAGACTTTACGGGTGTGAAAGTAGAAGATAAATTTGTATATGGATATGGTATGGATTACAAGCGTTACTTAAGAAACGCACCGGGGATTTATGCGGTGAGTGGGGAAGATGAATAAAGTAGCTATTATTGGTGGTTCACGTTTTATTACACTTGAAAACTTTGCTATAACCCATTCAACAACCGTAAGCACACCTTACGGTGAGCCTTCTGCACCATTGAACTATGGTATGTTGGGTGGCGATAAAGAAGTGGTATTCTTGCCTCGGCGTGATACAGAAACGCCGACGGCACCCCATAAAATCAACTTTAGAGCAAATATCTGGGCTTTGCGTGATGCCGGGGTACAGACTATTATCGCTACTGCAGCAATTGCTGGCATTACAGAGCAGTATAATCCTGGTGATTTAGTTTTGCCTGATCAATTGATTGATTATACCTATGGTCGAGATAATACTTTCTTTGGAGAAGATCATATTGCTCAGGTTGATTTTGCTGAGCCTTATAGTGAGGTTCTGCGTCAAAAAATTATTAAAAAAGCGCATGAATTAGATTTAGAACTTCATCAGCGAGCAACCTATGGTATCACACAAGGACCTCGATTTGAGACAAGCGCTGAAGTTAAGAAATTAGCACAAGATGGGTGTCATGTTGTGGGTATGACAGGTATGCCTGAAGCAGCACTTGCCAGAGAGTTAGAGTTGGATTATATACTGCTTGGTATCATTGTAAGAACTGCTGGTAAATATAATAAAACGCCAGACATGGAGACAAAAGTATTGTCCTGTGAAAAGAAATTAGCTTATTTGATTGAGCAATTAATATTAGATCCTGTGACTTAAAACGGGTGTTGTGCCGTCATCTATCAAATTTCCTCTCGCTTTTCGCATTCTATCCAGCGCTTAAGTACTTCCGGTGCTGGCGGACAGATAATTTCACGTCCCATGAGATCGATTAATTGTTGAGAAGGAATTTTTCCTTCTTTTCCGACAAAAAGCGCTTTTAGCAGAGCTGTTGCACAGAGCGCATCCTTTCTAAAAAAATGTTGTTCCATATAAATCCATTTTTCATCCCAATAAATGACTTTAGATTCAAGTTTATATTTCTGAAATAGATTTAAGGGTTTTAAATAATGAATTTTGGCACTTCCTAAGACAGGCAGCCAGCCACGTTTTAGACAAGGCCCTAGTAGTCCATTGACAAAAGTTAAATGTAAACGACCTAGATCCATAACTGTTAAATAGCGACCATTGTTCATGTGCATATTTAAATCAAGATCGTTGGGCCACACACGCATGTCTAATTGTGTGGCATCCAGCGGATGTGCTGGTTTTTTCATAAATGGGAAGCGTAATAATAAGCAAATTAATCTGAGATATAAATTCATTTGTTTACTCGAAAATTAATTAAATTTACGCACTAAAATGCTGCCAATTGAATATCCTGCACCAAAAGAGCAAATAATGCCAATTTCGTTTTCTGCAAAATCATGATGATGCTGATGAAAGCAAATAATGCTACCTGCTGAACTGGTATTTGCAAAAGTATCTAAGATAATAGGTGCATCAAGCTCATTGAGATCTTTATTTAATATTTTTTTTGTAATCAGTTCGTTCATGCTGCGATTGGCTTGATGTAACCAAAGACGTTTTATCTCATCGATTGAAATGTGATTACTATTACAATGTGATAGTAGATGCTCACATACCAATGGAATGACTTCTTTAAATACTTTTCGCCCCTGTTGCATGAACAAATGATGGGGAATTGTTTCTTGAGTCGCCACTTCTGTATGTGTCAAAAAGCCTTGATTGTTACGGATATTGTTTGAGTAACTTGTTGTCAGTTTAGTATCGATGATTTGAAAGTGGGGTACTTTTGCAATGGACTTTTCTTGCAATACTAATGCTGTACAAGCATCACCAAAAATAAAATGCGATTCTCTATCTCTAAAATTTAAATGTCCAGAACAAATCTCAGGATTAACCACAATAATTGTTTTCGCTTGTTTAGCTTCTATCATAGCTGCAGCCGTTGCTATTCCAAAAGTAGCAGAAGAGCATGCTACATTCATATCAAAACCAAAAGCAGAAGATTGTAGAAAGTGGGCAATTTCAATTGAAATAGCCGGGTAAGCGCGTTGGAAATTAGAGCATGCCACAATAATACCATCAATCTCTTGTGGACTTATTTGCGCAACATCAAGCGCTTGGTGAATTGCCTGCAATGCCATTTCACATTGCAAAGAAGGTTCTTCTGGCGCTCTTGCCGCAATAAAAGGGCGCATACGAGTCGGATCGAGGATACCTTTCTTATCGATGACATAACGTTGCTTAATGCCGGATGCCTTCTCAATAAAGCCTGCGGAGGAAGGTTCTAAAGCTTGAATTTCGCCACTGGTAATTTTATCTTTATTGCTGTGATTAAAATCATCAACGTAGCAATTAAAGGAGTCTACCAACTCTTGGTTTGTGATAGCCTGAGTGGGTGTGAAAAGTCCTGTACCGGAAATTACAACTGTCATTTTGAAAATCCTTACACCATACTATTTATGGATGGAGAATATTTTATTGTTTGAAAAAAGCCTGTAATGCAAGTTGTGTTTCTTTAGATTGTAAACATTCAAAGAAGGATTTTGCCTCGTAACCAATAATAGAAGACATTTCTTCTAAAATAGGCTTTTTGAGCAGTGCTTTGGTTAATTGTATGGCTTTAGGTGATTTGCTTGCAATTTTATTGGCCTTCTCTAGCGCGATGGTGAGTGCAGAATGAGTCGGTGCAATCTCATTGATAATTTTAAGTTGCAATGCAGTTTGTGCATCAAATCTTTCGCCCAACATAAGCAATTCACTAGCTTTTTGATGACCTACTAATCGAGGTAACAGAAAACTGCTTGCAGCTTCTGGGCAGACAGCTAAATTAATAAAGGGCAATTGAAATTGACTGCTGTCATCGGCGATCACCATATCACAATGTAAGAGTAGGGTAGTGCCAATACCAATAGCGAGACCATTTACTGCTGCAATAAGTGGTTTTTTAAATCTAGGTAATAGCATTAATAAATTTAAAACAGGCTCAAGATCATGCATAGATTTTGCATTGATAAAATCAGATAGATCGTTACCGGAGGTAAAGCAGGTTTCACTGCCACTTAGTATGACTACATGTATGCTATCTTGTTGTTCTGCTTCAAGGAGTGCCTGTGTTAAGGATTGGTACATGGCTCGAGAAAGTGCATTTTTCTTCTCGACACGATTGAATTCGATGATCAAAATATTATCACGTTGTTGGCAAATAATAGATTCCTGCTGAGCCATTTTGATTCCTTGTTAACACGGACAGAAAAACAGAGGTTAACAATAAAAATGTGTGAGGTAAATCCTTCTTGCGCTATGTCCGTCTTTCTTCAAAAAATGGGTTATTTGATTTGTGTGAGTCATCGATGCTGAAAAATACAGAGTATTATACTATTAGTGGGAACTGCTGAAATCTTATAGACGCTCTTAGAAATTTTACTTTCTTTTATCAATGCTTCATGCTTTCATGGAAAAATGCCTTAAAAAGGCATTTAAAAAAGCTTTTTAACTTTAGCAGCATGTGTGGCTTTAATGTGCAACAGTTCTTCTTCTACTTCATTAAACTGAATTTCTAACTGAAATACAATTTTTTTAAGGTGTTCTAAGCGCATTTCTTGAGTTGATATTTCTAAAGCTAAACAGCTATGCGAAAAAGATATTGCACCCACATCTATACTTCTGCGTCTTAACTCTCTTGCTGCTCCTGTAAAGTTTTCTAAATTCTTTGCTTCTAAGGCAGAAAGTAAGCTTGAAAACTTTTTACGTGCATCAATTAAATAAAGCTCGATCAATTCTCCTAAATCTTTTTGAAATGCAACTTGGAAGTCATTTAATAACTGTGTATTAATATTTGGAGAAACAACTGAGTTTCCCATTGATAGCACCCTTGTATTTACATCAAAACATCGCTGGCCATTATAGTGTAGTTGCACATTAAAGAAACACTTTTATCTGAAAAAAGGACACATTGAAGAAAAAATCTTTAAAATTTGTTTGTTGAGCGACTAATATTGGGTTATATTCTAGATGTATAGAGCATGCATTAAAGGCTGATCAAACAATGAGTACACAAAACGATAAAGAATCGCAGTATCGCAAGAAGCTCATAGAATCATGCAGGAAATTAAGTGTTGATTTAGATTTTCATGGGAGTGTTGAGCCATTTTCTTTTGAGAATGAGTCATACCTCAGCCTAGAAGATAGGCTTTGCATTGCGATTGTTATGGGGTCAAAGGAAACAGTGATGCGTACTCTGGAGTTAGGTGCTGATGCAAATCATGTACAGAAAGGGATGAGTATTTATCAGCTCGCCGAAGTGCATAAACGAGCTGAATTGTTACCTCTTTTGAAAACATTTGGCGCAAAGCCCCATTCAAATCAAAAACCTAAGAAAAGAAACAGTTAAAAACCCACAGAATTATCCCCGTCGCTACCTCCACTCTTGGGTGGGGTTTTTATTTGATCGTTCGTTACATTGACCTTTAAGCCTGTTTTTGCATAAGGCTTTGATTTTTGAGCACGTTGGCTATTTTTGAGATAGTGGTTGTATAAATCCTTTTGGTGACAGATCCATAATGCAATAACCCAAGGAATTGTGAAAAGCAGTAAAATTGCTTGAATCGCAGAAAAGCTCCAATTGGGTAGTGACTGGCTGGTCGCTGGGCAATAATAATGTGCCATTTCTGGAATGTTAACGATAAATAGAATTGTTACAAGAGCAACAACTGTATATAAAAAGCTTCTCCAATAAAAACCTTTTACCATCATTTCACTGATCTCTATAGACTCATTCGCATCAAGCCTTTCTGTAAAAACCATGACAAAGGAAAAAATTTTAGGGATGAGTGCTAAAAGAACCAAGGTATACATAATACTTGGTGCCAGAAAAGAAAGGAGTAAAGGCAAAGTAGGGAGCTTTAGAGCCGGTAGATTAATGGCAAAAAATAGCAGAATGCACCCCATAATAATGAGAAGTGGCAATACGCTTGCAGAGACAATGCTGCCAATTAAGCTAATAAAGCGTTCTAATGAATAAAGAAACAAGGAAATCAGTGATGCAGGCTTTTGCGTCACGTGATTGTGGATCAGCATTACGATGACACCTAAGAGTGGCAACATGGCAATGGCAGCAAACATGGCTACTAGGCTTGCTTTGCTTTGATAGGCAGGCGGTGCAAGTTGAGGAGCCACCACCATCAAGACACCCAAAACAACGACCAAGCTGCTAATAAAAGCAGTTTTGGGTAGAGTGCATAGATAAGCTTTTAAACTGTAGTTAAGTAACTCTGGGCCGTTATGAGGTTGCTCGAAGTTAAATGTCATTCTCAGTCCTTTTAAATGCACAATTTGAATGTACAATTTCTACCTTCTTATAAGTTTAACTGATTTATAACTGTTTGCTCTCTAAACTTCATCCGTAAAGGGGTGAATAATGACACTGATTTTAGTTATGCATTTGAGGCTGGTATACTATATTGATACAAAATAGTTATTTAGCTAAAAAATGAAAGTATTAAAGCTTGAGCATATTGCGAGACTCCTCATTCGTTGTCCTGATGGACCTGGTATCGTGGCTTCGGTCACTACTTTTTTGAAAAATCATGGCGCCAATATCACTGATTTACAGCAGCACTCTACAGATCCTGAGGGTGGTAAATTTTTTATGCGCCTTGAGTTTCAAACGCCACATTTAGATCTTTCTAAACACAAATTAGAAGAGACTTTTAAACAAGAAGTAGCAACGCCGTTTAAAATGGATTATGACTTTCATTATGCATTACCTTTTAAGCGTATGGCGGTGTTTGTTTCTTTGCACGATCATTGCTTGCTTGAGATTTTATGGCGTTGGTCGCGAGGTGAATTAGCTTTAGAAATTCCTTTTATTATTTCTAATCATAAAGAGCTGGAGCATTTTGCACAGCATTTCAAAGTACCTTTCCATTATATTCCTGTTGAAAAAGATAAGAAAATTGAAGCTGAGCAAATGGCTTTAAATTTATGTAAAGATCAAGTAGATGGCATTATTTTAGCGCGCTATATGCAGATTTTATCTAAAGATTTTGTAGAACAATACCCAAGCAGGATTATCAATATTCATCATTCATTTTTACCTGCTTTTGTGGGGGCAAATCCTTATCAGCAAGCCTATGATAAAGGGGTAAAACTAATCGGTGCTACTGCACATTATGTGACAGAAGATTTGGACATGGGGCCTATTATTGCTCAAGATGTTGCGCTTGTAACACATCGTGATAATCCTTATACCCTTAAAGAATTAGGTCGAAATGTAGAGCGCAATGTATTAGCAAAAGCATTACGTTATCATCTCGATGATAAAATCATTGTAGATGGTAATAAAACGGTCATCTTTGATTAGAGGCTTTTCAACCCTGTTTCTGTTCAAAACTTTATTTCAGATGCGTTTGCACAATTTATTTTGGTTTGTGCAAACGATGTGACTTAAAGAATCTGCGTTTTGACAACACGAAAATTTACATGATTTATAGTCATGTCTCATAGTCAGTTTGTATGGAAGAGTTAGCCTTATAAAGTTGAGAAATGCCTTGAAGTGCTTCACTTAGGAATTCTATCAATGCTATGGTAGGGAAAGGGGCGTCAAACACGGATATTTTGAGGAGCTAACATGCCAAAGCTTACTTTCACACAGATAAGTAGTATTGACGATAATGGCCTTGTAAATCCTAAAGATATAGAGCAGGGAGAAGTAGAGGGAGCGCATTTAATTCCACCAACCCTTTTATTCCATGCGCGTAAAACAAGCGCAGGGTTCACTCGAGCAGAGCAATATATTTGTTCAAAATATAATGGTGCTCGATATTGGACTTTACGTGAATGTGAGTCTCATCAATATGTTTTAGCTAAACATGATAATCCTAACGAAGTTCTTGTTCCCAACGGTTCTTATATTTATGTTGTTATCAAAGATCCAAACAATAATCTTAAGTTACGCGTAGGTATGGGGCGCCATGTTTTTTTAGCGCAGCCAGAAAATATTGATAATGTTGTTGTGGCGGGAGACATAAAATTCTCAGTAACGCAAGGAAATACTCAAAATGCTGAGATTGTTTTCTTTAATAATAATTCAGGTGCTTTTCATGCCGATGTTGGAGAAAAATCAGTCTATGAGCGAAGATCTGAATGTATGCGGCAATGTTTAGAAGAAGTAGGATTACCTATTCATAAGTTTGTAGATGTAAATGCAAATTTTTGCTATGACACAACAAAAAGAAGAAAAAGTGCTTTTTAAGGATTTAATGTGCCATGATTTTACTGAAACATGGCACATTTATTGATAGGAAGCATCAGCTTCATTTATTTATGACCAAAAGAGCTACTTCTAGCCGCTTCTTGCTCCTCAAGCTCTGGGCTTTCTATTTCCATGTCTTTTCCTTTTCCAACGACTTCTGATATAGTGGCTTTGGAGCCTTCAGAGTAAGAAACTGTTAATGAAGAAGCGCGTTGCTCTAACCCAGCTTGTGGTTCAGAAGACTCTAGTCGAGAAATAGTAGGTTCTGTTATTCTGCTTGCCCTATCTAGTAACTCAGAAGATAATTCAGCTTGAGCTTTATCTTTTTCTTGAATTTTATAAATTTCAACATTATTTTTGCTCTCTTTGAGTATAGTTTCATGCTTAATAGTGCCATTTATATTATTGATTTCAGAGAAACTGCGTTCTGGTGCCGCGCTCCATTGTGTCAGACCTTTGCCTGAAAATAGTCCCTTCAAAGTATCACCCAGGCGTGTACCAAAGGATCGCTCATAATGTGTCGTCTTTGCGCCAGCTTTTAGTAGTGCGTCTATTTTTTCTTTGCTGTCTGCAAGCTGTAAAGGAGTAAATCCTTCTTTATTTTTCTGATTTAAATCGCATTTATCTAATAAAATAGGGAATAACTTGTCTTGCAGCATATTTTCATTAATAGAGCCAGATTTTTTAAGATCTGTTTTCAGGTACTCATGTAATGGATAAGCACTTCGAATGATTTCCTGTGCGGTAGGATTACTAAGAGAGGAATCCATGCCAGAGCTTTGATAAATGCTATAATCTCTGCGAATATCTTGAAATATTTTTAGCATTTCTTTTATTTTTTCAGGGGTTAAGTTTTCTCTTGTTGTATTTTCTGTGTTTGAAACAGCTTTTTCTCCTGCACTTATCAGTGATTCTGGCGTTCCTAATCCTGAAAGATTAAGAGGTACAACAGCATCAAAATCAGCCCCAATAGATCCGTCGCTTTTAGGAAAATAATTTTGAGAAATTGTGAGCGTTATATCTTTTAAAGCATTCAAATTACTTTCAGAAGGATCTTTTTTATAAGCAGCTTCGAGTGCTTCCATTTTTTTAAGATCGTCAGCAAAGGGGAAGTATTCCCCAGCATACACATTTTTAGCAAAGGTTTTTAAGATATCGTTCTGTTGATCTCTATCTAGATTATACTCAGCTTGCACTTCTTTACTAGATGCTTTAATAAGTGCATCCATTTGAGCATCAGTGAATTTTCCAGAATTTTGTGCAATTTCCAGTGGTGTTTTACCTTCTTTTCTTGCTGTTGGTTGCGCGATATTTTGAGATAAGTAAGATTTTAGTGCCTCAAAATCACCATTTTCTGCAGTAGCAAACATTTTTTCAGCAACAAGATCTTGCAATTCAGATAGTTTTCCTGTCTCTTTAATAATGTCGAGAAGTGTTTTGTCTTCTTTTTTTGTATCGAGAGGAACGATATTCATTGCAAGACCTATGACAAAACTATCAAGCTCACCATCCTTTGCAGCTTTAAACATTTTTTCTGAAACGAGCATTAGGAATTCTTTCTTTGCTGTTTCATAGTCTTCTAGTTTTGTTTTTCTCAGAATATCATTATCGCTTGAAACTCTCTCTTCTCGAAAATAAGAGAAACTTTTAAGTTGCTCAATATAAGTTGAGCATATATCTTTTTCTTCTTTAGGTGCTGAGCCGCCTAGACTATCATAAAATTGCTTTGCTAGACTGGCATGACTGTCTATATCAAAACCTAATTCTGTACTTTTTGAGTGGTAATCTTGTATGCGTTCAAGGATACTATCTGTTGGTAGCAGTTGATCATATAAACTCCTTGCTATTTCCACACCAACTAATTGAGCAAATTTGTTGGCGGGAAGTCGTTCTGCAAATATTTTTTCTCGTGCTTCATTGATGTTTTTTCTTACATCTTCAATAGAACGTCCGGATGCTAGTTCTTTTTGGGCAACAGCCATTGCTCTATTAATATCTGAGACAAAATTTAACAAATAATTATTTTGTAAATAATCAATTGTTGCCTGAAAGATTGGCTGATCCGTACTACCTAATTTTTGATTTAAACGTGAACCATTAATGGCTTGTAAAAGATTATTAATATCTCTGCTTTGGCTCGTTGTTATTGTTTTTTCGTTCATCATTTTTATAGAAACATATTGCAGCATTTTAAAACGATAAGAGCTGACGACAGTCTCTTGAATTCTTGATAACTCTTCTGGAGAAATATTATGTTTCTTTGCAATATCCGTCCAAAATTCATTCCATTTAGGATCTGATTTTAATCCTTTATCTATCTTTTCAAAGACCGCATCAATTTTTTTTGCATTCTCTTCTGTCATTGGCAAGAGCGTGGGTGATATTTCTTTTAATAAATTTTCTAAATCATTGGCGCCAGGACAATGCGGTAAAAATTCAACTTTGAATACATTCTGTAATGCTGTAGGATTGTTTTTATCTTTATCGCCCTCTAAATTTTTAATGGTTTCATTAAAGAAGCGTCTTCTGTCCCCATCGATAATATCTTTTATATTTTTACCGCTTTCTTCCAATTTTTTATTGATGGCAATGAGTAAATCCATAGGAGAAGTAATAGCTGGCCCTTGACTTGACATAGTACCCTCACAAATAATGTGTTGAAATTATAAATAGCTTGCGCCTACAGAGATACAGAAAGACAGATAGGTATTATTCAGTCTAGTTTATAATAAGTACTTTTAAAGGTTATCTATTCTTTCTTTTTTGATAAGTGTTTATTTTTTCAGTATGATTAGGACTGAGATCTGGGTCATTGTTTCCAGATAAAAGCACATACAAAAAAGGATCTCTATTCAGTTTTTTGCTCAACATATTTTTAGCAGCGCTAGATGTTGACCTCTCAATGATAATTTTTAATTTTTGATTGATTTGCTTTAAAAAATCTTTAAATACAGTGCTTTCAGTTTTATTTTGCTTGTGTATTAAAAGATATTGACGAAGCGCATGGATGGTTTTTGTGTCTATATCTATAGAGTCAATATCTATTTTTCCCCTTGCCATTTTAGCATCAATTTGAGCTATATGTTTACTCAGTCGTTCTAACAACAATACTTGCATAGCAGGTATTAAATCATCATAGGCAATAGGTCGTGCTTCTTCAGTCTTTTTACCTAAGCAAAATTCTTTTTCTGCGTTTCTGTCTGGATCTGGGATGTCGGCTTCTGTAAATACTGCTTTAGAAATTTTATTTTCTAATTTTTTCAATAAAAAATCAGCATAGAGCGGGGTGCATTCATTCATAAAATCTACAATGCTTGGATCTTTGAGCATCAACAATTTATTGGGGCTAAATATTTTTAATTCATGACTAAATTCAATCATTGCTTGAAAAATATTTATTTCAGCGTTGTTTTCTTCTGCTTGTGTGATTTCTTGTGAAAAATTATTGCTATGGCTGAGATATAAGAAACTGGATTTTTTTAATTGTTCATAAGTCCATGCAGATGAGTCAATGCCTTGCACCGAATATACTGTTGTGCCCTTGTTTCTGAGAGTTTGTTGTATTTGTTGTATTCTGTCAGGATGGTCAAAAATAATCCTGTCAGGGTTGACTAAGAACTGGATATCTATTAAATCAGCATTTTCTTGTTTAAAGAGTGTAACTTGTGCTTGGATGAGTTCATCTCCCAAATATTGCATCAATTTTTTACGAGATTCAAGGGAAAGCGGTTCTTTTAGCACATTATTCGCTTGAGCGGTCTTACATTGTAAATACCATTCAGGTGCAAGCTCCGCAACAATCATTAGATCAACACTGTGACCACTTTGTGCTTCTCTTTTGGCAATTGCTTTGGCAATAATGAGTAGCATTTGTATGTGCCCTGGATGAGGTGGGTTCATCGCAGTTTGCATATGTAAAATGATACGTGAATCCTTGTTGGGATTGTTTCTGGATGCCCAAGTGATTAATTCGTTTGGCACAAAATGCTGTGGCTGTCCCATCCTGTCTCGAATAGGCACAGATTGATTTTTATAAAGAGATATATTTTTTGAGGGGATGATTTCTGTTCGGGTTAAAGCAATATTCTCATGATTTAATGTATAGAGTTTGTATGCACAGTTTCTATTATCAAGCATTGCGAATAAATTTTGGGCTGTTGTTACAGGGACGATATCAATTCCGCCTGTACCGTAGATCGCGATATTAAAAGGAGTGGGATTTTTTTCATACGTGCCATCAGAAAAGCTTAGCCTTACATTCATTGGTAGTAAATGAGGATATTTATAGAAAACATGGATCAGATTTTGCAAATCGAAATGCTTGTTTTGCATGCCACCCACATATTCTATATGAATAATTGCATCGGGATGGCTGCTTGCTTGGTGGTGTATTTCACAATAAAGATCGAGAAAATGACTTTTATCATGTTCAAAGATGGTTCTTTTCAACACTGTATTTGAGCCATCATTTATCTGAAATTGTCCGTCTTTATTGGAGATTGTAATTTTAATAAAATCTGGCATATATACACTTATTTCGTTATTTTTCATTTTGAATCACTGACTAATTATTGGAGCTGTGTTTTAAGTAAAGAGTTCAATGAATGGCAGTTTTTTGTGCGTTACCACCCAAATGAAAAGAGCCATATCCTAATTACAAGTCGCGTTAAAATCAGAAAGCAATGCTAATGTGCGTTTGGTGCTTGTGCTGTTAAAAAAACATCCTGCGATATTAGAATCCAATCTATCAGCTCGCACTCAAGATGGCTTTATGCCACTGCAACAGGCTTTAGTATCAGGGAAAGAGGCCAATGTGTATTTGGTGCTTGAGCTTTTGTCGCAATACCCAGAAGTTTACGAAGATAATTTAATGAATAAAAATCGATATGGCTATAACTGTTTGCATCAAGCAGCCAATTCAGGGAATCATAAATGGATAAGACGTTTTATCTTGGATTTAAAGACTGTGTTTAGAAATGAATGGCACGAACCAGCAGAGATCTTAATTGAAGATAAAAGAAAATTTTTGAAAATAGGGTTTCCAGAGGTCAATCGCATTTTAAGTCAAAATGGCTATCGTGCTCAAGCTCGAGAAAACTTTGCATATCAGCGCAGTGAAGATTTCAATAACCTAGATAGACGCAGCAGAAATAGCTACAGGTGATTTGTTTTCAGTTGCTCAGAAAAGTATCGCATTAAGCTGCGTGCAGCTTAATGCTTTTCTCTCGCTTCTATATTTTTCTATTTTTCTTGATAGGAGCGAGAAGTCGCCCCTATCAAGAAAGACAAACTGATTTATAATGCTTCAAACAATAATTCACATAATTTGTCTTCAGCCAGTTTTAAATTTTCACTTTTTTCTAAAGATTGATTGATCACAATACTAAAAATATATTTCTCACCACTTTTAGCCTCTAAATAGCCCGATAAAGCAGAGGTTCCCATTGCGGTACCTGTTTTGGCAGCTATTTTATTTTTCAAGGTTGGCGCTTTCATTCGGAATGCTAAGCTGCCATTTTCTGCAGCATGACTGAGTGCATTTTCAAAAGCGGAAAAAGTAGGATCTTTTTGCATTTGATAGAGTAATTCAGAAATGAATGTAGGGCTAATAAGGGTATAGCGCGAAATCCCAGAGCCATCAAAGAGTCGATATTGCTCTGCTGGTAAATTAAACGATTCGCTGAGCGTTGCTTTGATCGCATTAACGCCTTCTTGAAAACTGCCTTGATTAGAACGCGCAAGCCCGAGTGTTTTGGTAATTGCATCGCTAACAATATTATTGGAATCACTTAATACAGGTTTTAAAAGTTGAGATAAAGGTTGTGATGCATGTACAGCAATCACTTTTGCGTTCTCAGAGATTTTTCCAAAATGAATATCGCCTTTTAATTCGATTTTATTTGTTTCGAGTGCGTGTTGAACCGCTTGCTTTGCAAGTAAGCGTGTATCTTGCAGTGAGAGTTCTAAAGTAAGTGGGGTTTTTTCAATGGACCAACAGCCAGAAATATCTACTTCATTAGCATTTTGATAGACGTCAAGTTGGCAATGTGTATCGGCAGTTGCTTTATTGACACCTATTACATTTGATTTGATTTTAAGACTTGGAAAGCTGCTGGCAGCTTCAAAATGAACCGCTTCTTTGAGTATTTTTGTTTCTTGTATTTTAACTTGTGCTTTATTTTGATTAATAATAATGCTGCTGACAGGGGCTGAATAATACCAAGGCAAGGAGTCCCAAGTCCACCCTTGACTATAAACGGGGCCACTGAAAGTATTATCATCAATAATGACATCGCCATAAAGGGTGTCGATTTTATTTTCTTTTAACTTTGCAATCAGCTGATTGATATCCTCCATACGCAAAGTAGGATCACCGCGAAATTGTATATAGAGTGATTTTTCATCATTTAGCAATCTGGTCTGAAATCGGTAAGATTCTCCTAAGGTTTTGAGTGCCGCTGCTGCTAAAAATAATTTTGTATTGCTTGCAGGATAGAAATATTGATCTGCTTGCTGCTGATAGAGTATGTCACCTGTTTTGGCAGATTGAATAACAATACCTACTTGAGCATTTGGAAATTTTTCTTGTACAAATTGTGAGATTTGTGCGGGAAGATTTTCGTGATTAGGTTGTATATTGTTAGTGGCTGTTGCGGATACGTTGCAAGTAAACAGCGCAAGCCAGCAGAAAGAAAGACTTTTATGGATCATTATATTATTTCCCTATTGTGTTCGTAACTACTCACTCCGTATAACTGCCTTTTTATAGTATTTAAAAGCTAAGTAGTTAGTTATTTATTTAAAATGGGTGAGGTATATCCTTCAGAAACATGGGTTGTTTTAGTAAATTGTATTATAAAAAATACAATCAATGCGGTGAATGAAACATAGTAAGCAGGACCCATTTGCCAATTTTGTGTATTATTGAGGTATTGCGCTACCATGGGTGCAGTGCCAGAAAAAACGGCTGCTGATAGACTCCAAGCAAAGGAAATGCCTGTGTAACGCACTCTAATGGGGAATTTATCAACTAATAATTTTACAATAGGGCCACACATCAAACCATTCAGAAGACCATAGAATAGCATCGCTATGCCGATATTTAAGTAATTGCCACTTAGCATAAGGGTGAAAAGCAGAGGCGTGGTTGCCGCAATCATGAGTAGGCTGACTTGGTATTGTTTTTCAGGCTGCCATTTATCTGCAACCCATGCTAATAAGGGAATAAATAAGCATACTGTGCTTTCGCCAAATATTGCAAAAAATGTTGCATGATGTGTGGGAAGTCCAACACTTTGTGTTAAAAAAGCAACAATATAGATGTTTAAAATATAAACATAGATACCCGTAAATGCAGCAATTGCAGCAACGTAGTAAAAGCTGTTTTTGTATGTTTTACATAATTGTAAAAGAGAGAGTGTAATTGTTTTCTGCGCGTGCTTTTGTTTTAAATATGCGCTTGATTCTGCAATTCCTTGACGTAACCAAAGACCCACAAAGCAGCTCAGCCCTCCCATAATAAAAGGTATACGCCAGGCCCACGCAGGCATGGAGGGTAAACTAACGATAAAAGCCGCTAAGCCACCCAATACCATTCCAAAGGCAGCAGCACTGCTCACCCAACTGCCAGCAAGACAGGGGTTTGTTGAACCGATTTTTTCTGTTAAGAAAATACCAGCCCCATTAAATTCACCACTGACGGCAATACCTTGCAACATTCTTAACAGGAGTAAGCAAAGAGGTGCTGCTATGCCCCAATCAGCATATACAGGCAAGCAACCAATCATCAATGTGGCTAAGCCCATTAATATCATTGAAATACTAAGTGCAGGTTTTCTACCAAAATGGTCGCCGATATAACCGAAGAGTATTGCACCGAGTGGGCGCATTACATAGCCTATCGCAAAAATAGCATAGGTTTTAATGGTTGCGATGAGCGCATCTTGCGCAGGAAAGAAGAGACTAGACAATTTTAGAGCAAGATAGCCATAGAAAGTATATTCAGCCCACTCTAAAAGTGTGCCAATCGTTGTGATGCTGATCAGCATTAATTGTTGTTTGTGTTCTTGGGGCTGGCTATCCGATGACATATTAATTTAACTTCTCTTTTCTTTTACTAAGGTTTCTTTGATAAAAAAGGACAATACAAAAGCCAGCAATGCGCAAATAGGTAATATCAATGTTGCCTTTTGATAATCTTGTGCAGAATACTGTACCAATCCATCAATGACTCGGGCTTGAGAGTGATAGGTTATTAACCAGCCTAAGAGTGGCATCAGCATGGCACCCAGTAATACGGAGAACATGTTTGCAATGGCCATCGAGAAACCTGCTACCTCTTTGTCATGTAGTTCACCGGCAACTGTATAAGAGGCGATCAATCCTGTATTGGTTAACCCAAAAGTGAAGGTTAAAATGAATAATAAAGGTAAGGTAATGCTTGAGCAATAAAAAATAAGAGGTAGTATGATTAAACTGCAAAGACTAGAAAACGTCATGATGGGGCGTCTTCCAAAATGATCGGCGAGCCAACCTGCAATGGGACCACCGACAGCCCAACCGACAAAGAGTAAAGAAACCGCAATTTCAGCTTGGTGATCTGTGATGAGATGTATATTTTTTAAAAATTGTTTACCCCACAATTCACCCATTACATCACTGGGCGCATAGAGTAAGCCAGCAAAAATGGCATTGAGCCAGGTGTATCTGCTTAAGAGTACTTTTTTAAAAGCACCTTTTTGAGCTGTAGGTCGTGATTTGCTTGTGTTTAATGTGCTTGTATCAGAGATTTTATGTTTGGGGCGATTGCGAACAATTGTGAAAATAAGTATAGATAAGATAAAAAATACCACACTATAACAAGTGAAAGCAGAGCGCCAACCCACTGCACTAACAAGATAAGGGGCTAAACCATTCCCAACAGAGGCACCCGCCATGCCTAATGCCTGTGTAATACCGACGATCATTGCTAGCTGGCTTGGTTTAAACCACGTTGTAATGAGCTTCAAAGCGCCGACAAAGGCAGTTGCTGAGCAGAAACCTAAAACGATACGAGAGGCGATAGCCATCTCAAACATCGAGGCAGAGGCAAAGAGTAAACTACTGATACCACATAGAAAGACAGCCACTGTAAGCAATAGTCGAGGGCCAAATTTATCAACCAAGTAGCCAACAGGCATTTGCATGATAACGTAGGGTAAGTAAAAGGCAGCACCTAGAAAACCGATTTCCAATTCTGTTGTATTAATGAAAGCCAATTTCAAGTCGTCGACAATAATGCCTGGTGTCACACGTGCTACATAATGTGAAAAGAAAAAGGATGCGGCTAAACCCCATATAATCCAGGGTCTTAACTTCTTCATAGTCGACATGGGTTGATTATCCATAGGTGGCTAATACCAAATAAGTAACTTACCAAAAATAGGAATTATAAGAAATTTAGTAGAAAAAGCTACATAAACAGGCGTGTATGCACACCTTTTGTTATAAAGAAAACATGACTTATCAAACTAACAATTTTTGCGGATATAGCAAATATCAAGCTACAGAACTATATTTATAGAGCAGTGACTAGAGTAATAAAGTCTGGACAATCAATCAGTTGGAAGCTAACACATGTCGGATCTCAGTAATACTTTTTCTATCACTCATGAGGCTAAAGCAGGGCTTTGTAATATCTATGAATATTTGGATAGCTTAGCTGTATCCTATGAAGTGATTGAGCATGAAGAAACCAGATCTCTAGAGCAAGCTGCTCAGCTTTGTGCGATTCCTCGCGCTGCATTATTACGCACCGTCATTTTATCCGAAGAGCAGGGTGCGTTTATGGCTATTTTACCCTGTAATAGGCTATTGGATTTTTCTGTATTGTGTAAAACCTTAAACCGAGATTTAGTACCGGCGCAATATGAAGCTTTACAATTAATCTTTAAAGAATGTGAAGCTAATTCTTATCCTCCTTTACCTGATTATTTTGAAATGGATGCTATCTTGGACAAATCAATTTTATCTTTGGAAGATGTCTATTTTGAGCCTGGCAATCATCGCACATTGATTAAAATGACAAGACAAGACTTTTTGTCTTTATTGCGCAACGCTTGGCAAGGTGATTTCAGTGCACCCATTGCAACCTTGACTGAGACTAAAGAAAATCGTCAGCTTGCAGCACAAATTAATCAGTTTACACCTAAACGCTTTGAAAATAGATTGCAAGAAACCATTGAATTGCCTGCTGTACCACCCATGGCTGATAAAATATTGCAGTTAAGAAGTGATCCAAATGCCACAGCAATGGATTTGGCGGTTGTGATTGAGAAAGATCCAAGTCTTGCTGCACAACTTATCAAATGGGCACAATCACCTTATTATGGATATGCAGGAAAAATTATTTCTGTCGAAAATGCGATTATTAAAGTGCTTGGTTTTGATTTAGTGCTTAATTTAGCGCTTGGTTTAGCGTTAAACCGATCCATGAAGATCCCTCTGGATGGACCATTGGGTTTAAAAGCCTATTGGAAATTCTCTATTTACGCTGCCGCGCTGATTGAAAATCTAATTTATGAAATGCCTAAGGCGATGCGCCCTATACGAGGTTTAGCCTATTTATCTGGATTATTGCACAATTTTGGTCATTTGGTTTTAGCTGAATTGTTTCCTCCGCAACATTTTTTGCTGAATCGCTATTTAGAAGTAAACCCTGAAGTCAGCATTAATGAAATTGAAAAGCATGTTCTAGGAGTGACGCATACTCAAATAGGTACTTGGTTACTGCAGAATTGGAGCATACCTGCTGAAGTGCTGGCTGCCGTAAAGTGGCATCATGAGGGAGATTATTCAAACGAGCATGCCGTTTACGCAAATTTAGCTTGTATCGCGGGGCGATTGTTGAAACGCTACAATATGGGAGATGCGACAGAGGATAGTTTGCCGCCAGAAATATTGGGGGCGCTTTCTATGAGCACAGAACAAGCTGAGGCTGCTTTAGAAAAATTGTTATCTAAAAAGGATGGTTTGGATAGCATAGTCAACCAGCTTAGTGCATAGTATTTTTATCTATTCATATAACAATTCAAACTCTAAGAGTAGACTGCGTTGAGTATATTCTTAAGAAGCGTATAATTTCTTTTTTAATTTTAGTTTTGTACCTAACGCGTGTTGTATTTTGTTGTTGGCTTTTTATTCTGTATTTTCAGTAGCATCACTGTTGCCGAATCGCTTTCCTTAGAAGATGCCATTGCGCTTGCCTTAATCCACAATCCAAATATTCAAACACATGGTTTAGATAAAAATCTTGCTTTAAGTGAAATTGACTACCAGAAATCTCTTTTCTTACCCAAACCTAGTATTGAAATGAGTGGGGTTGTACAAGAAGAGCGTGCAGAATTAAATCAGAAAACCAAGCTGATAAAAGCTTATCCCAGCGTAGAGCTCAAAACACCGATGGGTACAAGCTTTAGGGCTTATGTAGAGCAAAATAGCCATATTCAAAATCAGGATAAACATCATGATCATGCGGTAACACTGATTGTGAAGCAACCGCTTTCTAAAGGATTTAAGAGGTCAATTAATCAGTGGCCAATTCAAAATGCTCAATTACAATACGAGCTTGAAAAAATGCATTTTAGAAAGATTGTTGAAGAAGTTGTAGCAGATTTAATTGTGCAATTTATGATCTATCAACAAACTGTCTGGACGGAAGATTTGCAAAAGCAATTTCTGCAACAGACTGAGAAATTTTATAATCAGATGCGCGATAAATTTACCCAAGGCAGAGTTGCTGAAAATGATCTCATATCGCCACAACTACAGATAAAGCAAGCCAAACAATCGTACTTGATAGCACAGCTTGAAAGCAAAAGAATGCGGCAACAGCTTTTTGAGATTATTGGCCTTGAAGATTTGGGTCAAGTGATTGATATGAATTTTATGGTTAAGCTTAATGGCAATAATATGTATGACTTTGAAGAGGTATTACAAAGTGATGTAATGATGAATGGCTTGTCAATCAATGCTAAAAGATTACAATCGGAATTGTTGGTGACCAAAGATGCTCAAAGGTTTGATCTGAATATGCAGGCAGATATGCATTTGGGAAGAAGTCATTACCACTATTTTGAAAATTTAATTGAATATGGATATTATCATTCATTACACAGGCATAATAAAGGTTATGCGGCCTCTTTAAATTTATCAATCCCTTTAGGAGAAAAGCATTTATATTATCAGCAATTACTTGTCAAAAATACCGCTATTGAAAAAAACAAAATTGAACGCTATCAGCGTCAAAAAAATTTACGAAACCAGTATGATGATTTGATTCAAGATATTGATTTGAAAAAGCAGCAACAGCAATTGATTGAAGATGAATTAAAGCTTAGCGAATTAGAATATGAAAGTTCTCTTGAAAAATATTCTATCGGTCGTATACCTATTATTGAAGTAACACGCGCCAAAGAGCGTCATCATCTTGCTTCTATAAATTTATCAAAAGCAAAATTGTCTCTGCTATCATCACAAATCAAATTTCAACAATTAGCAGGTAAACTACTTGAAAACTGGCATGTATCAATACAGTAAAATTTTAATGAGCCTTATTGCATTTTTCTTGCCCAGTATTGGCTTAAGTCAAGATATGGCTCATCACACTTTACATAAAGTAGAATCAAAAAGCTTCAAAAAAACAGTTCAGCTAGATGGTAAAGTGATGCCTTATATTATGCAAGAACTTAAGATTCCTGTCGCAACAACCGTTGTTGAAATGAATTGTCATTATGGCGATAGAGTCAAACCCAATGCATTCTTGATGCGATTAGATGCGCCTGAGCTTAAAGATCATATTCGAGAAGCTAAAATGGCTTTGTTAAGATTAGAAGAAGAATTTGGGACTGTGATTGACTGGGAGCAAAGCAGTGAGACAGTTAGACTCAAAGATAATCAGATACAAGCTAAAGAGCAGTATGCATCTTTGAAAGCACATTATAAGAAATCGAAAATACTGTGGCAAAAAGGTATTATTGCCAAAGATGAGCTAGAAAATGAGAAAAAAGCACTGCTTCAATCTAAAAGAAGCTATCTGCATTATAGACAAGCTTATGATGAGCATGTAGAAAATAAAGAAAAATCAAAAAAGATAATAAAGTTGAAATTGACTAAACAACAAAATCAGCTGAAGGCCTTGCAAAAGCAACGTAATCAATTGCGTGTCTACAGTCCTTTTGAAGCAATTGTATTACCACCTGCCAAAGAGCAAAACAATCCCTATGATGTAGGTATTTTATCACCTGGAAAAACATTTCAAGCAGGTGAAATTATTGCAACTTTTGCTCAGATACAGCCATTTATTGTTGTTGTGCAAGCCGATGAAATTGATATTGTGGGCTTACAGAAAGACAGTGCAGCAAGCCTCTATTTTCCCAATCATCCACAGGATATCTTTAGCGGGAAAATTGTTGAGATCAAACCACAGATCAGCAATGATCGATATACCCAAGCTGGGTTTATGATTTCTATATTGGTAGATAAACCAGACATAAAAAACACATGGCAATTTGGCATGGGGGTGGTGGCCTCCTTTGAAAAAAATGTCCCCGTTCAAGGCTGGGTGATACCTAGAGCAGCGCTTTACTATGATGAAGCCATACCTTTTTGTAAAGTGAACTCTGATAAGGGTGATAAAAAAGCTTTGATTAAGATTGGCAAAACAACCAGTGATTCAATAGAAGTCATCAGTGGACTTGAAGCGGATCAGTATGTCTATCTCAATGATTAAGCTTCAAAATATTTACAAAAATTACCCACCTAATTATGTGCCGGTGTTCTCTGATTTGTCTTTAGAGCTAGCACAAGGTGATACGCTTGCTATTATGGGCGTATCTGGGCGTGGCAAAACAACTTTATTGAATTTGATGGGGCTATTAGACACTGATTACCGAGGCGATTATTATTTATTCTCTGAAAATATAAAGAGTCTTTCAGAAAAAGAAATAGCGAATTTTCGTAATCAATATTTTGGATTCATTTTTCAGAATTTCTTGTTTGTCAACCATTTGACTGTTCTTGATAATATTGCATTGCCCCTTTTTTATCAAAAGGTGGCACTTAAAGTTGCGCGTCAGCGCGCTGCTCAGCTCTTAGAGCAATTTGAATTATCAGAGCTATCAGGTAGATATCCTGCCACACTGTCAGGTGGGCAGAAGCAACGTGTCACGATTATGCGCGCTATGATTCATCATCCCAAGTTGCTTTTTTTAGATGAGCCCACTTCTGCTTTAGATGAAGTATCACAAAATAAATTTTTAGAGTTATTGTTTGAATACAAAAAAGAAAGTGGATGCGGACTTGTATTGGTTACGCATAATTCAAAGATTGCACAACTTTGTCAACATCAAATAGTGATTTAATATGAACTTGTTTTGGTTAACTGAGCTTCTCTTATTATTGAGATATTATAAATTACGATTTGCATTGGCATTGTTTGTGATAAGTCTTGGTATTATGTCCTTTACGATGTTTGTTATCTTGCAATCCTCTGTTAAGGCGCATTTAGATCAGGTATTTTCACAGGTATCACAATCCAATTTTGCAGCACATCTGGCGCCTAGAAGCTTGGCTGAGCGTAAAAATATTCAGAGATATTTTTCTTATCCAGAGATCAATGAACGATTAAATATGGTAGAAGCCATAGAAGATAATAGGCATGCAGCTATGCATATTTTGCCATTTCAAATAATACATGAAAAGGCATTGCGTTTTCAGGAAGCTTTAGACGCAGAACTTGTCTTGATTCATCCACAACTATTACATTTTTTACATGTTTCAATCCAACAAGGACGCTTATTTTCTCAGAATGAACATCAAGAAAAAGTGATTGTGATTGGAGCAAATATTGCAAAAGACTATGCATACAGGGGCTTTAATCCAATTGGTGAGAAAATATCCATTCGAGGCAGCTACTATGAGATTATTGGTGTTCTAGAAAGTGCGGTGAATAATCCTTTGGTTGACTTTGATCTGAATCAATCGGTATTTATTCATTATTCACTCTTGCCTGTCTTGGGCAGCAGTCCCTATCAGTCTTTTTTTGTTAGTGGTTATGAGGTTTTAAGCGAAACGCAAAAACAGTTTAAACAATATCTAAATGACAAATTTCAGCTCACGAGTGTCTTTATTAAAGATGCCAATTTGTATATGCACGCTATGTTGTCGCAAATTACATTGACGCTTAATATTTTAAAGTGGATTGCTATTATGAATGTGTCATTAGGTATTATGGTTTTAGTAAATATTTTAGTGCTTTTAATTGAAGAGCGTGTGCCTGAAATGGGAATTCGGTTGTGTGTTGGCGCAATTAAGAAAGATTTATTATGGATGTTTGTACGAGAGTCTATGAGTCTTTGTTTCATTAGCGGGATTATCGGTCTTATATTAGGTGTGCCTGCATCCTATTTTATTGTAAATAAGCTAAACCTATTATATGAGGTCAGTTTATTTGATATTCTATGGATATTACCAGCCTCCGTTTTATGTGGGCTTGTTGCCGGTATTATTCCAGCTTTACTTGTAGCGCGAAAAAACCCGGCAATGTTATTATAGTCTTTGCATATGAATTGCAGCCCTTGCGGGTAAATCATCTGCTGTGATGAGAAACTGTTTCAACAATAGTAAAAATAGTTATTGCTATGTGTGAATTACTCGGTATGAGTGCGAATGTTCCGACTGACATCTGTTTTAGTTTCAGCGGATTGATGAAAAGAGGGGGAGCGACTGGTCCTCACAAAGATGGCTGGGGTGTGGCATTTTATGAAGGTAAAGGTTGTCGTGTTTTTCATGATCCCTTTCCCAGTGCACAGTCAGAGATTGCGAAGCTTGTAAAACATTACCCTATCCATAGTAAAAATGTTATTTGTCATATTCGTAAAGCGAATCGTGGTCGTGTTTGTTTAGAAAATACGCATCCTTTTATGAGACAATTATGGGGATTAAACTGGTGCTTTGCGCATAATGGACAATTAAAAGGTATCAAAAAAATACTCATTCCTACGCATTTTCAACCCATTGGAACAACAGATAGCGAGCATGCCTTTTGTTGGCTAATGTCACAAATTAAAGAGCAATTCCCTGAGCGACCTAAAAAAGAGACCATTTTATGGTCATTTATAGAGAAATTAACCGCACAGATAGCACAGTTAGGTGTTTTTAATTTTTTATTGTCGGATTCAAAGTCGTTATTTGCGCATTGTTCGACCAAGCTTGTGTGGATCACACGATGTTCGCCTTTTGGCCGTGCAAAGTTGGTAGATGAAGATATTGAAGTAGATTTTCATAAAATCCAACATGACAATGATGTTATTTCAATTATTGCCACACGACCTTTAACGGATAATGAGGCATGGAATGTTGTTGATAAAGGAACTTTGCTAGTCTTCAAAAATGGCCTCATCAAATACCAATCCTCCTATCCTCTTATAAGGACAGCCAAGTTAATATCTAACAGTATCTAACAGGACTATCTAACAGGACTATCTAACAGGACAGCCATAATAGTATCTAACAGGACGGACTATCTAACGGGACAGCCATAATAAATCTTTAAAGAAGAAGTTGATTAACTTATGTTTTAGCATTTAAATTACTGTTTATTGATAAGGATATTAAGTTATGACCTTGGCTAGAGCCAAACAAATAGATCTCGATGCGACTCCCTATTACCATGTTATGAATCGTTGTGTGCGACGCAGCTTTTTGTGCGGCTTTGATACGCTTACACAAACTGATTATTCTCATCGTAAATCTTGGATTGTGGATAGATTAAAATTTTTAGCAAATATATTCGCAATTAAAATTTGTGCCTACGCTATTATGAGTAATCACTATCATGTGGTTTTGCATGTTGATGATAAGACCGCTGCAATGTGGAGTGACGAAGAGGTTCTGCAACGTTGGCATGCGCTTTTCCCAAAAGATGCAAAAGAAAATCAACATCTTCCCTCAAAGATAAAATTATGGCGAGAGCGCTTGACCAGTGTGAGTTGGTTCATGCGTTGTTTGAACGAACGAATTGCCAGAGCAGTGAATGATGAGGATGATTGTAAGGGGCGCTTTTGGGAAGGGCGTTTTAAATCACAAGCATTATTAGATGAAGCTGCATTATTGAGTGCAATGGTATATGTTGATTTGAATCCAATAAGGGCAGGCATTACACAAAGTCCAGAAGAATCTGAGTTCACCTCTATTTATGAACGCATTCAATACATGCAGCATCAGTTAAAGCAAGTTGATTCAGGGCTCTATAAATCAAAAAATCAACAGAAAAAAGAACGCGCAAATATATTAGATAGCTTAAAACAACCCAAATCACTTGTGCCATTTTCTGTTATTACATCAGATGATTCATTACATAGTATTTCTTTTAAATTTTCAGATTATCTTGAATTAGTTGACTGCACAGGGCGAATAATCAGAGATGACAAGCAGGCGGGTGTGATACCGAATGAATTGTCACCTATATTGATTCGTTTACAAGTTGAACCAAGAAATTGGTTATCATTTGTACAAAATATAAGCTCACAATTTGCATATGCTGTTGGTAGTGAGATCGCTTTGATTAATTTTGATAAAAAGCGCAGACGTCAAATGAAAGGTGCAATCCTTGCAAAGAGAAGCTATCGTTATGCAGAATATGCCTAAATTCTTTATTTGATTTTATTAATCCCATCTTTATCTTCAATATTCCGTCATATATTTTTCTTGTATTTTATGATTGAGATACTAGCGGTTGTTTCTCAATGGTTCTGTATTTTGTATATGAGTTATCTTGGCTGTCCTGATAAAATTTAAAACCATTAAAATCCACAAATTATTATTGGATGTCCTGATAAAAAATAGTTTAAAATATTTATTGTGCAGCTGCTTTCTCTAGACAGTTATAAGCTTCTAACCATTCATGAAGATGTTTAATTTGAGTATTGTTATAAATGAGCCCGAGTTTTGTTCGGCGCCATAATATATCCTCGCAAGTTTCTGCCCATTCATTTTGTATAAGAAATTCAATTTCTTTTTGTGTCAGTCCATGCCCAAAATCTTCACCTAAATCAGAAAATTGTTGGCAATCGTTAAGAATTTCCTTTATATCATAACCATAATTGCGAGCAAGTCTTAACAATACTGCGGTCGGTACAAAGCTATACAGCTTTTGAGTTGATGCAAAGAAATTATCAAAAGTATTGTAAGGCATGCTGCCTGGCAAGCTGAGTTCTTTGCTACAACTTTCTTTAAGCTGTGGAAAGAGGGCTGCTAATTTATTAATCAGTTTTTCTCCTAAACTTCGATAGGTTGTTAATTTACCACCGTATATATTGATAAGCGGCGGATGTTGAATCGCATTGAGTTGGGTATCAATTTTACAATCTCTTGATATTTGTGAAGGATTCACGGAACCATTATCCCATAAAGCTCTGACGCCTGCCCAACTGGAGATGATTTGTTTTTCTTTTAAGGGATGATGAAAATATTGATTCACAACGTTGCATAAATATTCAATTTCTTCAGCCGTAATATTGGCTGTTTGTGGTTCATCCTCAAAAGCGATGTCTGTTGTACCAATAATTGTGTATTGCTTTAAGTAGGGGATAGTAAAAACAACGCGTCCATCACGGTGTTGTAATAAGTAAGCTTGTTTTTGTTCATATAACTTAGGAACAATAATATGGCTACCTTTTACCTTCTTTACTTGATAGTTGCTGGGTAATTTAATAATTTTATCTAGGGTGTCCTTGATCCAAGGGCCAGATGCATTGATAAGCACTTTGGCTTTAATGCTTGTGAGTGGACAAGAGGGATCACGCATATTTTTAATGCTGAGATTCCAGCTTTGATTGCTATCACATTGCACATCAACACATTTGCTTCTTGTCATAATGCTTGCACCTAACTGTGATGCAAGTCTGGCAACCAAAATAACCAATCTGGCATCATCTACGGTACAGTCTGAATATTGAAAAGCTTTTTTGATAGAGCGTTTAATTGGATTAGGATTTTGAGGATCTTCATTTAAAGACTCAAAATGAAGTGTTTTGGATTTTTTAAGTTGACTGTTAATATTTAACAAATCATAACAATAGAGTCCTAATCGAATGAGCCAGGCGGCGCGAAGATTTTTTTCATAAGGAATAATAAAAGGAATAGGCTCTACCATGTGTCCTGCTGTGTGAAGTAAGATTTCTCTTTCTTGCAAAGATTCTTTCACTAAGCTAAAAGCAGAGTGTTCTAGATAACGCAGTCCGCCATGGATTAATTTTGAACTTTTAGATGAAGTACCACTGGCAAGATCATCTTGCTCACAAAGTACAACACTTAGGCCACGACTCACAGCTTCCAATGCCGTGCCAACGCCGTTAATTCCACCACCGATGATGGCGATGTCGTATATCAAGATAGCCTCCCTGACGCATGCTTACATACATTTATAAAGCGTATCATAGTATGATGCTTTTATAGTCTTCGCTGGTGAGCTTTCGGCGGTGTTGTCTTCACCATCTCGCAATCCTCATGTACTTTTATGGGAATGAAGGTTGCTCGAGGATCGACGCCTACCCGAAAGCTCATCTGCTGTGACTATAATCGCAGTATATCTTAAAGCTTAGCGGATCTCACATATAAGTGAATAAACAAATGTCAGAATACTACATATCAATTGATCAAGGAACAACCAGTACACGCGCCATACTGTATTCTCCACAAGGCATTTTATTAGCACAAGCAAGTGTTTCTATTGAATCCTCTTTCCCAGAAAACGGTTGGGTAGAGCAAAGTCCTGAAGCCATTATACAAAGTGTTGAAACAGTACTAAAACAAGTGCTGGAAAGTGCAAATAAACCGGCTCATGCAGTAAGAGGTATTGGTATTAGCAATCAACGCGAAACAACCTTTGTTTGGGATAAAACAACCGGCAAAGCAGTGTATCCCGCAATTATTTGGCAAGATAAAAGAACGGCAGATCTTTGCGCACAATTAAAACAATCAGATATTGAAGCAGAGTTGCAAGAAAAGACAGGTCTATTGCTCGATCCTTATTTTTCTGCCACTAAATTAGCTTGGATCCTAGATAATGTTCCTAATGCACGTGCTATGGCAAAAGCCAATAAATTAGCATTTGGGACTGTCGATTGCTTTTTGCTCTGGCATTTAACCGATGGAAAAGTGCATGCCACGGATATTACCAATGCATCACGTACTTTATTATTCAATATTAGAACGAAAGCATGGGACAGTGAGCTGTTAAATTTTTTCAATATCCCTGAAAATATGCTGCCCAAAGTACATGATTGTTGTTATGCCTTTGGTAACCTATCCAAAAGAATTTTGGGTGTAGAATTGCCTATTGTATCTATGGTGGGCGATCAGCAATCTGCGAGCATTGGTCAAGGTTGTATTGCAGAAAATCAAGCAAAATCTACCTATGGCACAGGTTGTTTTATGTTACTCAATACGGGTGAAACTTGTGTGTACTCAAAAAATAAGCTCTTAACAACCATTGCCTATCAAGTGTCTGGTAAAACAACCTATGCTTTAGAAGGCAGCGTATTTGTTGCTGGTTCTTTGATTAAATGGTTAAAAAATTCACTAAAATTCTTCAAGACAGAGTCTCAGATTGATGACTTGATTGCAAGCACCAATGATCACAATGATATTATTTTTATTCCCGCTTTTTGTGGTTTGGGCGCACCCTTTTGGGATCCTTATGCTAGAGGTGCGATGTTTGGGCTGACGCAAGATACTTCAATAGGGCATATTATAAAGGCAGCTTTGGAGGGGATTTGTTTTCAGACCAAAGATCTTATCGAATCCTTAAATCGTGATACAGGAAATCAATTACAAAATATTAAAGTAGATGGTGGTATGGTTGCAAATGATTGGTTTTTACAATCTATGGCAAATATACTCAATATCGATATATTAAAAGCACATAATCAAGAGGCAACAGCCTTTGGTGCATTTTTGCTTGCAGGGGTAAGCACAGGATTATTTTCATCGTTGTCTGAAGCAGCAAAATTACCTACAGTAGAAAATACTTTTAGGCCAAATACTTCTGATTGTGATGAGGCACATAAAAGATACCAACGTTGGTTAGCACAAATTGAAAAAATTAAGGTTAGAATATGACCCAGTCGACACTTATAGAATATGATATCGCATTCAATCCATCCTTACGACAGATTGAAATAAAACTACTTGTAAATAAACCCATAGAGAAAGGGCAAACACTTTCTTTGCCGGCTTGGACGCCGGGTAGCTATTGTATAAGAGATTATACGAAGCATATTATTTCTATTCAGGCTACAGATAGAAGCACGCAGAAAAAAGTAGCACTCAAAAAAATTAACAATAATACCTATGTCTGTGAAAGTGCAGAAAAATTAGAAGTACACTATGTCTTATATGCCAACGATAACTCAATCAGAGGATGTTATTGTAGTTTTGACAGGATTTTTATCAATGGTAGCGCAGCCTTTATAATATTAGCAGGTTTTGAATCTTCGCCTGTGCAAGTGACTTTAAATAAGAAAAATATTAATTCAGACTATCAAGTAGCCACACAGCTCAAGCCAGTAGACGCACAGCAGTGGGGGTGGGGCACTTATGCTGCCAATGATTTCGATGAGTTGATTGATTGCCCCATTGCAATCAGTGAGTTGCATATTACAGAATTTCTAGTGGATAAAGTACCACATTTCATCTGTATGATTGGAAAAGTTTTAGGGGACACCCAGAAACTCACTAATGATGTTGCTAAGATATGTCAAGCACAAGCAAATGTATTTAAAGATGCGTTACCTTTTGAGTCGTATTTATTTATTCTGCATCTTGTGGATGATAATTACGGTGGGTTAGAGCATCGAAATTCTTCTGCTTTAATTGCATCAAGAAACAGTTTGCCGCTAAATGATAAAGAGCGTTCAAAAGAATATAAATCACTTTTAGGCTTGTTTAGTCATGAATATTTTCATGCATGGCATGTAAAGCGTATTAAGCCATATAATTTTATAAATTTAGATTTAAATGTGCCAGCGTACACAACACTTTTATGGGTTTTTGAAGGGTTTACAGCATATTATGATGATTTAGCATTGGTGCGTGCTGGTGTAATTACTCAAGCAGAGTATTTTGTTTTATTGGTGAATCAAATTGTTCGTTATACACGATTGCCAGGTAAACATTGTCAATCTCTTGCAGAGTCTAGTTTTGATGCATGGACTAAATATTATTTTCCAAATGAAAATTCATTAAATCAAGGTGTGAGTTATTATATTAAAGGATCCTTAGTCGCCTGTTTGCTAGATATGCAAATAAGAGTGCAAAGCCAAAATCAAAAGTCCCTAGATGGGGTAATGAGAGCACTTTGGGAGAATTTTGCCAAGCAAGGTAAGGGTGTATCAGAATCAGATATTGAAAATTTATTAGTAGAGTCAGGTATAGAAAAATCATTTTTGCAGCAAGCTGTATATGAATGTACATTACTTCCAATTGAAGATATTTTCTCACAATTTGGTTTGCAGCTCGATTTTGCGCTCTATAGCCAAATTGATGCTTATTATCCAGAAGCGCCTCCATTATCTTCTACACAGGGTGTTTTTGGATGGCTGCTCAAAAAATCTGATTTTGCAGTAACGGTCATGTCTGTGCTTGCCGACAGTGCCGCTGGCCAAGCGGGTATTTGTGCAGGAGATGAAGTGGTGGCCATTGATGGCTTTAAAACCACACAAAGAAGTTATGATGTATTACTGAAGTGCCTGAAAAGTGGACAAACGGTTGTTGTAACGCTCTTTAGAGATAATTTACTTAGAAATATCTCAGTAAAGCTTGCTGCACCTCAGTTAGAGATTGCTAAAATAAGTCCAATGAATTATCTTTCTCCCTTACAAAAGAAAATGTTAGATAATTGGCTAAAATAAATCCTATGAATATTGAAGAAAAGCTTGCTGATTGTTGCTATCGTGATCGTGTGATTCTGGCGAAGCAATATCGAAAGATTCAACATCAAGCAATAGAGCAACAAGCAGCAGCTTTGGCTCGTTGGCATGAAAAATTGAAAAATGCTCAGGCGATATTTGAGCAAAAAAAATCTTTAGTGCCAAAACTGAGCTATCCTGCTTTGCCTATTATGTCGCAAAAGCAAGAAATTATTTCTTTGATTGAAAAACATCCTGTCGTTATCGTTGCAGGTGAGACCGGCTCAGGTAAAAGTACGCAACTTGCCAAAATGTGTCTTGAAGCCGGTTTTGGTACAAAAGGTATGATAGGTCATACGCAACCTCGAAGAATTGCTGCACAAGCCATTGCAAGGCGTATTGCGGATGAGCTGAAGCTTAAGCTTGGAGAGCAGATTGGTTACAAAATAAGATTTAAAGACAGAACGCAAGCACTAACACTCGTTAAAGTTGTGACCGATGGCATGATGCTCAGTGAAACACAAACGGATAAATTGCTGCTGCAATATGAAGTCATTATTGTAGATGAGGCTCATGAGCGAAGTTTAAATATCGATATTTTATTTGGTATTTTAAAAAATCTTCTTCAAAAAAGACCAGAATTAAAAGTTATTATTACTTCTGCTACTATTCAATTAGAAAAATTTTCTGAATTTTTTGATAATGCACCTATCGTAGAAGTGCCAGGTCGACAATTTCCGGTTGAAATGTGTTTTCCCTTTGAGTCAAAAGAGGAAGAGAGTGATAATCAGGATGCTGATATAAAATCTGATACGATCGCACAAATTGCAGAAACAGTGAAAATTGCGATTCGACAAGGTCAAGGTGATATATTAATTTTTCAAAGTGGTGAGCGAGAGATTCAAGAAACCATAGAGGTTTTAAAAGGACTTAAATTAAATAACACGACTATTTTGCCACTTTATGCGCGTTTAAGCTCAGCACAGCAACAATTAATTTTTAAAGATATGGTTGGGAGAAAAATTGTTGTCTCAACCAATGTGGCTGAAACTTCGATTACCGTGCCGAATATTCGGTTTGTGATAGATACCGGTTTTCATAAAATAAGCCGCTATAATTACAAAAACAAATTACATCGTTTAGAAATTGAACCGATCAGTTGGGCGAGCCATGTACAACGTAAAGGTCGATGTGGTCGTGTAGGGCCAGGTATTTATTATGCATTGTTTAGTAAAGATGATTTAGAGCGCAGGGCAGAATTCACCGATCCTGAAATATTAAGAACCAGTTTGGCGACCGTGATCTTAAATCTATTGGATTTGAAAATTAAAGATGTTCGACATTTTCACTTCATTGATGCACCCAATTATAAATATATCAAAGATGGTCTGCGTTTATTGCACCAGTTAGAAGCGCTAAATGAAGAAGAAAAGCTCACTGCTTTGGGGCAGGTGATGGCGCGTATTCCAATAGAGCCAAGATTATCTCGCATGATCATTGAGGCTAATAGACTGAGATGCTTAGAAGAAATTTTGATTATTGTCAGCGCGCTTAGTATTGCCGATCCCAGAGATATACCTTTTGATAAAAGAGAGCAAGCACGTGAAAAGCATGCGCCATTTGTAGACGAGCAATCAGAATTTATGAGTTTTCTAAAATTATGGGATTTTGTCACTCAAAATAAGGTGACATTAAGCCATAGAGCTTTTGCTCAACTTTGTCAGAAAAATTTTCTCTCCTTTATTCGTGTATGTGAATGGATGGATTTGCACGATGAACTCAAACGGATTGTGCTGCGATTAAATTATAAAATAAACAGTACTGCCGGAAGTTATAGTGATATTCATCGTTCTATTCTTTCTGGAATGTTAGATCACATTGGACAGAAAGATGAGCATAAAAATTATATAGGCGCACGAGAATTAAAATTTGTCGTGCATCCCTCAACAACCATTAAAAAACTCCCTCAATGGATTGTTTGTGCAGAATTGTTTCATACTTCACAAACCTTTGCTAAAACACTTGCCGCTATTGAACCACATTGGTTGGCTGAACAAGCTAAGCATTTAATAAAAAAATCTTATTTAGATCCACATTTTGATCTTAAAACTCAGTCAGTGGTTGCGGTTGAAAAGTCTAGTCTCTTTGGGTTGGCTGTAGAAAGTAAAAAAGTATTCTATGAGCAGAAGAACCCTCGCCTAGCCAAAGAAATATTTATCAGAGAAGCTTTGCTGGAAGAGCAATTAAGTGAATCACTTGATTTTTATGTGCACAATAAGCAAATTATTCTCCAATTAGAAAAGGTAGCGCAAAAGACCCGATATCGTTATGTTTTTCATAATCAAGAAAATGTTTTTGAACATTATAAACAAAATCTGCCAGATTCAGTGGCAAGTTTGCAAGGCTTGAAAGCATGGTTAAATAAAGAGCACAATCAAGCACTCAAGCTTTCACTTTCAAGTTTTATAACGGAAGAAGAGCTAAAGACAATTAAAGATCACTATCCTGATGAGTGGATGCTGGAAAATATCAAGATCCCAATTAGATATGAGTACAATCCAGGCGATCCTAAAGACGGTGCGACTTTGTGTATCCCCTTAGATGTATTTCCCTTTATTGCAAACCAAGATAATTCTTGGTTAATCTCAGGATGGTTGACAGATAAATTGGGCTATGATCTTAGAAATATATTGCGTCAATATAAACACAAGCTACCAACCAGTAAACAGTTAATTGACAGTATTTGCCAGTCACTTATTTATCGAGAAGCTAATTATGAAGAAGTCTTAGGTAATTTCCTAGCCAAACACTATCAGATATTATTGAGCAAGGATTATTTTAATAGAGATGTGGCTCATACACCGCCTTATTTGCGTTGGCATTATTCTGTTATTCAAAATAATAAGGAAATAATCAGTGGTGATGATCCTTTAAGCCTCTTTCAAACTTTAAAACAGCAAGGTCTGGTCAAAGAGGTTCTTGGTTCTCGCAAAGAGGCTGTCTTGTATTTAGAATGGTCTTTTCCTGATCTGGCGCCGAGTGAATATAAAACAATCAACCATAAGAAAGTGTTAGTGTATCCTGCACTGGTTGAGGCACAAGAAAAAGTAGCAATTCAATTTTTTAATACGTCTGAACTATCTTTACAATATCATGTTACAGGTATTATGAAACTGATTAGATTGTCACTTGATTCAGATGTGAAGTATCTTAAAAAGCAGGCCATAGATAAAAATCTATTTAAAAAAGCGCAACTTTATTTTTCTCAAGACAAGCCAGAAAATACAGTACAAGATATGTTGATTGATGCCACAATCTTTGAATGCTTTATTCGAGACTTTGAGCCAATTCGAAGTAAAACAGATTTTCATAATCGACTGAATAATAACAAAAATAAATTAGCAACTGTCTTTAGTAATTACACGGCTATATTAAAACAAAGCATTATGATGCGTGTGGTAATTGAGCAGAAAATCAATAAATACAAAGCAAAAAATGAGCATCAAGCTTCGATTGCTGATATTCAAATGCAGTTGAAAAATTTGTATAGAAATAAATTTTTATTGATTGCTGGTTTGCGGTGGTTTGCACGATACCCTGTGTATATGAAAGCCATTGAATATCGATTGGATAAACTTTCGGTTAATCTCAAGCAAGATATATTAATCACCAAAGAAACCAATTTTTTAGGGCGTTGCTTGCAGCAAGTGATAGACAATAAATTATCAGATATCAAAGATACGGCTATTTTGCCTGTTTCAGAATTGAGTCATAAATTAAACAATGTTGCGTGGAAGATAGAAGAATTACGCATCTCGCATTTCGCACAAAAACTGGGCACCATAACGTCTGTTTCTAAACAGAAGATAATTAAAGAGCTTGAATGATTTGACCAGCAAATAAGAAACCCCACTTTTTGAAGCCTGTCTCTTCTACATAAGTTGATGATAAGCATAGTGGCTGCCTTTTTCTTCGTTCGCAAAGCGAACATTTTCTCACTTTCGTAAAGGGAGACGCTCGTGCAGCGTAGCTGCGCTGAGCAGAGGGATTTAGCTTTTTGAACTTGGCTTTCAGCATAAATCCCCCTTGCGCACTTATCAGTGCGCATCCCCCTTCAAAAAGTGGGATCTTTTATTCGCTATGCTCATCGGGAATGCTGTTAAAAAATAACTCTGTAGTGTAAAAATGTGACTAAGAGACAAGGCTTGTCCATGACACCAGTCTTGATACACCCTAAGTGTATAGTGAATTTTTGAATTATTGTTTGTCGCTATCTCGCAATCCTCGTGTATTTTGTATACACTGCGGTTGTTTGAGTGCTGAGCCTATTCTAAATTCATCTATTGTGGATATTAGTCAAATGAAAAAGAAAGAAGGGAATCTTGTTGCTCGTGGTATGAGCATGATTGAGGTCTTAGTCTCTTTAAGTATTTTTTCTACAGTATTACTCGCTTGTATGGCATTTTCGCTTAATGCTTTGCAAAGATGTAGAGATTGTTTACGGGATACGGAAGCTGTCAATGAGCATTCAACTTCTTTTGAGAGATCTCAGCTATACCCTTCACAGATGGATTGAATAATGCACCTGAAATGTTTAGTGAATAAACTTCTTGTTGGGAAATGCGAAGGCTATACAATAACAGAAATGCTGATTGGCTTAAGTTTGGGGGCTTTGTTAACGACATCTGTAATTCATATATTTTTAAGTATTAAGCAAACAACGAGCTATCAACAAGGCATAAGCCGTATACAAGAAAATATGCAAGTTTCCTCTATTCTTTTAGGGCAGTGGTTTAGAGGCGCTGGTGATTATGGTTGTAATCGTTTAGATGCCGACAGGGCGTTACGTTGGGTTGGTATTAAAGAATCTGATATTGAGTTCAATCGAGTGCACCCAGTATACCCAACAACTATAGAAAAATTACGCCGCAATTCAAAAATTTCAGCTGCAACTTTAGCACGTATTAAAGAAAATACGGATATTATTTTGATGCATCGTATTCGCCAATTTTATACTTTAAGCGATTATGAAGATGCGCAGGATGGCAAAGTTTCAGTTCTGGGGCAACCAAGCTATAACAAAGACGATGTTGTTTTTTTGACGGATTGCCAAAGTATAGATGTATTTAAAGTTGCTAAAGATGTAAATGCTCATGCACAGCAGCGTACAACAAATATTCATATTCATTTGGGAAACCAGTCATCATTAAGCAAGCTTTATCCTCCAAGTGCGCGTTTAGGTAAATTAGAGTCAGAGCTGATTTATATTGGTGATACCGCGAGAAAAAATCAAAAAGGCAATCCAATTTTTGCACTTTATGCAACTGATCTGAATGGACGAACCTTGGAGCTGGTTGAAGGGGCAGAAGAGATGTCTGTAGAATTTTGTTGTGCCCCTGAAACAAAGCAGTATTACCCACAAGCTATGTGGAAACCTGAGCACAAAATAAATGCTGTACGTATCAGTCTTTTATTGAGTTCTGTAGAAGATGCACAAAGTATACCGACTATGTATAAGCACAAGGACATCGATGTGATGCCAAAGGATAAGTTGATACGGAAATGGTGGACACAAGAGTGGGCAATACGATCTGCAGCATAGACAGGAAAAAAATATCTGGTCATGTGCTCATCGTGGTATTATTGTTGTCCCTTATTGTGAGCATGATAGTCATGATCTCTTTAGAAACAAGTGTGCTACAAACCAAAATTACTAGAAATTATCAAAATGAAGTTCTGAATTTTGTGAGTGCTGAAGAGTCTTTGCAAAGACTAGAAAATGAAATATTGCAAGAAGCTTGGGAATTTGAAAATAGCGCTCTTAAAGATAATATGGCACATGCTGAGAAATTGCAGTTTGTTGCGGATACTTTAGAATTTGGAGAGCGTCAGGGGGTAGTATATTATCAGCTGGATGTTCAGCAAAAAGAATTAAATGGTGCGCAAACACATTTACAATCAGTAGTCGCAATTCGTTCTGCTTCTTTAGATACAGAACCTGTAATTGTGCAAACGGTTTCCTCACATACAACAGAGAAAAATGATATTAAGGCAACACGTTTGGGATATACTCAGGGAGACGCAAGCCCAAGGGTACAACGATTGTGGCAAAGAGCATTACCCAAGCCAGTATCTCAAGCTATTTTAGTAGGGCAGCCTGATTTCCCTTTTCCAGACCATTGGCCGTGGACAAGGAGTAGGCCACATCCACCTGAAAATGCTATGCATGCGGAAAAATATTCTGATTTTTCTCAAAAACAGATGGGTAGATCTCCTCTCGTTTATCAAATAGATGGCGAATATCATTTGCATGTTTTTGAACTTGAGACAGGGCAATCACGTATTGATTTTGATTTGAAAAGCCTATTTAGCACATTAGTCGCTGAAGAAGAGGAAGAAAGTAGAGAGGTTTTTTTAGCGCCAGAGCTAATGCACACAGATATTTTCTATGATAATAAATGGCATTCTGTATTGGTTGGTATAGTCGGTGCTAAGCGCCAAGCAGTATTTTGCATGGAGCTAACCTCTGTATTGTCTGGTGCTATAGCACAGAAGCAGTTAAATCTTTTATGGACTTTAGACGATCCGCATGGCTTTTTCAGTTTGCCGACTCTTTCTCGTATGGCTGATAATGTTTGGTATCTTATCTTAGCTCAAGCAGCTTGTTTAGATGCTAATCATTTATCTGCTGGTTTTAAAATGATCAATTTTAAAACAGGCGTTGTATCTCAGGATAAGGGTATACCCATAAAAAATAAGAATGCAACTTGCAAAAGGCCAGTTCAATTTTCAGCTATGACAGCCATTGACTCAAAATCCAGAGGTTATGTTGATTATCTGTATGCGGGCGATAATTTGGGTAGACTGTGGAAATTTGATGTAGAGAATCCGTTTTTGCAAAGCGGTGGATTTATAAGGCATTCACTTCTCTTCTCAATGAATGATAATGGTGTATACCCATGTGAGATACACAAAGCCAACAACACCGAAGATTCATCTGTGAGGAGTATATCAGGAGAAATTTTATCTCAACCTAAGATTGTTCTGCATCCTGAACAAGGATTTTTAATTAGCTTTCTTGCAAAATATTCTAATGATACTCAGCACTATTTGATTAACATTTGGGATAAAGATGAGCACTTAGGAAAAGCACCTTATCTTTTTTCTACTTTGAAATTGGCTGATTATTCTAGCAGTGTAGAGACTGAGAATTGGTATGTGCCCATTGGGCATGTGCATACATATCCACTTGTCCAAAACAAGCAGTTATTTATTATCTCAGAAGGTAATCAGTTGATTGCCAAAGATATGCGTTCATCAAAAACCTGTGCTCAGGCTAACTATCAAAGACTATTCTCCCAATCTGCTTCTTCCTCGTCTTTTAGATTTGTGGGAGCGCCTCTTATCTTCTCTCAAGGGTTTAAACAACCGAGTTTAGTTTTGCATGGATTGTCAGATGGATCATTTGCATGGACGGAATTAGATCTAAACGATAAAATTGGTAGACGTACTTGGCGGGAGTTAAACCATTAACTTATAGAAGCTGCCTCAAAAATGCCATTTTTCGTTGATCCTTCGTTGCAGATCCTTTTGCGCTGCTCAAAGAATCTGCGCCTTGGCTGAACGAAAAATTACTATTTTTGAGGCGGCTTCTAGTCTTTGCACATGATTTTTACCCGCAAGGGCACATACTATCAAAAGGAGTTTAGAGTGAAAGACTTTCAGGGAAAGACCGCATTCATTACGGGGTCAAGTCGTGGTATTGGCAAAGAAATAGCACTGCATTTAGCAAAAGCCGGCGCAAATATTATTATTACAGGTAAAACAACGGAAGCGCATCCTAAATTAGAAGGCACTATTTATAGTACGAGAGATGAAATTGCGCAGACAGGTGCCAAAGTTATGGCTCTTGCTTTAGATGTCAGAGATGAAGCAGCGATTCAGCATGCAATGAGCATTGCAGCGCAAGAGTTTGGTGGTATTGATATTCTCATTAATAATGCCAGTGCCATTAGTTTAAGTGACACAACTCAAACAGAAATGAAACGCTTTGATTTGATGTTTGATGTAAATGTTCGCGCAAGCTTTGCGGCCTCACAAGCAGCCATTCCTTATTTGAAAAAAAGTAGTCATCCTCATATTTTAATCTTGTCCCCTCCCATTAATCTCAATCCCAAATGGTTTAAAGATCATCTTGCTTATACCATGTCTAAATATGGTATGAGCATGTGTGTTCTAGGCTTAAGCGAAGAATTACGTGAGGCAAATATCTCCGTTAATGCATTATGGCCTAAAACAACGATAGCAACCGCAGCGATTCAATATAATTTCCCCAAAGAAATTTATCAAGCAAGTCGCAAACCAGAAATTGTCGCTAAAGCAGCGCTTTGCATTTTAAGACAAAAAGTAACGGGTCAATTTTTTATTGATGAAGATGTTTTAAGTGCACACGGTGAAAGTGATTTCTCAAAATATGCAGTAGATGCAAATGCTAAGTTAAAACTGGATTTGTTTTTAGATTGATGATTTTTGGATGGTGTTTCTTTGATATGAGCGGAAGCAAATAAAAAAATCCCACTTTTTGAAGGGGGACGCGCACTGACAAGTGCGCAAGGGGGATTTATGCTGGAGGCTAAGTTCAAACAGCTAAATCCCTCTGCTCGTACAGCGTAGCTGTACGAGCGTCTCCCTTTACAAAGTGAGAACAGGTTCGCTTTGCGAACGAGGAAGGCCGTTACTATGACAACAGGAGCAATCACATGTTCAATTGGGTAAAGGGATTTTTGATAATATTCACTTGTTTTTTTCAAGTGGTAGCATGGTCACAAGATGTGATCCCTGATGAACTGAAACCCTGGACAGGTTGGGTGTTAAAGGGCTATGAGGATAGAGTTTGTCCTCGCCCTTTTAATCAAGACAATAAGTTTTTATGTGATTGGCCGGCAGAGCTTCAATTGAATATTGCACAAACACAAGCAGATTTCGTGCAAAAAGGCATTTTGTATCAGGATGGTTGGCTCATGTTGCCAGGTGAAAGGCAATATTGGCCCTTAGAGGTAAAACTAGGCAAGCAGTTATTATCTGTTGTGGAAATAAATGGTAGACCTTTTATTTATTTGCAGAAAGGCGCTTATCAAATTGAAGGCAAATTTAATTTTAATCAAACACCAGAAAGATTAGCCATTCCTCAATCTATTGCTTTGGTGCATTTATCTTTGAATCAAAGCAAGATGACCGCTATTGATAGAGATAAAACGGGTTATTTATGGTTAAAAAGAGCCACGATAGAGAAAGGTATTAAAGAAGAAACAGATAGCTTAAGTATTAAAGTATATAGAAAACTGCGTGATGCAATACCACAAGAAAACTTATCATTACTGCGTATTAAAGTAACAGGCAAAGAGCGAGAAGCGCTTATAGGGCCTGTTATTAGTGATCAAATGTTGCCCATCAATATCAATACCTCTTTGCCGGCGCGCCTTGAGGAAAATGGGCAACTGCGCTTACAAGTAAGGCCAGGCACTTGGGATATTTATATTAATAGTCGCTATCTTCATCAATCGAATCATTTTGAATATGTATCTTCTGGCGCAGATTGGCCAACAGAAGAAGTTTGGTCTTTTGAAGCAAAACCTGAATTTCGCCAGGTGGAGGTAAAAGACGCTATCAGCATCGACCCTAGCCAAACAGATATGCCAGGAGAATGGCGTCAATATCCCAGTTATTTAATGAAGGAAGGTTTAAGTCTGTCTTTAGAAGAAAAGCAAAGAGGTAAAATATCAGAGCGTGGTGAAAATCTGCAATTGACTCGTGAGGCTTGGTTAGATTTTGATGGCAAAGGAATGACCTTTAGAGATCAGCTTAATGGTGTGATTGAAGAGAATTGGCGTTTAAGTTTATTGCCCCCCTTACAATTAGGACGTGTGACGATCAATGGTGAAGATCAGTTGATTACGACTTTGCCAGATAATCAACAACCTGGGGTTGAAATACGAAACGGTTATATTCATTTGTTAGCAATGAGTCGTTTAGCGTCTCGTACACAACAAATACCTGCTATTGGTTGGCATCGTGATGTCAATCAATTAAAGACCATTCTTCATTTACCGCCAGGATGGAAACTGTTGAATGTCATGGGGGTTGATAAAGTAAGCAATGCCTGGTTAAGAAATTGGAATTTATTAGATTTGTTTTTGGTGTTACTGATTGGCTTGTCTGTTTTTAAATTATTAGGTGTGCGATGGGGATTGTTTGCATTGCTTACTCTCGTACTGACTTATCAAGAGCCATCAGCACCGGTTTATAGTTGGCTTGCGGTGCTTGCAGGTTTAGGTGTACTACGTGTGATTCCTGAAGGGGCTGCAATGCTCTGGGTGAAGGGATATACGGTATTCTTTTTATTTGTATTGATGGTAATTGCAATACCTTTTATCGCGACGCAATTACAAACTGCGGTATACCCTCAATTAAACCCACCGGATACTTGGGTACAGCCCCAAAGTGATCGAAGTAAAGCATTGGTCATGGAAGGTATGGCAGACAGTAGCAACATGGTAGGCGGCGCGTTGAGTGATGCACGAGAGATCATGAGCGCACCCATGCAAGCTATGAAATCAACAGTAGAAAGTGTTTTGCCTAAAGTAAGACAAGAGGCAATGAAGACTTATGATCCCAATGCCAAAATACAAACTGGCCCAGGTGTCCCTCATTGGGCATGGCAAGGCATTGAGATGAATTGGCAAGGGCCTGTTAGCAGTGATCAAACAATTCGTTTATGGATTATGCCAGCTTGGATAGTATCTATTATGAAATTTATACAAGTCTTTTTGGTGTTAGGATTGATTGTGGGGTTAACGCGTGCTGTTTATGCGCGTTACAAGAAAGATCAACAAGAAGATGGGCGTTCGAAAAGTGGTATGTTGGGTGGCTCTGTGGCCAATGTATTTGTTATTCCCTTCATAATGCTTGTTTTGAATGCGCTTCCTATGCAGGATGCATCTGCAGAGGTGCCTGACCCTACAACCTTGCAGGAATTACGCGATTATTTGTTGCAAGCACCGAAATGCATGCCAAATTGTGCTGACTATCAGAAAGCACATATCAGCATTCAATCAGGACTTTTAACGGTGCGTTTAATGATTCAAGCAGTAGAAGCCGTTGCTGTACCTTTGCCGCATCATGAGAAAGGGTGGGGGTTAGACACTATTTTAGTGGATGGTCATTCTGCAAGTGCTTTGAAGAAAGATGAGCAAGGACATTTATGGATATATCTTGAGAAAGGAACGCATGAAATTCTAATGTCTGGCAAGGTAGATACTGCGCCACAATTTGAAATAGCTTTTAGCCTAGTGCCTAAAATGGTTTCTGTAGATATAGATAAGTCTGAAGCTTGGTCGGTAAGTGGTTTAACTGAAGAACGATTGATAGGGCAGTCGCTGCAATTTAATAGAACAGCAGTTGTTACTGAAAATAGTTTGAAAGATAATTCGCAATCACTGTCCCCCAGAGAAATGCCTGTTTTTGTGAGTCTTACAAGAACTATTCGTTTAGGACTTGATTGGGAAGTGATGAACGAAATAAATCGTATCTCTCCACAAAGTGGCGTTATTCATATTTCTATTCCTTTACTAAAAGATGAAAAAATACTTTCATCCAATGTAAAGGTGATAAACAACCAGGCGCAAATTCAATTATCAGCAGGACAGGCGCGTGCTGTTTGGTATACTAAGTTACCTATCACACCACTATTGCAGTTGTCAGCCAATGATTCAGCAAATGTAAAAGAAATTTGGCAGCTACAAGCAAGCCCGATATGGCATGTGCAATTCAAAGGCATTCCTTTGATACACCAACAAAGTAATGTCGGACAATGGTTGCCTGTGTGGCATCCTTGGCCCAAAGAGCAATTAGAGATTGAGGTTCTTAAACCTGAGGCATTGGCTGGCAACACACTAACCATTGATAGTAGCCGTTATACGATTGTTCCAGGCAAACGCAAATCAGAATATGAATTAGAAGTTATGTTGCGAAGCAGCCAAGGAGGCCAGCATTATTTTGATCTACCAGAAGCGATTAGTATTCAAGATGTTTTGATTAATGACGTGAGTCAAGCGATCAATTTAGAAAAAAATAGAGTTAATTTTCCAATTCATCCTGGCGAACAAAATGTAAAACTAAGATGGCAAACTGCAGATGCTTTGAAATCATTGCTTGTATCGCCTTTGATCCTGCTTAATAGTCAGAGTTCTAATCATGTAACTCAAATTGATATGAGTAAGGATAGGTGGATCCTCTTCTTAGGAGGGCCTGAGATTGGGCCAGTTGTGCGTTACTGGGCAGTTCTCTTTCTAACAGTGATTATTGCAATAGCCTTAGGGCGTTCAGGCTTAACACCTTTAGCGACTTGGCAATGGTTGCTATTAGGATTGGGCGTTACACTGAGTACACCTCTTTCTGCGCTTGCAGTGATTGCTTGGTTCATTGTGCTGCAATTACGCAGTAAATATTCTTATAGAATGAATACTGTTGTGTTTCAGCTCTCTCAAATTAGCATTGTAATACTGACAGCCATTTTTGTTATCAGTTTACTGCTCTGTATTTCTAATGGGTTGTTAGGCAACCCACAAATGCAATTGTCTGCACCTCAAACAGGTTTGGTGTATTCAAACTTTATGATGGATGCTAAATATCAATTGCAATGGTATCAAGATCAAGTGCATAGCAGTGTGCCCAATGTTTGGATTCTTTCTATACCACTTTTTGTATATCGATTATTGATGTTAGTTTGGGCACTTTGGCTTGCTTTTTCTTTATTAAAGTGGTTCCAATGGGCATGGCTTTGTTTTTCAAAAGATGGTTTATGGAAAAATAATGAACAAAAATAAAATTATTTTTCTGCATTCAGATTTCAATTACTTTGTTATTAGAAATTTTTTTGATAGGATATTGCCAGTTGGTAACTTAGCCGTTGCTCTCATATGCTTAGTTTTTTAAAAGCTACGCGGGCTAATCATATTGAAAGCGTAATTGATGCGGGTTATATTGTGTGCCAACGATTAAAGATTTCTTTTAGTAACCTAAGGACTCACTTAGAAGTAAGTTCTTCTACCGTTATGCATTCCTATGGGAGAAATGATAGATGAGTAAATTGACAAAGAGTAAACTGGCTACGTTGGCTCTCGCAGGGCTCGGTGCTTTCGCGTCTGGTTCCGTTCTAGCTGGCATGACGGTCGATTCAAATGGTGGTTTAGAAGTATTTGAATTAGATGACACAGATTACTGGTTTAAAATTGGTGGTAGACTTCATTTGACACAAGCTTTCTTAGATGGCAGTGATTCTGACCGCTCTAAATTTCCAAGTGGTTCAATGATTCGTTCTGCACGTTTGACCTTCAAAGGTGGCGTGGGTAACGCTTGGGTTTACAAAGTAGATCTTGATTTCGCAGATCGTGCCTTAAGAAGACCTGTTGGTTTTGGTAATGGTGTACCTGGTGCTAATCCCCCAGGAACTCTTAGCATATTCGGCGACACCGGCGATGTAAGCTTTGGTGAAGCCTTCATTGGTTACAATGGTTGCAAAAACCTCTGGCTTGCTTTAGGTCAAATCAGTGTACCTTTTGGTTTGGAATCATGGGCTAGCTTGAATGATGCTACCTTCATGGAAAATTCCATGGCATCTCAAGCATTTGATACACCCGGATACGGAATCGGTGCTTACGTTGAATGGCATGGCAATATGTTTACCGTTGCTGGTGCTGTTTATCAACCAGAAGCAGGTAGCACACAATACGGTGATGTATTGTCAACACAACCTAATGTGAACTTAGCAAATCCACAGCCAGGTAATGGTCCTTTAGGCAGTAACCCAGGTAGCGATCCTTTAGGATACGGTGTGCGTGTGACTTTCTCACCTGTGCATGATGATTATACTGTTTACCATTTAGGTTTAGCTGGTAAATATCAAGATCTACGTGATCATGCAAACGTATTTAACTACCGTTCAGGTATTGAAATTCGTTCAAGACAATCGCCTATTTTGTTTAGCAATATCCCATTAAACTCTGCAAAAGATGTTATGACATGGGGTTTTGAAGCTGCGGGTCGTTTTGGACCATTGATGATTTCTGGTGAATACATGTTCTCTGAAGTTGATAGAGATGGTAATATTCCTTTAGCTAATGATCCACGTCTACCAGGTGGCGATCTTAAGTTTAAAGGCTACTATATAATGGCTTCTTATGTGATTACTGGCGAAGCAAAAGAATATGATTTTGCAAGCGGTACCTTTGGACGTGTTAGACCAAGCTCGCATAAAGGTGCTTGGGAAGTTGCAATCAGACATAGTTACTTAGATTTGATTGACAATACTGCTTTAATCCCTGGTTCTACACCTGCTCCAGGTATGGGAGCGCCAGCTACTTTAGTAGGTGGTGTTGATCCTAATGCAATCGTTGGTGCTAGCCACGCAACAACCTTGGGCTTAAACTGGTGGATCAATGACAATGTAAGATTAATGGCTAACTACTCTCGCATGAATTTCCCAGAATCTGTTGATATTAACGGTTTTGGCTTGAAAGCGATTGTTAACTGGTAATCTACAGTTAGTTTAGCTTCTAATATGGTCGGTGAAAGCTGGCCATGTATCATAAAAAAAGCTCTGCTTATGCAGGGCTTTTTTTATGGAGTGAATAAAATAGTAATTGCATAGCATCTATTATCTTCGTGCGTTAAAATGTCGTATAAACTTCTTGGATTTAGCGGAAGTTTAACTAGAATGAAATTATGCACTACAAATAAATCAATAAAGCCACTATAAATTATGATGCAATGCAAAATTAAAATCGGGCTTTTAAGTTTGAGCGTACTGTTAGCAGCATGTTCAACTAATCCAAAGCATCCGCAAGATCCGCTAGAGAAACTCAATCGTGGTGTATACGGCTTTAATAAAGTTGTTGATAAAACGCTTATTAAGCCAGTTGCTTATACCTATAAGACATTCATACCTAGACCTATTCAATCAGGGGTGGGTAATTTCTTTGGTAACTTGGGCGAAGTAACGACCATTGGTAACGACATACTTCAATTCAAAATTAAATATGCCACGCATGATTTTGCTAGGTTGGTTATTAATTCAACGATTGGATTATTGGGCTTGTTTGATGTTGCCGGAGAGCTTGGTTTAGATAAAAGAAAAGAAGATTTTGGTCAAACACTCTATACATGGGGCTATGAAAAATCAGCTTATCTTGTGCTACCAATTATTGGACCAAGTACTTTTAGAGATGGTATTGGTTTAACGGTTGATTACTTTGGCATGAGCGTTTGGCCATGGATAGAATCAGATCGTGCTCGATATGGGTTGTTAGGCCTTAATTTAATTGATACAAGAGCACGTTTAATCAACAAAGAAACAATTCTCGATACCATTGCATTAGATGAATATTCTTTGATCAGAGATGCTTATTTGCAACATAGAACTTTCTTAAGCACAGATGGTCAAAGTGATTTCAAAGAGGGTGAAGATCCTATGGATGATTTAGATGGTTATGATGAAGAAGAGGTTCAAGATAATAAAGAAGAGCAGCAGGCTATCGATTAAGAAATGAACGAAGTGAATGATTATCTTCCCTTGGTATCAAGGGAAGAAGCTCACAGAGTGAGCAGATGGATTTTTAAAATCTATATTTTTGGGAACTAAGCAATTTCAGCACTCAGGCTTAACCAAAAGCGCTGACTGTCTGCTATGTTATTTGATGTTTTCCCTCTAAAATCAGCCAAGCCTGCGTAAATTTTGTAATATTTTAAGAACGAATAGGATAAGCCAAGATCGATTTCATGACCGAATTTGGTGCTATTCGCTTCAGCGTGAAAATTATGATAAGCCGCTTCAAATTCAATTTGTCTATAACGTGCATTTGCGTATAGATAGAAATCTGTTAAGCCCAATGCTGGTGTCAAACTAAATTTATCTGCCCAACCATTAAAAATATGATAATCGCTTAAAGGTGTAATGAAGGCTTTTCCTGTTGCAAGTTTATTACCTTCAAGCCACTCATATCCTAAACCAATATCAAAGATAGGATGGCTAAAAGCACCTTCTACTAAATAATATTCAGCATTATAGTCAACAGGATTATAAGAATTGCTGGATTGAAAAGCATATTCACTGACGAATAGAAATTTGGCACGTTGTAGATCAATGGAACCATTGTAACGCAGGCCGTAGGTGCTATTTGATAAGCTAGCAACTGCTTGGTCTTTAATATAATAAAAATAGCCTGTTACCGTGCCAAAAGGGTAGATGTCATAACTGCTATTGAATAAATGCGTATGATTACTACGCTTAGCAAATAATGCAGTGTCTTGATTTTGTAAAACAGTGTTGACACTGTCGATATAGGAATAGAAAAGTTCAAGACCTGTAATATATTTATTTTCAATTGTAATGGCGTCAAAGCTTTGGGGCGTTTGTCTAAAATCGACACTGCCCACATATCGGCCATTGTCTAACTTTATTTTCTGTCTGCCTAAAATAAGCTGTGTATTGTATAAACCTTGATAAGCAATGAGTGCTTGATTTAAGGATGTGCCTTTGGCATCTGGGATTTCAGCAAATTCTTTTCGTTGTGGCGTTGTAAGCGAGCCACTGTTGTGATGTGTGTTCCAGTAACTGGAAACATTATTAAATTCCATCAATCCCCAGAAATTACACATTTGTGCTGTTGTGTAAGCTAAGCGTGAAGTTAAGGTATAAGCGCGGCCGCTTTTAAAAGAAACAGGATCAATGGGATTACTATCTGGTTGAGGGCTGTCATCATTTGCATATTCATATCGACCACGAAAATAAAGACTGGTATGTCCTTCTTTGAGAATATCTAAAAAGCTGTTTGCCCGTCGCTCCGGCTTATTGTAAATAGATTGGTAAGCTGAAAAGCTTGGAAGGCTGTAGCATGCAATGATGCTTGCGCAGAAGAGATGGCTTAGGTGTTTGACTGTACAACGTGGCATAGGACGACTTCACACTATCAGGATATATTTTCAGGAAAAACATTTTAACTGAATAAAAACGTAGATCCTAGCTTGGCTAAGCTTAAAATATTAGAAGCTGTATCAAAAATGCCATTTTTGATACAGCTTCTATACAACCTACTACGATGCACTAGAAAGCAAATCAACTATTAAATTCTAGAGAATAGGATTCAAGCCGATAAAGATATATCTCTCTTTAATATTAAAGTTAACTTTTTATATAGTGTGGTTGGCAAAATAAACAGTTATGCAAACATCATATGGCCATATTCTGACATATATTGAGGATGATGCGCTTCAAGCTAGTCTTCAAGTTTTTTTGATTGATTTAGGATTTACAATTACTCAGTCGCATTCTCTTGAGCAAGTGCAGCATTTGATGAAGCATAATGGTCCCGATTTGGTGATCAGTGATTTACAGAGAAATCCAGAAAATGGTTTGTTGTTTTTATCAGAGTTTAGTCATATTTATCCAGATGTGCCCATCATTACTTTAACCGTTCCGCATCAAAAGCAAGTTTTGAAATCTTTGCGATTAGGTGCGTGGGATTGCATTGAGCAGCCACTTGAAAATTTAACACAGCTTGAGCACTCGGTTTGTAAAGCATTAGAACGTGCCAGACTGGTGAATGAAAACAAATTGTATCGCCATAAATTAGAAGAAATGAACAGTAAGCTGGCAGATAGCTTACGTGAGTTAAGATATGATCAAATGGCGGGGAAAAAGGTGCAAGCACAGATGTTTCCTGCGAGTGATTTATTGTTTAGTCACTATCATTTTTCTAATTTTGTTATGCCATCACTCTATTTGAGTGGTGATATGGTAGATTATTTTACTATTTCAGAAAAACATATTGGATTTTATATTGCGGATGTTTCTGGGCATGGCGCTTCAAGTGCTTTTGTGACGATTATGATTAAAGCACTTTTTGATCAGTTGCTCCTGAACTATAAACAAAAAAGAACCAAAGTTATTTTACAGCCGAGAAAAGTATTTGCGATTGCCAATGACTATTTATTGCATGCAAATTTAGGTAAATATGTCACGATGATTTATGCTGTACTTGATACAGAAATGCATCGTTTGCGCTACAGTGTTGCAGGCCACTATCCAAACCCTATTTTAATCAAAGCACAAAAAGCTGAATTTTTACCTGGTAGAGCGTTCGCTGTTGGGATGGTAAAGCAGGCGGAGTTTAAAGATCTTGCAATTGATTTTCCAATGAATTCAAAACTGGCATTATTTTCAGATGGGCTGATGGAGGTTATAGCGGGGCAATCGCTGGACGATAAAGAAAAAATATTATTATCTGCGATTGAGCATATTGATAAAGAAAACGGCCGTTTATCTACCCAGGCTTTGAAAAAAACGTTTAATATTAAAGAGGCAGAATCTAGGCCTGATGATATTACTTTTTTGCTTATGAATAGGTGTGAGGCAATAGAAGGTCACAAATACAATGAGTAAGATATCATATATAGTCACTGATACTTTGGCTGTCATCAAACTAAGTGGAGAGATTCGATTGCTTAGCTCTACCGCCTTAGAAGAAGCTTATCGACTTGTTTCTGAACAGCGACAGTCGCAGCCACTCTGGATAGATTTGACAGAATCTTTCAATTTAGATAGCACCATTTATGGTACTATTGCAAAATTCTGCTTGCTGGAGGCGGGCAACCATCAAATTACTTTATACTATACTCATGAAAATATTTACAAGCAGTTGCATACCTTAGGTATTGAGCATTTATGTTTGTTGAAAAGAAGCGCAACCTTCATTTCAGAAGTTGATGAACGTTGGCATGAACTTGTTGAGAAAGAAATTGATAAAGATGAACTGAAGCTGCAAGTGCAACATGCTCATCAAGTGTTGGCAAAACTAAGTCCAAGTCAAGCTATGCAGCTTGTTGTTGATCAGATATCGAAAAATACTCGAAATCATTAATAGGTACTCTTATGGCATACTCAAAACAACCAGAAAAAAATAAAGAAGCCGAGGTGGCGCCCTCACAAGACATGCCGCAAGCACCTACAGATGTGCCTCAAGAGCAAAATGAAAATATTCCTGATGTGCAATCAAATGAAAGTGAAGCAGCACCAGAAGTAGAGACTGAAAAATGGGAGACACCTGCGCCGCATTTGGTTGGGCATGATCCCTTATTAGGTTGTTTGATGATTTTAACACGCCTAGAGCATAATCCTTTCTCACCAGAAGCCTTGATTGCGGGCTTACCGCTGGTTGAAAACAAGTTAACACCTGAATTATTTATTCGTGCCTCTGAGCGTGCCGGTCTTTCCTCACAAATTATTAATCGTCCTGTTGAAGATATTTCTTCCTTAGTCTTACCTTGTGTCTTATTACTCAAAGGCAAACAGGCCTGTGTTTTAGTAGCAAAAAATGACAATAAAAAATTAGTCAAGATTATTCAGCCAGAGAGCAAACAAGGTGAAACAACGCTTAGCTTTGAAAAGATAAACAGAGAATATACAGGCTACGCTATTTTTACACGACCCAGTTTTAGATTTGATAAACGTACGGATGAAGGCTTTAAAGAGCGCCCTAAAAATTGGTTTTGGAGTGTGATTGCTAAGACCTGGAAACTTTATTCTGAAGTATTAGTGGCTTCTTTTTTTATTAATATTTTTGCAATAGCCTCTTCCTTATTTGTGATGAATGTGTATGACAGGGTAGTGCCAAATAATGCGACAGATACACTGACTGTTTTGGCAATTGGTATCTTAGTGGTCTTTTGTTTTGATTTTTTAATGAAAATGCTGCGAGGCTATTTTATCGATATTGCCGCAAAGAAAACGGACGTTTTAATTTCATCCAATATTTTTGAACAAATGATGGGTGTAAGAATGGAATCTCGTCCAGAATCAGTGGGTAATTTTGCGAATAATATGCAACAATTTGACTCTTTCAGAGATTTTTTCACATCAACCACTATCAGTGCACTTATCGATCTGCCGTTCGTGTTATTTTTCTTGATTATCATTTATGTGATTGGTGGCTATGTTGCTATTGTGCCCTTACTGTCTGTGCCTATTGTGATTGGGATGGGGCTTCTCATTCAAGGGCCTTTAAATAAGATTGTCAAAGAATCTTATCGTTATTCTGGACAAAAACACGCAATGCTCTTTGAATCATTGGCAGGTGTTGAGACAGTCAAGAGTATGTCGGCAGAAGGTGTATTACAGCGAAAATGGGAACATGTCGTTGGCATGTCTGCAAAACTGGGCACTAAAATCAGAGGCTTATCACTTACCGCAGTAAGTTTTTCAGCTTGGGCGCAACAAGTTGCTGGCGTTTTAGTTGTCATTGTTGGTGTGTACCGGATTTCTGCGGGTGAGATGACAATGGGGGCTTTAATTGCCTGCACGATTTTGACTGGGCGAGCATTAGCACCTTTGGCACAAGTAGCCGGTTTGTTAACGCGCTACCATCAATCAATGGCGGCATTGCAGTCTTTAGACAATGTAATGAAAATGCCGACTGAACGTATAAAAGGTAAAACGCCTCTTCATCGACCAGTTTTAACAGGTGATATCGAGTTTAAACATGTTGCCTTTAGTTATCCTAAGCAAGATGTGCCTGCTTTGCATGATGCATCTTTTTCGATTACCGCAGGTGAGAAAGTTGGCATTATTGGTCGAATTGGTTCTGGTAAAACCACCATTGAAAAATTGATCTTAGGCTTATATCAGTCAACGGCAGGAAGTATTCTGCTAGATGGTACAGAAATTGGGCAGCTTGATCCTGCATCTGTGCGTCGCAACATTGGCTATGTGCCTCAAGATATTGTTCTATTTTATGGTTCTGTAAAAGACAATATTACCTTCAGTACACCCTTTGCAGATGATACAAGTATTTTAAGAGCCGCTAAAATTGCAGGTGTTACAGAATTTGTGGCAAAACATCCTCAAGGCTTTGATATGCCTGTGGGTGAGCGTGGTGAAAAACTATCCGGTGGGCAACGTCAGGCAATCGCCATTGCGCGTGCGCTTATCTTAGATCCGCCTATTTTAGTTTTAGATGAACCGACCAATATGATGGATAATAGAACAGAAGAATTGTTTAAACAGCAGATCCAAGAGGTCTCAAAAAATAAAACTATGATTTTAGTCACCCATAAAGGTTCCTTGCTTTCTTTGGTCGATAGATTAATTTTAATGGACAATGGTCGCATTATTGCAGATGGTCCTAGAGACTTAGTCTTAAAAGCCTTGGCAGAAGGCAAATTACATTCTCCAAGTCGATAAGCTGATAACCTATTTAAATTGAGTTAAGCCACTTTAATATGAAAGAAAAAATCAAAGAAATTGATATTGAATTTATGACTGACACCAGTGCAGCAATGATGCAAGGGGCGCCTATTGCTTACCATTTTATTTTATGGGCATCTGCGATCTTCTTGGTGGTTGGTGCTATTTGGGCTGATTTTGCTGTTTTGGACGAAGTGACGGTTGGACAAGGCAAAGTAATCCCTTCTACCAACATGCAAGTCGTACAAAATCTTGAAGGGGGTATTGTCAAAGATATTCGCGTAAAAATTGGCCAAATTGTAGAACGTGATGAAATATTAATGATCATTGATGACACGCGCTTCTCATCTAGTTTAAAAGAAGGTGCAACGCAGATATATGCATTGGAAGCGAAAATACATCGCTTAGAGGCGGAGATTTCTGAGCGAGAAATATCATTTTCTGAGCGCTTGCAAACAGAATATCCAGAATATGTGCAAAATGAAACCAGTCTTTTTGAATCAAGAAGAAAGGAATTGGCAGTTAAAGTAAATCTTTTAAAAGAAGAAGAAGATAGAAAAAACCAAGAGTTGATTGAAATGCAAGGTAAACGTGAGCAGCTTCAACGCAGCTTAGATTTGGTGAAAAAGGAGCTTGCATTGACACGACCTTTGGCCAAAGATGGCGCAGTCTCTGAAGTAGAGGTTTTACGACTAGAGCGTACGGTCAATGATTTAGCCGGCGAATTAGAGCAAACGCAGCTATCCATTCCACGCTTGGAATCTGCTTTAAGTAGTGCAAAAAGGAAAATAGAAGAATTACATATCAGCTTTAAAACAGAAAGTATTTCTGAACTCAATAAAACGCGTGCTGAATATAAAAGAATGTTGGAAACCCAAAAAGCGGCACAAGATAGATTCTCTCGAACGGTGGTACGTTCTCCTGTTAAAGGGACAGTCAATCGTGTACATGTGAAAACCATTGGGGGTGTGATACAACCGGGTGAAGATCTCTTTGATATCGTGCCATTGAACGATACCCTCCTGATCGAGGCAAATATTCGTCCGTCAGATATTGGCTTTTTGCGTTCTGGATTACCTGCAACCGTCAAAATATCCGCCTATGATTTTTCAATTTATGGAGGCTTAAAAGCAACTGTTGAAAATATCAGTGCCGATACTATTACGGATGAAAAAGGGGATCCCTATTATCAAATTCGTGTGCGAACCACTGAAAAAAATTATTTAGTTGGTAAGCGTGGAGAACGTTTAGAAATTCAAACAGGTATGGGTGCAACAGTGGATATTCTAACGGGTCAAAAAACGGTGCTTGAATATTTACTCAAACCTATTATTAAGGCGAAAAGGAATGCAATGCGAGAAAAATAAGCATGATTCTAATAGCAACTGATGATGGACAACGTGCTCATAGATGGCAACAATATGTATCTGCTGAGTACACGGTATATGAGTTGATTATCAGTGATAAGAAAACACTTGAGATCTGTTTGAAAAAAATTTCTATTGATGTGGTGTTATTAGATAAAGCTATTTTAGGTGAAAGTGGTATTCATGAATTATCAGAAATACACGCAATTCAACCAGAAACACGGCTTATTCTGATGACAGAGATTGCAGATCAAAGAGAAGAGGTAGCAAGCATTCTTTTTGGCGCTAAAGCTTATTGCGAATATGATATTAATGATCTAATGCTCTCAAGAGTATTAAGAACCGTATTAGCAGATGAATTATGGGTAGATAGAAAATTCGTTTCTAGATTACTGGGAGAAATTGAAGGCATTGCAAGAGCGCAACATACAGAAGCGCAGCAATTAGACAAAGGCTTATCATTGCTCACCCCGCGTGAAACAGAAATCGCAAAATTAGTGGCGGGCGGTGCGAGCAATAGAGTAATTGCAGAGGCTTTAAATATTTCTGAGCGTACTGTAAAAGCACACTTGGGGGTTATTTTTCGAAAAATGAATATCGTCGATCGTTTACAATTAGCATTATTTATCAATCGACATCAACAAATTAGTTCCATTTGGCATCAAGAAAATGATGTTCCTTCCACACATTCAACCACCTCTCATAAAGAAGGGAAAAAGAAAGATACTTGATTTACTTATCTTCTATTGATGAGCATTTGTAATCAGAATCCCACTTTTTGAAGCTGAAGTTATCTTCACAAATTGTTTAGTTAGCAGTGATGGGGCTGAAGTTAATAAGTACTGTCTTTTTCCTCGTTCGCAAAGCGAACATTTTTCCCTCTACCAATTTTGGGAGAGGTGGCTTCGAAGAAGCCGGTGAGGGTTAAATAAGTTACTTATTTATTAATTATTCTGCCCCAAAAATAATTTGTTCTAGAACTAAATCTAAATTTTTCAAAATAGAAAAATAACTTTATAATCTTTAAAACTCTCACTGCCCTACGGGCGTTCTCTCTCAAAATTGGTAGAGGAAAAGATCATTCACTACGCTCATTTTTAGAAGAATCAGTAAAATTGAGAGAACAGTGCCATTCATTACGTAAATCCCTCTGCACGTATAGCTGCATTGACACACTCATCGCCGTGTGAGATGACAGTAATATATACAAAAATTTATTTTATAAGTTGATTGCTTAAGTTGTGAAAAATAGGCATCATTGCGTGAGAAAGTAAGTAGTTTAGCAAAAAGTTTTTTTATTATATTTTTCAAAATACATTGATTGTAATTATAAAAATGTTTCTTGCTCAAACTGATATGTGTAGAATGAATCTGTTTAGGTAACATGGTTAAGTGCGCACCTGTTAGAAAAGCAATTTTCTAAGCAAGCTTCCATAGTTTAGGGATAGTCGGAATTAAGAGAAGCGAACAAATTTATGCAAAAAAACAAACTGCTGAAGATAGTTTTATCGTCACTAGCCTTAGTCGCAGCCTCTCAAGTACAGGCCTATACGGTTCAAGAGGCTGTTGCCTATACGTTACAAACGTCACCTGATCTTATGATCAATGTGCAAATTAGAGAGCAAGCTAATAAAGAATTTAGAAGCGCTTACGCAGACTATTTACCAACAGTTAACGTTAATGGTGGCACAGGGCAAGAAAATACAAATAATTCAACCACACGTGGTGGTAGATTAGATGGTGCTAGCTATAGAACCATGTCACGCCGTGAATTTAATGCGACAGCCTCACAATTATTGTTTGATGGCTTTGGCGTTATGCATAACGTTAGTGGCAAGAAGTCACGCGTTAAAGCAGCTGCACTGCGTGTAAACAGCAGTGCTCAAGAGCAGGCTTTGCTTGTTGTTGATGCCTTCATTGAAATGCATTTAACCAGAAGCATTGTTGAAATTGCACAACGTAATTTAAGTGCTCACCAAACTATCTATGGTCAAATTGAAAAGCGTAGTGAGGGTGGTATTGGTCGTAAAGCCGATCTTGATCAAGCTTTGGGTCGTTTAGCACTGGCTCGTAGTAATTTATTAGGCGCACAAGCGAATTTGCGCGATGCGGAAACCAAGTATCTTCGTGTGGTTGGTAAGATTCCTACTGATATAGAAAAACCTGAGATGCCTTCAGCAGGATTCCCTGCAGATCTTGAAGAAGCTATTAATCGTGGTTTGAACAATAACCCTGAATTGGTTGCAACCTATCATGATGTGGATGTAACACGTGCAGAATATCGTTCAGCACGTTCACAATTCGTGCCCAGAGTCACTTTAGACGCAGGTATACAGCGTAATCAAAATATTGATGGTTCCAGAGGCGACAACGATAAAAACTTTGCAATGTTAAGGTTTAATTGGAATGTGTTTAAGGGCGGCGGTGATGTTGCTAACCTTTGCAGAATTGCACACAAAAACCAGGAAGCTCAAGAAGTTAGAAATAGAGCACATCGCCAAGTTATCGAACAGGTTCGTTATGCTTGGAACTTGTATGATACAGCGCGTCGTCAGTTAGTTGATTTGAAAACTCACCGTGATGCGAGTTATAGAACACGAGAGGCTTATCAAAAGCAATTTGATATTGGTCAAAGAACTTTGTTGGACTTATTGGATTCTGAAAACGAACTCTTTACTGCAAGTAGCAATTACTTCCAAGGTGAAGCAGATGTGCTTGTTGGTATGTACAGAATCTTGAATGCAATGGGAACCATTACTCAGTACTTTGGTATTGCATTGCCTAAAGCTGCGGTCAAGTCAGCAGATGCACAATTTGATGGTTCTGGCCCATTCTTTGAAAAGACTGATAAGTCTTTTGATAATGCTATCTAAAAAATGCGCTCAAGACATTTGAGATTAAATGCATAACGAAAAGCAAAAGGGGCAAAGCCCCTTTTGCTTTATTAGATGCCTATTAAACACCTGCATAAATATTAGGTTTTAACTAAATAGGAAACTACCATTTTGTTAAATGCCAAACATAAAAATAAGATATACCTCTTCTTTTTCACTTTTTTTATTCTGCCAATTTCATTTTTATTTTTAGTCAGTGCAATTGAATTTTCTGAATCACTCTTAAACAATATAGAAAAAAAATATGGAGACTATGCTAAAAAACGTGTTATCTCTTGGGAAAAATTAATGAAGGAAAATCAAAATATCTCAGAGGCCGAAAAGTTAGAAAAAGTGAATAAGTTTTTTAATTTATTGGAGTATCTTTCAGATAAAGCCCATTGGAATGTAGAAGATTATTGGGCGACACCCTTAGAATTCTTGGTATCAGGCGCAGGTGACTGTGAAGACTTTTCGATTGCAAAATATTTTACCCTAAGAGAGCTAGGGGTAGATGATGAAAAATTACTCATTACCTATGTTAAATACACTGAATACGGTGGTTATGAACAAGCACACATGGTACTTACTTATTATGAAACACCAACCAGTATTCCATTGGTTTTAGATAACATTAAGAAAGAAATTTTATCTGCTGACAAACGAACGGACTTACGACCTATTTACAGCTTTAACGGTTCGGGGCTTTGGCGTAGTAAAGAGCTGAGTAAAGGTAAAAAATTAGGCAGTGCAGATGATGTAAATATGTGGGCTGATATGCAAGAGCGAATGAAGAGCGGCAAGATTGGTAAGTTTAATCAGCTTTAAAGACACAGAGCATTGATTGTAACGCCAGTCAGTTAAGAAATGAACGAAGTGAATGATTATCTTCCCTTGGAATCAAGGGAAGAGGCTCACTAGAGTGAGCAGAAGGATTTTTTTTAATCTTTATTTTAAAAATCCTTCTCTGCATCTAAAGGTGCCTCTTTCTTTGTTATCAAAGAAAGAAAATCAATTCGCTTCGCTCATTCGTAATGCTATTAAATGCCAATTTGCTCTTAACAGAGCGGCATTACAGAGCATTGATTGAGGTTTGAAAAAACGCCGTCTTTGCGAGGAGCATAGCGACGAAGCAATCCAAGCAAGAAAATGTGAATAAATTTTTAGGTGAATGGCTTTGAGGAGCTAAACTAAGCATGACTTTAACGCGACAACTATTATTATCAGGTCTGTTTTTATTGCTAAGCATATTCTCAGGTATGCTTTATTACGTGATAGATAATACTCAAACCTTTGTCGATCATCAGCTTGGGAAACATGCTAAAGACACCGCAACTTCTTTAGGTCTTTCTTTATCTTTGGCCATGGAAGGTAATGAAATTGATATTCCTACTGCAAATCGTATTGTAGATGCGGTATGGGATAGCGGCTATTACAAGAAAATCATGATTGTAAATTTAAAAGGAAAAGCTGAGATTGAAAGACAGCTAGACGTAAAAGTATATCAAGTACCTAATTGGTTTATTAACTATATTGAATTGAGAACAAAAGAAGAGCGTGCAAAAATTCAATCCGGTTGGTTGCAACAAGGTGAGGTGATTGTTCAAAGTAATCCAGGTTTTGCCTATCAGCAATTATGGACTACTTTCATTGATGCATTACAATGGTTTGTGATTACTGCTGTGATTGCAGCCGTGTTAGGTGGTTTTTTACTCTTTATTATTTTAAAACCATTGCGCGCTGTTACGCGTCAAGCAACCGCTATTTGTAATCAGCAATTCGTAGAAGAAAGCTTGTCGTGGACGATTGATTTACGGCAAGTTGTTGAAGCAATGAATAATATGTCAAGGCGTTTGAAACGGTTGTTTGAAGATCAGGCAAAAACAACAGAAGAATTGCGTGAACAAGCTTTCAAGAGCCCTGTTACTAAATTGGCTAACCGACGTTATTTTGATATTCACTTTGAGCACCTGTTGCAGGATAAAGAACATAGCCATACGGGTGTTGCTTTGTTGATAGAAGTGAATCAATTTAAAGCTTATAACGATAAACATGGTTATGAGTCAGGAGATGATCTCTTAAAGCAAGTTGCACGACAGATTGAAGCTTCTTTGTCATCTTTTGAAAATGTACTGATTGCGCATTTGGGGGGAGCATCCTTTGCCGTTATTTTACAAGATAAAGTAATAGATGTTGGTATTGAAATCGCACAGTCACTTAGCAAAACATTTTCTGAGTTCAAGCAAAAAGGCATTGCCAAAGAAAATGATATTGCACACATTGGTCTAACTGTATTCAATACTAACCAAACAAAGAGAGATATTCTATCTCAGTTAGATATGGCATTAAGACAAGCGCAAAATGCAGGGCCTAATGCTATACATGCCATTAAGATCATTGATGATAAGCAAGTTCGAGGTGCTCAAGATTGGTCTAAGATATTTGATGAGGTTGTCAAGAACAACAAAATTAAATTACATTTTCAAAAAATCAAAATGCTGCAAGATACATCGGATTTGTATGAAACATTAATGCGCGTTGAGCTGGATAAAGATAACGTCATTAGTGCAGGCATGTTTATGCCTATGGCTGAGCGCTTAAATCGTATCACTGAGCTTGATAAATGTATGATTAATTTGTTGTTCGAAAAAATAGAAAACGCTAAGATTAGTCCACGCTACTATGTTAATATTTCTCCTAGCTCAGTAGATGATGCTGATTTCGTTAAGTGGCTAATTGAGAAAATTAAATCCTTAGGGAAAAAAGCAAGCTCCATTATTATTGAGTTGCCAGAATATGGTGTTGTCCATCGTATTGATAAAATTAGAGCACTGTTTTTACAAGTTTCCCAACTTGGTTCTAAAACATCAATCGATCATTATGGGAAAAATTTTAGTTCTTTTGCTTATCTCAATAATCTCAGGTTAGATTACTTAAAAATCGATGGTAGTTTTGTACGCAATATTCATGAAAGCGATGACAATCAATTTTTTATTCGTTCCTTGGTAGATATTGCACGCAGTTTAGATATATTAGTAATCGCCGAAACAGTTGAAACAGAGCAAGAGTATGGTGCACTCGAGCAATTGAAAGTAGATGGTATGCAGGGCTATTACATTGCGAAGCCTGCCCAAGAAATAAGTTAGTAAACTATTTTTTTGGAGAACTAATACTTGCGCTAGATGGCTTAATCGCTTAATGTGCTTACTCTTGAAATTTACTAGCTGAATTACTACTTAGAAATAAATACAGTGACAAACAGCCAAACATCAAAACAAGAATCATTCTCAAATAGAATTGCTCGCTTACTGCCGTGGATCATCTGCGGTTTAGCTGCGGGTTTTTATTGTTATGAGTATTTATTGCGCATTACTCCTGGCTTGATGGTAGAGCATTTACAGGTAGCATTCAGTAAGAATGGGATGCCTTTAGATGCAACTCAAGTTGGGCACTTGAGTGCTTACTATTACTACGCATATACGCCTATGCAATTACCTGTTGGTCTGATGATGGACAGGTATGGGCCTCGCAATATCTTAACCATCGCCGTACTTTCTTGTGCGATTGGTACACTTATTTTTGCGTCTACACATAATCCAAGCATTGCCGCAGCAGGGCGTTTCCTGATTGGCTTTGGCTCTTCTTTCGCCTTTGTGGGCGTCTTAAAACTTGCGACTACGTGGTTGCCAGCCGATAGATTTGCCTTTGTGTCAGGTTTAACAACCACACTTGGAATGATTGGCGCCATGTTTGGTGGCACTTATTTGAGTGCTTTGATTACAGATTTAGGTTGGCGAGAAACTTTATATTACTCCAGTTATGTTGGTTTTATATTGTTCCCCATTATTTGGTTTATTGTTCGAGATGCGCCTTCAGGCGAAACAGCATCGGTAGATCCTCGCACGGTTAAAGTTCTTTCTTATGCGCAGCTCTTTAGAGATATTCTATTTGCGATGCGTAATAAGCAAATTTGGATTAACGGTGTTATTGGTTGCTTAATCATGGCGCCTACTGTTGTTTTTGCTGAATTATGGGGTGTCTCCTATCTCAAGACAGTGCAGTCATTAACAAATGAGCAATCTACCCGTGCTGTTTCGTTGATCTTTTTAGGTTGGGCTATCGGTGGACCTTTAGTTGGTTTTATATCTGATAGAATGAAAAAACGTAAGCCACTGCTATGGCTGGGTAGTTTTATCGTCACTATTTTGTTGTTTTTTGTTATTTTCTATCCAGTACTTACTTATCTTCAGGTGAGTGTCTTGTTATTTGCTATTGGCTTTTTCTCAAGTGTGGAAATTATTTGCTTTGCCATTGGTAGAGAAAACTGCCAGCTAAGATTAGCTGGTACCGTTGTTGCAATAACGAACTTTATCGTAGTATGCGGATTCTTCTTCCAAGAACTAGTGGGCGTGCTGCTTGATAGAGCTTGGAATAGTGATAGGTTAATGATCGATGCGATGAAAGTATATTCTGCCGATAATTATCGTGCAGCTATGTTTATTCTGCCTATACTTACTTTAGTTGCGTTCTTTTTATGCTTTTTACTCAAAGAGACAAATTGTCAACAAGTGGCCAAGGAAGACACATGAGACTATTCGCCTTAGTTGGGCTTATTTTTTTGCTGACAGGTTGCATTATTGAGCCGAGTAATAGGGCGCAGCGTATTATTGTTGCACAGCCAGAAATGGTGTCAGAATGTGCCTTATTGGGTGAAGTTGCTGGTAATTCGAAAATTACCCTTTTACCACAAGGAGAGCAATTGGCTCGATATCGCGCTTTAGATCAAGCAGCGAGCTTGGGCGCAACCCATGTAATATGGGTGAACCAACAAAATCAAATTACCAAAAATGTGGCACGTGCTAGGGCTTACTATTGTGATCCTGATAAAGTAATGCCACGTTCTTATCAATATATCGATCAGTATTTAAGAGCACATCGCTATCCTTTTGATGAGGCGAAGTAGTTTTATTTCTTCGTTCGCAAAGCGACCCTGTTCTTACTTTGTAAACTGAGGTATCCCCAGGAATAAAGGTTCGTTATTGCGAGCTGAACAAATCCTCACGAAATTTTATAATTTCATGTACAAATGAGCGTAGCGAATGATTTTTTCCTCTACCAATTTTGGGAGAGGAAGCCCATAGGGCAGGTGAGGGTTTTTAAAAATTATAAAGTTACTTGATTTAGTTCTAGAGCAAATTGTTTCTAAGGCAAAATGATCAATAAGTGATTAACTTATTTAACCCTCACCGGCTTCTTCGAAGCCACCTCTCCCAAAATTGGTAGAGGGAAAAATGTTCGTTTTGCGAACGAAGAAAAAGACAGTCCATTCATCTATAGTCACTTTTTGCAATGATAGAAAAAAACTATTCATTCATTTCTAATTCAAGTTCTTACATCCTCACGTCCAGTTATCTCCGACAAGCGGTCTTTTGACTCGACAAAACAAAAAGGCCACTCGCTAAATTTATGTTAAAATGCTGCCAGTCAACATTATATAAGTTAAACAGATGTCTTCCCTTTTTAGAAAAGAAGCATTAGAACATAGCAAGAATAGATTGTACGGCGATGTCATATTATTGCAGCCCTTGTCTATTAGCGTGCTCGTTGCGACCGTTGTGATTGTCTGCTCACTCATTATTACTATGTTGTTTTGGGGTACTTATGCTCGCAAAGAAACAGTGCGTGGTTATGTAGTGCCTGATAAGGGCATTGTTAAAGTGTACGCACCTAATCCTGGTACTATTTATGAGGTGCATATTCAAGAAGGGGATGAAGTCATTGAAGGGCAAACGCTTATTACCGTGATTTCTGAGCGTTCTGTTCAAGGAGGCTCTGACATAGATAGCATGCTATTAAAAGAGTTAGAAGTATCTAAAGAGCATCAACTTAAGCGCATTCAAGCAGAAAAAGACTTATTGAAATCAGAAATATTGCGCTATGAAAATAGTATTCGTGGTATTGAGAAAGAGTTAACACAAATCGAAGAAAGTTTAAAAACTCAGCAACAACGTTTAGCGATTTTACAGACTCGTTTAGACGGTGCAGAAAAACTCCTCAAGCAAAACAGCATGTCTCAGGTTGAGAATCAAAAACATTTAGAAGAAATGTTGGTACAAAAACAGCAGTTGCAAGAATTGGAGCGCGCTAAAGTCAACAAAGAGAATGCGCTGATTCAAGCCAAAGTTGAAATTCTACAATTACCCA
>JBFWLB010000004.1:0-108958 GCA_050252335.1 Candidatus Berkiella sp. | reverse complement strand
TAGCCCGCACCCATACCATCCCAAAACATATCTTTACCCCAAGAAGCCCAACTCACTGCGGCATTTCTTAAGGGCGCACTCACTTGAGCAAAATAATTACCTTGACCATTAAAATAGTCTCTCGCCTGAGCCAAGCATTCCTTGGTTTTTTCTGGCCCACCAAACAAACAATGCCTGACTTGTGTCGTACCCCACAGAACATCTCTACCTGTTCTCAGAACAGCTAGTCCTGTATCTGTCGCACTTTCACTTAATTCATAGATAGATGGCGCAGCATGCTCAGCCAGTGATTTGCCAAACAACAAGTTAGAAACCATGTGTTTAAGCATCCACAAGGGCCTATTTGCGATGGTAATGAGTGTGCCTTCGCCCCCAAATACCCAATCTCTTGCCGACCAATTTAAATCATTTTTATCAAAGGCATTATATATAGCAGGAATTATACGCTCTAAAGGTGGGCGCATAAGTGCCGTGGTTGCTGGTTTAATGGCATCCCAAAATTTTTCTTTTAAAAAAGCATCATGTATATAATCAGAAATTGTTTCAGGCAAAATAACCTTAGCGGCTACTTTAAGTGCTTTTTTAGATAAATGGTTGATCTTAGGAACAATACCCGCAGGATATGCACCAACACCTACAGCAATGTGCGCGCCATGTGCGCCCTGAGGCACCACAGGTGACTGCGAAAAAGCCCAATTAACCGCTTTATAACCCACATAAGGCAACAACAAATAATGAACGCCATGTTCTACCAATGAATGAATAGAATCAGCAGAATTAAAAGCTGCATTCTCAAAACTATTAAAGATTAAGGGATTATAATTATATGCGCTCATGCCAAACACCAACAAAGTTCACTAACAAAATATTTGCGAACTGTAATCAACACCACAGGGTATTGCAAGGCGTTTGATGGAAAGGCTGATAATCTGTGTCAATTTAGCGACAAACAGCAAAATAAGAGGGTAATTTTATAAAAACTACCCTTAGGAAAGACGCTTTAAATCATAGCAAGGATTTCTGTAACCAGTTTATCAATACCAAGCTGCGCTTCACTGATCCGATTTGCCAACATATAAGCAGGCGTACTCACCACTTTATGTGTCTTATCTACAACAATATCTGTCACCGGACATGAAATATGCTGCCCTCCCATTGCCGTTAGCTTATCAGCTGTCGATTTATCCGTACCGATGGTGAGCTTGGTGTGAGAGGGATAGAGTTTAGGAATCATTGCCGGTGCAATACAAATAAAACCAACTGGTTTTTTGGCTGCATGCATAGCAGCCACCAATTGTGATACCCCTTCATTCACATGACAATGCGTTTCTTCAAAGGCAAAATCACATAAATTTTTAGCAGCCCCAAAGCCACCCGGAAAAATAACCGCATCAAAATCACTGGGAATGATCTCTTTTAAATCTTTAATCTCTCCTCGCGCAATACGTGCAGCCTCAACCAGCACATTGCGTTTCTCAGGCATTTCTGCCTGTGTCAAATGATTAATCACATGCACTTGATCAATATTAGGTGCAAAGCACTGATACTGCGCACCCGCTTTATCAATAGCCAATAAGGTTAATATAGCTTCACCAATCTCACTCCCATCCATGACGCCACAACCCGATAAAACAACCGCTATCTTCTTCATTTTTCTATCCCTCCACAAAAATCTAGTTTCTATTCACGCCATCCCATCCAAAGCTTCTGTACATGCTTCTTTTTGGGTTTGAATTTTCTGAGATTAAAGGGTAATAAAAGCATCATTTCTAAACTTTGATATTTCTCTTCTCGATACTCTTCTTGCCCCAAGATTAACCTATTCTCTCCTGCAGCAGGCCTTGCCTTATACGTGTTGAATAATTTATCCCAGAGAATCAAACAAAAACCAAAGTTTGTCATATATTCATCTTTGCGATCAGAGTGATGAATACGATGCATACCAGGCGTTACAATAAAATAGCGCAAATATTTTTCAGTCTTTTCTGAAAGATAGATATTGGCATGCGTAAACAAGACACCAAAATTTAATATAATTTCAAAGAGCAGTGCCGCCAATACGGGTACACCAAAAAAGACAACGCCAAAGGATTTCATCGCCATGGCGATCAACTCTTCAAAAGGATGAAATCTTAAGCCTGTAGACACATCTATTTCTTTATCAATATGATGTACTCGATGACAAAACCATAACCATTTATAGCGATGCATCAAACGATGCTGAAAGTAAACTAATAGATCTAAGGCAAGAATACCTATTATCACTTTTATAAAAAACGGCATTGTTATTTTATTTAAGATACCTTGATGATTTTTTTCAGCAAGCCAAGCTGTTTGCAACAAAAATATAGGAAAGACCAAACGTATCGCGGCTTGTGAGATAAGGCTTAAAGAAATATGTTTAAACCATCGTCTAGACAAACTGCCTCGGATCATTCGCCAAGGTGAACGGCTTTCCCAAAAAGCCAATAGCAAAAAGAAACTTAAAGCACATCCAATGCGCAAGTAGCCTTGTGTCGATTGTAACCATTCATTCAATACCATATAGACCCATCTCAAACTAAAGATTCAAGCTTCACTCAATGTACCATCCAGATCAAAAAAAAGGGAGAACTCAATACAGTTACTTAGCTTGCATTATTTTGGAATGCATCCTAAACAAATCATGGTTAGCTTGGTATGATAGCCTTCACAATGTGTTCTATGGAGATAAATACAATGTCCGACGCAATCGTAAACGTAACTGATGATTCCTTTGAAAACGAGGTAGTAAACTCAAACACCCCTGTGCTCGTTGATTTCTGGGCAGAATGGTGCGGTCCTTGCAAAATGATTGCTCCTGTTTTAGACGAAATTGCAAAAGAATATGATGGACGCCTCAAAGTTACCAAAATAAATATTGATGAAAATCAAGCAACTCCACAAAAATTTGGTGTACGTGGTATCCCCACACTGATGCTATTTAAAAATGGTGAGCTAGAATCTACTAAGGTAGGGGCTGTATCAAAATCACAATTAGCCGCTTTCATCGATAGCAACCTCTAATGTATGTGGCTACCAAATATTTTATTTAATGACTAGCTTCAAAATAAATTCTTTGGTAGCATTGTCCACTACCTTGACAAACGTCAAGGTAGGAATCAAACTGGATTTGTTATGGCATATGAGCTTGCACGCTTGTGACCATTACCTAAGAGGAAAACAACTCAGTAGTATAAGCAGCGATCTGATGCGCGGCATTTATCCTAAAAAGCAGCGAATCTGATCTAACATTCACCATCCCCCATTCAATATAATTAAAAGCACGCATATGAATCTTTCAGAACTGAAAAATAAACCAGCAACTGAACTTTCGGAACTCGCTATAGAATTAGGCGTTGAAAATGTCGCCCGATTACGCAAACAAGATCTTGTTTTTGGTATCTTAAAAGCACACTCAAAAAGTGGCGAAGATATTTATGGCGAAGGCGTTTTAGAACTCCTACAAGATGGTTTTGGTTTCTTGCGCTCCGCACAAGCCTCCTATTTACCTGGGCCAGATGATATCTATGTTTCTCCTAGCCAAATTAGACGCTTTGGCCTTAGAACAGGTGACACCGTGTCAGGCAAGATTCGTCCACCCAAAGATGGTGAACGCTATTTTGCACTATTGAAAGTAAATGAAATTAATTATGAAAGCCCTGACAATACACGTAATAAGCTATTATTCGAAAACTTAACCCCCCTGCATGCTGAAGCACGTCTTCACCTTGAAGTGGGTAATGGTAGTACTGAAGATCTCACCGCGCGCGTTGTTGATCTCGTATCACCGATTGGTAAGGGTCAACGTGGTTTGATTGTGTCTCCACCTAAAGCAGGTAAGACCATGATGCTACAAAACATTGCCCATTCTATTTCAACCAATCACCCTGAATGTAAATTAATTGTTCTCTTAATCGATGAGCGCCCTGAAGAAGTAACTGAAATGGAGCGTTCTGTACAAGGCGAAGTGGTTGCAAGTACCTTTGATGAACCACCACATCGACATGTCCAAGTATCTGAAATGGTTATTGAAAAAGCAAAACGCTTGGTTGAGCATAAAATGGATGTTGTCATTTTATTAGACTCTATCACCCGTTTAGCAAGAGCTTATAACACCACCATTCCTCACTCAGGAAAAGTATTAACGGGTGGTGTCGATGCTGCTGCATTACAACGTCCAAAACGATTTTTTGGTGCTGCCCGTAATGTTGAAGAAGGCGGCAGTTTAACCATTATCGCCACCGCATTGATTGACACTGGCTCCAAAATGGACGAAGTCATCTATGAGGAATTCAAAGGTACAGGTAACATGGAATTGCATCTTGACAGACGTGTTGCTGAAAAGCGTGTTTACCCTGCGATTAACATTAATCGTTCTGGCACGCGCCGCGAAGAAAAGCTCACTACACCTGAAGAACTACAAAAAATGTGGATCCTCAGAAAGCTTTTGAATCCTATGGACGAATTAGCCGCCATTGAATTCCTCATTGAACGCCTCAAAGGCAGCAAAACAAATGAAGAATTCTTTGAAGCAATGAAACGCGCCTAATCTTTAGCCAATGGCCTACCAAGATTTACGCGAATTTCTGGCTCTGCTTGAACAGCAGGGCCAGCTTAAACGAATCTCCTATCCTGTTGATCCCTTTCTTGAAGTCACAGAAATCTGTGATCGCGTCTTAAAGGCAGCAGGGCCTGCACTATGGTTTGAAGCTCCCAAACATGCATCCATGCCTCTTCTGGGTAATTTATTTGGTACCGTTGAACGAGTAGCGCTTGCCATCGATAAAACATCCTTAGCAGGCTTAAAAGAAGTGGGTGAACTCTTAGCTCTTTTAAAAGAGCCTAAGCCGCCTGAAGGATTCTGGGATGCGATAGCGCAGATCCCAACGGTTAAGAAATTAATGAGCATGCGCCCCAAAATGCTCAGCAAAGGTCTTTGTCAAACTCATCAGCTTGCCAAGCATGAAGTCGATCTTGAAATACTTCCTATTCAAACCTGTTGGCCAGAAGATATTTCCAAATTAATCACTTGGGGCTTAGTCATTACACAAGGCCCAACACAAGGACGACAAAATTTAGGCATATATAGACAACAAGTGATTGATAAAAATCGGGTTATTATGCGTTGGCTTAAGCACCGTGGTGGCGCGCTTGATTATCAAGCCTGGTGCCAACAACACCCTGATAAGCCTTTCCCGATTGCTGTCGCATTGGGTGCTGATCCTGCAACAATATTAGCAGCTGTAACGCCCATCCCTGACACCCTCTCTGAATACGCCTTTGCGGGATTGTTAAGAGGCAAAAAGACCGAGCTGACACCAGCCATACTGCATCCGAATTTATCAGTGCCAGCTTCTGCAGAAATTATTCTAGAGGGCTATATATACCCTAATGATACAGCCAAAGAAGGCCCTTTTGGCGATCATACTGGCTACTACAATGAGGTTGAAAGCTTCCCCGTCATGACCATTGAAAAGATCACAATGCGCGACGATGCTTTCTATCATAGTACGTATACAGGCAGACCTCCTGACGAACCCGCCATACTCGGGGTTGCGCTAAATGAGGTATTTACACCGATTTTACAAAAACAATATCCAGAAATAATTGATTTTTATCTACCACCAGAAGGATGCTCTTATCGCGTTGCTGTAGTCTCTATCCATAAAAAATTCCCCGGGCATGCCAAGCAAATCATGATGGGGATCTGGTCCTTTTTACGTCAATTCATGTATACAAAAATGATCATCGTTGTGGACGCAGATATCAACTGTAGAAGCTGGCAAGACGTCATCTGGGCAATGTCTACGCGCATGGATCCCAAGCGTGATACTTTTATTTTGGAAAATTCACCTATAGATTATTTAGATTTTGCATCTCCACAAAGCAACCTTGGAGGCAAAATTGGCTTTGATGCCACAAATAAACTTCCTGGAGAGACCAGCCGAGAATGGGGAAGACCCATCGTACAATCCAGAGAGATCAAAGAACGCATTGATGCCATTTGGCCTGAACTGGGTTTATAAAAATTTGTTATGATAAAATATAAATTGATTGATACGAGGCCTATCAGTAAAGACATTATTTCCCTACGCTTTTCTCCATTGCATACAGCACATGTACTTCGCTATCAAGCAGGACAATACATCAATACAATACTGCAAAAACGGCTCCTGGTAACAGATGCTGTTTTATCACTCTCCCTTGCAAATGCATACAATCAAAACCACGAGCTAGAATTTCATTTACGCCATGATGAAAAACAAAAAGCAGCACTATCCTTTATCGATCAACTCCAACACAATCCGGTGATTGACATTATAGGTCCCTTTGGTCAGATGACACGCACCAATTTAAGATCAGATAAGAAATTGCTCTTGCTAGCAGGTGGCACAGGTATCGCTCCGTTTAAGGCCTTACTCGAAGAAATGATAGAACACCCAGACAAGCTACGTAATCAATCTATCAGCTTATGGTGGGGAGTGCGCAAGCCTGAAGATCTCTATCTATTAGATTTCTTGGAAAAGACTCAAGCACAATACCCTACCTTTACTTATAAAATTATATTATCCACACCTGATAAACCAAACGATTGGCATTTTGCAAATGGCTGGTTACATGACATGCTCATGAATGAAAGTGAATGGTCAGATATAGAGAACACCCAAGTCTATGCAAGTGGCCCCTTTGAAATGGTCAAAAAATGTCAAAGTACATTATTAGAGCGGGGCTTAGACAAGATCTGTATCCTATCCGATATGCTTGTATAGTCTTCCTACATGCGTCTTATATTCGCATACTGAATAATTCACGAATGAAGATTCTAAAAGTTCATCATCTAAATTGTGACTAAGATCTATAACCTAGATCTACTCACAGATTTTACACTTGCACCAAAGTCTCTCAATGTCTCTGCAATGTTCTTTCTAAAATCTGTGTAATCCACATTTGAGGTGTTCAGTACACTTAGCTCTGGCAGTTGTCGATGTTTAGAATAAAATTCTGCTATCAGTTTTGCATAAAAACAAATAACAGACCCACAATCATAGATATTTTTTTGCGCAGCCACACTGATGAATTCCCCACTCATATGCTCTGTCGGTAATTCAGATCGGATAACGCTGGCGAGCTCAAAACCATATCCTGTTAAAATGTCTTTATTCTTTGTATTAAAACCATCTAGCATATATACGTTAGCCTCTCTCGATCTATTGTCAATCACAATGAGATGCCAATGATCCGCCTGATGTATCGGCCAAAAAACCAACGACGACTGAGATAACCTCATCTTCCATTCTCTATATTTCGACCAAGTACGCAATCTATCAGGCAACGAGGTTTCACATTGAGTCATCAAGCTAGAAATCACTTCAAGATTTGGATACTGCGTTGCAAGCTGCTGAAAATAATCATTCACCAAGCTATCGTTAAACCATGCTTCCGTGGCAGTAAAGCTATGTGGCTGTTCTAAAGGCAGGAGCAGCCGCTTAACCTCTTCTTCAGTATATGAAAGATCTTGCAACTGTTGACATAATTGCCTATAGGCATTTTTTTTTGGAGGGGTTTTAGGCGTTGTCGAAGAAAAAATCAGCGCAGGTGCCGTAGACTCTGTTAGCATCACATCTGGGGTATGAGAAGACGCATCAGCGTTATTTTCCCAGCAGAAACCAAACACGGAAAGAAAGGAACCAATCATGGACAATTTCCCACAAATTTTATAGAAAATACCTCAAAGTTAGAAAATGTACTGAAGTAATATAGAATTGTCAACTGTCTTTTGACGTCTAAAATGAATGCTCGCTCACAAAACTAATGCTTCGTCACATCTTGATTGACTGAAGAATCAATACTGATTCTTCAGTCAAGGGCACTTGCTTTAGAAAAGCCTTAAAGCATATTGAGATTATAGAACACTTATTCTTTCCAATAGCTCTCTATCGTCACATTCCCTCCTTTCCCTGGCGTTCTTAAGGGCATGCCTCTTTGTTCAAACAGGGCACGCATATCCTTTACCATATGGGGGTTGCCACAGAGCATGACTTGCGCTGTTTCAGCAGAAATTTCTTCACCCAATTCCGTCTCAATTATTTTCTGCTCTATCAACTCTGTCATCCGTTGCGAGTATACATGCTCATGTTTCTCTCGTGTAATGATAGGAATAAAACGGAATTGACTTGGATATTGTGTTAAAAAAGATTCAATTAAACCATGATGAGAAGATAGATTGACGGTAGGTACACTGTGAACCAATCGAATTTTGTCAAAAGTCTGCCAAACTGCTTCGGTTTTTAAAATGGATAAAAATACACCTAAACCCGTGCCCGTGGCAAAACACCACAAACTAGGTGCTGGCGCGAGTGTGGCAAGTGTAAATCTTCCTGAGGCTTTCTTAGATACCCAAATTTTATCGCCAGTCTTCAAATTAACCAGCTGAGGCGTTAACCCCCCCTTATCTACAAAATTAAAATAGAATTCTAATACGGATTCAAAGGGCGCATTTGCAAAGGAATAAGGCCTAAATAATGGCTTCTGCTCATCACCTAAACCAATCTGTGTGAATTGACCAGCCTCAAAGCTATCAATCGGCGCCTTGATAAAAATAGAATAAAGATCATCACTCCATTGATGTAATTTGACAACTTCCCCACTAACCCATCGACTCATATTACACCCACTGCATTCATTTATATTTTTTCAGGAAATTTAACGTGTGTTGCAACAGAGGTTAACTCTATCGGAACAAATTGAATCAAGCCTTTACGAAAATATTGATTCGATAATTCAAGTTGATCAATCTTTTCTAACAAGATACCTAATTCTGCGTATGCTTCTGGCAAAGCAGATAATTTAAGACATGCCTCTAAATATCGCTGCGCTTTACCCCAGAGCTGCGCTTGCATACACAAACGCCCTAAAGTGAGCAATAAATTTGGACTATCCTGGTTTACTCTCAACCATGCCTCTGCCTGATCTAAAGGCTTCTGTGGATCTTGGAATTTAATAAGCCCATACAAATAAATACAAGACTCACTCCAAATTTTTTTAAGGCACTGCCTTAAAACAGATTCTGCCTCAAGCCATTTTTCCTCTTGGCATAGCTGCAAAGCATAGGGATAAACAATATCTGGATCTGTTTGTAATCTCTTGGGAATCTTATGCCAGAAAATATCTAATGCTTTTTCACTTTGCTTTTGATAACTGTTGATAATATGTACATACAATTGCTTCTCAAGCGTTTTTTCTTCTTCAGAACTAATCACTTTATGTTTACGAAGATTTGGCAGCAATTCAAGTAGCTGTTCCCAGTCTTTCAATTGCTGATAAATGTTCTTAAGCAACTTTAAAATATGAGGATGAAAAGGCGCAAGGTTCAATAAATGCTTTGCAGTTGCAAGTGATTGTTCAAATTGACCTTGTTGATATTGCAATCTTGCTTGTGTTAAACCAATAGCAATGTCTGCCCCCTTGGTCTTGTCATGTGCAAGCTTTAAGTAGCGATCGCGCCGTTTGGCTTCACCCAATTCTTGTGCCGCTTTTGCTGCCGAAAGGTAGTTCAGCAATGGAACTTCACTGTATTCCGCCGCTTGTAGAAAATGCTTTTCTGCGCGAATCCAATCACCTTCGGCAAGCTCAATAAAGCCTTGATGGGTTAAACGACGTGCTTTTTGTTTCTTTCGGTTAAGTGTAAAATCACCAACCCAGAAACTAGAATGCACTAAATTATCATAGATTTTTAGCATATAGTGAAAAAGCACAAAGGCAAAAAAAGCAGCAACAACAGCTAGCCACAGTGGCATATCAACACGCCATCCCGCCACTCGAACAATCATAATACCAGGATCAGATTTTACATTTGTACCAATCCAAACCGCAAATGCTAAAACAACGGCGAGCCAAATCAATTTCTTCATGAGTTTGTCTCTTGCTCCTGTGTAACCTCAGGTGCTTTAGATGTTTCCAATGCTTTCTTCAACGCAGACAATGACTGCGAAACATCTGGCATTTTTGTAACCAACACTACAGCATTTAATTTTTCCAATGCTTTCAAAGCAGTTTCTCTTGCGGGCGTTGCATCAAAATATTGCTCAATCGATAGATTGAGCTGATTGAGAGACTCGTGATAAACAATGGTGTCTGACTTTAACAATGCCCACTTAGCTTGTTCTAACATCAAGACTAAAGTCCTAACCAATTGCTTCTGCTCTAGTTTTGTCAGCACAGGCTGCATAACATCCTGATCATAACGACTGACACGAATGAGTCCCTTAAATTCTCCCCATGTTTGCATTAAGAGACGCTGCCAAGTCGCTTTCTCTTCTGCCATATCCTCTGCTTTTACCCAAGCGCCTTCTTTGTTCTCATCAACCAAGGCTTTAAAGCGTAAAGCATACAATGTAGACTCAAGCACATTCAGTTGTGTCCAGATATCATGCTTATCAACCATAGGCGCACTCTCTAAGGCCGCAATATCTTTTGCCAGCGCTTCTCTTACCCACGCGAGTTGGGGGTAACCTAAGGCCTTAATCTTTCTATCTGCGATTTGAAGCTGTGCTTTGGCTGTATGGCTATCTTGATTGAGTTGTAATTGTATATCGGCATTTTGTATTAAATAATAGGCCTCATTTAAAACCCACTCACTCTTGCCTGATTGTACAATTAGCTGATCTTGAGCTGCTTCTATTTCTGCTTTCAAAGTCTTAAGCTGTGCCTGACTTAACTCATTTTCTGCTCTAACAGCAGTAACAGACTGAAGAGAAGATTCTGCTCGTGTCGCTAATGATTTAACAGATTGCTGATCTGTTGCAAACGAAATATTCAATTGATCAATCTGAGAATGTAATTGATAGACAATATAGCTAACAGCGCCAACAGCAACACAAGAAAAGATACTTAAACCAAAAAGTGCTTTGCTAACCCAAGATTTTTGTACTGTGGATACTGCAGGAGGCGGCGTCTTTGGTGGGTTTTTATCTACTTTTTTATTTGTCTTTTTGTCTGAAATATTAGAAAAAGAATCATGAATACTATCATCACTCATAGTATCTGTAATAGCATCATCAGCCCAGAAATCTGTCTGCTCTTTTGGCGGAGGTTGCACTTTATTACGAGGCACTTCATGAACCGCTTTTGTGGCTTGTGCCGTACGCACTGATTCTGTAGGAGCGGGATCCTTTATAAATTTAGCTGGATTAATACCAGGGTCAATAGGGTTTCCAACAACTTCACCCGTATCCTTAGGCAAAATACTCGCAGTATCCTGAGCTACAGTGGCACTTACTTTATCTGTTTTTTTCCCATGGTGCGTTACAATCACCGGCTTACTGGATGCATGCTTACCATCCGTATTATCTTTGCTTTTATCTTTATCCATATGGCTTTGCGCTCGCAGATAATCATCTAATAAAGATGTTTGTTGATCAACCAATACCAGTTGCTTAACTAGTTCTTGCCTATGCAAACTATCAGAATAACATGGATTGTCTTAACATTAGCAAAAATGCATCTGCTGTAACCCTCCTACCCTCCTGGCCTTGAAAATGCAGCTTATATGGACAACTGCTCTGCTTCAATCACAGCATGGATTTTATCAATCTCTAAAGATTGCACATTCCATACTTTACTAAAGCTTAAAGATTTTGCATATTGCAAAATCCTTTCACTCACGACCATAAATAACTGATCTTTAAGCCATGATAATGCTGATTCTGGATACAGTTGGATAATATTTATCAGTGCTTCTTGACTGGTTATAACAAAAATAGGCCTTAAACAGCGCTGTATCGCTGCGATGGTTTCAGATGGATCTCCCACTGGACAGATCCTCTGATAAAGCGCAATTCTATGCACCTGCGCATGGCGTTGCTGTAAATTTTCATCCAAATAACGTCTACCACCCTGCCCAGATAAAATAACAATTTTTTTATTATGCATTTTCTCTGGCTGAAAGAATGCCAATGCTAATAAACTTTCGCTGGTCGTACCGTCTGGCGCCGTGAGAAATGGTAGTATTCCATGTTGCTTAAGTGCATTGCTCGTACCTTGACCCAGGGTAACAATTTTAAAAGTGTTTTTTTGTAATTGCTGCAACAAAGCAGGTGGTGCACTATAAATGCAATTCGGACTGGTAATGATAAGAATATCTGCTTTCTTAAGCATTTCATACTGATATTCATCCCATATTGTGTGCAGCGATTTAATTTCAAGCGCAGGAAAACACAGATAATCAACTTGATGCTGGATTAAATAATCAATCCAAGCTTTAGATTGCTTTTGTGGGCGCGTAATGATTAAGGTATACAAAGCACTCTCCGCTTTTTGATGAAGTATATTACTCATTTGCTTTAACAAAACTTGCAATTAAAGAAAGTGCACCTTGAGCAATCAACTGCTCTGCCACTTCATTACCCAATGCTTCAAAAGCATCGAAAGGCATTGTACAAGAAGCTTCTATTATCTCTGTTGTATCTGGATGTCCAACCCTACCGGTCAATGTAATGCTTTCATTCTCTACAAAAGCATAGCCAGCAATGGGTACTTGGCAACTACCATGCAAACGCTTATTCATCACACGTTCAGCCATCACACAATGATGTGTACTAAGATGATTCAGCGGCGCAATCAATGCTTGCACAGCTTCTGCGGCTTTATGACAAACAATACCAATGGCACCTTGCCCAACAGCAGGCAATAAAATTTGCGGCGGAAAAACATGCGTGATCACATCACTCATCTCCAACCTTGCCAAACCTGCCCTTGCCAATACAATGGCATCAAAGTCTCCTGACTGGCATTTTGCAACACGCGTAGGCACATTGCCTCTTAACGATATATAATTTAAATCTGAACGCACACGTCGCAACTGCACAATACGACGCAAACTAGAAGTGCCCACATTAGCCCCAGCGGCTAATTGCTCAATACGCAGACCTTGTGGACTGATCCACGCATCACAGGGATCTTCTCGCTCACATAATACCGGTAAAATAAGCGCATCAGGCAAGATTTGAGGAACATCTTTTACAGAATGAATTGCAATATCTGCTTCACCTTGAATCAGCACATCGTCTAATTCTTTAACAAATAAGCCTTTACCACCCACCTTATATAAGGGCGCTTCTAAAAATTTATCACCATGAGTGGTAATTTTCAAAATATCAAAATCAAGATCAGGATAAAAGTTATTTAGCTTGTTCTTGACCCAATCAACTTGAGCCAGTGCTAATTTGCTGCTTCTGGTTACAATACGGAGTTTTTTCATAAAAAAATAGGAAAAATAGCCTAGAACAGGCTATATACTAGCTGAATTCATCCAGGAGATAAACCTTCTAGTTTGGACTATGTTATTTGCGTGTCATTAAATTGTTCATGACTTGTCTCACATGGGCAACGTGCCTTCTTGACACATCCAAGGCCTCATCGATGCCACGTAGTCGTATACAGGGTTGTCCACTCACATTTTTTTCGAGAGCAAGAATGTAATCCAAAGCTATCAAACAATTACGATGAATACGTAGAAATTTGCCTGGAAATTCAGTTTCAAGCTCTTTAAGCGTATCTTCGATTAACACCTCACCTTCTTTGTGGCGCACTGTGACATATTTGTGTTCAGCTCGAAAATAATAAATATCTGAAACGGGAATCAACACAATTCCTTTTCTGGTTCTAGAGCTGATGTGTGTTCTCGCTTTAATCGAACCATCTTCTTTTTTATTGAGTGCTTTCCACTGAACTTTGTTCGGCCGTACTGCTTTGCCAAGCGCTTCTTTTAGTCTGTCAGAACGAACAGGTTTAAGCAAATAATCAACAGCATGTACTTTAAATGCTTCAATTGCATATTCATCATAAGCGGTGGTGAAAATGATGGCAGGTGGTTCATCCATTCCCACAAGGTGTCTTGCTACTTCTAAGCCATCCATACCTGGCATACGTATATCAAGCAACACAATATCTGGTGTTAATTCATCGATTTTTTGTAAAGCTTCATGGCCATTGGTCGCCTGACCAACAACTTGATGCTCCTCAAATTCACTTAAGATTCTAAGGATTCTGTCTCTTGCTAAATCTTCATCATCAACAATTAAAACACGCATTTGCCGGTCCTTTCATGTGTATACAAATACTGAACTAAACGCCCCCCTTAATATAAGGGAACAACACTTTGACCTCATACAATTCATCTGTTTTGTTCACGATAAGTTTTGCATGACTTCCAAATAATAAGTTTAGCCTATGTCTGATATTTGCCATAGCAATTTGGTTTCCATGTGTTTTTATACCACCCTCTTGTTTAGGCACTGGGTTTACAATCGTAATACAAACCATATTACCGCTCATGGTTCCTAATACCGTGATTGCACCGCCTTGAGGCAAGGGTTGAATACCATGATAAATTGCATTTTCAACCAATGGCTGCAAGGTTAGCATCGGAATAGCAGCATCCTGAGGCACATGTTGCAAATCCACGTCTAGCGTTAAGCGATTACCCAATCTGAGTCCTTCAATCCGCAAATAGTTCCGACATAAGATCCATTCCTCGGATAAAGGAACCATAGAGCCTGATTGCTTCAGGCTTGCTCTAAAAAGTTCCGATAAATCCTCAACAGCCTGCTCCGCGAGATCAGCATCTGTACGAATTAAACTTGCGATAATATTCATGCTGTTAAACAAGAAATGGGGTCGTATACGTGCCTGTAATGCTTCAACACGTGCTTGACTCTCTAATTCGATACGTTGCTTCCATTGTTGCTGAACATAAAAATAGCGTAATGCCACTAATGATAAAATTGCTGAAATAGCCGAGCAACGAAAAACAAACTGTCCAATTGTTTCGGGAACACTCCCCCATTGATAGTCTATGGAAATTAGAAAATATTGTGCTGTTGCAGAGATAATGGTGGTTGTTAACACAATCATGAAATACGCGACCACCGCTGACCAAAAGAGCGGCAGCTTCGACAACCAACGTTTCGACAAACAAAGTACACCCGCACTTGTCAAAGCTATCCATTGCACAAAAATAGACAACAAACCAAGCTCGTCCCAAGACTCACTGAGCTTATCTCCCGTTGCTAGAATTAACATAAAAGCAATGAGCTGAGCCCCAATAGACAAAATAAATACCGAAGTAACCGAACAAAAATTCGGTAGGAAAAATGTGTATTCTTTATTTCCGGTTACCGGCTCCGACATATTCAAACCTCAATTACGACCTTAGGTAAGCTAAAGAGCGTTGATAATATCATTTGCATTGAATATATAATCATTTATTTGAATATATATCCTGTCCAAAACTCAAGTACAATGACGATAAGCATTCTTATAGGTTTTCGGTCAATCTTGCAGAAAATAAACTCATCTTTATACAGTATCGTCTTTGCTCATAAACTTTCGGAATCACCATCTCGCAATCCTCATTGACCAATGTAAGCCCCAGTCGCTCGAGGCTCGACGCCTACTCAACATTATGATCTTTGCAGGCAAATATCATCTGCTGTGACTATCATCCTTTAAAACCTGCTGAATCCACGCGCCCAAATCATAGAATTCCTCCATACAAACCATATGTGCCATAGGATAACTATTAAAAACAGGATTTAATCCTACGCTTTCTAAAATATTACTGGCTTGCTGTCCTTGAAAATAAGGCACCATAGGATCCATCAACCCATGTGCCATAAAAATGGGTAGATCCGAATTATTAGGATGCATTTCTGCTGACAATAGCTTATGCAGTAGAAGATACCCGGATAAACAAGCAGCCCCTGCCAGTGTTTTAGGATATCGAGTGGCACAATGTAATGCCATCGCACCGCCTTGTGAAAATCCCATTAAAATAATCCTTTGGCTCTCAATCCCTTGTGCAAGCTCATGATCTAACAGGCTCATAATATTTTGTTCAGATTGTCGTATGCCTTCTTCATCTTGTCGCTGCATAATATTGAAATCTTTAATGTCATACCACGCAGGCATCCACAGCCCGCCATTTAGACCAATAGGCATTTCCTCTGCATGTGGAAAAATAAAGCGAATACGATGATTGTCTGGTAATTGTAAAAAGGGTAAAACATCTTCAAAATCATGGCCAGATGATCCCAAGCCATGCAACCAGATCACACTTGCCGTTGCTGGATACGCGGGTTCTAAAACAATTTTTTCAAGTAACGCGGTCTGCACAATTTTAACCTTATTAAGCAACTAACCTCACTACTTAGCGTTGCACAACGCAAGTAGTTACCAACTAACTATCTTCAATTTCTTTGTCATTACTTCAAACACTTTGCTAAGCCATCGATTATTGTGTAAAGTTTCCTAAGCAAATCAACTAAAGGTGCATCATTTCATAGAATGAATACTCAAAAAATCCGTTCTTATTTCTCTTTTGGGGGTGTTTGCGCAATAGTGCTACTGTGCTCACTACTGATAAGCTGTGGACAAACAGGCCCCCTGACCTTGCCGGATACAAAGGCGGAGTATTATGGACCACTTTAATTACCAACACCATGTGCTCTATGCAGAAAATGTCTGCTTAAAAGAGATCATAGAAAAAGTTGGTAGTCCCTGTTATGTCTATTCTGCGGCAACACTCACCCGGCATTATCAAGTCTTTGACGCTGCGTTTAAAGACCAGCCACATAAAATTTGTTACGCCGTGAAAGCCAACAGTAATTTAGCTGTGTTAAATCTATTAGCCTCTTTAGGCGCAGGTTTTGATGTAGTTTCTCAAGGCGAACTCATGAGAGTCATCGCTGCTGGCGGCGATCCAAGGCAGGTTGTCTTTTCAGGCGTCGGAAAAAGACCTGATGAAATCGCATTTGCACTCAAACACAATATTTATTGCTTCAATGTCGAATCATTGGCCGAACTAGACTGCATACAGAAAATTGCACATCATTTGAATGTCTGTGCCCCCATTGCACTTCGGATTAATCCAGACATTGATGCCAAAAGCCACCCCTATGTTGTCACTGGCCTTAAAGAAAGCAAATTTGGCATTACCTATGAAGATGCAATAACTGCATACAAAAAAGCTGCAGATTTAGCTAATATTCAAATAAAAGGCCTAGACTATCATATTGGATCACAGCTGGTAGAACTTTCGCCTTTTATTGAAGCCATTCATCGCATGAACGAGCTTATTCTTAAATTGCAATCATTTGGAATCACGCTGCAACATTTAGATATTGGCGGTGGGCTTGGTGTGGTTTATCAAACAGAAACACCCCCACTACCCGATGAATATGCAAGCGCCATTCTAAAAAATTGCCCCTATCCAGAGCTCACGCTCATTATTGAGCCTGGCAGAGCCATTGCGGCCAACGCAGGCATCTTAATTACTCAAATTCTCTATTTAAAAGAATCTACACACAAAAATTTCTGCATTGTGGATGCTGGCATGAATGATTTACTAAGACCTGCTCTTTATTCTGCATGGCAAGAAATTATTCCCATTGAACAGACACAGCAAAAGGAAGCGATAATTTATGATGTTGTCGGCCCTGTGTGTGAGAGTGGGGATTTTTTAGGCAAAAATCGTTTACTCTCAATAAAACAAGGCGATTACCTTGCAGTTCGCTCTGCAGGCGCTTATGGTTTCGTCATGAGTTCAAACTATAACACTCGCCCCCGAATCGCTGAGGTAATGGTCAAAGACAGGCAATATAAAATTGTCAGAGAACGTGAAACAATAGAACACTTATATCGTAATGAACATATTTGGTAAATAAAATGCAAAATGTGCTTGAGGACTTGCCACTGATGAAGAAGAAAATTAGATTTGTAAAAATGCAAGCACTGGGGAATGATTTTGTCATTTTAGACAGAATTACTCAATCACTTACGATTACACCTGATCTTATTGCAAGAATTGGACATCGACAATTAGGCATTGGCTGTGATCAAGTACTCATTGTAGATCCACCTTCTCAACCTAACTATGATTTTAACTATCGAATCTTTAATGCAAATGGAGATGAAGTAGAACAATGCGGCAATGGTGCAAGATGTTTTGGACGCTATGTCTACGAAAAAGGCTTAACAGATAAAAACTATTTAACCATTGGTTGCCTAGCAAATCCCATCTACATTGATTTGAACGATCCCATGCGTATTGAAGTTTTATTGGGCAAACCAAAATTTCCACCTAGCGCTAAAGACTTTCATATAAATACACAAAAAATAAATGCACTGGGACGTTACAAAATTCCAATTTACAAAACAGATAAAGAGGTAACGCTCTTATCGATTGGCAATCCACATTGTGTATTGTCTGTTTCAAATGTGAAAGATACAAGGGTTACCTCAATAGGAAAATTACTACAAAATGATCCCACCTTTCCCAAAGGCGTCAATGTGAGCTTTGTTGAAGTTCTTGCTAGAAATCATATTAAACTGAGAGTCTATGAAAGAGGTGTGGGTGAAACGCAAGCTTGTGGCACAGCGGCCTGTGCCGCGGTTATTGCGGGTGTCACCCAAGGCGAATTAAATACTTCCGTACAAGTTGATATGTCAGGTGGCAGTTTGTCTGTGAATTATGACACGCAAAAAGGCGTGAGTATTACTGGAAACACACATACAGTCTTTGAAGGTACATTTGTAATCAACCAAACTTATGAATATGAGTTTGCGTTTTAAGACTGACTTTTGGTATTCTTTTTAAATTTAAGTTATTACTCTATGAAATTTAGCACTCGGCGCATTTATAGCCTACTGGCCTGTTTTGCCCTATTTTTTTTTGGCATATCCTTATTACTCCAGTATCAGTTTGGATTAATGCCCTGCTCACTCTGCCTCATCGCTCGCTCTATTATGCTTCTTACCGGCATCCTATTTACGATTGCAGCATTTCATAATCCTGTTGAAGGCATTGCCAAACTTATCTATCCCATCAGTAGTAGCATTTTGATTGCATTGGGACTTAGCGTCACAGCAAGGCATATTTGGATTCTACAATTACCCCCACACCTTGTACCATCTTGCACACCTGGACTCGATTATTTATTTGAAACCCTGCCCATGTTTGAGGCCATTTTGGTCGTTTTAAAAGGCGCAGGTGAATGTGCTGAATCCCAAGAACAGTTCTTAGGATTTTCTCTACCACTGTGGACAATGCTTGCTTTTATTCTTCTTGGATTAGGAAGTATTTGGGCTTATTTTCAAACAAAAAAAAGGGTAGCTTAAGAAGCTACCCTTTTATGTCATCCTTTACATCGCTTTTCAAACAATCAGAGAACCAATATCCATACTTTTTGCTTAGCTGTCCTTACTACAAGTTCATCTGCAGCGATAAATCCCTTAAGATTCATTAACACACTATCCCTGTAAAACGGCAGTCCCTTGCCTGGGATGCTGGAACATGTCCATGTAAGCCAGCAACGCTATCCATCTCAATCCTTGATTTGGATGTCTTCAGAGTAACAAAAATTAATCTTTACTCAAGCTACTCAGCACAATGCAAATTTAAGGCTGTGATACCAGGCTCAAGACTAAACTTGAATTATCTAATAGTAATCAGTCACTTAGTTACTTCTTTAAGTAAGATGTGATTTATTTAGCAAAGCACAAATGGTGATTATTCCACACCATCTTGAGACATTGCTTACAAAGCCTCGGGCAATAGTTAGTCGATGTTAAAAAAATATTTTATTGGTTTACTAAATACCTTGACTATTAGGGTCGTCAAGCTTTACTTATTTATATAAGGGCAAAACAAAGATGTATTTGATGTTGGCATTCACCAAGCACATGAAGATTAACTGGAAAAATATAGAAAGCAGCACCTCAAGTATCATACAGTGCCAGTTAACTTAAATGTATGAAGACGAGAAACTGAACCCAAAATGGCATTTTTGAGACAGTTTCTAAAATTCCTTGCTGATTCCGTCTGCCCACTTAATTAGGAGGAAACCATGAATTCACTCACGACGCTAAGTACTGGCAATGAACTGAAGCATTCTTTAAAGCAATGGCTAAAACTAAGACAAGAATTAATTATTCAATTTAATACGCTATGCCAATTAAGACCTTTTCTAAACAGCAAAGATACTTCCTATTTAGAGGGGGCTCTCATTACTTTTTGCCAATTACTCTTAGATTATATGTCGATGGGACATTTTCAAATGTTTGAGCAACTACTCGCCAATATTGAAAATGCATCTACTAGGCGAGAAATTCAAGCACCACATTTTGAAGCCTTAAAGACAACAACACTCAATGCCTTGAACTTTAGCGATAGCTACTCAACGCATTTTAAAGCGGACACTTTAGAAAGGGATTTAAGCCAGCTTGGCGAAGAACTGGCTTTGAGATTTGATTTAGAGGACGATTTAATTCGACTCTATTCAAGAAGACCACAAATGAGCGCTCTGAAAAAAACAGGAAGTTAGTCTTCCAAAAATTTTCTTTTGCCTTTGACACCTTCCCAATCTTTTGCATCTGGCAATGCATCTTTATGCGTCGTAATAGAGGGCCAAATTTTTGCTTTCTCTGCATTGATAGCTAAAAAATCTGCCTGATCGTCAGGCAAATCATCTTCTGAGCAAATGGCTTCTATTGGGCATTCAGGCTCACACAATGCACAGTCAATACATTCGTCTGGATTAATCACCAAGAAGTTAGGCCCCTCGTGAAAACAATCAACAGGACACACTTCTACGCAATCAGTATATTTACACTTAATACAGTTTTCAGTTACTACAAATGTCATGGAGCGCCTCTTGCTAAAAAATAGTGCCGCGACAGTGTAACATATGTCTAGCCATTCCCCTAGCTTTAGACTTGACAAGAAAATATTTTTTAAAAAAATTAAAAAAGTAATTAGCTCACTGTATAATGCAAAATCTCTACAAAATGCGTAAATCCGAGGAGTTTGGCATGCCTAAGCTAAAAAAAGCATCTACTAAAGTGGCAGATCTTAAATCAACGAAGCGTCAAGCGAACAAAAAAGATCAAGGTGTAACATTACACCAAGCTCTTTCTAACAGCCTTTCTCAATTAAATGAATATTGGAAAAAGCAAAGCGATGCCGCTAAAAAACAAATAGGCTCTGCTCGTGTTGAATTAAAGAAAGCTCAAGATAAAGCAAAAGCGCTAAAATCAGACAAAAACAAAAAAGTTAGTGGAAAAACCAAATCCACCCAAACCGACAAAGCACAACAACTCTTTGTTAAGCAACAGCAGATATTAGAGCGAGCTAAGCTTTCCTTAATTGAAGCAAAACAACAGCAACAACATGCCCAGCTACAAGCCAAAAAGTATGCTGAACTGAGCAAAACCACTACTGCCCTTGAAAAAGAGACAGTCAAAAAAATCGCTCAATTAAATAAAGCTGTCAAGGAAGAAGCAAAAGCAACGACAACCAAAGCTGCCGCTAAACCAGCAAAAGCAACAAAAGAAAAAACAACGGTTACAGCAACCAAAGCTAAGAAAGCGACAACAGCTAAAGCAAAAACTAAAAAGACCATCCAAAAACCAAAAAAATCTGTCAGCAAAGCAAAAGCAGCTACAATTGCCGCTGAAAGCACGGAAGAGCTAATGGACATTTTTGAAGAAAAACCTGATTTTTCAAATATCGCAGAACAGAATGCCTTTGAAGAACAGGTCAACTACGAAGATGATCTAGATGCAGAAATGAATGAGCTGGATGAAGAGCTTGCCGACGAAGAAGAGTACGACGAATTCAAAGATTAGTCTCTCTTGTAAACGTGCATAAAAAATGAACGAAAGTGAATGATGCTTCCTCCCTTGAAATCAAGGGAAGAAGCTCACTTTAGTGCAGAGATAGATTTTTATGCCCGCCCAATGCTCGAATCCAACAACATTCTAAAAATCGTAACAGACTGAAAAACATTTCTTTGAAAAAATGACGCCTGAAACTTTTCAAAGGCTTAGAGAAATATCGAGCTTGGCAAGGCGCTAAAGTTGCCGCCAACATACCCGTTAACAATCGATCATCAATTAAAAGTAAACGACTTGATTCAATCCCTCGGTAATTTGCAATTTCCCAAATACCATCTGGATAAGGTTTTTTAGCCACGCCTTGCACAACCTGAATACCAGGAAAATGTTCACGAAAATAACGCAAGCGCTCTGGCTTCGCTTTATTCGTCAAAATGGCAACACGTGGCTCACCAACTGATAAACAAAGCTTCTCTAACCACTTGTGTGCTTCAGGTGTTGGTCTATTTGAATCATGAGGGGCCAATACACCATCAAAATCTAATACAACGACCGCCACATGTGCTGCCTCAATCATCTCTACCGTTAAATCATTTAGACTTGCTAACTGTAAACTAGGATTAGTTAAAAATTCTTTAAGCCTATGGCGTTGTCTCCAACCATTTCGTATTGCAAATATTATTCTGCTCATAATACCTTATTTCTTTGTTGCCCCTCTTTGAAGGCCAATATATTGTAAGTCAGCTCATCAATCAATCGCTGCCTAGATTCAACCGCATTCCACGCAACATGTGGCGTAATAATCAGATTTGGACATTGACCAGATAAAAGTGGGTGCAAAGGGTCTGGCGGTTCTTGCGCAAGCACATCCAAGGCAGCCCCTTGGATAGTGCCATGCATCAAAGCTTCATAAAGTGCCTTTTCATCAATTAAGCCACCACGGGAAGTGTTTATGAGAAAAGCACTTGGTTTCATTGCCTTTAATTCAAGCGCACCAATGATATTTCTGGTTTGCTCTGTCAATGGACAATGCAAAGTGAGAATGTCTGCAGAGCGAATAAGCTCCGCAAAAGGTACGCGACCTGGACGCAAGGAAACACTGTTCTTGTGCTCGCCGATCATTACCTTCATACCAAATGCACGCGCCAGCTCTGCAACGGCTTGCCCAATGGCACCCCACCCCACAATACCCAATGTTTTATTAAAAAGTTCGTTTGTTGAATAGTTGTCTAAGCAAAATCTTTGAGCGCGCGCCCATTCACCTTCAAAAACCAATGCGTGATAACGCGTAATCTGGCTCATGAGGCTAATCATCAAGCCAAAGGTGTGCTGCGCAACGGCGGGGGTAGAATAATTTACGACATTACAAACAAAGATCCCCAACTCCTTTGCAGCCTTGAGATCAACGTGATCAGTGCCTGTGGCAGCAATGCAAATACATTTTAATTGAGGGCTTTGCGCCAAGAGACTACGCGTGAGTGGGACTTTATTCGTTACAACTAACTCAGCACCGTGCAGACGCTGTAAAGTCTGAGCTTCAGACGTGGTTGTTTCAAAATGCTGCCAATGCTCTAGCGCATTATCAAAAGCAGTAAAATCAATACCCATTGCTTGGATAGTAGCTCTATCTAAAAATACCCCTCTCAAAAAGCACCTATATTATTTAAAGTGTATGAAGAATATATACCCACAACAGATGATTCTTGGGTTAGGCGGCGAGTGTTCGAGCAATAGGAGTGTATACAAAATACATGACTATTGTGAGACACACAAAGCCAACAACACCGAAGATTCATCTGTGCAGGGTATATGAGCATTGTTTGCCAATAATGTATAGTCTTTGTGGCTGAATTTCTAAAGGTCTTAATTCTTAGAAGATGCCTGCTTGGCATAGCAAGCAGCCACGTATAAAAGTGATTACTCTGTAAAATCTAAGTCGGAACGCTGCTATATTCTCATCGGCTTCACAGCTTCAATCGCAGGCTTAGGTTGTTTTGAAATACTGGCTAGATGAACCATCCAAGCAAATAGCGATCCCACAGAAACAAGTATCAGAATCATTGATAACGCAAATATTACCCCAGCCATGACGACCTCTCCGAATGACCGATGTATCGGCTCTTCTGGTTAAGTTAAAATCCTTTTCAGCATCATTCTAAGCAAAGTAACATCTAGACGCAATCAGATTTTAATTTTCTTCCTCTAAATAAGTGTAACCATTTAAACCAGAGCTTAACATATCTAAATATTGCCTCTTAATTTCAGAGTTTAATGGTACAGACTCCAATTGAAGTTTATAACTGCGCATCAATCTTTGTGGATCAAAATTGACTAAACTCAATACCTTTTCAACCCTATCCCCCAAAACCGGCTCAACTAACTGAAAAGTACCGTGTTCGGTTATTTCAACATGAACAGAATCCGTGTCGCCAAATAAATTGTGCAAATCACCTAAAATTTCTTGATAGGCCCCCACTAAGAAAATACCTAGCAAATACTCTTTGTGATCAAAAAAAGGTGGGATAGGTAAACTCCTTTCAATCCCTTCACCATCTACATATTGATTAATGCGCCCATCCGAGTCACAGGTCATATCTTGAATGACGGCTCGATAGCTAGGCGGTACATTTAAATTTTTAAGTGGCATAATAGGGAATATTTGGTCAATAGCCCAAGCATCTGGAATGGACTGAAATAAAGAAAAGTTACAAAATAGCTTATAGGCCAGTTTTTCGTTTAACTCATCTAAAAGTTCACGATTCTTACTCTTATTATCAGTCAGCTCTTTTTGTATGGTACGACATATTTTATTAAATAAACTCTCAGCAAAGGCACGAGACTCAATGGTTATTTTAGCTTGTGCAAATAATAGATGCGTCTGTGCAATACAAGATTTAGCAACGTGATAGATCTCACTCCAAGAATGAGGCTTTAGTTGCTCGGATAATGCCCATAGCTGGTTAATGCAATCAGGTTGCGTAGTCTCTATCTGCTCTGGTAAAGAAAGATTCGTTTCAGCAGGTGCTTCATAATCAATGACTTGCGTAATCAAAACCGCATGATGCGCAACCATGGCTCGACCAGATTCGGTAATAATCGCGGGATGCTGAATTTGCTTTTCATCACAGATCTTAGCCATCGTTTTTACAATGACATCGGCATATTCTCGAAATGAATAATTAACAGAACAATCATTGCGGGATCGGGTGCCTTCATAATCAATGCCTAAGCCCCCACCTACATCTGCCATTTCTAGTGGCGCACCTAAGCGATAACACTCAGAAAATAAACTGGCAAACTCTTGCATGGCAACTTCAATTTCATGAATATTTGCCACTTGCGACCCTAAATGACAATGCAGCAATTTTAAACTAGGTAAATAGCCAGCTTCTTTTAAGTGCTCGATTGCTTTTAATATTTGATAGGTGGTTAAACCAAATTTTGATTTTTCACCACCTGTGTTTTGCCATTTACCTTTGCCAATCGTCGTTAAACGCGAACGTAATCCCAGTAATGGCTCAATACCCAATTTCTTAGATTCTTCAATTACTAAATTTAATTCTGATAATTTTTCAATAATAATAAAGATTCGATGCCCTAATACTCGCCCCACTAAAGCCAAGCGGATAAACTCTCTATCCTTATAACCATTACAAATAATAAGCTGCTCACGACCTGCATTTAAAGCCAGCACAGCCATCAGCTCTGGTTTGCTACCTGCTTCCAAACCAACATCAGACTTTAAGATCTCTTCAACGACTCTACGTTGCTGGTTCACTTTAATAGGATAAACTGGCCTAAAATCGCCCTCATAACCATAATTCTGCTTGGCATAGCTGAAGGCTTCATTCAACTGCATAATTCTATTACGCAGAATATCAGAAAAACGAATTAAGACAGGCAAAGTCAGGCCTTCTTTCTTAAGCTGGCTAATAATATCATTTAAGCTAATTTCTGCTTGGTTACTACCATTAGATATTTTTGCGATTAAATCGCCCGCCTCATTGATATCAAAATACCCATCACTCCATCGATGAATATTGTATATATTGCGTGCCGATTCAATAGACCAATCAGAACTCTTTAACATGAGGCGCTTTCCTTTTTGATATTCTGTAAGACGCATTAATTTAAGATTCAGGATTTAGGATACAGCCATCACCCCAAAAAACGTTTGTTGCCTGGCTTATTCTGGCTTTTTAGCTTTTCTAGCCTCGGATTTGCCGTGGATATTATATAAATTTACTGACAATTGCGAGAAATCACTCTGCACAGCGCTCAGAAAACTTGATGCAAAGATGCATATCCTGTATCTTGCCGGTCTCAATTTTATTCTTCTAACCGACATATAAGGGAGAAGCATGCTTAACCAATCTGAATGGTTTACCGAAGTAAATGATAATTATGGCTTGGCTTTTTCATTGAAAATCAAAGAGAAATGCACAGAAATTCAGTCTCCTTTTCAATCTGTTGCGATTTATGAAACAACAGATTTTGGTTATCTGATGACCATTGATGACATCATCATGCTCACCAGCCGAGATAACTTCTTGTATCATGAAATGCTTGTGCACCCGGCACTTTTCACACACCCTAATCCTAAAAATATAGCGATCATTGGTGGGGGAGACTGTGGCAGCTTACGTGAAGCTTTAAAACATCCGGTAGATTCCGTGATTCAGATTGAGATAGACGAAGTGGTAACGCAACTTGCAGAAAAATATTTTCCAGAATTGTGCGAATCCAACCATGATCCACGCGCACAATTACTCTTTATTGATGGTATTCGCTGGATGCAAGAAGCCAAAGATCAGTCTTTGGATGTTATTATTGTGGATTCAACAGATCCCCTTGGGCCTGCGGTCGGCTTATTCAACCAAGCATTTTATGAACAATGTCACCGTGTCTTAAAACCCAATGGTATCTTAGTACAACAAAGTGAATCGCCTATATTGCATCAATCCTTACAAAAGGACATGCGTGAAGCCATGTTCCAAGCAGGGTTTCCTCACTTGCTTACCCTGCCCTTCCCACAACCTGTATATCCTTCAGGATGGTTTAGCTGCACCATGGCCTCTAAATTACCTGGCTTCAATGATTTCAGAAGAGATACGACTCTCTTGAAAAAACTAAATACACAATACTATCAATTTGAAGTGCATGAAGCAGGCCTACATCCCGTGCCTTTTCTAAAAGCACTAGAGCGCTGATTCGCCTATTTCGCCCGTACGAATACGAATCACTTCTTCAAGTGGCTGCACAAATATTTTGCCGTCACCGATACGTCCAGTTTGAGCTGATTTTAAGATTGCCTCGATGATCAGCTCAACTTCTTCATCTTTTACCGCAATCTCAAGTTTAGCTTTAGGTAAGAAATCAATCACATACTCTGCACCTCGATACAATTCCGTATGCCCCTTTTGTCGACCAAAGCCTTTTACTTCAGTGACGGTAATACCCTGAACCTTTAGCTCCATTAATGCTTCTCTCACATCATCTAACTTAAAAGGCTTTATGATTGCAGTTATTAGTTTCATGCCAAACTTCCTTTCATGGTATATTCTAAAGAATCTTGCTTGTGTTGCTGTGATACGCGTTTTACTTCACACCTATCGTTAAGGTCATGTATGATGACACGATTATAAATGAATAGCTCGTTGTCTAGCCTACAAGCTATCATGTCGCATATACAAAGATTCATCCCAGCACTGATTTTTGTAAAAATGCTTAGAGAAATTTGGAGACATCATGATTTCGGATCTTAAAAAAAGTTTCATTGAACAACTTATGCTAAATGCCCCCTCAAGCTTACTCAGCATTAAAAATGAGATTGAGCCTTGGATTCATAATTTTTTAACAGATTGGTTAGCCCAACATGATCTGGTTACACAAGCTGAATTCGATCTACAATGCCAACGCTTAAATAGCATGCAAGAAAAATTCAAAGCATTACAAGACAAAATCACACTACTTGAAAGACAATTAGAAGAAAGCACATCATAAACGCTTAAAATGAAGCAGGCATCATCTGAAACGCATTCTTCATTTACGAGTGACCTATAACTCCCGCAATCATGAGAGCATGAGTAATAATACTGCCAAAATTTATAGTTCATGCTCTACTGCAAAAATAATCTGAAATTCGCTTAACTTTTAGCTTATTATTCACTCTTATTTTTTAGAAACACTCAGCCTATGTATTTTTCTAACATGCTAAGTTAGTGTGCTATAAATAATTTCTAATATGATTAATACAAGCATTGACTAGTACGACACCCCCAAAAAAATGTAGAATGGTGCATTACTCTACTAGTCAAATGAGAAATAAATTACGTGCACAATCCTGAAATTCTGCTCATCACACTTACTGCTTCCGTTGTCATTGTAACCTTATTGCGACGTTTACATTTACCACCATTGCTTGGTTACTTGATGGCGGGTGCATTGGTAGGACCACATTGCTTTAGATTATTAGAGACCCGAGAAGAGATGAGCTACATTGCCGAATTTGGTGTTGTGTTCTTACTCTTTAACATTGGTCTTGAACTCTCTTTACCAAAACTTATTTCAATGCGCAGACCCTTGCTAGGCTTAGGTGGGTTACAAGTTGCAATTTGCACGGGGATAGCATTGGGCGCATCCTTACTCTTAGGCACTCCGCTTCCTGCATCAATTGCTATTGCGGGCGCACTTGCATTGTCATCTACAGCCATTGCAACCAAACTATTGATTGAGCAAGATGAGTTGCAGCAACCACATGGCAAGTTATCTTTAAGTATTTTGCTGTTTCAAGATCTTGCAGCTGTTCCCTTTCTGATTATTATCCCTGCTATGGCTGTTACCACAGGGGGAGGAGACTCAATCACCTATACACTGCTGCAACGATTATTGACAGGAACCGTAATATTCTTCGTTATGTTGGCTGCAGGTCGCTGGCTCTTAAGACCACTCTTTCATCAAATTGCCAGTGCCCGCTCATCAGAACTCTTTATGCTGACGGCACTTTTAATCGTCTTGGCATCTGCGCTATTAACAGAACATTTTGGTTTGTCTCTCTCTTTAGGTGCCTTCTTAGCAGGTGTTATGCTTGCAGAAACCGAGTATGCCCATCAAATAGAATCTGACATTCAACCCTTTAGAGATATCTTATTAGGCTTTTTCTTCATTTCCGTGGGCTTAATGTTCGATCCAGGTGTCTTTACCACGCAATGGCAAGCACTGCTCATGATTGTAGCAGCCACCCTAATACTAAAAACAATTATTATTGCTATTTTAGCTAAGATTGCTGGAAGTTCTTCAAGCACATCTATACGTGCAGGTATTGCTTTAGCACAAGGGGGTGAGTTTGGCTTAGTGTTCTTATCAAAAGCTTTCGGCTTTAACTTAATAGATGCAAATCTTAACCAACTCATTATTGCTGCCGTGGTTATTAGTATGGCCATTTCTCCTTTACTGATTCGTAAAAGCGAAGCCATTGCAGACGGTTTATTAGATGTCTATCATAAATTCATTCCTAAATCTGAAAGCACAGAACAAAACGACGATCTCAGTACACCACCCAAAGAACAAGCAAACCACGTTATCATCTGTGGCTATGGTCGTGTTGGACAAACATTAGCACGCTTTCTGGATTATGAGGGGATCCCTTATGTGGGCTTAGATTTAGATCCTGTACGATTAAGAGAGGCAAAAGCAGCATCTGAACCTGTCTTTTTTGGTGATGGTGCCGATGAGGACGCCTTGAAGGCCGCTGGTATCGATAAAGCCAGAATGGTAATTTCATCTTCTAATAATACAAAACAAGCGCAAAAAACAATTATGAATGCGCGTCGTCTGAACCCCAATATCCCAATTTTGGTTCGCACAATTGATGATAGCGACTTAGAAGCATTGCAAATAGCCGGCGCCACAGAGGTGATTCCCGACAAGCTTGAATCCAGTTTAATGCTTGCTAAACACATGCTCATTTTCCTGGGTCAAACACCACACAAAGCACAGCAACAAATTCATCAAGTGAAATTAAATCGTTATAAAATGTTACGCACCTTTTATGAAGGCGAGAAAATTGGCCATTTAGAAACCAACTCAAAAGAAAAACGCTCTTTACATACGATTGAGCTGACAGAAGGTTCTTATGCAATTGGTCAATCGCTGGATGAGTTTTTTGCCAAAAAAGGTCACTTTGAAATCGCTTATTTCTCTCGAAATGGCTTCAAATGCGATACACCTGCATTAGATTTTATCTTACAAGCAGGCGACATCATTGTCGTTGAAGGTACTCACGAAGAAACCTATCAAGCAGAAGAAAAGCTCTTACAAGGATAAAGCAAGGAGGAGCCATTCCTCCTTTTCCCAAGCATATGCATTAAATATACCCACAACAGATGATTCTTAGCCGTAAAGGGCGCAATGTCGGTTAGGCGGCGAGTGTTCGAGCAATAGAAAAATATATAACTATTGTAAAATACGTGAAGCCAACAACACCCAAGATTCATCGGTGAAGGGTATCAATGGATTAAAAATAGAAGGAAACTTATTTTGTCAATTGCTGTTGTATATTCTCGTGGTGCCAGCGGACTCAAATCACCTTTAGTACATGTAGAAACGCATCTCTCTCGAGGACTCCCACAATTTGCTATTGTTGGACTACCAGAAGCCGCAGTAAAAGAAAGTAAAGATCGCGTTCGAGGTGCCATCATACAAGGCGGCTTTGAATTTCCGCGCAAGAGAATTATTGTCAATTTAGCGCCAGCTGATCTCCCCAAGGAAGGGGGTCGCTTTGATTTGCCCATCGCTATCAGTATTCTCTTGGCCTCTGAACAATTGCAAGCAGAACATATTGCTCAATTTGAATTTGCAGGCGAACTTTCTTTAAGTGGCGAACTACGCTCTACAGCCGGATTGATCCCCTTTGCGCTCGGCACACAAGAAGCAGATCGCACCCTCATTTTACCTCATGCTAATGCGCATGAAGCTTCGCTGGTCCAAGGTTTGAAAGTGCTTGGTGCTCATAATTTATTATCTGTATGTCAACATCTAAGCGGACATCTTGCATTACCAACGACCCTAGCCAGCGTAGCACGCCACATAAAGCAACATACACAATGTCTTTCTGATATTTCGGGTCAAGCCCATGCCAAACGTGCTCTAGAAATTGCAGCAAGTGGTCACCATAGCTTATTAATGATGGGGCCGCCTGGCACGGGGAAAACCATGTTGGCAAGCCGTTTAACCTCATTATTACCACCACTGCCTGCAAAGGACGCCATTGAAGTGGCTGCAATACGCTCTATCAGCCGGGGCACTCTTGATCTTGAACATTTCTTAGAAAGACCTTTCCGTCGCCCTCATCATACAGCTTCCCCTGTTTCTTTAGTGGGCGGTGGACGCAATCCCAAACCTGGAGAAATCTCACTGGCACATTTAGGCGTACTCTTTCTCGATGAATTGCCTGAATTTGATAGAAAAGTATTAGAAGTATTACGTGAACCCTTGGAATCTGGCAAAGTTCACTTATCCAGAGCACAAGGCCAAGCTGAATATCCAGCACAATGTTTATTGGTTGCTGCAATGAATCCCTGCCCCTGTGGTTACCTCGGTGATACTTTAAAAGGATGCAGCTGTACTGAAGAACAAATCAAACGCTATCGACATAAAATTTCTGGTCCCTTACTCGATAGAATTGATATGCATCTCGAAGTACCCAGATTAGCCAAAGGCCAACTGAGCCAGAAAACTGCGGAAGAAACCAGCGATATAGTCAGAGAACGGGTACTCAAAGCAAGAGCAATACAAGAAATGCGTTCCAACTTACCCAATGCACACTATAGCCCCAAAGAAATAAGGCAATTCTGCGCATTGGATAGTACTGCACAACAGCTCTTAGAAAATGCCATGGAAAAGCTAGGTCTTTCTGCGAGAGCTTATCACCGTATTGTAAAGGTAGCGCGCACAATTGCAGATTTGGCAGGTGAGGAAATGATTCAAGCGTCTTTTATTGCAGAGGCGATTCAGTTTAGACAACTTGATCGTATTAAGAATTAATAAACGGAATTCCTGATGAGCAGAGAGAATCATTTTCTCACTTTGTAAAGCTGTCTCTGTCTACAGAAGTTGACAATAGGCAAGTAACTGTCTTTTTCTTCGTTCGCAAAGCGAACATTTTTCCCTCTACCAATTTTGGGAGAGGGTGCCCTGAAAGGGCGGGTGAGGGTTAAATAAGTTAATCACTTATTGATTATTCTGCCTCAGAAATTAATTTGTTCTAGAAATAAATCTAAATTTTTCAAAATAGCATTATTCCAAAATCAAAAACTTTACAATCTTTAAAAACCCTCACCTGCCCTGCGGCCGTCCTCTCCCAAAATTGGTAGAGGAAAAAATCATTCGCTACGCTCATTTGTAGAAGAATCAGTTGCGTAGAGTGAACAAAACAATATGCTCTTTAAGGCAGCATGTACTCGATAGTAGCTTTCAAAGCATCATCTGAACATTGCATACAGGTACCTTTGGGTGGCATACCACCTTTACCCTTAATAGCACTTTGTAGCAAAGCATCAATACCTACAGCAAGGCGCTGTTCCCAGTCTGCTTTATTGTGAAATTTAGGAGCACCCGCAATTCCGGTTTGATGACAAATAGTACAATAGGTGTCATATATTTTCTTAGGATCTGTTGGGCCACTGGGGGCTGCTTGTACAGGTGCCTCTGTAGCGCCACCTTCTACCACGACCGTTCCAACCGGTTTAATGCGTGCGGCAATTGATTCAGAATCCATATTGTCGACAATGGCCTGACAGGCAAATAAAGGAGATAGCCAAAAACAGCTCAATGCTATCAATAATATATTTTTAGTTATTCTTGTCACTATCAGCTCCAAACAATAGGAATATTCAAACCGACACAGTATAACAAAGCACCCAGCAAGACGAAAACTACTTATGCTCAAATGCTAAATAACTACCATATTGTTTTAGCCAATGCTCTGCCTGCTGATAGTCTGGCATTAGTCGAGAAACTTTATCCCAAAAACGTACACCATGGTTTCTATAAAATAAATGGCAACACTCATGTGCAACAACATAATTCAAAACAAAGGCTGGCGCTAAAATCAAAACCCAATTGATATGAATGTCTTCATGAATACCACAACTCCCCCACCGTGAAGACTGTGTTTTTACTCTGACACTTTTTGGCCAACGATCTAACTGCTTACAAAAATGATCTGTGCTTTGCAAAGCACGCTCTAATGCCCATTCTTTGAGTGCTTTCAATAACACTGCTTGAATCACAGATTCATAGTTTACCAATAGCGTTGTCATAGGAATTTGTACCACAAGCTGTTCTGGCAAATGCTTTACCTGAGGTTTACCATGCCCATAAGTAACATGAATCGTTTTTTTAATGCCTTCAATACTTATGCTTTCACTGGGCAAAAAATGAGCCGGCCAAAATAAGTCAGCATGCTTTTTTATTTTAAGATATTGTTCTTTTATCCAAGCGCTGCTTGTACGCAAGAAGGCTTCAATAGCTGGCGTTTTAGCATTTTTAGGGACAACCAGCTCAATCTGTTTTTGTTTAACACGTAAATGTAGTCTTCTAGTACGCTGACTGTAACGAATCCAATAGGGGATGGTTTCATAATCTACCTGGATGATACCCCGTTCATCTGCACCCATAACTTTATTTACCAACTTAAAAACTACCTATAGATTAACGATTAGCCTCTCGCACAAACGTGATAATATATAGCGAACCATTTGGTAGAAACAAATAATAATATGTACAACTATGCCACAACTCTATCTCGACCATTCTTGAAATGGCCAGGTGGAAAAATGCGATTGATTCAGGAACTGCTAGCCCATCTACCAGATAGAGCGCTGTTGGCTGAACCTTTTGTGGGCGCAGGTGCACTCTTTGCGAACACGCAACACAAGCACGTATTTATCAATGATATAAACGCAGATCTCATCAATATTTATCAGCAATTAAAAAATGAAAAATTACGCTTTATAAAAGCAGCAAAATTATTTTTTTCTGGAAAATACCATAACGCTGAAGCCTACTATGATCTAAGAGCTGAATTCAATGCATCGAAGCATCCCTTCAAACGTGCTTGTTTATTTTTGTATTTGAACCGTCATGGTTACAATGGATTATGTCGTTACAATTCAAGCGGTTCTTATAATGTTCCCTTTGGAGATTATAAAGCCCCTTATTTTCCTCATCAAGAATTGCTCTTCTTCATTGAAAGGTTAAAGAATGCTAGCTTGAGCAATTTATCTTATGCTGATTTTATGTGTAAATTGGCTGAAAAAGAGTCATTGAAAAATATTGTATTCTACTGCGATCCCCCTTATGCGCCCTTATCCAAAACAGCCAACTTCACTGGCTATGCAGCTTCTAAATTCGCACTAGAAGATCAAAAACAATTAGCTTTATTAGGTCGCACACTCTATAAACAAGGGGCTGCAGTCATGATCAGTAATCATGATTTACCTTTCACCCGAACATTGTACAAGCCAGCTTATATCAAAAGCATTTTAGTGAAACGTGTGATTAGCTGCAAAACGGATCTTAGGCAAGAAGTGAAGGAACTTCTTGCCATTTATACTTAATTTTTTGCACATGAATTGTCGGTGGCGTTTTAGATTGGAGCGCTAGAACCTGTATTGGCACTATCAGCCTTTGAATCTTTTTGAGGCATTGGCTCAGAAGGTTGCTGCTGCAACTCGTCATGTTGCTGTGTTACCAAATAGTTCACAACCTTGACGAGCGACTCTTCTCCCCCTGTCATTCTCACAGAAGTTAAATAAGCCCCCTTGGAACCTTGGACTAAAACGATAGGAATAGAAGTAATCTTATAGGCTTGCGCAAGTGCATTAGCCCACTTTTGTTTTCTATTCACTGAAAAAGAATCAAAGGATTTCTCAAAATCTTCTGATGAAATACCTTTTTTCACAAAAAATGCTTTAAGCGTATCTTCCGAACTGTCTGTCAGTTCATCCGTATGAATGGCCTTGAATAAAGGCTTATGGATTTGCTCCAATACGTTTAAATCTTGAGCCAAATAATAAACCTTCGTCAAGGTACGCCAGCTAGGCTGAAATTCAACAGGTACACGCTGGAAATCAACATACAACGGTGCAGTATGCGCCCACGAACTTACAAAAGGATCCAGTTTATAGCACCAACTACAACCATAACTAAAAAACTCTACGACTTGAACTTTGCCTTGTCCTTCTTGTCGAAAATTCTGAATAATATCGTTTTCTCTAATATCTTGTGCTAATGAGATATAGTGCTTACCCTCAACATAGTCTTGTGCTTCCTGTGCTGCTTCTTGTGCAGAGCCGCTAAAAGAAAAAGCAAAGAAAAAAACGATACTTAAAATAAATCTGCTCTTTAGGATCATGGCCTGAATCACTTTGTTGTGCCCCTTGCGTTTAACGAAGTCCCTCAATATAACTACTTACCGCTTTAATCTCATCATCAGACATACGCGCAGCAATCTGCTGCATCATTCCAGACGGATCATTTTTTCTGCTTCCATCTCTGAATGACTTTAATTGAAGCTCAGTATAATCACTGTGCTGCCCTGACAATCGTGGGTACATAGCAGGCGCATTCCCCTTTCCGCTTGGACCATGGCATGCCAAACACGCGGGTATGCTCTTTTCAACATTACCACCGCGATATATTTTTTCGCCCAAAGCAACCCATTCTGGCTTAGCTTGCCCCGATGTTTGTTCTTCAGCTGCATAATAAGCTGAGATATCTGCGATATCCTGTTCAGTTAAATTTAGAATGATGCCATACATAGCTGGATTACTACGTGGTCCTGCTTCACCTTGTTGAAACTCTTTGAGTTGTTTAACCAAGTAGCTTTCATGCTGTCCTGCCAGCTTTGGCCAATTGGGTACGACGCTATTACCATTCACACCATGGCAAGCAACACATGCTTCTACTTTCGCTTTGCCAGCTTCGCTGCTACCCGTAACAGCCGAGCACGAGAAAGATACGAAAAATAACAAAAGCAGGGGGAAACTAAATTTCATTCTTATTATCCACGTCATTTTTATAGGCTATAATTGAGTTAACATGTTAAAATGCTGGTTATAGGTTGCCAACTTATACCAACATATTCAGATGCTGGTCAATATTAAAATTTGTGTTGGTTGTCTGTCAACTAATAGGTTTTTAATAACGATGAATTATATACCCACTGAGCCGACACTGATTGATTATTCAAAAGTAACTTTTGTTAAAAGTTCTCCCAATCTTGAATTAGCGCCCAAAGACTGTGGCATTGAAGTCGCATTTGTTGGTCGCTCTAATGCAGGTAAATCAAGTGCGATTAACGCCATTGTAGGACAAAACAAACTTGCGCGCACCAGCAAAACCCCAGGTAGAACACAGCTCATTAATTTCTTTAGCATAGACGATGATAGACGCATTGTCGATTTACCAGGCTATGGTTACGCCAAAGTACCTGAAAGAATTCAGCAACAAATTGAAGAAATTCTAAACACCTATCTTGGTCAACGACAATGTTTACAAGGTTTAGTGTTGTTAATGGATATTCGTCATCCCTTAACGCCTAGAGATCACAATCTTCTGCAAATTGCTCAAGAATGTAATCTGCCTGTACATATATTACTGACCAAATGTGATAAATTAAAACGTGGTGTCAGTAATAACATATTGCTACAAGTTCGCAAGAATCTCACAGGTTACACCAATATGACTGCTCAAACCTTTTCTGCTTTAAAACAATTGGGGTTAGAAGAGGCACGTCAGAAATTATCCGATTGGTTCACTTTTTAGATTTTTTTCAGCTACTAACATTGTAAACGCGAAACACCTCGCGTTTACAATATTTTTTATAGTCACAGCACATGGCTTTTACCCGCAAGGGGCACAATGTCGGGTAGGCGTCAAGCCTCGAGCAACCTTCATTCCCATAAAAGTACATGAGGATTGCGAGAGGGCGAAGACAACACCCCCGAGAAGTCATGTGCGAAGACTATATTAATGCGCTTCATCCCAATTCAAACCTGAACCTATTTCCACCAAAAGTGGCACAGATAACGCCATGCTACTTTCCATTGCCTGTTTAATAAGTTGCTTGGCTTGTTCAATACTGGACTGCTTGACTTCAAACACCAACTCATCATGCACTTGCATTAACATGACAATGTCATCCCGACCTTTAATCGCCTTATATACTTGCAACATTGCACGCTTAATAATATCTGCAGCGGTTCCCTGCATCGGTGCATTGATTGCAATTCTTTCTGCTTGCTTGCGACGAGGTGCGTGCTTAGCGTTAATATCAGCTAAATACAAACGACGTCCTAACAGGGTCTCAACAAAACCTTGTTGCCGCGCAGTTTCCCTAATCGCATCCATGTAATTTTTCACCCCCGGATAGCGCTTAAAATAAAGCTCCATATACGCTTTTGCTGCTCCCTGCTCAATATCTAATTGTCTAGCCAAGCCAAAAGCAGACATTCCATAAATAAGTCCAAAGTTAATCGCTTTTGCACTTCTTCTTTGCTCAGCGGTGACATCTTGCAAATCAACTCCAAAAACCTCGCTCGCCGTAAAACGATGTATATCTTCATTGGCCTGAAATGCCTTTAACAAGCCAGCATCCTGAGAGAGATGCGCCATAATACGCAGTTCGATTTGAGAGTAATCAGCAGAGACTAATTCAAAACCAGGTTTTGCAATAAATGCTTGACGTATTTTTCGCCCCTCTTCTGTTCGAATCGGTATATTTTGCAAGTTAGGATCGCTTGAAGATAAACGTCCTGTTGCAGTCACAGCTTGATGATAAGAAGTATGAATACGATGCGTATTCGGATTAATCAGTAAAGGTAACTTATCAGTATAGGTAGATTTTAGCTTGCTTAAGCTACGATGCTCTAAGATCAGTCTTGGAAAATCATAATCATGCGCCAACTCTTGCAAGGCCTCTTCAGAAGTAGAGGGCGCGCCTTTGGGTGTTTTGTGTGTAACAGGCAGATTAAATTTTTCATAGAGTATTTCTTGCAGCTGCTTTGGTGATCCCAAATTAAAATTGCAACCAGCAAGGGCATACGCTTCTTCTTCCAGCACAGTCAATCGATGTGCTATCTCTTGGCTTTGGACATTTAACTTCTGCTCATCCACCAATACGCCCGCTTGCTCCATGCGATAAAGCACTTCAACCAAGGGCATCTCAAGTTCTTCATAAAGCGCTCGCAATACCTTGTTTTCTTTGAGCTTCGCTTGAAAATAGTGATGTAATCTGAGTGTTACATCCGCATCCTCTGCCGCATACTGAGAGGCTTTTTCAATTTCCACCTGATCAAAGGTAACCTGCTTGGCCCCTTTACCTGCAACAGCTTCAAAAGAAATGGTTTCATAATTCAAATAGAATTTTGCCATGCTATCCATATCATGACGTGTCTGCGTAGAATGGTAACAATAGGAAGCTAACATCGTATCATGCGTAATAGGCTCAAGCTGCATACCTTGATTATGCAATACATGCATATCATATTTTAAATGCTGTCCAATTTTCTGAATTTTATTATCTGCAAAAATAGCATTTAATTTATCTAATACCTGTTCTTTGGCAAGCTGAGAAGGACAACCCAAATAATGATGCGTTAAGGGGATGTAACACGCTTTGCCTTCTTCTATAGATAATGAAATACCCACCAAGTCTGCCAAATGAGGATTAAGACTGGTTGTTTCCGTATCAACGACGACATAACCTGCTTTTTGAATATCTGCGACCCATTTATCCAGTGCCCCACTTTCGAAAAGAGTCTCATACTGTGCTTGCTTGATTGGAACAGCTTCCTTTCCCGCCAATGCTAATTCTTTTAACCAAGAATTAAATTCTAAGGATGTATATAATTCAAACAATGCTGCGTTGTCTGGTGGCTGCACAATGAGATCAGAAGGCTGAATCTCTAATACTAAATCTGTTTTAATTGTAACAAGCTGTTTACCGATTGGTAAAAAATCAATATGTGCACGAAAATACTCACCTACTTTTCCGGTGATCTCATTTTGATGCTTTATCAAATTATCCAATGTTTCATATTGATTTAACCATTTTTGTGCGGTCTTAGGACCTACCTTAGGCACACCGGGAATATTATCAACGCTATCTCCCATCAATGCCAAATAATCTACAATTTGATTGGGACATACACCAAATTTAGCGACAACCCCTTTTTCATCCATAACCGTGCCTGACATGGTATTGACTAACAGCACACCAGGTTTAACCAATTGTGCCATGTCTTTATCGCATGTTGAAATCAAGACAGCTAAGTTCTGCTGGTGTCCCAGCTCACTTAAAGTACCAATCACATCATCTGCCTCAAGCCCTTCAAAGGCCAACAGTGGAATGCCCATTGATTGAATAACGTCATGTAAAGGTTTTATCTGAACGGCTAATTCCTCAGGCATCTCTGGTCTATTAGCTTTGTAAGCATCAAAAAGCGCATGCCTAAAATTTTTGGTTTTTGTATCAAAGATAACTGCTAAATAATCTGGTTTTTCTTCTTTAATCAGTTTACGCAACATGTTTACAACGCCATAAACGGCTCCTGTGGGTACACCTTTAGAGTTGGTAAGCGGGGGAAGCGCATGATAGGCTCTAAATAGATAAGATGAACCATCTACTAAGACGAGTTTTTTTGTTTCCTTTGGCTGCATGTTGAATTAACCTGTGATTTGAGTACTCAATTTTAACTTTGCATCTTAACACGAGAATGAAAATGTCGGTGATAACAAGCATTACAGAAGGTGAGCTAACTGATTTCTTAAGTGCATACAACTTGGGTAAGTTACAGTCTTATCAAGGCATTACAGAAGGAACGGTCAACACAAACTACCTACTCAATATCAATCATCAAAAATACATCTTTACTGTATTTGAAGTACTCAATAAAGAAACTGCTGAACACTATTTAACACTCACTGAATTTCTTTCCAAACAAGCGCTTTCCTGCGCCACGCCTCTATTAGACAATCATCAGAATTCAATCCGTTATATTCAGGGAAAACCTGCGTGTTTAGTCTCTTTTTTGCCCGGCAAAAGCAATCCACACCCCTCTCCTGAAAATTGCCGACAAATTGGCTTATATTTAGCAAAAATGCATATTAACTCACACTCTTTCAAGCCCTTATCCAACCCCATGGGAAGAGAATGGCGCACAGAACACGCTTCAAAAATCTTTGCAAAACTACCCATTAATGATCAGAAATTACTTCAAACTGGCTTGAATATACAGCAACGCATTCATTGGGATTTATTACCCAAGTCTACTATTCATTACGATCTATTCAGGGATAATGCATTTTTTGAGAAAGATCAATTAACCGGCGTCATTGATTTTTATTATGCTTGTTTTGATGTCATGTTATTAGATCTTGCAATTGCTATTAATGATTGGTGTACCAACTGGCAAGATAAAAAACTCAAGATAAGCCCAGCGCATTTTCACGCTTTATTAAATAGCTATCAAGCAATTCGACCTCTTGAAAAAATTGAACAACAAGAATTGCTATTGTTCTTACAATTGATGAGTTTTCATTTTTGGCTAACAAGAACCGTCAGCCAACATTGCCCACCAACCGGTGAATCTATTACGCTCAAAGATCCAAATGAATTTAAGCAAATTTTTAAGAATTGGCTCTCAATAAACTCTCTTAAGATCTAAAGTTTAATTGCCTAAGCCGCTGATTCAGATTTGTTATTTCTAAATCCAAGGATTCAAGATTTTCTGTGTTGTTTCTAACACTCTCTCGCATTGGTAAATAGCAGGAAGCATCTTCCAAATTTAAAGCTAAACGCCTTATGTCATCCATCCGAGGTGCCGAACTTCCGTCTTTATTGTACAGTAATGAATTTTGTGTTTTTAATAAATTCTTCCAATCAATACGCTTATACTTAAAAAAATTTTTAATCTCAGGTGGCTGATATACTCTCAATGCATTGTTTTCTAAAAATATTTCCCTTAGCTTAGGTAATGCTGCTATTTCTTTGGGAAGTATTTCTATACGATTATTGCCCAAATATAGCCAAGTTAATGCTTGTAATTTTTCTATATCCTTGGGCAAGGCTTCAAGCTGCATATTACTCAATGCCAACCATTTTAGATTTATCAGATCAAAAAATTCTGTTGGTAATTTTCTTAAAAATCCATCGCTCAAATAAAAATATTCTAGATTGGAAAGGCCACCAATACTACGTGGCAAAAAGCTAATGGGATTATCATACAAGTTTAAAGACTGTAACTGTTCGAAATAATCTATATTTTCTGGCAGCGTTTCTAAATAATTATCTTGAAATTGACAACGACGTACAGTTTGAAAATATTCTTTGTGTTGTGTGAGAATATACTCAGGCAATCGTGATATACAGGATAATTTAAGATTTTCTGTGTTTACGCCTTTTTTCAGTTGTCGATTAATTAAACGGGCATTCAACGCGTTTAATACGCGATTAATTTGAATAATATATTTCTCATCTCCTGATTTTTCAAAATGCAAATTTATCTCAGTGACTTTCTTCAATAACTTTACTAAAAATAATGTTTCAGAGGGTGTATTGCCTAAGATGGTTAAAACATCATTTTTTCTCGATTGGAAGAAAGCTATCTCTTGTTTAAAACGAGTAATACGGGTTTTACAGTAACTATGATAAGAACTTAGTGTAGGCTCAACAGCAAGAGGGGCAGAAATTTGCAATAATTTTTTCTTCAAACTAAGAGGATCATCACTTAAGCGATAATGTCGGTGAGCCGTTGCAGCAAACTGCAATCGAGCTTTTAACGGTAGATACTGGGTGATGTTTAACAAAAGTTCATCAGCTAACAAGTCTAACATCTTTTCCATCCTTGGAAAATAAAGCTCAACTTTTGTTATATGCCCTTAAATCAGCAAAAGCAATACTAAAATAACGAACAGGTAAGTGGGCATAACGTAGCAATCTATCTGAGAGTTTTAAGAAGGGCGCAGTAAGCAAGACTTCAATAATGGATTGCCACGCAAAAGACGTGATAGTTTATCCCTCGTTTTACCTTTTCACTGCGTCTTTTACTCGCAATGACGCCTATAGGGAGCAAACACTAACACTCCGTCTTTGCGAGCGCTTCGCGAAGCAATCTATCTGATTTACATTAATGTCATACAAGTCTTGCCAACTTAACTGTCAATTTTAATATTAATGTATATCTTGGCACGTCACTGCAAGGAGTCCACGACGAAGCAGTCTATCTGAGAGTTTTAAGAAAAGCGCAGTAAGAAAGACTTTAAGATGGATTGCCGCGCAAAAGACGTGATAGTTTATCCTTCGTTTTACCTTTTCAGTGCGTCTTTTACTCGCAATGACGACTCTAGGGAGCAAACACTAACACTCCGTCTTTGCGAGCGCTTCGCGAAGCAATCCATCTGATTCAGATTAAAGTGTCATACAAGTCTTTCCAATCAGGATTCATGCTGATAATAAGCGCTATTTTCTTATGTCTAGAGCCACCTTTAATTTGTTTCTCTCTTTCAATAGCAGCTATCATACTTTCTGTTTGCTCATAATAGACGAGTAATTTACAACCATATTTTTGTGTAAAACCAGGAACAGCGCCTTGTTTATGTTCATAAATTCGTTTTATTAAATTACTGGTAACGCCGGTATATAATGTTCCATTCGCTTTGTTGGTAACAATGTAAACAGCAGGTTTTTTATGATTCATATTATTTATTTAGGAATTTTAAATATATTTCCATTATTACGAGAGACATAGCGACATACTTGATCTATTTTGAGGACATCAAAAAAAACATGACAAGAAAGACTGTATGATGGATTGCCACGCAAAAGACGTGATAGTTTATCCCCTCATTTCATTTTTTTGCGTCTTTTGCTCGCGATGGCGGATTTTCATTTGTGAGGAGCACTCAGAGGTGCTCACTCTACACATTTAATAGCAATAAATAAGACAAATGAAGATATGGCTAAACGTCAAACAGTTTCAAGTTTAGCATAGGCCAACGCCAACCACTTCGGCCCTTCTCGTTCAAATTTGACTTGAATACGTGCCGCTTCACCTTTACCCTCACCACAGATTACCACACCATCACCAAAGCGCGCATGTCGCACACGCTGTCCCAGTGCATAGGGTAGATCACTGCTAATATTAGTTACTTTAGTACTTGCGGGTATTTTACGAAAAGCCATGGGCGCATCTGTATTCACATTCAAACTAACAGTTTCAATAAGATGCTTGGGCAATTCATTTATAAATCGTGAGGGCCTATTACTACCCGATAATCCAGCAAAAGCACGCTTCTCTGCATAGGTTAAATAGAGTTTTTGCATCGCTCTTGTAATACCAACGTAGCATAAACGCCGCTCTTCTTCTAACAAAGGTTGTTTTTCAGTATTGCGATGATGTGGGAAAAGACCATCTTCCATACCCGCCATAAACACAACAGGGAATTCTAATCCTTTTGCGGAATGCAGCGTCATCAACTTCACACTTGCCGCATTCTCATTTTCGCCTTCTTTGTCTCCAGCATCCAGCGCAACCTCAGAAAGAAAAGCTGGCAATGATTGCATGCTATGTTCTGTTTGACCTTGCTCTTCTTCAAAACCTTTGTGGTATTGCTGCGTCGCTTGTATCAACTCCATTAAGTTTTCAACGCGTACATGTGTTTTTTCACCCGGTTGTGATTTCACATACATCATCATCCCAGATTCATTCAACACTTTTTCTGCCAATTTTGGTAGTGTCAGCGCAGCAACCGCTTCTTGCATCGCCTCAATGGTTTGCATAAATTGCAATAATCCATTACGAATTCGCCCTGCATTCATAGTGGGTACACTTTGTTGTGCCGCAGCCCACAAAGACACTGTTTTCTCTTTTGCAATATCCCTTAAACCTTGCAATGTTCTTTCACCAACACCACGAGGTGGCATATTAATAACACGCTCTAAAGCCGTATCATCATCAACATTTACCACTAAACGCAAATAAGCCAATATATCTTTAATTTCAGCGCGATCAAAGAATCGTAAACCACCATAAACACGATAGGGCACATTTCCCTGACGTAGTGCTTGCTCTAAAACACGTGATTGCGCATTAGAACGGTATAAGATAGCGACATCATTTAAATGCCCACCGCTCTCAAGCCATTTACGAATTCTTTCTACAATAAATTTCGATTCATCTATTTCATTAAAAGCACCATATAAGGTGATAGGCTCGCCTTGAACGTGCTCTGTCCAAAGTTCTTTGCCTAAACGTGCTTGATTATTTGCGATCAAATGATTTGCTGTTTTTAGAATAGTTTGGGTAGAACGATAATTTTGTTCCAAACGCACTGTATCTGTACCTTTAAAATCTTGACTAAACTTATGAATGTTTTCAACACGTGCGCCACGCCATCCATAAATAGATTGATCATCATCACCCACGATGGTAATAAAGTTATTCTCACCAAATAACAATGATAACCATCGGTATTGAATGGTATTCGTATCTTGAAACTCATCAACCAAAATATGGCTAAACTGACTCTGATATTGCGCTAATATTTCTTTATGATCACGCCACAGTTCATATGCAAGCAATAATATCTCAGCAAAATCAATCAACCCTGCTCGTTTACACGCATTGTCATAAACACGATAAACTTCTGCAAACATGGCAACTTCAGGCATCATGGCATTTACCACATCGTGCGGTCTTCTACCCTCATCTTTTTGTTTATTGATAAAAGATTGTGCGCGCTTTGGCTCACAAACCTCTTCATCTAAGCCTATTTCTTTGATGATGCGTTTAATCATACGTTGTTGATCATCGGAATCAATAATCTGGAAATTTTCAGGCAAGCCTAATACCGCATGATGTCGTCTTAAAATACGATGTGCGAGGCCATGGAAAGTGCCTACCCACATATGAGAATGAGATGACCGCAGCACTTGATCAATCCTGTGCCTCATTTCATTGGCCGCTTTATTGGTAAAAGTTACTGCTAAAATATTGCTTGATAACGCTTGGTTACTTGCTAAAAACCATGCAATACGATGCACAATAACGCGTGTTTTTCCACTACCAGCCCCAGCTAAAACACGTAAATATCTCGCACTGGATGTTACTGCATTCTTCTGCTCTCTGTTTAAGGGATCTAATATATGCTGCGTAAACTCTGGGGACAGGGACATTATTTATCCTTCTTATCGACAATAAAGGGAACCATTAAAACAGCGCTTAACACGTAAAATAATGGCAAGACAAATAGACTGACGTGGAAATCATAGACGGAATAAAACGGTACACCTGCTTCATTAACGGCACCCATCCGCATAAAATCAAGTAACCAGCCAATAACATAAGTGAGTAATGCACTACCCACCATTGAAAGCATATTCACAAACCCAACAGCGGTTGCAACATACTTAGATTCTGTGATGCGACGGATCATGACAAAGGCCAACACATAAGTACCCGTTGCGCCAAAGAGGAAAAACAAAAGTGATGCTGTCCAGCCATTATGATGTGGCAAATAAATAATTAAACTCAATGCAAGTGCCGCACATAAAGCTGAAAATAACATGGGATATTTTCTACTATCCAATTTACCGGATATCCAACCTAACAATGGGCTGCCTACAGCCATCCCCACAAAGGTCATGGTAACGGCAGCATTAGAAGCTATTTCTCTACTTAAACCATGTGTATCTGTTAAAAATTTTACACCCCATGCGCCCCCAAAAGCATCTGTAGGTGCCGTCACAAAAAAGGCATAAATACCAACAAGCCAATTTTGAGGTTGCTTCGCAACAGTAAGCAACGACTGCCAAAAACCTGGATTAGCGCCCTCGTCTTGTAACAACGTATCAGGATGATTGGGATTTTGATCTTTGATCAACAACCAAGCAACAATACCTAATATAATGCCAATGCCAGCAATCACATGTAGCAAATTCCGCCAATCTAAAAATTTCAATGCCAAAGAAAGTGGGTTTCCTCCTACAGCAGCACCTAGGGTTCCTATCGCTAAAGTCAGGCCTGTTAATAAGGGGAATAAACGTGGTGCAAACCAAATATTAATGATTTTCATACAGCTAATAAATGCAAATGCTGAACCTGCACCAATTAAAAACCGTGACACACAACTTAAAAAGAAATTCTCTGTTAAGGCGAGCATAAAAGTGCTCACAGAGCACAACACAATAGCAAAGGTGAGCAACCGTCTTGGACCATACTTATCTGTTAAAGCACCAACAGGTAATTGTAAAGCAGCATAGGACCAATAATAACAAGACGTAAATAAGCCAAAGGCCTTGGCATCCATACCAAAAGCAACAAATAATTCTTTCTCTAAAACATTCGGTGAAACACGCAACAAGAATTCATAGAGATAAAAGAAAGTTGCCACTGCAAACATTGCAATGGGTAACAGATAAGATTGTTTGTCTTTATTTTGCATGAAGAAACCATATTATTTACTGACCTATGGAAGGAAGCCATAATTGAAGTATGATAACGTTCTCATTTTTCGAGAAATTGAGTCTATCCAAGTCGAGGCCGGATAGCAACCAGCAAGGCTGTAACAAATATTTAGAAAATCAACCAAATTAGTAGGGATGTAATATGTCAGAAGAATTTCAATATCAAAATGGTTTCGGTGGCTATTTACAAACTGAGGCACTACCCAATGCCCTACCCCATGGACAAAACTCTCCTCAGAAGCCCGCTTACAGCCTCTACGCGGAACAATTAAGTGGCAGTGCCTTCACAAGACCACGTTCACATAACTTAAGAACATGGTTATATCGTATTTTACCTTCAGTTAGTCATTTATCATTTCAACCTTTAAAAAATATGGCGTTGAATCAAAATTCAAGCCAGCTTTATGCTATTCCCAATCAACTGCGCTGGGATCCATTGGCAGATCCTACGCAAAAGCAATCCTTCATTGCTGGTTGTCAAACTTTGATCCAAAATGGTAACCCTCTGTTACAAGAAGGGGCTGCGGTCCATTTGTACACAGCGAACGAAAATATGGACGATGACTTCTTCTATTCTGCTGACGGCGAATGGCTGATAGTCCCATATCTTGGCCGCTTAATATTGAAAACTGAATTCGGAGTAATAGCCCTAGCTCCCAGTGAAATAGCCGTGATACCCAGAGGGATCAAATTCCAAGTCACATTAATTGATCCTATTATCAAAGGTTATATATGCGAAAATTTTGGGGCGCCTTTTGGTTTACCTGATCTTGGTCCTATCGGGAGCAATGGGCTTGCCAGTCCCAGGGATTTTCTATACCCCACGGCGCATTTCGAAGACAAAACAGGTACATTCAATATTATATGCAAATATGCTAATCAATTATGGCAAGCCCAAACCACGCATTCCCCACTAGATGTTGTTGCCTGGCATGGGAACTATGCTCCTTACAAATATGACTTGCGCTTATTCAATACTATCAATACCGTAAGCTTTGATCATTGCGATCCCTCTATTTTTACAGTGCTCACTTCAGCAACATCCACACCAGGGCTTGCTAATCTTGATTTTGTGATCTTCCCAGAACGCTGGATGGTTGCAGAACATACCTTTAGACCCCCCTATTATCATCGTAATATTATGAGTGAATACATGGGTCTTATTCATGGTCATTATGACGCAAAGAATGAAGGCTTTTTACCCGGTGGCGGCAGCTTACACAATTGTATGTCTTCACATGGTCCAGATGGTGACACAGCTGAAAAAGGAATGCATGAGACGCTATTGCCCATTAAACAAGAAAATACCCTGGCTTTTATGTTTGAGAGTCGTTTGCCTTGGCAAATTACTGAATTTGGTATGCAAACCAGTGCTTTACAAAAATCTTATCAGGATTGTTGGCAAAACATCCCTAAGTTATTCAATCAAAAGTCCTAAGTAAATCTCAATAAAAAACCCTGTGATTCACATTATAACCACAGGGTTAATCAAAAATTAAATGCGCAAGTTTTAAATAATAATAGAATTTTGAATGAGCGTGCGAATCAATTTTCTTTCTTTGTTGTCAAAAAAAGAGGCACTTTTAGGTGCAGAGAAGGATTTTCAAAACAAATATTCTAAAAAATCCTTCTGCTCACTAAAGTGAGCCTCTTCCCTTGATATCAAGGGAAGAAACATTCACTTTGTTCATTCCTAGAAACTTACTTTCTGTAGAGTCCTCTGTTAGCGCAAAGAGGAGCAAATGCGAAGATTTTTTAAGAAAGGACTGCTTCTTTGAGGGGTTTCAATACAACCAATTTCACATCATCACGCGCAGGTTTAGATGGAATAACAACTTCACTACCTGTTAATGGGCTAATCATTGTACGTTCTTTAGTTGCTTTGCGACGTACTTTGCGAATTTTAAGACCTAATTTAGGAATAATAATTTCACCAGAGCCTTTTTATGCTAAATGAGATTTAACCAATTTAGCCATCACATCAAAAACAGCTTCTACATCAATACGCTTAATGCCAGTTTCATTAGCAATATGTTGAAAAATTTCAGCACGTGATTGACGTTCTTTGATTGCACGGGTTTTTTCTTTGAATTGTGCGCTCTGAATATTTTTCTTCATTGATGTTTTTGTTGATTTTTTTAGTGACATGTAAAACTCCATTCGTTTTTTAGTATAATAATAAGCCAGCGATTATGCCAATGCCCTATCTATATGTAAAGGACTTTTGCTATTTTTTCAATATTAAAGAGGTTTTATACAAATGGCGCTATCATTATGAGGCGAATTTACGTGAAAAGAGACAGGAAAAACTTGTAAAGTAGGCAGCGTTTCATCGGCAAGCAATTTTTCTAAATTAAGCAGATTTTCTTTAGGGTTTAACCAAGAATGGTAGTTGTGAGGCTGTAAAATCACAGGCATTCGCTCATGAATTTTCACAAAATCAGCAACAGCAGGTTTCGTTACAATGGCACAGGTCATTATTTTTTCCCAGGCAGATTCTTGCCAAACAGAGCAAATACCTGCAACCCCCATAACAGTATTATCCCGCGAAGAAATATAAAAAGGCTGTTTCTTGCCTTGTAATGCTTTCCATTCATAGTAACCTGAGAGAGGAATAATACAGCGCTGACTTTTAAATGCGTCTCTAAAAGCAGGTTTTTCCATTAGCGTTTCACTGCGTGCATTTATATACCCTTGTGGAATTAAGCCATTGACTGCTTTTGCCCATCTGGGCAAAAAAGCCCATCGACTGAAAGATACGCCTCGGTGATTGTGAACAATAATAGGAATGGTTTGGGTAGGTGCAATGTTATAACGCGGCCGCATACTAAAGCTTTCTGTTAAGCGAAAATGCGCAACGATTTCTTCTATCGTTGCATGTAATGCAAAACGACCGCACATCTTAAGAATCTTTATTCAACAGTAACAGACTTGGCCAAATTTCTGGGCTGATCAACATCTGTGCCTTTTCTCAAAGCAACATGATAGGCCAATTGCTGCAAGGGAAGCGTTAGAAGAATAGGTGATAATAAAGCGCCGCCTTTAGGTACTTCAACAAGTTTAAGATCAGCGCCTAGTTCTAAATTCATACCCTCTTCAGCAATTAAAATTACTTCCCCATTTCGCGCCATTACTTCGTGAATATTTGACTTTAATTTATCGAGCATCGCATCATAACTTGCCACCACCACCACCGGCATGTGTTTATCAACCAATGCCAAAGGACCATGTTTTAGCTCTCCGGCAGGGTACGCTTCTGCATGTATATAGGAGATCTCTTTTAATTTAAGCGCGCCTTCTTTAGCAATCGCATAATTGGCACCACGCCCAATAAAAAGAGTATGTTGTTTTTCTTCAAAATGCGCTGAATATCTCTCTATCGTTTCCTCAAGCTTTAAGGTTTCTTCCAACAGTGCAGGAAGTTTTCTTAAATGTGCAACAATCTGCATTTCATCTGTTTTTGCTTTATCATTGCGTTTACCCAAGCAATGCGTGAGCATAAGCAATGCAACAAGCTGAGTTGTAAATGCTTTGGTTGAAGCAACACCAATTTCAGGACCTGCGTGTGTTAATAGAACACATTTGGATTCACGAACCAAAGCACTTTCTGGAACATTACAAATACCTAAGGTTCCGCAATAATGCTCAGATTTCAATCCCCTTAATGCCGCCAAGGTATCTGCTGTTTCACCTGATTGTGAAAGCGCAACAAATAATGTGCCCGCTGGTACAACCTCTCTTCTGTATCTGATCTCGCTGGCTATTTCAACTTGGCAAGGAATACCTGCAATATTTTCAATCCAATTCTTAGCAACAAGACCTGCATGATAGCTGGTACCACAAGCAACAATTTGTACATTCTTCGTTCTATCAAAAATATCAGAAGCATTTGCACCAAACACTGCATCTTGAATATCATCTTGCAACAATCGACCTTCTATTGCAGAACAAACAGCATGAGATTGTTCAAATATTTCTTTTTGCATGAAATGCTTAAAGTTGCCTTTGTTAACGCTTTGAACACTCAAATCAGTTTTCTTGATAGGGCGATTAACTTTATTGCCTTTTTCATCGTATATTTCGTATTCATCTCGTGAAACAACCGCAATATCACCTTCTTCCAAGATAATGATCTCTTGGGTAAAGGGAAGCAAAGCCAAAACATCAGAGGCAATATAATTTTCGCCAATGCCAAGCCCTAAAACCAATGGGCTGCCTCTACGCGTCGCAATAATACTATTGGGTTTTTCTTTGCTAATAACAGCTAATGCAAAAGTACCTTCTAAACGTGCAATCGTTTTTTGTACCGCTTCTAATAAAGAGGGTGTGCGTTTTAGCTCCTCTCCCAGACAGTAAACCACAACTTCAGTATCTGTTTCAGAGGTGAATTGATAATTCTTATGCGCAAGCTCTTGTTTAAGCTCATTGAAGTTCTCAATAATGCCATTGTGTACAAGTGCAAGTTTATCTTCAAAAATATGTGGGTGAGCGTTATGTTCACTGGGTTGACCATGCGTAGCCCAACGCGTATGCGCTAAACCAATCTTTCCCAATAGCGTTTTCTTTTCTAAAGCTAGCGCTAGCGCTTGTACTTTACCTCGTGCCCTAATACGAGAGAGATTATCTTGCTTATCTAATACCGCAAGCCCAGCAGAATCATAGCCACGATATTCAAGCCTTTTTAAGCCTTCTATAAGTATAGGCGCTATATCTCGTTGAGAAGCAACAGCAATAATCCCACACATAATAGTAATAAACCTCTCGTTATTTGGATTTAATTTCTTTCACTGACACCACATCTTTTTCTAAATGTGAAGCATGAGAATGAGGCGCTGTGGCAAGCTTAGTTGGCCGCTGCCACTCTTCAATAGCGCGTTGCTGCAATTGATGTGTCATGGTTAATTTATGAGCTGGCACATCTTTAACCACCGTGCTTCCTGCGGCAATTGTTGCTTCTTTGCCAATTTTAATCGGTGCAATGAGCTGTGTATCAGAACCAATAAAGACGCCATCATCAATGATAGTTCTATGTTTATTTGCACCATCGTAGTTGCAAGTAATGGTACCCGCCCCCACATTGACCGCTTTGCCCATCATCGTATCGCCAATGTAACTCAAATGGGAAATTTTAGAGCCTTGGCCAATATTTGAATTTTTAACTTCTACAAAATTACCAATATGCACATCTTGATCTAATTGAGTCCCAGGACGTAACCGTGCAAAGGGCCCAATAGTGCAATTATCACCGATAATAACATCCTCAAGATAAGAATTAGCCAAAACACTAACATTTTCGCCAATTTGGCAATTAATTAAAACGCAGTTAGGGCCAATTTTACTATTTTTCTGAATGGTCACACGACCTTCTAAAACGACATTTACATCAATGACTACGTCAGCTTCAGCTTGCAAAGAACCTCTTAAATCAAAGCGTGCTGGATCAGAAATACAAATGCCCTCTTTTAAAAGATTTTCAGCCATATGACGTTGATAATAGCGCTCTGCCGTTACTTGTTGAGACTTATCATTAACACCCAATACTTCTTCAACCACACTTGGAACGGAAGTAACAACGGAAATGCTTTCCTCGGCTGCCATCTGAATAATATCTGTCAGATAATATTCACCTTTAGCGTTATTATTCTTTAACTGAGGCACCCATCGAGCCAATAAGCTTTGCGTTACCACAAAAATACCGGTATTTACTTCATGGATTTGCTTTTCAATGTCATTGGCATCACGCTCTTCTACGATACGCACAACTTTGGCTTTTTTATCTCGAATAATCCTGCCCAAACCTGTTGGATCAGTTGCTAAAGCTGTGAGCAAACCAACATCTTCCGTTGGTGTAGCGGTTAATAAGCGCTTTAATGTATCCGCAGCAATAAGGGGTACATCACCATATAACGTTAAAACGCGGTGATGAGCAGGAATATGGGGTAATGCCTTTGCAACGGCATCACCTGTTCCTAAACGATGCGGCTGTTCCACCCACTTTAAGTCAGCATCATGAAAAGTTTGCTTGACCAAATCACCTTCAAAACCATGAATAATGATAATCTGTTGTGGATTTAGCGTTTTGGCTGTGTTTATAACATGCGCAAGCATTGGTTTGCCCCCAATAGGGTGCAACACCTTGGGCAAAGGTGATTTCATCCTTGTACCTTGTCCTGCAGCGAGTATGACAACACTTAAATCCATGTGGCTACCTTTAGTATAAATTTGTCTACCTTCTTTTACTTTAATAAAAAGGGTGGCACAAGCCACCCAATTTAACTATTTTTACGCCTGAGAACTTTCGAATGCATCGACTCAAGCTTATTTAATCTTGCCTTTTTTCTTCATTTCCTGAATAGCTCTTAACATACCAGCCGCTCTTGCCAACTCTGCACGCGCACGCGCAAAATCAATATCGACTTGTTTATCATTGAGCAATCTTTCTGCTTGTTGTTTCGCCTTGATAGCTTCTGATTCATTAAAGTCTCTTGCTCTAACGACCGTATCTGCCAAAATAGTGGCATGCTCAGGCTGCACCTCTAAGATACCACCCGTCACATAAATTACTTCTTCTTTATCTGCGTCAAGACGAATACGAACAGGGCCAGGCATTAAACCCGTAATTAAAGGCGCATGCCCAGGCACAATCTCTAACTCACCCAAAATTCCCGTCAGGAAAATACGTACTGCTTTTCCTGTGAAAATTTCAGCTTCTGCGCTTACGATATCTAATTGCATTTGATTTGGCATAGAATAACTCAATAATTAGCTTTAATTAGATACTTTCTTGGCTTTTTCCACAGCTTCTTCAATGCTGCCCACCATGTAAAACGCTTGCTCAGGCAAATCGTCATATTTACCTTCAATAATGCCTTTGAACCCTTTGATGGTTTCTTTTAATGGCACATATTTACCTGGTGCACCTGTAAATACTTCTGCAACGAAGAAAGGCTGTGACAAGAAACGTTGGATTTTACGTGCGCGAGAAACAACACGCTTATCTTCTTCAGATAATTCATCCATACCCAAAATAGCAATAATATCTTTGAGCTCTTTGTATCTTTGCAAGGTTCCCTGTACGCCACGTGCAACTTCATAGTGCTCATTACCAACCACTAAAGGATCGAGCTGGCGGCTGGTTGAATCCAATGGATCTACCGCAGGATAAATACCTAATTCAGCAATTTGCCTTGACAATACAACAGTCGCATCTAAGTGGGCAAAAGTTGTTGCAGGAGAAGGATCGGTTAAATCGTCTGCAGGAACGTATACAGCCTGAATCGAAGTAATAGAACCCGTTTTGGTAGAAGTAATACGTTCTTGTAAACGTCCCATTTCTTCTGCCAAAGTAGGCTGATAACCTACAGCTGATGGCATACGACCTAATAATGCAGACACCTCTACACCGGCTAGGGTATAACGATAAATATTATCGATGAATAACAAAACGTCTCTACCTTCGTCTCTGAAACTCTCAGCGATAGTGAGGCCTGTTAAAGCAACACGCAAACGGTTCCCAGGTGGTTCATTCATCTGACCATATACAAGAGATACTTTATCAAGAACGCTGGACTCTCTCATTTCATGATAGAAGTCATTACCTTCACGGGTTCTTTCACCCACACCCGCAAATACAGAGTAACCACTATGCTCAATCGCAATATTACGAATAAGTTCCATCATGTTAACGGTTTTACCTACACCGGCACCACCGAACAAACCTACTTTACCACCTTTAGCAAAGGGGCAAATCAAGTCAATAACTTTAATACCCGTTTCTAATAATTCTTCACTAGCCGCTTGCTCTTGATAAGAAGGCGCTGGTCTATGAATCGATAAACGTTGTTCTTCACCAATGGGTCCCTTCTCATCAATAGGGGTACCCAAAACGTCCATAATTCTACCTAAGGTCTTTTGCCCGACTGGAACCATAATGGGTGCGAGTGTGTTTTTAACGCTGATACCGCGCATGAGACCATCTGTTGTACCCATCGCAATGGTACGAACAATACCATCCCCTAATTGTTGCTGTACCTCTAAAGTGAGGTTCACACCATCAACCAATAAGGCATCGTAAATTTTGGGTACACTGTCACGAGGAAATTCAACGTCCACAACAGCACCAATAATTTCAACAATTTTACCAATTGTTTGCTTTGTAACAGATAGGGTTTCAGCTGTACTCATTTTAGGCTCACACTCCCCTTTAACGGGTCTAAAAGTTATAATTAAACGGCTGCCGCGCCACTGACAATCTCAGAAAGCTCCTGAGTAATGGCAGATTGTCTGGCTTTATTGTAAACAAGCTGTAAGCTATCAATTAGCTCGCCGGCATTTTCTGAAGCGCTTTTCATCGCAATCATTCTTGCTGATTGTTCACAGGCAAAATTCTCAACAATCGCATGATAAACCTGAGACTCTAAAAAGCGCGTGAGTAATAAATCAAGCAGCTCTTTAGCATCTGGCTCATAAATATAATCCCAGAACTTAGACTTAGATGGTTCAACATTAAAATTTACATCATCAGGCACAATGGGTAATACTTTTTTGATAACCGGCTTTTGGCTCATCGTATTCAAAAATTGATTATGGTAAATATACAAAGAATCCAATTTTTGATCGTCGTAGGACTTTAGCATTGCACCAACCGGACCAATAACATCGGCAATTTCAGGATGATCGCCTATTTTGCTCGCAGATGCCAAAATAGGCACTTTGAATCTCTTTAAAAATCCCTCAGCTTTTGAACCGATGGCGCAAAAAGAAACTTTTTTACCTTCTTTTTCAAAACGCTCACACTCTTGTAGCAAATAACGAAACATATTTGCATTCAAACCACCGCACAAGCCACGATCAGAAGAGAGCAGGATAATACCAACATTCTTTTCTTCTCGCGAAATCATGTATGGATGCCTATATTCAGGCTGACTATGTGCCACATGGCTGATAACCGTCGCAATTTTTTCTGCATATGGTCTGGCTTCATTCATGCGTTGCTGTGCCTTACGCATTTTACTCGCCGCAACCATTTCCATCGCGCGTGTTATCTTTTGAGTACTTTTAATACTCTTAATCTTTGTGCGTATCTCTTTTGCGCCTGACATTCATTACTCGCCTTGTTTTAATTGCCAAGTTTGCTTCGACTTAAATGATTCAATTGCAGCTTTCATTTTTGCTTCAATTTGATCATTAAAATCGCCTTTGCTATTAATTTCTGCCATTAGCTCTTTTTGCTCTCTGTTCATATAATCAAGTAATTGCTTTTCAAAAGTAACCACTAAATCTAGAGCAACGTCATCGAGATAACCTTTATCTACAGCAAATAAAACCATCGCTTGTTCAGCAACGGATTGTGGTGAATATTGCTTTTGCTTCATAGATTCCATTACGCGTTGTCCACGAGACAGCTGTTTGCGTGTGGCTTCATCTAAATCAGAAGCAAATTGCGAGAAAGATGCTAATTCACGATACTGCGCCAAAGCGAGTCGCACACCACCACCTAGCTTTTTAACAACCTTAGTTTGTGCTGCGCCCCCTACACGAGAAACAGACAAACCAGCATTAATCGCAGGTCGAATATTCGCATTGAATAAATCACTTTCTAAAAAGATCTGACCATCTGTAATAGAAATAACGTTTGTTGGAATGAAGGCAGATACGTCACCAGCTTGTGTTTCAATGATCGGTAAGGCTGTCAATGAGCCTGTTTTACCTTTAACAGCACCCTTTGTATATCTCTCAACATACTCAGCATTTACACGTGCCGCACGCTCTAACAAGCGAGAATGCAGGTAAAATACGTCACCAGGATATGCTTCACGTCCTGGGGGGCGTTTTAGCAATAAAGAAATTTGACGATATGCCCAAGCTTGTTTCGTCAAATCATCATAAATGATCAACGCATCTTCGCCTTGATCACGGAAATATTCACCCATGGCACAACCAGCATAAGGTGCAATAAATTGCAAAGCAGCAGCTTCACTCGCTGTTGCTGCAACGACAATGGTATGCTCCATTGCGCCGTATTCTTCTAATTTTCTTACAACACTCGCAACAGACGATGCTTTCTGTCCAACAGCGACATAAATACATTTCACGCCGGTGCCCTTTTGATTGATGATAGTATCAATCGCAATCGCTGTTTTACCGGTTTGTCTGTCTCCAATAATCAACTCTCGCTGACCACGACCAACAGGAATCATCGCATCAATAGATTTCAAACCTGTTTGAATCGGTTGGTTTACAGATTGTCTATCAATTACACCAGGTGCTACCTTCTCAATAGGAGAAGTTTGGTTTGCTTTAATCTCACCCTTACCATCGATGGGACGACCCAAAGAATCGACAACGCGACCTAATAAAGCTTCGCCAACAGGAACTTCCAAAATTCTCTTGGTGCATTCAACAGACTGACCTTCTGCCAAATGTTCGCAAGGGCCTAAAACTACGGCACCAACGGAATCACGTTCCAAGTTAAGAGCCATAGCATAAATGTCACCTGGGAGCTTAATCATTTCACCCAACATCACATCATTTAGACCATGGATACGAACAATACCGTCACCCACGCTAATAATGGTACCGACTGTTCGTGCTTTTGCATTTACATCAGCACTTTCAATACGCTGACGAATAAGTTCGCTTATTTCTGAAGGATTTAATCGCATAACCATCTTCTCTAATTTTGTTAAGTATCCTAATGGAAAATTCCCATTACATCATTTAAACGAGCCAATTTACCTCGTAATGAACCGTCAATGAGTAAATCACCAGCACGAACAATCGCTCCAGCCAAAATGCTTGCATCTGTCTTTGTGGACAATGCTATCTCACATTTCATGCGTTTTTTTAGCACTTGGATGAACTGTTCTTTATAATTGTCACTGAGTTCGAATGCAGAGATTAACTCTACATTCATGACTTGTTCTGCTTCTGCTCGAAGTTTTTCAAAATGTTCAAAAATATACGGGATAAAAGGTAGGCGTTTATTTTCTGATAGTACATTTAGAAAATTTTTAAAATCAGAATTAAACAATTGAGCATCAATTGAATAGATAAACGCCATGACTTGATCGGCAGATACACAGGGATCTTTCAACATGTTTTCAACAGCTTCATTCTGAATAATCGACTTTGCTGCCTCGAGCATTTCTGACCATTGAGCTAATTGCTTTTTTAAAACGGCAAACTCAAAAGCGGCTTTTGCATAAGGGCGAGCGACTGTATATTCAGATGCCATTTTTAAATTTCCTGTGCCAATTTATCAAGCATTTGTAAATGTGACGCTTCATCGATATTTTTCTCTAGCAATTTCTCAGCGCCTAACAAAGCGATCTCTGTTACATGCTTTCTCAATGCTTCTTTTGCATCACTTACCATTTGATTTACTTCATGGCTCGCTTGCTCGATGATACGTTGCCCTTCTTCATGCGCCTTTTGACGAGCACCATCAATAATAATATCCGCTTGTTTCTGCGCTTCAATAATTATTTTTGATGCTTTTTCTTGGCTTTCTTTAATTTCGCGCGTAGAAACTTCTTGCGCTCTTTTAAGTTCTGCATGACCTTTTTCGGCAGCAGCAAGCCCGTCCGCGATTTTATCTTGCCTGTCAACAAGTGCTTTATTAATGGGCGGCCAAACAAAACGCTTGGTAAACCAAACAAACAAAACAAATGTGATCATCTGGCCAAGTAATGTGGCATTAATGTTCACGCTACATCCTCCTTAAAATATATTAGCTGGGGATGTGTTTTAAAACTTCAGTTAAGAATGGGCTTGCAAAGGTGAAGAACAAAGCAATACCCACGCCAATCATGGTTACCCCGTCTAATAAACCTGCAACGATAAACATTTTAACCTGTAACATAGGAACCATTTCTGGCTGACGAGCTGCACCTTCTAAGAATTTGCCTCCCAATAAACCAAAGCCAATAGCGGTACCAAAAGCACCTAAGCCAATTAACAAAGCAACCGCGATAGCAGTAATACCTTGCAAGTGAGCTACAATTTCTGCGATTTCCATTTTTTCTCCTACCAAAGGTTAATAACTAAAATAGTAAAGACTGAAAATGTTTGCTAATGCCCTTCATGTGCCTGTGCAATATATACAATTGAAAGCATCATAAAGATAAAGGCTTGTAAGGTGATAATTAAAATATGGAATACAGCCCATACCCACCCTAGTGGCCATTGCGTCCACCAAGGAAGCAAGGCAATCAATATAAAAATAAGTTCACCGGCATATAAATTCCCAAACAAACGAAGTCCCAGTGAAACAGGCTTGGCCAATTCATCAACAATTCTAAGTAGCAAATTAAAAGGGAAAAACCATATGCCAAAAGGAGAGCAAAACATCTCCTGCAAAAGATGAAAACCCTTTACTTTGATATTGTAATAAATGGTAAGTAAGAAGATGCTCAATGATAAAGCAAGTGTAAGATTAAGATCGGTCGTAGGAACAACCTTAAGATAATGAATGCCTACCATGGACGCCGCATAAGGCAATAAGTCCACCGGCAATAAATCCATCAAGTTCATGAGAAAAACCCAAACAAAGATGGTCAAAGCAAGGGGTGCAACCGTTTCGCTTTTACCATGATAGGTATCTTTCACTTGTTGTTTAACAAAATCGAGCAGCACTTCAACAAAATTTTGCAACTTGCCCGGTACACCAGAAGTGGCTTTGACAGCAGCGCATCTAAATAAAAACAGAAAACTGATGCCCAGTATCCAAGAAATAATGAGAGTGTCTAAATTAATAGTCCAAAACCCCTCACCAACCGAAAGATTGGTAAGATGGTGAACAATATATTGACCTGCAGTAAGTTCTTCGCCTGTTGTGCTCATATTTTATTAATTCTTTTTTAAACTCAAGTAAATCGGCCCTAACCAAAATCCAATCTGAGCCAAAAGATATCCAATGAATATCCAGAGTGGCAGCCCCCAAGGAATGAGTAGCGCTCCTATGAAAAAAATTGCTGTCAATATAATCTTGACGGCTTCTCCCCAATACAAAGCCTTTACTATTTTCTGCGAAGCATGTGCCCCATAAAAGGCAAATACCCGTCTATATAAGTAAATATTAGGCGCAAGACAGACCAAACCACCCACCACGAACGACATAGCGGCTCGTAGATGCCAAAAATACCAAATGATAGGAGAAAGGCTGAATACAAAAACCGCTTGCGATATCAGTGCCCACAAAGCATCTTTGTGCTTAAATGAATATTTCATTTTCCTTTACCCCAGGCGCAAAGCTTGCCAAGCGCGCCAAGTATACTGTCACTTATTAATTTAATCAAATATGAATGTTGCCCCACTGTTTATATTTGCTTAGACAGCTCAGCAAAATCATCAATATTGTCCAAACTAAAGACATAAATGACAAAGGAGTTATTTTAATGACAAAAAAAACACAATCCTCCCCCACGCATTCAATGACAGCAAAGGATCTTTAAAAAATGTTTGTTGATTAACAAAATACCGGTAAAAAAATAAAAGGTGATGATCAGATATAAAAAAGGCCGATAACACTATCGGCCGAAGGGGGATATCAAGGAAAATGACAAGACCCAAAAATTACAAAGCACAAGAACCTAAGCGATGAAAACCATATCTATTACCAATGTGATTCTTTAGCTTTCTTGTCCTAATTATAGCAACCCATTCGCAACGTGCAAAATAAGTTTCTCACAGAGTTCCTGATGAGCGGAGCAAATCGAGCCCCCCCCCTTTTTTAAAGCCTCTTTATATTATTCATACTGTATATCACCAGCACCTTTTCTTCTTCTTCTACAAATGAGCGTAGCGAATGATTTCTTCCTCTACCAATTTTGGGAGAGGACGCCCGCAGGGCAGGTGAGGGTTTTTAAAGATTATAAAATTATTTGATTTTGGAATAATGCTATTTTGAAAAATTTAGATTTAGTTCTAAAGCAAATTATTTTTGAGGCAGAATAATCAATAAATGATTAACTTATTTAACCCTCACCCGCCCTTTCAGGGCCCCCTCTCCCAAAATTGGTAGAGGGGAAAATGTTCGCTTTGCGAACGAAGATATGATTAGGATGAGTGTTCTCAAAACAAAATAATTACAAACAAAAAATAAAGGTTAAGCAATGTGATCGAGTATGCCCTCTAATTCATCCACATTATGATAACGAATTAAAACTAAGCCACCTTTTTGACCATGCTTAATATTTACTTTAGCGCCTAATTTTTCAGCCAAATCAATCTCCAATCGCTTGATATTGGGATCGACAGTAACAACTGCCTTTTCTGCCGGCTTACCTTCTTGGATTCTTTTGACAAGTTTTTCTGTTTCTCTCACAGATAAGGCACGACTGACAATTGTTCTTGCAACCTGTCCCTGAAGCGATGCCGATAAGGTCAACAAAGCACGCGCATGCCCCATTTCGATATGACCTTCTTCCAGCATTTTTTGTACTTCTTCCGTCAGCGCTAATAATCTAAGTAAATTAGTAACGCTGGTTCTAGATTTACCAACTGCCTCAGCAACTTCTAAATGCGTTAAACTTAAACTATCTGCCAAACGCTTCAATGCTCTGGCCTCTTCCATCGGATTTAAATCTTCGCGCTGAATATTTTCAATCAGCGCTAAAGTCATTGCGTCTTCATCAGACACATCTCTGACAATCACAGGCACTTTATCAATACCAGCCAGCTGAGCAGCGCGCCAACGACGCTCCCCTGCAATAATTTCATAATTTTTTGATATTGAGGATAAACGCACTACGATCGGCTGTAAAACGCCTTGTGCTTTTATGGACTCAGCTAATTGTTCTAAGCCTTCATGCCGCATAGTCTGGCGGGGTTGGAAAGGCCCGCCTTTTAACTCGGTGACTGGCAAATATTTTAATATTTGCCCAGGCACACGCGCAGAAGCATCTTCAGAAAAATTATCCTGCGGCTCTAAAGGAAAAGAAGGTAATAATTCGGCACTTCCTTGCGGTCCTAATGTGGCAGATAAAAGTTCATTTAAGCCCTTACCTAAACCTCTATATTTCTTAGCCATTCATAATCCTAAAAATGTAAAATGCTCTGATTTTTAATAAATTTTTTCTTTTTGTTTGCTCGTTGTTTTGGTGGTCATTTTAGTTTTTTTAAACTTTCTAACGAACTCACCCGCTAATGCAAAATAAGATGATGCACCACGAGAACTTTTATCATACAAACAAACAGGCAAACCATAGCTTGGTGCTTCAGCTAATCTAACATTTCGTGGAATAACTGTTTGAAAAACCTTATTGGCAAAGTGATCGATTAATTGATTCGAAACTTCAATGGCTAATCGATTTCTACCATCAAACATCGTCCGAATAATGCCACCAATTTGTAGTTGTGGATTCAAACTACTTTGTAACTGCTTTATGGTATTCACTAAATCGGTCAAACCTTCTAAAGCAAAATATTCACATTGCATAGCAATGATTACCATATCAGAGGCAACCAATGCATTAACAGTTAACATATTCAATGAGGGAGGACAATCCAGAAAGATATAATCATATTTATCTTTAAGCGCTTCTAACTTCTTACTCAATGTAAGTTGTTGCCCCTGCTTTTTAACTAAATTTGCTTCAGCCGCGGTTAAATCACTATTTGCAGGAATCAAATCATAGCCTGCTGGAGTTTGCTCGATTAAAACAGCATCAGTTTCACAGCTCCCCAACAACCACTCATTCACAGAAAATTGAACTGCAGTTTTATCAACGCCACTACTCATCGTGGCATTGCCTTGTGGATCTAAGTCACACAGCAAAACCTTATGTTTCGTTAAAGACAAAGAAGCCGCTAAGTTCACACAACAAGTTGTTTTACCAACACCACCTTTTTGATTTGCAAAAGCAAATACGTGACACCCCATTCCAGGCTCCCATTTTTTTTATGATTTGATCAGCTTGTACATTTTGGCACAACCACAACAGCATAACGACTACTCATGCCAGGCACCGATAAAGGCGCTTTTTCATACAACTCAAAACCTTCTGGTATATTAGTGAGCTCTTCTTCAGAAATATCACCTTTCATCGCAACAAATCTTCCATCACTTACCAGTAGGTGATTACAAAGCTGAACAAATTTAGCCAATTGAGCAAATGCTCTACTAATAATCGTATTGAATTTGTAATCTGGATGATAATTTTGAACTGATTGATGAATGCATTCTACATTATCCAGAGCCAATACATTAATAACATATTTGAGAAAGATACATTTTTTACTTTGGTTATCAATCAATATAAATTTTTTGTTTGACAACAAAATACCCAGTATTATTCCAGGTATGCCAGCACCTGTACCAACGTCCAATATCCTCTCACCCACACAATAAGGCATCACACTAACCGCATCCAATAAATGCCATCGCAACAAATCACGCTTTTTGATACGCGTTAAATTATGCTTTTGATTCCATTTATCAAGTAATTCAAAATAAGAAAAAATTTTTTCCGCTTGTTGATGCGTAATGGCTACGCCCAAATTTTGGATCTCATACAAAATATTCTCAATGGTTACACTATCCGTTGGTTTCACTTTCTACTTCTCTTGTATAAGCATGATTTCGTTGCTGATGATACTTCTTAAGATAAATTAAGAGTAAGGAGACTGCTGCAGGTGTTACACCCGGTATACGAGATGCCATCCCAATAGTATGTGGTTTAAAACGCTGGAATTTTTCAGTAAGCTCAGCTGACAAGCCACTAATGACTGTATAATCAAAATCATCAGGGATAAGTGTTTCCTCTTGCTTACTTGCTTTTTGGATCTCAAGCATTTGTTTCTGTATATAGCCCTCATACTTTGCATGCACTTCCACTTGCTTAAGTACTTGAGCTTTAATATTTTCCAACAAATCAGCATCAAGTTCTGGATAATTAAACTGCACATTATCTTTAAGTGGAGCAAAAGCACTTAACATGTCTATAGAGACTTCAGGTCTCTTCAAGAACTGGTAAGCATTAGATTCTTTTGTGAGCAAACTGTTAATAACTTCAACATTTTCAGAAATATCTGCACGATGCAAAAATGTATTTTTTAGTTTCTCTTGTAATGTATCAATCGCTTGTTTTTTCTTGCGAAAAATTTCTGCCCTCAAAGCATCCACTAATCCAAGACGAATACCAATCTCTGTTAAACGTAAATCTGCATTATCTTCACGCAACAATAATCGATACTCTGCACGAGAGGTAAACATTCGATAAGGCTCTAATGTGCCATGCGATATTAAATCATCAATCAATACCCCAATATAAGCTTCATCACGCTTTGGATACCAAGGCTCTGAACCAAATACCTTTAAGGCTGCATTAATTCCTGCAATTAAACCTTGAGCGGCAGCTTCTTCATAACCGGTCGTGCCATTAATTTGTCCGGCAAAGAATAAGTTGTTGATAATTTGCGTCTCTAGCCAAGGTTTTAGTAGTCTCGGGTCAAAAAAATCATACTCAATTGCATAACCCGGTCTTGTGATATGGGCATTTTCAAGACCGCGAATACTGCGCACAAAATCCAACTGAATATCAAAAGGCAAACTGGTAGATATTCCATTAGGGTAAAATTCTTTGGTATGCAAACCTTCTGGCTCTAAAAATATTTGGTGCGTCGCTTTGTCCGCAAATCGAACAACCTTGTCTTCAATAGAAGGACAATATCGTGGCCCAATACCTTCAATTTGCCCACTATACATGGGCGAACGATGCAAACCTTTTTGAATAATTTCTTTGGTTTTATCAGTTGTATGTGTAATAAAACATTCGATTTGTTGGGGATGTTGTGCTTTGGTTCCTAAAAAGGAAAACACAGGTACAGGATCATCACCAGGTTGTGCCTGCATTTGTGAAAAATCAATTGAATTGGCATCAATACGTGGTGGTGTTCCTGTTTTTAAACGTGCAATTTTAAAGGGAAGTGCCAATAATTTTTCTGCCAACGCAACAGAAGGGGGGCACCCCGCTCTTCCGCCAATGGATTTACTTTCACCAATATGTATTTTCCCACGCAAAAAAGTGCCGACTGTTAAGATAACTGTTTTAGCAAAAAAGCTTACGCCCATCTGCGTTCCAACACCCACAACGGTTTTATCTTGTAATAAAAGATCTTCAACAGGTTGCTGGAAAACCCATAAATTTTTCTGATTTTCTAATTTTTCACGAATGACTTGCTTGTAAAGATTTCTATCTGCCTGCGCTCGTGTTGCTTGCACAGCAGGCCCTTTGCTCGCATTTAAAATTCTAAATTGGATACCCGCTCTATCAATGGCTTCAGCCATCACGCCACCCAATGCATCGATTTCTTTTACCAAATGCCCTTTACCGATCCCGCCAATCGCTGGATTACAAGACATTTGACCTAAAGTATCAATATTATGCGTCAATAAGAGTGTTTTTGCGCCCATGCGACTTGCCGCCAATGCAGCTTCTGTTCCAGCATGCCCGCCGCCCACAACAATCACATCAAACATTTGAGGATATTCATACTGCATGATTATTTACCGACACAAAAAGTTGAAAATATTTTACCCAACAAATCATCGGACGTTAACTGTCCTGTGATTTCACTTAAATGCAATTGTGCTTGTCTTAATTCTTCAGCAACCAACTCGCCCGCCTTAAAATTTACAAGCTGAACTTGTGCATTTTGAATGTTCTCTTTCGCGCTTTTAATGGCATCAACATGTCGTCTACGCGCACTAAAAACACCTTCAAATGAATGTGCATGCTTGGTAAGTGCAGAATGCAATGCATCCATACCAGCGCCGTTTTTAATTGAAAGCGCTATATATTCACCATCAACTTCTGGCGCATCAGCAATTAAATCCATTTTATTTAGCAGCACAATTGTTTTATCTTTATATTCAGCCAAGAGCTCTTGCTCTACTTCAGTAAACAATATCTTCTGTGATGCATCGATAACAAGCAAAATAGTATCTGCTAATTTAAATTGCGCTTTGGCTCTTTTAATGCCCTCTTCTTCTACCGCGTCAGTGGCACAGCGAATACCTGCGGTATCTAACAAGTGTATTGGCACCCCATTAATCTGAATGGTTTCTTTGATAATGTCTCGCGTTGTCCCAGGAATATCAGTCACAATGGCAGAGTTATTCTGCGCAAGCATGTTAAACAAGCTAGATTTTCCAACATTTGGTTTTCCAGCAATAACAACTTTGTTGCCCTCTTGAAGCAATTGCCCTTGTTGTGCAAGCTTTAATAAATGAATAATTTGAGACAAAAGGCTTTCAATAGAAATTAATATTTTCCCATCCGACAAAAAATCGATTTCTTCTTCTACAAAATCTATAGCAGCTTCTACATATACGCGTAATGCTGTGAGCGCATCTTGAATTTTGTTAATTTCATCAGAAAATGCACCACTCAATGAACGATGCGCACTTTTAACAGCCTGCTCTGTTGTTGCATGTATTAAATCAGCGATTGCTTCTGCTTGGCATAAATCTATTTTATCGTTTAGGAATGCACGTTCAGAAAATTCACCTGGTTTTGCAATTCTGGCTCCCATTTCAACACAGGCTTTTACAATCATGTCTAAAATAACTAAGCCACCATGACACTGTAGCTCTAGAACATCTTCCCCTGTAAAAGAATGAGGTCCCGGAAAAAACAGTGCTAACCCGGTATCAATTATTTCTTTATGAGGATCTTGAATATTAACCAGTGTAGCGATGCGAGGGGCTGGCACAACACCAATGATACTGCGTGCAATATCTGTCACATCTTTGCCGCTGATGCGCACAATACCAACCGCACCTAATAATGGTGCGGTTGCTTGTGCCACAATCGTATCAACGTTGTTGCTCATATCATGCGTTTTTTGCTTGAAGTGGTTTTGCTTTTAAACCAAATTTTCGAGTGATATACCATTGCTGCAACATAGATATTAAGTTATTAGCAACCCAATACAATACCAATCCTGCAGGGAATGATACAAACAATATGGTAAAGATAAATGGCATAGACATCATAATCTTAGCTTGCATAGGATCCGGTGGTGGTGGATTCATGCGTTGCTGGAAGAACATAGATGCTCCCATAATAATAGGCAATACATAGTATGGATCTTTAATAGAAAGATCATTTATCCAAAAAATAAACGGCGCTTGTCTTAACTCTACACTTTCAAGCAACACATAATATAAAGCAATAAATACTGGAATCTGGATAAGAATTGGCAAACAACCACCCAGTGGATTTATTTTCTCTTTACGATATAGCTCAATCAAAGACTGACTAAATTGTTGCTTATCCTCACCACATCGTTGCTTGAGCGCCTCAATTTTAGGCTGTACTTCTTTAAGGTGCGCCATTGATTTATAACTTGCAGCAGACAGCTTATAAAACACTACTTTAATCAGAAGTGTTAACAAAATAATTGACCATCCCCAATTACCAACAAAATCGTGAATATATTTTAACAACCAAAATAGCAATTGAGAGATTGGCCACAAAATACCGTAATCTACAGTCAACTCAAGACCTGGAGAAAGTTCTTTTAATACATCGGTGATTTCTGGGCCTAAATAGAGCCTTCCCCCTACTTCAAGCGTTGATTGAGCAGGAACCTCAAAGGAAGACAAGGTACCAATAGTATAAATATCATTTTCATCCACACGAGAATAATATTTTTGCTCTGCATCTTTTGCAGGAATCCAAGCACTTAAGAAATAGTGCTCTAACATGGCAACCCAACCACCTTTTAAGGTCTGTTTAAAGGTATTTTGTTTCATGTCTTTGAAACTAACCTTTTTATAGGGTTTATCTGCAGTATGAACTGCAGCGCCTTGATACATTTGAACAGATAAAAAGGCTCTCTTTTGTTCTTCCTGCTGTCTTTTGATTTGACCATAGTAACTTCCAACCCAAGCATTTTGTCTTGTGTTTTCTATTTTATAGGTCACATCAATCACATAACTATTTCGTTTGAGTGTAAATAGCTTTGTAACTCTAAGCCCATCTTCCTCCCAAACAAGTGGTACTTGCAGTGTTTCTTGAGAAGGTGCAAGCACATATTTTGTTTGAGCAACTTTATACGCAGCTCTGCCCTTGATTCTTGAATCGGGTCCAGAATTGTCTTGTCCTAACAGCCCTGTTTGCACAACGTAAAAACGCTTATCTGCAATATTATCTAATAATTGATAGGCATCATCCGGTGTTTCAAGAGAGGTTGGATATTGTGGTAAATTTGCAAAAACAATATCACCACCCATAGGATCAATTTTAAGCTTAAAGACATCCGTATCAACTGTGATAAGCGTTGTTGGTACCGTTGATGAGGGTATGTTTAAATGTGAGCTGCTTGGCAACGAACTTTGAATATTCGGCACATCAGATGGAATATCTTTATTAGGCTGCAAACTTTGACTTGTCGATTTAGAAGCAAGTTCAGGTACCTGTTCTTGTTGCCATGTGCTGTACAGCATAAGCCCAACAACAAATAAAGATAATAAAATAAAAACGCGAACGCGTTGTAAATCCATGACCGTTCCTCTTATGGTACTAAATCTATGCCACCAGGATGAAAAGGATGACATTTCAATAATCGACAAATGACATATCTGCTCCCTCGTATGCTGCCATGCTTTTCTATTGCTTCAATGGCGTAATGAGAACAAGAGGGAAAAAATCGACAACTTCTTCCAAGCCATGGGCTTAGAAAATATTGATATCCTTTTATCAAAAGGACTAAGCTTCTTTGTGAAAAGTTGGTAAACGTTGCCATATCTTTTGCAATTCATGCTTAATCTTTTCGTTGCTTGGACGCTGTTTGTCAGGCGTTTTCTTAAGCAAGACAACAATATCCAAACCTTTAATATCATCTTGAGCCAAGCGAAAACTTTCTTTGATGAGTCGTCTATAGGTATTTCGATTTACGGCTTTAGGAATTACCCGTTTAGCGATAACAACGCCAAGGCGAGCTGTTTGAAGTTTATTGGCATAGTAATACAAACAAATCGAATAACCATTGAGCCTCCTGCCTTTATTAAAAACAGTTTGAAACTCACTTCTAACAATTAAACGATTTGTTTTTGCAAACTTTAGCTTTGGAATTGCGCTGTGCTCATTTACTATCAAGCTAACACAATACCTTTATTTCTTTAAGCCGCCGACAGAAACTAGATTTTTACGTCCTTTCTTGCGACGTCTGCTTAATACGAGACGACCATTTTTAGATTGCATGCGCTTTCTAAATCCATGTGTTCTGGCTCTGGTTAGTCTTGTTTTTCTTTGGAAGGTTCTTTTCATTTTTGCACCAAGCTAGCTAACTATTTAGACACTGTAAAATTAGGTGGTCAACTATAGTTTAATGAGACTCAATCTGTCAAGTTTTAAAATCCAAATAGTATATTAAATATATATTTATGAAATTGAATAGATCAATGTTTATGATTAGTCCTGTGTATAAGCGGAAAAACTGAAAAATTTATATTTTATCAACAGCTTAGCTTATGATTTTCTGTGCATAACCCTTGGGATTGTGTCTATTGTAAGTTCTGGATAAGTTTGATTAGCGCTCAAAATCATAAAAAGCATCAAATAATCCACAAAATTACACGTTAGTTATACATAGGTTTTAAACGAAATACTTAAATAAACAATATTTTTAATAATTAAGAAATAATAATTATTTATTTAATATCTTAATATACTGATGTAGTAATTATAGCGTGGTAATTTGTGGATAACTCAATGTTTTTTTTAAAAATCAAAAAATTAAAATTTTTTATGGCTTGGGGTATAAGGGGGAACAAGCCTTTAATTAGCTGGGGATAACATAAGGCTTAACCCAATTTTTTAAAAGACTCTCAAGTTATCCCAAGCAAGTGGGGTGAGTTTTGCACAATTTATCTACATAGCAGGCGTTATTTAACAAACAAATTATAAAGCACCCTAATAAATACTATTTTATTATTTGATCTGATAGATAATTTTTATAAGCAGGATGTATGCCTGTGTATAACTTTAAATAAATATTTAATTTTAAAGACTTAGGCTAAGACTAAGGCTTGGGGTGTTATCGGTATTACATGTGAGAGAGTTGTTTATAACTAAGGCTATGAAGAAAAATTGTTGATAAGTGTATTCTTTTTAAATGGATTATTGTCAGTTTATTCACACCATAACCCCAAATACATTGTATAACTTGGAAAATGTGAAGCGCAGGAAAGGCTAAGGTGGGAGACAAAGAGTGCTTAGAAGATACTCACCTAAATCAAAACTAGATTTTTCATGATATTTTGTGGCGCTAGACAACCATTCACATAAAAATCCAGTGTGGATAAGTTAAGAAAAGATCGTTAAACTACGGGTTCGTTGTAGGGGATCTAGTTTCTGAACATACAAAACACTAATAATCTTCCCTTATTTAGCATTTAGCATAACGACTTACTCTTAACCCCATAGGCGAAGGAAAGCGTTTATTTTTGTGGTCAATTTTGACCAAAAAGGGACGTTTCGTGATACGGAGTAAGTTGTTAGCCATTAATTATTTTAATTTTTAACTGTGTTTAATAACCTAAGTTATTAGATATGGTTTCGTTTTCGTTAAAAATTGTATTTTTGTCGGTTGTTTAAAGCATAAAAAGCAGTTTAAAAAGTTACGCTAAACATACAAACACAAATGCTTGTTTGTGAGTGTAATTATTAACATCACGATAATGTTTTGTCGCGGGAGTAAAAGAAGCGGTGTCAATTTCACTTTGGCAACAGTGTGTGCAGCGATTAAAAGAAGAGGTAGCACAATCTTCCTTTAATCAATGGATCAGCCCCTTACAAGCAGAAGAGTCTGGTTTGGGGTTAACCTTGTGGGCGCCCAACCAATACGTTTTGGATGGGGTCTTGCAGGAGTATTTAGCACGGATTACACAGCTTTTGGGTGAGCTGACTCAAGGTAAAGCGCCAAGGGTCATGGTAGGTATTGGAGAAAGACAACACAGCACTGTTAGCGCTGCACCCAGTATTGTAGAAGAGGCTGTCTCTAGTGGCGTTGAAGAAACTGCAAAGGTTGAGATTACACATCAATCCGCTGCACCAGTAGCGGTATCTCATCAGAGTAATTTGAATCCTAATTATGTCTTTGAAAACTTTGTAGTAGGCAAGTCTAACCAATTGGCTGAGGCGGCTGCAAAACAGGTTGCTGAGAATCCAGGAGGGGCTTACAACCCGTTGTTTCTATACGGGGGCGTAGGATTGGGAAAAACCCACCTTATGCATGCCATTGGTAATGCTATTTTAGCCAAAAAGAAAAATGGAAAAGTTATTTACCTACATTCTGAGCGTTTTGTTGCAGATATGGTAAAGGCATTACAGAGCAATACCATTAATGAGTTTAAACGTTTTTATCGTTCCGTAGATGCCTTGTTAATTGACGATATTCAATTCTTTGCTGGAAAAGAACGTTCTCAAGAAGAGTTTTTCCATACCTTTAATGCATTATTAGAAGGTCAACAGCAAATTATTTTGACTTCTGATAGATTTCCTAAAGAAATCAATGGAATAGAGGAACGTCTAAAATCTCGCTTTGGCTCTGGTTTGACTGTTGCTGTAGAGCCTCCAGAATTGGAAACACGCGTTGCTATTTTGATCAGCAAAGCAGAACAATCTAACATTCTCTTGCCACATGAAGTCGCATTTTTCATTGCAAAGCGTATACGTTCGAACGTACGTGAGTTGGAAGGTGCATTAAAGCGTATTATTGCCAATGCTCAATTTACGGGTAGTCAGATTGACATTGCCTTTACTCAAGAGTCATTGAAAGACGTTTTGGCAGTGCAAGATAAACTTGTGTCTATTGATAATATTTTGAGAACAGTTGCTGAATACTACAAAATAAAGGTATCGGATTTACTGTCCAAAAGACGTAATCGTTCTGTGGCAAGACCACGACAAGTGGCTATGTCTTTATGTAAAGAGTTAACCAATCACAGCTTACCTGAAATTGGTGATGCCTTTGGTGGGCGAGATCATACGACTGTGTTACATGCTTGCAAAACGATTAAAAATTTACGTGAATCAGATGCTGATATGGCTGAAGATTGCTCAAATCTGCTTAGAATTTTATCAACCTGAGGATGTAGAAAATAATGCGGTTTTTGATTCACAGAGAGGCACTGCTTAAACCTTTGCAACGTGTGGCAGGTACGGTTGATAAGCGTCCTGTGCAAAAGCCAATTTTATCTAATATTTTAATAACCGTTAAAAGCCAATTACTTTCTTTGGTGGGGACTGATTTAGAGATTGAGTTGATCTCGCGGATCCCACTTGCAGAAAATGCTGATGCAGGAGAAGTAACCGTTGGCGCAAAAAAATTAATTGATATTTGCAAAGCGCTTCCTGAGAATTCGCAAATTGAATTTAATTATCAGAATAATAAATTAAGCTTAAAAGCAGATAGAAGTCGTTATAGTTTAGCTTGTTTGCCCGCAGATGATTTTCCACAAATAGAGCAAAGTTCAGCGGATATAGAAATTTCTTTATCGCAATCCATGTTAAGACAATTACTGTCTTCTTGTGGTTTTGCGTTGTCTCAATCTTTAGACACAGCGCGTTATTATTTAAATGGAATTTGTTTAAGTTTTGAGCCTGATGGTCTTCGAGTAACAGCAACAGATGGGCATCGATTAGCCACCTTAAAAGCAGCTTGTGCTTTAAATATGAGTGAAGCACGAGAAGTGATTATTCCTAAAAAAGCTGTGCTTGAAATGCAAAGACTTTTTGCAGAAGGGGAGGAAGAGGTTGGCATTGTTATTGGTAAAAATCATTTAAGAACTATCACAACAGGTTATAGTTTTGTTACAAAATTAATTGATGGAAAATTTCCAAGTTATAAAGCAATTTTACCATCTGCACCTGGAAAAACTGTTGTTTTAAACAGGGAGCTTTTCAAAAATGCGTTAACACGTGTTTCTGCTTTACTCTCTGAGAAGCAGCGGGGCGTTCGTTTACATTTTTCTCACAATCTTTTGAAGCTCATCACCATTAATTCTGATAAAGATGAAGGTGTTGAAGAAATGGAAGCAAGCTTTTCAGGAGATGATATAGAAATAGGCTTTAATGTAAGCTATTTGCTCGATTATTTAACGGCTATGCACACCGAAACCATTACAATGACGGTCATTGATCCTAACAGTAGCGCGTTGTTTTCTTGCGCTGAGGGTGAGGGTTTTGCCGACGCTCATTTGTATGTTGTTATGCCCATGCGAATCTAAAATGCATTTGCAGCGATTGCGTGCAGAAGGCTTTCGAAACTTAGAAGATATTAATTTTAAACCACACCCATCCTGTAATATTATCGTTGGCGCCAATGGTAGTGGAAAGACCAGTCTTCTTGAAGCAATCCATGTTTTAAGTTTAGGGCGATCTTTTCGAACACGCGAATTACAACCCGTTATTAATCATCAGAAGACAAGATTGGTTTGTTATGCTGAGGTTGCAGAAAAAGATAAACTATTCTCTTTAGGGGTGGAGAAACGCGCTGCGGAAGCCTTAATTCTACAAGCAAGAGGCGAAACAGGTGTTAAGTTAACCGATTTTATTGCAAATATGCCCGTTCAGATTATTACACCGGATAGTTTTGATCTCTTAACAACTGGCCCTGAGATAAGAAGACGCTTCATTGATCTTGGTGTGTTCCACGTGGAACATTCTTTTGTTGGATTGAGTATGCGTTTCAAAAAAGGCTTGAAGCAACGTAACGCTGCCCTTAAACAACAAGCTTCTCCACAGGTTATTCGGGCACTTGATGAAGGTTTTGTGTTTAGTGCAGAAGCTATATCCACGATGCGTCAGCATTATTTAAGTGAATATATTCCAATTTTCTATGACATTTTAGCGATTTTCTTACCCAATCTTTGCATTCAGTATGAATATGTATCAGGTTGGGCTCAGAACAGTGAAGGAGGCTATGCTGAGGCCTTAAAGAAGACGCTTGAGCAAGATTATCGTTACCGCTCAACAAGTGTTGGGCCACATCGTGCCGATCTTAAGTTTAGCGTAGCAGGCTTTCCGGCTCAGCATATTCTTTCCAGAGGGCAGCAGAAATTATTCGTAAGCGCTTTGATCTTAGCGCAATCTGTTTATTTATCTCAGCAAACAGCAGCTAAAAGCATTTTTTTAATAGATGATCTTGCCTCTGAATTAGATAAATACAATCTGAGCTTAATTTTAAACTGGTTGCTTGAGAGAGAGCATCAAGTATTTATTACTTCTGTAGAAGAAGACATATGGTCAGATCTATGTGATGGTGCGGCCCATGAGATGTTTCACGTGAAACATGGCCGTGTTGCTATCCGTAGTCTGGTGAAGTAGCTGTAGCTGATTTTCTATAGCAAGATATTTAAAGCTGTTATTAGAGCCATTCATTTATCCTCGAGAAAATTTCACACATCTGCCCTGATATCTAACATCTTATTCACATAGTTATCCACAACAACTGCGAGATAAAATCGATCTAATCATATGATTAAAAAGAAATTTTTTACTTGAGGCTTTAATGCGGTCAAAGTTATTAAGTGGATCAAATGCTATTTGCTAGACTTAGGTTTCTTTTAAAGCTATTTTCCAATCACGACATCATTTATAGAAGAAACGGAGCAGGGATGATGGAATGTGGATAGAAACAGGGCAAAGAATACCTGTGATGCAGAAAAATAAGCCCTTTATTCCTTCCTTGGACATATTTTATAGATAGAAGAGCCAAGCTTGGCAAAATCAGAGTCACTCTGTGTTCCACGTGAAACATTTTTTGCCCAAGCCAGCCTTAAAAACATGCTCTCTTTGGGGGATATGGCTTTTCCTAAACAAGCTATGGTTTTAGTTATTTGGGTAATTGTTGCTAAAACACCAGATTAAGAGACTTTTAAGCTAAATTTTGCATAAAAGTCATTCGTTTCAGTGAGATATCGACGAAATATGGTAAAATAGGCCATTAATTGTTTTCCACATCCCAGACACGTTTAGATATTTAAGTCTCTGCATGAGATGTAACTTTGGGGAGCCATGAATGACATCTGAAGCAACATATGATTCATCAAATATTAAAGTTTTAAAAGGCCTTGATGCGGTTAGAAAACGTCCTGGTATGTATATCGGTGACACTGAAGATGGCACAGGTTTGCACCACATGGTGTTTGAAGTCGTTGATAACTCCGTGGATGAGGCATTAGCGGGACATTGCTCGCTTATTGAGGTTACTATTCATCCTGATGAACGTGTTTCCGTTAGAGATAATGGTCGCGGTATACCTGTAGATATACATCCAGAAGAAAAACGTTCTGCTGCTGAAGTGATTATGACCATCTTGCATGCAGGCGGTAAATTTGATGATAACTCTTATAAAGTATCGGGTGGTTTGCACGGTGTGGGGGTTTCGGTCGTAAATGCATTGTCAGAAGAGTTGAGAATGACCATCCGCCGAGGTCAGAAAGTATATTATCAAGAATATCATCATGGTGAGCCTAAGTTTGCGCTTAAGGAAATTGGTGATACCGATACAACGGGTACAGAGATTAACTTTAAACCCAGTGCAAGCACCTTTAAGAATATTGAGTTTCATTATGATGTCCTTGCGAAGCGTTTAAGAGAACTATCTTTTTTAAATTCAGGTGTGAGAATTAGGCTAACAGATGAAAGAACGGACAAAACAGATGAGTTTTGTTATGAAGGTGGTATTAAAGCCTTTGTTGAATATTTAAATAAAAATAAAACACCAATGCATTCAAAGGTTTGTTATTTTTCTGTTCAAAAAGACAATGTTCATGTTGAAGCAGCCTTGCAGTGGAATGATTCGTATCAAGAGAATTTTTATTGTTTCACCAATAACATTCCGCAGCGTGATGGTGGAACTCACTTATCAGGCTTTAGAAGTGCACTGACGCGCACATTAAATAACTACATGGAAAATGAAGGCTATTTAAAGAAATCTAAAGTGAGTACCGTTGGCGATGATGCGCGTGAAGGATTAACAGCTGTTTTATCGGTTAAATTACCTGATCCGAAGTTCTCTTCTCAGACCAAAGATAAACTAGTTTCTTCTGAAGTAAAAGCAGCGGTAGAGTCTTCTTTAGCCGAGTGTTTAAATGATTTTCTCATGGAGAATCCTGGCGAAGCCAAAGCCATTGCAAATAAAGTAGTTGAAGCAGCCAGAGCCAGAGAAGCGGCTCGTAAAGCAAGAGAAATGACGCGCCGTAAAGGTGCTTTAGATATTGCTGGGTTACCCGGTAAATTGGCCGACTGCCAAGAGCGTGATCCTGCCTTTTCAGAATTGTATTTAGTTGAGGGGGATTCGGCGGGTGGATCTGCTAAACAGGGACGTAATAGAAAGACACAAGCGATATTACCACTCAAAGGTAAGATTTTAAACGTTGAAAAAGCACGCTTTGATAAGATGATTTCTTCACAAGAGGTTGGTACTCTGATTACCGCCTTAGGTTGCGGCATTGGTCGAGAAGAGTTTAATGTCGATAAGCTTAGATATCATCATATCATCATCATGACCGACGCGGATGTGGATGGTTCACATATTAGAACCTTATTGCTCACCTTCTTTTATCGACAAATGCCAGAGTTGATTGAGCGAGGACACATTTATATCGCACAGCCACCCTTGTATAGAGTAAAACGTGGCAAGCAAGAAAATTATGTGAAAGATGATGATGCGCTTGAAGCTTATTTGCTTCATATTGCTTTGGAGGATGCAAGCTTGCATGTGAATGATGCTGCTCCTGCTATCCAAGGGACTGCACTTGAACGTCTGGTCTCTCAATATAGTAAGGCAATACGGATCATAAAACGTTTATCTTCGCGTTATCCAGCTATTATTCTAGAAATGATGATGCAAATGCCTGCTTTAACATCTGAACATTTAAAGGACGTGGCTAAATTACAGCAATGGGTTGATGCATTATCTGCTAAATTAGAAAGTGAAAAACAAACCGGACAAGTCTACGAAATTAAAGTAGCAGAAGATGCGGAATTAAAAAATCTACACTTAGAAATTTTGATGAAAGTACATGGGATAGAAAGCAATTGCCTCATTAAATCAGAATTTTTCTCACATGCGGACTATTTGTTGCTTTCTTCTGTTGGTGCAGAGATCAATGGTATTTTAGAAGAGAATGCTTATATCACTCGAAATAACAAGAAGAAAGTGGTGACTACCTTTAAAGAAGCATTGAGCTGGTTGATGGAACAAGCCAAGCAAGGCCAGCAAATTCAACGCTATAAAGGATTGGGTGAGATGAATGCTGAACAATTGTGGACAACCACTATGGATCCCCAAACAAGGCGATTATTGAAGGTGAATGTTGAAGATGCAGTTGCTTGCGATCAGATCTTCACAACTTTAATGGGTGATAATGTAGAACCCAGAAGAGACTTCATTGAGTCAAACGCGCTCTATGTAGCAAACTTGGATATTTAGAGCGGAAGCTTTTCTTTAATCCAATTTTCTGTGCGTTGATGTATCTCATCTGTTGTCAGTGTATTAGGGTAAATAGCCGGACCTATATTTACCCTAATAATACCAGCCTTTTTGATAAAGGCATTTCTTGGCCAGCAATTTCCCGCATTATGTGCCATTGGAATAATGGGCATTTGTGATTCTTTTGCAAGTAAGGCGCCACTTTTAGAAAATTTCCCTAGTTTGCCAGGTGCGACACGCGAGCCTTCAGGAAATAATACCACCCATCTGCCTGCGCTTAATTTTGCTTTACCTTGTTCTACCAATTGTCTTAAAGAAGAAGATTTTTTTCGATCGATGGCAATAGGTTCTAATGCCCACAGTCCCCAACCAAAGAAGGGTACGTTTAGAAGTTCTTTTTTTACAACCCAGCATTGATAGGGCAAAATTGTTTGTAAGAAGAGTGTTTCCCAAGCAGATTGATGATTGCACAGTAAAATAGCAGGTGTCTGAAGCAGATTTTCTAAACCTGTCACTTGATATTCAATACCACAGATATATTTTGCTAGTAAAATAACAAATTTAGACCACAAGGTGATGACTCTATAACGAAATTTATAAGGCAAGGGTAAAATAAGCATTGCTATTACACCAAATAAAATGGTCGCAATGGCTTGAAGCATAATGAATACCAAGGAGCGGACAAAAGCTAAGGTGTGCATAGGTTGTATTTTTACTGTGATATGAGGGAAAAACTTAAGGTTGCATCTTAGAGCCTTTTCATTAAAATTGCAAAGCAACATGGTAGTAATTTTTATCATAAAACATGAAAATTACCTGGGATTCTTGTAAGGAACCAGCCCGAATAAATAGCACAGAAGCTAAATCCCTAAATCTTTATATAACAATAACGCCTTTTCTCTTGCTGTCTTGTGCTCTACCATGGGGAAGGGATAGTCTTTTCCTAAGGTGATTCCTAGCTTCTTTAATTCAAGGGGATCAGCATTCCATGGTGCATGGATGAGTTTATTGGGTAATGCTTTAAGTTCGGGCACCCATTTACGAATATAGATGCCGTTACTGTCAAACTTTTCGCTTTGCGTAACAGGGTTAAAAATACGGAAATAGGGTTGTGCATCGGCGCCACTTCCTGCCACCCATTGCCAGCCAGCAGCATTATTTGCTAAATCAGCATCTACTAGTGTGTCCCAGAACCAATTTTGCCCTTCTGCCCAATGCAGAAATAGATCTTTTGTTAAAAAGGATGCAACGATCATGCGCACACGATTGTGCATAATACCTGTTTCCCAGAGCTCACGCATGCCCGCATCTACAATTGGGTAGCCTGTATGGCCTGTTTGCCATTTCTTAAGCGATTTTGAGCTTTTTTCCCATTTAAAGGCATTGAATTTTTCTTTGAAATTATGATGTGGCAGGGCTGGAAAATGAAATAATAAATAATAACAAAATTCTCGCCAAATGATTTGTGATAAGTATGTCTGGCGTGATTTCTGATTTTGAATAGAACACATTTTTTCATTGATGGCATATACAACTTGGTGAGGACTTATTTGACCAAAATGTAAGTAGGGAGAAAGCTTTGATACTGCATCAAGCGCTGGAAAATCACGTTGTTCACTGTACTGTTCTATTTGTGAATCGACAAAGATTTTGAGTAAATGCTTGGCCATTTTTTCACTGGGCGTGTGATATTGCGCCAATTTTTGTGTCCAAGGATGTTGTGGCCAAAGATCCCAGTGAGGCCAGGCTTCAAAATGCTTCTGATTTTTGCAGGAATTTTCTGGGAGTTTCCGTATTTCTTTACTGGGGATAATGTTTTCAAGTAGTGGCAGAATTCTGTTTTTAAAAGGAGTATAAACTTTGAAATAACCGCCGGTGCTATTATGAATCTGCGAAGGCTCAATCAACAAAGAACTGTTATAAGTGTTTACAATAATACCATCTTGACGTAATGCTGCCTTGATTTTTGTGTCTCTATCAATGGAAAATGGATCGTAGCAACGATTCCAATAAACACTGGAAATATCATTTTCTTTAATAATTTCATTTAATATATTTTGTGATAGTCCTTTTCGAACAATGAGTTGCCCTCCTCGCTTTTTAATATCATGTTCAAGTGATTTAAGGCTTTCGCATAAGAACCATTTTGCTGCTTCCCCTAGAGGCCACGCATTTTTTTTGTCTGTGTCAAAGATATAAAGTAGTGTTACAGCGTTGTTTTCTTGGATGGCATGCAAAAGAGCAGTATTATTGGTTAAACGCAGATCTTGCCTAAACCAGTGGAGCGCTTTTTTCATTGTATTTGCTTGTATAGTATTGTGCAAAAGCCATTAAATTATCAAACACCAGTGTACCTGAGGGTAATTGTGATGCGTATTTTTCCCAAGTATGCTTACCTTTGCCGGTTTTTACCAATACAGGCAAACAACCAACGGCAGCGGCGGCATCTAAATCACGCATGGAATCACCCACAAAGGGAATATCTTTGAGCTGACATTGATAAAATTGTGAAATCTGCTTTAAAAGACCAGGTTTTGGTTTTCGACAAATGCAATTATCATCAGGGCCATGTGGGCAATAAAAAATACTATCAATGGTAGCATTTACTTTGGCGAGTGTTTCTTGCATTGTGTAATGTATGAGATCTAAAGTCGCTTCAGAATAGAAGCCTCTTGCAAGCCCTGATTGATTTGTCGCAACAGCAATTTTAATACCAAAGCTATTTAATAAAGCAATGGCTTCAGGACTATGGGGCACAGGTATCCATTCTGAAGGTGATTTAATATAGGCGTCAGAATCTTCATTGATGACGCCATCACGATCTAAAATGATAAGGGGTATGGTTTGTTGCATTATATGGCCAGTTTTGAGATATCAGCAATTTGCATAAACAAGGCATATAATTGCGTGAGCAAACGCACGCGATTTTGTTTGAGGGCCTCATTATCTACCATCACTAAGACCTCATCAAAGAACCTATCCACAGGCTGTTTGAGTGCAGCCAGTTGTGTGAGTGCTTCTTGATAATGTCCTGCTTTGAGTAAAGGTGCTGTTTGTTGTTTTAATGCATTGATTGCTAAAAATAGCTCTTTTTCTGCTGTTTCTACTAACAAATCATCCTGGACTTCTGCCAAATTATCTAAAGAAAGATTTTGTTCGTTTTTCTGTAGGATATTTTTCACACGCTTGTTTGCCGCAGCCAGTGCTTGGGCTTCGGCTAATGTTTTGAAATGATTAACGGCAAGTGTGCGTTGGCTCATGTCATAAGGGCAATCAGGTTGTGTGCTTAAAACAGCATCAATGACTTGTGGCGCAACAGATTGCTCTTGATACCAAGATTTAAATCGTTCTAAGCAGAATTTGTATACAACAGGAAGGATGTCTGTGCTAACAACGCCTTCGCTGAAGCCTTGTTGGGCTTGTGAAAGGAGTTCTTGTAAGTTTAATGTTAATTTCTTCTCAATGATGATGCGCAAAATGCCCATTGCTGCACGCCTCAGTGCATAGGGATCTTTTTCTCCAGAAGGAATGAGGCCTGCGCCAAAAATACCGATTAACGTATCTAAGCGTTCTGCCAAAGCTAAGCAAATACCCGTTTGTGTTGTGGGTAAAATATCTTTGGCATGAGCAGGCAAATAAACTTCTTTAATAGCGGTGGCTACTTCATCTGCTTCATGATCATTTTTTGCATAATAAGAACCCATAATCCCTTGCAGTTCTGGGAATTCAAAAACCATATTGGTTACTAAATCTGCTTTATACAATTGTGCAGCTCTTTGTGCAAAGTTAGAATTGGCTTGAATTTTTGTCGCAATAAACGTTGCTAATTTTGCTACACGCAAGGTTTTTTGATAGAGCGTACCTAGTTTTTTCTGGTAAATCATCTTATCTAAGCGTATTAATCTTGATTCTAAGGTAGATTTACAGTCTTGTTCATAGAAGAATTTTGCATCTTCTAAGCGAGCATGCATCACGCGTTGATTGCCCGTCACAATATTCTGAGTATCTGCTGCTTCCACGTTACTGACCAGGATAAAATAGGGTAATAAATGATTATTAGAGACAATAGGAAAACATTTTTGATGATTTTGCATAGAGGAAATAAGCGCTTCTTTAGGAACTTTCAAAAAGTCAGCATCAAATTTCGCAACCATGGGTACAGGCCATTCAACAAGACCGACCACTTGATCGAGGAGTGTATCATCAATTACTGCGGTGCCTTGTAACTTTTTAGCAATCTGGGTAGATGCTTCAATAATAATATTTTTGCGCTCTTGATAGTCAACAATCACTTTTACATCACGCAGAACATTTAAGTAATTATCTGCATGATTGATTTTTATTTTGTCAGGAAAATGGGTGCGGTGCCCATATGAATACTGGCTGCTTTTTAAAGCTAAAATGTTTGCCTCGATAGCAGTATTGCCATGCACCAATGCAATCCAATGAATAGGGCGAATAAATTGCAAGGAAGAATCACCCCAACGCATTTTCTTAGGGTAAGGTAAACTTTCGATACTTTCCGCAATAATAGTAGGTAAGATTTGTTCCAGTCGTTGACCTGGAATATTTTCTTCAAAGAGTAACCAGGCTCCCAGCTCTGTTTCTAAGGTTTTTAGCGCTTGGATAGGTGTGTTACAGCTTTGTGCAAAGCCAAGAGCGGCTGGTGTAGGCGAGCCATCTTTATAGGCGGCCTTTAGGGAAGGGCCGCGTTTTTGCGCAATATAATCCGGTTGCTTCGCGGGCACGTGTTGGATTTTAAGCGCTAAACGTCTGGGCGATGCAAAGCAGTCTGTTTTACCATAAGGCAGATTCAAGTTTTTAAATCTTTTTAACACTTCATTTTGAAAAGCAGTTACCAACAGATCCAAACGAGTGGGCGGTAAATCTTCAGTGCCAATTTCTATTAATAAGGTATTTTCCCCGTTCATAATTATGCTCTATTTCTTTTGTAATAGTGGAAAACCAAGTGATTCGCGTTTTTCGTAGTAACATTTGGCTACTGCACTGGCAAGTGTGCGTACTCTCAGAATGTATCTTTGCCTTTCTGTGACAGCAATAGCGCTTCTTGCATCCAATAAATTAAAGGTATGAGATGCCTTTAAGACGCTTTCATAAGCTGGGAGTGGTAAGCTTTCTTCAATGAGTCTAAGACATGTTTTTTCATAATGATCGAAGTGTTGAAATAACATATCGGTATCTGCCAGTTCAAAATTATACTGAGACATTTCTACTTCGTTTTGGTGGAAGATATCTCTATAAGTGACATCGCCATGGGGCGTATGTGCCCACACTAAATCAAACATAGATGCTTTATTTTGGATGTGCATGGCTAATCTTTCCAAGCCATAAGCTAATTCACCCATTACAGGTCGGCATTCAAGACCACCTGCTTGTTGAAAATAAGTGAATTGAATACTTTCCATACCATTTAACCAAACTTCCCAGCCCAAACCCCAGGCACCTAAAGTAGGAGATTCCCAATTATCTTCAACAAAACGAATATCATTTTCTTTGGGGTCGATACCCAATGCCTTTAATGATTCGATGCAAAGTTCTTGAATATTGGGTGGGGAAGGTTTCAGAACCACTTGGTATTGGTGAAAATGCTGGGTTCGATTTGGATTATCTCCATATCGGCCATCTGTTGGGCGGCGTGATGGTTGTACATGTGCACAATTCCATGGCTCTGGCCCAATTGCTTTTAAAAAAGTGGCAGGATGAAAAGTGCCGGCACCTACTTCTAAATCGAGCGGCTGTAGTATAACGCAGCCTTGCTCAGACCAAAATTGGTGAAAGCGTTGAATAATTTGCGAAAAAGTATAGGGGGATGCTTTGCTTTGCATAATTGATGCAAGTCACATAACTAGTGTTGGTAAACCTCATATTATACACGGAAATGCTTTGGGTCGTGTATTTGATTCTGCGGCACCCAGATAGTTGACTTGGGATTCTAACATACTTATAATCGGCAACTTATCGCTCTAACTAACACGTTTGTCGCTTAATAATATATTCGAATTATAAAGGTTATTTATGATAGCAGGTTCTCGTTCTGTTCAGCTTAGGTCAAACACAGCGCTTAAGCATTCATTAGGCTCCATACAGTTATGGATTGCGCTCTTTGCCTTAGGTACAAGCATTTTAGGCTTAAAGAGCATCGTATTTAACCTTGTCTATAACCATCTGATATTCTTTCAATGGGGAAATCTGGGGCTTCTCATGGTTTCTATGGGCTTGGTTGGGCTGAGTTCATTTTTACCCGATCAATTCAATCTGTGGTTAAAAATAAAAAAATGGAGCAGAGAGCATAAACTGTTTACAAGTTTATTTGTGATTGGATTGTTAATGCTGAATCCGCCTTTCACGGTCCTTATGAGCATGACAGGCTATTTTATTGAAAAATATTTTTCTAATCAGTTGCAACGTCTCTCTGACTTAATACAGGGCACCTATTCTGCAACCATTGGCTTTTTGGAGTTTTTAGGCGGCTTAAGAAACCCTGCAGAATTTATCATCGGTGTGAAAGAAAATATTGCTAAAGTGATTGCTACCACACTGGGCATTGGCAGTGCATTGGCTTTTTATGCATCCTGTGGGTGGGCTATTAGACCGATACTTTTTGCGGGACTTGAAATTTCCGCAAATGCGATGCAAACACTCGGTAGTATTTTAAATTATAGCTTTTCAGGTGGATTTATTCCTATGTTTTTATTGAACACCTTAGCGAATACGATTGTTTATACAATGGCTGTTATGGTTCCTCTTTCTATTGTCTTTATAGGGGGCGCAGGTGCGGCTTGGTTATGGGACAATCGCGTATCGATTGCCGCAGCCATAGATAAGAAATTCGATGCGATCATCAAAGATTATTGTGATCCTGTGATTCTGCGTTTGGCGGATAAAACGCGTGCTTTTAGAGCCAAGTATATGGGTATGAAGTTTAAGGATAAATCCGTTGCGCACACTGAATCGCCTATCGCCTCTGTTGTTTCATCTACGCAAGCAAATACAGCAAAAGAAACACTCAACTTTGACGATGCACTTTCTGTCTTGAACGCACATCATGAAACAGTAATGATGCGTAAGAGGCAGATGGCATTAGCAAGAGAGTATAAATCTGAGCCTGAGAATGATTCAGTATCTCCGGTTGGTACAACGTCTCAACCTGTGGAAGTACTTGAATCTACACCTCGCTCGACTCGACGTAAATCCACAAAAGCTTAAATCATCTTTGCTCTCCGTCGCACACATTTCTGTGCGATGGAGACGCTACAAAATAAGCGCTGATTTTTAAAACTATCTATTTCACCGCATCAATTAATATCTTAACTATGCTGATTACCTTGCTTGAGCTTATTAAGAATTTCTTTTGCTTCATCTCTTACATTTTCAAGAATGCTCATTTCGCCAATATGAGAAATTCTATTTATGCATTGGGGATGAATAGAACCGGATAGCTCAGGATATTTACCTATAATTTCATTTATTGAGAATAGAGCCTTATTTCTATCCATATGTGTAGGAAAACGCATCATTTTGCAATAAGTTGGGATTAAGCTTGCAAGTGAAGCAATATCTTTTTCCGACGATATCCTTGAAGAATATGCGCGTGCCAAATTATTTCTTACTTTCGCATCTGGATCGAATAATAAATCCCATTTTGCTATGTAAGCTAGATTATTTGGATCACATGACCAGGATAACAAAATAGCTGCTTTCCTTCTTTCTTCAACATTATGTGAAAAACGAATAACTTTTAATAACAGATCATTGTAAATTTGGCATTGTTGTGCAATTTTTTTTGAAATCTCGTGTAATGCTGGATCTGAAAAATCTAAATAGCAATTATGGTGGCTTTCATCAAACTCCATATTATTTGTCATAAGAAAAGACAACCTTTCATCAAATTTTTCATAAAATGAATCAAGTTTTTTTGGAATACTTAAATTTTTATTTTTGGTAATTAGGATGTCTCTATAAATATTCTGATTATTATTTGCTACACTCTCAACATTAAGATATGCGCTGCCATCACTATAAAGGAGAATCGAGCAATTTAGATTAGCTGAGTTCTCATTAAATTCTTTGCATGAGGACTTATATTTTTCTGCTTCGCTATATATTACAGGTTTGCCAATAGGTAATTTGATGTGATTTCTTATTTTGTCTGCTGTTTCATGATCAGTGTCAACAATCTCAACACCTGTCCAATTTGCATTAAAAGATTCATCTATTTTGATGGCATATGCATGCGGTATATAAAGGAATATCATACAGAAAAAAGATAAAATTGATTTATACTTGTTAGATAAGCACATAGTTTAATAACTTCCCTATCTGAGGTACATTGAAAAGGAATATGGGGCATTACTCTGAATATTTTTTGTCTGAATTTGAAAATAACGATGATGCAATCTACACCCAATTAAGATGTATTGATTGATACTATTGGAGAAATAGAATTGCATCATGTATTAATCAATTAAAAGCTTATGATTGCTTAAAATGGAATAGCTCCTAATCTAAAGCCCGCAATCCCAAGCTTTTACTTTTTTATTATTTGTCCACCCACATTCCCATGCACCACCAGAAACTTGTTTGAGTTCTTCTTCACTTAATTTTTTGCTTATCTGACGAGCAAATACGCTATTATTTTTTTTACAAAGCTTGGTATTAATTTCTGGTAACTCTTTTTGCTTATTCTTTTCCATATTATTATTCCTTCTATCACTTTACTACATAACTAATTCAGAATATTTATATTAAGCTTTTAGTGCCTCCATGATCTAGTATACCTCTAACCTAGTTTTTAATATTATTTTTATTTATGTGAAGTACTTGAATCTACACCTCGCTCGACTCGACGTAAATCCACAAAAGCTTAAATCATCTCATCTTTGCTCCCCGTCGCACGCACCCCTGTGCGACGGAGGCGCTACAAAATAAGCACTGATTTTAAGAGTCTCTATTTCACATTAGGTTTATTCAGCGTCATATGTGATTTTGTAATAGCTGAAATATACTCTGAAGTATTGATATATTTAAAACTTCAGAGTAGAATTCAAAGCATGAATCTTATTACTATACTCAAAAGCCCTGAAGGCAAAACACTAGAATTTAAGCGGGACTTATCGTCGCCCCAAGAGGTTATAAAATCTGTGATTGCTTTTGCCAATACAGCAGGTGGAAAAATCGTCGTTGGTGTGGAAGATGATACACATTATGTGACGGGCCTTAAAGATCCGCTTTCTTTGGAAGAACGAATTGCTAATATTATTAGCGATAATATTTCGCCACACATCATTCCTGAAATCGAAATTATCCCTTGGCGAGATCGATACATAGTTCTTGTGCAAGTGTATCCTAGCTCAAATAGGCCTCATTTTTTAAAATCAGCAGGTCGAGACAATGGTGTTTATATTCGTGTAGGCTCAACAAATAGAAAAGCGGACAAGGCAAGCATTGCTGAACTAGAAAGAATAACGCTAAATCAGTCTTTTGATGAGCAACCACTTCCTGAACAGAGCTCTGAAGAAATTGACTTCAGAGCTGCTTCAGAGCTTTTTTCGCCAATCTGTAAGCTTAAGCCTCAGGATTTAGAAACGTTGGGACTCATAACGCGATATCATGCACAAAGGGTTCCTACTATTGCTGGCGTTATATTGTTTGGAAAAGAGCGCGAAAAGACATTCCCTGATGCTTGGATCCAATGTGGGCGGTTTCGTGGAATAGATAAAACAAATATTGTCGATAGCTTTGCGATTCACAAATACCCAGTGTTAGCTGTTGAAGAAGCCCTTATTTTTATTGAAAAGCATGCAATGCGCTCAATAGAGATAAAGCATATAAAACACCAAGTTCGTTGGAGTGTGCCACTGATTGCAATAAGAGAAGCACTCATTAATGCTGTTGTTCACGCAGACTATAGTCAGCAAGGGGCTCCCATAAGAATAGCTATTTTTGATGATCGAATTGAAATTGAAAATCCAGGGTTATTGCGCTTTGGCTTAACGACAAATGATATAAAACAAGGTATATCAAAATTGCGCAATCGAACGATAGGCCGGATATTTAATAAGCTTGGACTCATTGAGCAATGGGGAAGTGGTATCCAACGAATATTAAGCACTTGTAGGGAGGCTGGGTTTCCTGAGCCTATATTTGAAGAAATAGGTACTCATTTTAGGGTTACTCTGTTTACAGAGCAAACACAGAAGCCAGAAATTGATGAAAAAGATCAAGCTATTCTTTCCTTATTTAAAGAAGACAAAGGCTTGAATACGCAATTGATTGCTCAAAAAATTAAGATGTCACCACGAGCAACACGTACTAGGCTTATAAAATTAATAGCTCTGGGCTATGTTGTTGAAATTGCTAGTAGCGCACAGGATCCGAATCGTCAGTATTTTTTATCGAAGAAATAGAATGAAAATACTTTCCACAAATGAACCTATTGCTACAATCAACGATTGTAGCAAAGTATTGGATATTTAAATGGATTGTGTCATTTTTCGTGTTTTCCCGAGGTATTTACATGTTTGGCTACATAGAGCATGAGCTTGCACTGATTAAAGCAGTATTAGCTTATAGACCCGAATGTTTAAACCCACTGTTTATCTTTTTAAATCATTTAGATACGGGCCCCTATTATATATTGGTAGGTGTAATGACCTTTACACTGTTGAACCCTAAATTAGGCAAACGCTGTTTCTTGCTGCTTGCATTAGTTTTTGCAAGTAATCATTTTTTTAAGCATTTGCTAATGCAGCCTAGACCTTTGGTACTTGATCCTTTATTGGGATTGATTCAAACAAATTCTCAGTATGGGTTGCCAAGTGGAGGGGCACAAGGGGCAATATCTTTAGCACTGTTCTTTGTGCATTATTATAAAAGCACGGCTTTAAAAGTGTTTGCTGTGTTCTATGTTGTTGTTGTATGCATTTCTAGAGTCTATTTAGGCATGCATTTTTTTAGTGATGTCATCGTGGGTTGTTTGCTAGGCGCATTTTTAACAAAGTTGTTTCTTGCCACAATAGAAGATATTGACGCGTATATGAGCAAACTGCCTGCCAGTCTGTTTTATCTCGGCGGCGCCTTTATTATGGCGATGGTCTTGTATTTTAAGGTGCCAGCGGCTTATATAATTTCATTGAGTGAGGTGTTGGGTGCCTTCTCTGCGACTTATCTTTTGTTGATGTTCAAAGCACCTGAAACTTATCCTCTAAAAATCAGAGTAAGTAATATGCTACTGGGTATTTTGTCGTTAATTGGCCTCATGTACTTAAAAGAATATCTGCCTCAAGATGCGATAAGTGCTTTAATTTTCTTGCAAATCCAAGTTTTGGCGCTTTTGCATATCAGTGCCAGACGATGGTCAGTGGATTGATTAGCTGCGCCAAAAAGTAGGTGAAAATAATACAATAATTGTGAAAATTTCAAGTCGTCCCATAAGCATGGCGATACTTAGAATAAGTTTGCTTGCATCAGAGAAAGAAGAAAAATTTTGTGCTGCCTTACCTAAACCTGGACCACTGTTTGAAATGGTGCCCAATAAAGAGGTATAGGCAGTATAGAAATCGTTTTCGGTTAAGAGCATGAATAATAATAATACGCTAAAGGTTGTGATATAAATGGCCAAAAATCCCCAAATAGCATCAATAACACGGGGGCTAACGGGTTTGCCACCCACTTTGATCACGTATTGTCCACGAGGGTGAATGAGGCGTCTGATTTCTCGTGCACCTTGTTTTTGTAAAAGTAAGAGACGTATTACTTTTATACCGCCACTGGTTGAACCAGCACATCCGCCTAATACACCACAAAATAAAAGCAGGATGGGAATAAAGCTTGGCCACAAAGAGAAATCTGTAGAGACAAAGCCTGTTGTTGTAGCTAAAGAAACAAGCTGAAAAATAGTATCTACGATGAGACTGTTCGTTTTTAAATGCTCTCCAAACACCATATGGGTTACACAGATAACGCCAAAGCTAATCAATAGAAATTTAATATAAAACCATAATTCTGGATCTTGAGAATACACGCCAAATTTTTGTTTGCCTAAGGCCCAATAATGTAAATTGAAGCTCACTGCACCCAAAAACATAAAGAGGCTAGCCATAATTTTTAAGAAAGGACTGTGATAAAAGCCCATACTGGCGTCGTGAGGGGCGAACCCACCGGTTGCTATGGTGGCAAAGGCATAGCAAACAGCATCAAAGAGATCCATGCCTCCCAGCCAATAACATAGGGTGCATACAAGGTTTAAGAATACATAAATAAGCCAGATTGCTTTGGCTGTTTCCGTAATTCGGGGCGTTAATTTGTTGTCTTTGGAAGGGCCTGTAAACTCTGCTTTGAACAACTGCATACCACCCACCCCCAACATGGGGAGCACTGCAACTGCCAAGATGATAATCCCAATACCCCCTAAGAATTGTAATTGCTGACGGTAATACAAAATGGAGTGTGGCATATGATCAAGCCCCACCAAAACCGTTGAGCCTGTTGTTGTGATGCCTGAGACGGATTCAAAGAGCGCATCCACAAAAGAGATATTGGGATGAGGAGACCAGTACAAAGGAAAGGCACTGACCAGGCAAAATAGAACCCAAAATAATACAACCACCAAGAAGCCATCCCGTGTTCGCAGCTCATTCATTTTTTTTCTAAAGGGGAACCAGGTGATAAGACCGAGGATAAATGTGGTTAGAAAGGATAAATAAAAGGCAGAGTAGGTGCCATCTCTAAACCAAATTTCGATTAATAGTGGGGGTATCAGTGTTAAACTGAGTATGATGAGCAAAAGGCCAAGCACTCGAAAAATATTACTGTATTGCATAATGTCTTATACGAAAGTAATACCGACTTGGAACAGCTTCTCAACTTCAGGGATCTGTCTTTTATCGGTAACGAATAATATTACATGGTCTTCTGGCGCAATGGTGAGATTCTCATTGGCAATAAAGACTTCTTCATTGCGGACAACGGCGCCGATGGTTGTGCCCCAAGGTAGTTTAATATCACCTATTTTTCTTCCGATGACTTTGGATGATTTTTGGTCACCATGTGCAATGGCTTCTATGGCTTCTGCTGCCCCTCTTCTTAATGAATGAACATTGACAACATCGCCGCGCCTCACATGTGCAAGTAAGGAGCTGAAGGTGATTTGCTGTGGAGAGATGGCAATATCGATATCCCCCCCTTCAACAACATCCACATAGGCAGGCCTGTTAATAATAGCAATTACTTTATGGGCACCGAGGCGTTTTGCTAAAATAGAAGACATAATATTGGCTTCATCATGGTTTGTTACGGCACAGAAAACATCTGTTTCATGTATATTTTCTTCTAGAAGTAATTCTTTATCTGCAGCATCACCATGTAGCACAACCGATCTTCGCAGCTGTGTTGCTAACATTTGTGTGCGTGCTAATGAATGTTCAATGATTTTGACATTAAAATCAGATTCAAGGGCTTCTGCGAGCTTTGCACCAATATTTCCGCCCCCGGCAATAATTACGCGCTTATAAGGCTGATCTAAATGTCTCAGTTCACTCATTACAATATCTAAGTCTTTGGGTGTTGCAAGAAAGAAGATCTCATCATCTGGTTGGATGATGGTATCTGGGGTTGGCATAATGGCTTTATTGCGCCTAAAAATGGCAACGATTTTGGTATTTACTGTGGGCATATGTTTTTTCATATCACCCAGGGCATGCCCTACCAGAGAGCCACCATAAAAAGCTTTTACAGCGGCGAGCTGGATGCGACCATTTGCAAAATTTACGACTTGTAAGGCATCTGGATGTTCAATTAAACGTTTTATATGTTGCATGACCAGATGTTCGGGACTGATAATTTTATCAATGGGCAAAGAATCATTGCCGAATAAATCGCTATATCCCGCATATTCCGTTGAGCGTATGCGCGCAATCTTGGTTGGCGTTCTGAACAAGCAATAGGCCGTCTGACAGGCAATCATATTGGTTTCGTCTGAGTTGGTGACAGCAATGAGTAAATCTGCATCTTCTGCGCCTGCACTCATCAGAATACTGGGATAGGCCGCTGGGCCACAGACAGTGCGAATGTCTATGCGTTCTTGGAGAGATAATAATTTTTCTCCATCGATATCTATCACAGTGACGTCATTGTCTTCTGTACTCAGATGCTCAGCTAAAGTAGAGCCTACTTGCCCTGCGCCGAGGATAATAATTTTCATTGCTGATCACTCACTCCGTTTACGGAACGTCCCTCTTTGAGTTATTTGAGGCTGCTTCTGGTTTTTTAACCAGCTTTCTTGATTTTAGCGTAATAAAATCCATCCATATTTGCTTCGCCAGGCAATATCTGTCGTCCGTAGGGTAACTTGATTCCCCAGTCCGCTTCAATGGGACATGCGATAGCATCAGTATTTGAGTTGAAAAACTTAGCTATTTGTTCTTCGTTCTCAGACATTAATATTGAACATGTTGAATAAAGCAAAATACCATTTGGCTTTAATAATGGCCAGAGTGCGTGCAACAACTGTGCTTGCTGTTGTTCAAGTTCGGCAATATCTTGAGCTTGTCGTAATAGTTTAATATCTGGGTGACGTCGAATAACGCCTGTGCCAGAGCAAGGTGGATCAAGCAAAATGCGATCAAAAACGGGTGTTTGCCAGTATTGGGAAAGATCAGAGGCATCCGCATTTATCAGTGTGCATTGCAATTGTAAACGGGCTAGATTTTCTTCCAGTAAGGCGATTTTATATTTATTTCTTTCTACAGAGAAGAGAGTGATGGGGCCAGGTGCTTTTTCTAAGATGTGTGTTGTTTTGCCCCCAGGTGCACTGCATGCATCGAGGATGGTTTGATTGGGCGCTATATCGAGTAATTCAGCAGCCCATTGTGCGCTTGCATCTTGCACTGAAAATAAACCTTCTTTAAATCCAGGCAAAGTAGAGACTTTAGTATTCTCTGGCAAATGTAAAGCGACCGAACTGTTGGCAACAGGATTCATTTCTATGTGCGCTTCAGTTAAAAGCTTACTGTATTCTGTGCGTGAAATTTTGCGTTGATTGACGCGAATGGATAGGGGGGCACGTTGGTTATTTTGTTCTAGAATATTGATGTATCGATCACCCCAGTCTTTTTTGAGCGTTTTCATTAACCAGAGAGGGTGGGCTGTTCTAATGGGAATGGGATAAGCCTCTATCTCTAAAGGTTGTTTACTTAATTTATTTAAGAGCGCATTTACCAAGCCTTTTGCCCATATTTTTCTTAAGGTTTGGCAAGCGCTTACACATTCGTTGACAGCAGCATGGGGGGGAGTGTTGAGAAAGTAGAGTTGGTATGCGCCAATTAACAACAGTAATTTAATATCAAAATCCTTTTCTTTTAGTGGCTTTTCCATGGCGCTATCAATAATATGCTCCAATAAATAAAACCAGCGCAATACACCAAAAATAAGGCTCGCTGTAAAATTGTGATCAGAAGGAGAAAGCTTTGGGTATTGTTGGGAAATAGTATCCGTACTAAAGGTTTTTTTGTCTTTTATAATTTGTTGCAGTAATAAGCAACTTAATGCACGTAAATTTTGTTTTTTCATAAAATCTTATACGAGAAGGTGTCCAAGCGTAAAAATATCATGTTTAGCATTCAGGGCGTCTTTTATTTGAATGCGTTTTTTGCTGGGAAATTGTATTTCAAAGATCTCTAAGCAGTTTTCTTTGCAGGCTACCCAAATACTTTCGTCAGATATCTTAAAAACAGTGCCTGGCACATGCGAATGCGTCATCGCATGTGGTTTGGCGCGGTAAATCTTAATCGGATTATTTTGGTAAAGCATAAATGCGACAGGCCAGGGATAATAAGCACGTATTTTTCTATCTAAAGTGAAAGCATCATCTTGCCAATCTAAACAAGCTTGGTTTTTTTGAATTTTGGGTGCATGACTTGCATGTTGATTGTCTTGTGGAACGGGTATTGCTTTAACCAGATCGTCTAAATGGTGCTTAATATATTCTGCTGCTAAACTGCTTAGTTTCTCAAATAAGGACTCAGTGGTATCGTCTTGTTCAATGGCTATTTCGAGTTGCTGCAAAATATCGCCTGTATCCAAGCCTTCATTCATTAACATCAGTGTGACACCCGTTTTTGCATCACCGTTTAGTAGGGCTGATTGTACGGGAGAAGCGCCTCGCCATGCAGGTAACAAAGAAAAATGAATGTTAATACAGCCATATTTGGGTATAGCTAATACTTCTTTGGGTAATAATAAACCATAGGCAGCCACAATCATAACATCTGGCTGATAAGCCGCAAGCTGTGTAATGGCATCTGAATTTTTTAAAGTTGTGGGTTGCTCAATGCGCAGTGTATTTTGTTCTGCAACTATTTTTACAGGGCTGGGTGTCAGTTTTAATCCTCTGCCTTGAGGTTTATCGGGCTGTGTATACACCGCCGCGATTTTATGGTGGGTCTTGAGTAATACTTCTAATTGTTGGGCTGCCAGTAAAGGTGTGCCTGCAAAAACGATATTCATAAGTAACTATTCACTTCGTCTAGAGTGTTAGGAGCCTAAAGATTTTTCTAGCTTTCTGAGCATACGATTTTTCTTTAATTTTGATAATGTATCAATAAACAGTATGCCATTTAAGTGGTCGAGTTCATGCTGTACGCAGTTTGCAGCAAGCCCATTTAAGCTTAATTCCTGTTTTTGGCCTTTCTCATCTTGAAAGCGAACTGTAATTTGTTCGGCTCTCTCGACGCTGGTATAAACACCTGGGAATGATAAACAACCTTCATCTGACATCGTGGTGCCGACACAAGCAATAATCTCAGGATTAATCATGCAGATTGGGTTTGATTGATCGCGTGAGGTATCCATTACAAACATTCTGGCCGTGAGTCCTACTTGGTTTGCTGCTAAGCCACAACCTTCATCGTCGTACATCGTTTCAAAGAGAGAAGCAATCTGTTGTTGTAATTGGTCATTGAACTCGGTCACAGGCACTGTGATGTTGCGTAATTTTTTATCTGGATAAACCAATATTTTTAGAACACTCATTTATCAACCTAAATAATTTTTTGCTATTCGGAGCAAAGTATATCACGACGGGTGGTGGAGGGATGCGCATAATCAGTGTAAATTCAAAGGAAGCGGAGATAGAATTATGTGTGCTAGCAAACAAATTTGAGTGAGGCAAAGAGTGTCAACATATGTTTATCTACAGAGATTTTTGATCATAGCAGCTGTTTTGCTTGGATTTTGTTTCACAGTTGAAGCAAAACCCGCTTGGATACAAGAAAAGGCTCCTGAAGTTTATATTGTTAAAAAAGGGGATACCTTATGGAAGATAGCGGGTATTTATTTGAAAGAGCCTTGGCGATGGATAGAAATTTGGGATAGAAATCCTAATATTAGTAATCCTCACCTTATTTATCCGGGTGATAAGATCTTACTGAGTTATGATGCGAATGGCACGCCAAAGCTTAGCTTAGAGCGTGGTAGTAAGACGCCGAATGCTACCTATTGGGAAGGTGGGACACGTGTTGTTAAATTAAGTCCAGTTATTCGTGCAGGGGAAGCAGAAGGGGCGATCCCAACAGTTCCTACGCGTGTGATACAGCCTTTCTTTAATCGTTCTCAGGTCATTTCCCAAGCGCACGTGGACTTTTGTCCGACGGTGATTGCCTTAGACGAAGATCATTTGGTTGTGGGGGTGGGTGATCGTATTTATGCCTCAAAGGTAGATGCACATTCTGCAACGGAAATGTTTTCGGTATTTCGGGTTGAGAAGCTTTATAAAGATCCGAAGAATGATGAGGTGCTTGGTATAGAGGGCTTGATTTTAGGTAATGCCCAAGTAGAGTTTATGGGGGAGCCTACTTCCTTAATTCTAAAGCAAAGCTACTCTGAAATACGCATTGGAGATAAATTGATTGAGCCAACGCGAGAACAAGTCGATGCTTTCTTTTTCCCCAAAGCGCCCAATGGCAATCCTACCGGACAGATTATTTCTGTGTTTGATGGCATTTCACAGATTGGTCAGTATCAAGTGATTGTGATAACAGGGGGTAGAAATCAATTCAGAGAAGTGGGTGATGTTTTGTCTATCTATCAAAAACAAAAAGACTTACCTACTCGAATTCGATCTAAAAAAGAAACAGCCTATAATTTCCCTGCTTTAAAAGTTGGGCGTTTAGTGGTCTTTCGTGTTTTTGATAAAGTGAGTTATGGCTTGGTGATGAATGCAACTCGTCCCATTTATCTCAAAGATGAGGTAGGCGAACCTTAATATAGTCTTCTCACATGAATTTTATGGGGTGTTGTCTTCGCCCTCTCGCAATCCTCATGTACTTCTATGTACAGTCCGGTTGCTCAGGGCTTGACGCCTACCCTAAAATCCATGTGCTGTGACTATTAGTCCTCTCACATGAATTTTTATGGATGTTACCTATTAAAATGAAATTGCAGGCCACTGTCGAAGTAGAAGAAAGAGCGCGTGATTTGCCTTTTTGGTTGGCATTGAATCGTTATCCGGGGTTTGGACCTCAGAAATTTAAGAAACTACATGCCTTGTCAGCGTGTTTGGGTGATTGGTTTATCAATGATAGACCCACTACACAATTTGCAGAATGGTTAGCTTCTAATCGATTGCCATTGGTAGAGATGGATTGGAAAGGGGTAGAGAAAGACTTGGCTTGGGCCTTGAAAGCAGATTGCCATATTCTGACCCTGGCGCATGCTGAGTATCCCAAGCGTTTACGGCATATTCCTTCACCGCCCCCTGTGCTTTTTGTAAAGGGAAATGTTGCTTTGCTTGAGCAGCCTCAAATTGGGATGGTGGGTAGCAGGCATCCAACTCAAGAGGGCTTAGAAAATGCTTTCCAATTTGCGAAGCAGCTTTCTCATTGGGGGCTGATTGTGACCAGTGGTTTGGCGCAAGGCATTGATGGGGCTTGTCATAAAGGTGCGTTGCAAGGCAAAAGCCCTACCATTGCAGTCTTGGGAAATGGTTTGAACGAGATTTATCCTAAGAAGCATCAGCCTTTGGCTATGAGTATTTTGGCAAATGGGGCATTGGTTTCTGAGATTCCTATTGATTCTCCACCCAGAAAGGAACATTTTCCGAGAAGAAATAGGATTATAAGTGGATTGTCTTATGGCATTATAGTGGTTGAGGCTGCAAAAAAAAGTGGCTCTTTGATTACAGCGAACTATGCTATTGAACAGGGGAGAGAAGTTTTTGCACTCCCTGGTTCGATACATAACCCACTTGCTAAGGGGGGCCATCAGTTGATACGAGAAGGCGCTATCTGTATTGAAGACGTTAGCCAGGTGCTTGAAGCCTTAGCGCCGGTGTTGACTGAATTCCACGGTGATGCGAGTATTAACTTCAATGACACTGTTAGCCAGAGTTCAAACCCATTATTTATACAGGAGGAGATCCATTCTCATATACAAGATCCGATGGAAGCGACCTTGATGGCTGCCTTGTCGGAGATTTGTACACCCATTGATATGATTGTCCAGCAAACAGGATTATCGGCCCAACAAGTATCTGTTTTACTGCTCAGTCTTGAGTTAAGCGGACAAGTGAAATCGGTACCCGGCGGTATAGTCCGTCTGAATAATAGGTGACGACTATGAAAGAGAATGTGATTGATGTACTCATGTTTCTATTCGACAACTACTTCATCTATGAGGAGGGAATGCCTGAGGACGAAATGACTTTGGCGTGCGAATTAGAAGAAGCAGGCTTTGATGTAAAAGAAATTTCCCAAGCATTTGATTGGCTCGGAGAATTAGCCGAGTTACAGCACTCACAACAGGCTGTAGCACTTTTACATAGTCAGGCCATACGTGTATTTACGGCAGCTGAAAGCCGTAAGTTAGAGGTTCCTTGTTTAAGTTATCTGTTACAGCTTGAAGAAATGGGCTTAATCGATGTGCTTGCTAGGGAGGTGATTATTGAACGAGCCATGGCCATACAAGCCCCGCAGATCAATTTACCCGCCTTTAAACGTATTGTTGGCCTTGTCATGATGAATAGTCCACAATACCAGGACAATTTTGCATTTATAGAAGCATTAATTTGCGATGAAGTAGAGGGCGTTATTCATTAACGCCCCGCCCCTCTAAAATAGGTTAGGAGCATTTTAAACCATGAGTCATAGACTCGTCGTAGTGGAATCACCCGCTAAGGCCAAAACAATTAAGAAATATTTAGGGAAAGACTATCAGGTCGTGGCCTCCTATGGTCACGTCCGGGATTTGATTCCCAAAGAAGGTGCGGTTGATCCTGATAATGATTTTGCGATGAAATATGAAGTCATTGAAAAAAATGCACATCACGTAAAAGTAATTGCACAATCGCTAAAAACACATACTGAATTATTACTCGCAACTGACCCTGATAGAGAAGGCGAAGCGATAGCCTTTCATATCGTGGAATTAATGAAAGAAAAGAAACTCTTGGATGATAAAAAATCTGTCCGTCGAGTCGTTTTTCATGAAATTACCAAACAAGCTATTCTTGGCGCTATTGACGAGTCTAGAGAACTTTCTATGGATTTAGTCAATGCACAACAAGCGAGGCGTGCTTTAGATTATCTCGTTGGTTTTAACCTTTCTCCTTTATTATGGCGAAAAATTAGGCCAGGGTTGTCTGCTGGGCGCGTACAAAGTGCTGCTTTACGCATGATTGTAGAGCGAGAGCTGGAGATTGAAGCCTTTATTGCACGAGAATATTGGACCATTGATGCACATTGTGAAAAATCTGAACAAAACTTCAAAGCTAAGTTACATATTTTAGCGGGAGAGAAGCAAAAACAGTTTTCTATCACGAATGCTGAGATGTCTGCAAAAGCGATTGAAACCCTCAAGCAAGCCAGTCAAGGGATTTTAATTGTTGATAAGATTGAAAAGAAAAAGCGTAAACGTAACCCATCGCCCCCCTTTACAACTTCTACCTTACAACAGGAAGCGTCTCGAAAATTAGGCTTTACAGCAAATCGTACTATGCGTACCGCACAGCAGCTTTATGAAGGTATTGATTTAGGTGATGGCAACGTGGGTTTGATATCCTATATGCGTACCGATTCGGTGAATCTTGCAACCGTTGCTGTTGAGGAACTAAGAGAAGTTATTACTGAGAAGTATGGTCAAAAGGCCTTACCTGACAGCGCAGTTGTTTATAAGACAAAGTCTAAGAATGCACAAGAGGCGCATGAAGCAATTCGACCCACCTCGGCCAGAATTGAGCCAGAGTCTATCCGCGCTAAGCTTTCAGATGATCAATTTAAGCTGTATCAGCTCATTTGGAAGCGTACGGTTGCTTGCCAGATGATTTATGCCACCATTGATACCGTCTCTTGTGATTTAAAATGTGGTGAAGATCATATATTCAGAGCGAATGGCTCTACCATTACGGATCCAGGGTTTTTACAAGTATACGAAGAAGGCAAAGACGATAGTACGCAAGAGGCGGAAAGAACGCTGCCAATCATGAAAGAAGGCGATAAAATCAATCTGCAAGACATCAAAGGCGAACAGCATTTTACAGAGCCACCGCCACGTTTTTCTGAAGCCACCTTAGTGAAAACACTAGAAGAATACGGTATTGGGCGACCCTCAACCTATGCTTCTATTATCGGTACTTTGCAACATCGTGAATATGTGAAAATTGAAAATAAGCGTTTTCATCCTACGGATGTAGGGCGTGTTGTCAATCGATTCCTAACAACGTACTTTGCTAAATACGTAGATTATGGCTTCACTGCAAGTTTAGAAGATGAGCTGGATGCTGTATCACGAGGTGAACAAGCTTGGAAGCCTGTCTTGCAAACCTTCTGGCAACCCTTTGTTAGCTTGATCAAAGAAATCAGGGACAATGTTAAGCGTCAGGATGTCACGCAAGAACCACTGAATGAGCAATGCCCAAAATGTAATGCGCCATTATCGATTCGCCTAGGAAAACGAGGCCGTTTCGTTGGTTGTACCGCCTATCCTGAATGTGATTATACTCGGAGCTTAGAAAACAGCTCAGAAGAGGCACCTGCTTCTCAAGTGGTAGAGGGTAGAACGTGTCCAGAGTGTAACCATGCACTTCACATTAAAAGTGGTAAATATGGGAAATTTATTGGCTGTAGTAGCTATCCCGATTGTACTTTCATCGAACCCTTAGAAAAACCAGAGGATACAGGTGTTACTTGTCCTGCATGCAAAAAAGGTCAAATTCTAAAGCGCAAATCTAAACGGGGTAAAATTTTCTTTTCTTGTGCAAAATACCCAGATTGTGAATATGCACTATGGTATCCGCCTGTGAATCAGCCTTGTCCAGAATGCAATTTTCCCATTACAATGACCAAAACCACAAAGAAAAATGGTGTTGAAAGGGTTTGTCCGCAAAAAGATTGTAAGTTTAGTGAGCCTATTGAAGGCCCAGAAGAGTAGAAGTTGTCTCAAAAATGCCATTTTTCGTTGATTCTTCGTTGTAGCTTCTTTTGTGCGGCTCATTTACATCTGTGTAAACTGCGCTGCTCAAAGAATCTGCGTCTTGGTCGAACGAAAAAGTATTATTTTTGAAACAGCGTCTAGAAGTGCCATCCAGAATGGCTCCACATAAGTAGGTCGTAGATGAATTTTGAAGCAAAAATATCCGAAGTAAAAGAATTCTTATTGCAATATCAAGATCAATTATGCAAAGGCTTGGAGCATTCTGAAGCGTCGGCGCGCTTTGTTGCTGATGTTTGGGAAAGAGCAGAAGGGGGAGGCGGCAGAACAAAGGTATTGTCTGGCACCGTCATTGAGAAGGGTGGGGTTAATTTCTCTCACGTTTTTGGCGAGAATTTACCTGCCAGTGCTTCAAAAATAAGACCTGAGTTAGCAAATGCTTCTTTTGATGCGATGGGTGTTTCTTCCGTCATTCACCCGCTCAATCCCTTTGTGCCAACAGCGCACCTTAATATTCGTCTCTTTGTAGCCTATCCCAAAGACCAGGCGCCTATTTGGTGGTTTGGTGGTGGCTTTGATTTAACGCCTTATTACCCTTTTGAAGAAGATTGTGTGTACTGGCATCAAGTCGCAAAATCTGTCTGTGCACCTTTTGGTGAAGCAGTTTATCCTAAGTATAAACAATGGGCAGATGAGTATTTTTACCTACCACATCGTAATGAACATCGTGGAATTGGTGGGCTTTTCTTTGATGATTTAAATGAGATTGTGTGGGGGTGGGATTTTGAAAAATGTTTCGCCTTTTTACAAAATGTGGGACATGGTTTTATAGAGGCTTATTTGCCGATCATTGAGAAAAGGCAAAATACGCCATACACGACTCATCAAAGAGAATTTCAAGCCTTTAGGCGAGGGCGTTATGTTGAGTTCAATTTAGTTTATGATAGAGGGACGCTCTTTGGTCTTCAATCCAAAGGTCGTACAGAGTCTATTTTAATGTCGTTGCCGCCTGATGTGAAATGGGGCTATCAATGGCAGCCTGAGGCTCATACTCCTGAAGCCAAGCTTGCGGATTATATTCTTCAGTCTAGAGATTGGGTTTAATTCTTTTCAAAAAATATTCATATAAAAATTCTAAAATTAAGTGCATAGGAAAGTGTATGCATGTAGATACACTTTTTATTGCTGAAATAATCAGTATTTTCCTTGTATTTCTATTTCTAACTAAATTTAGTTATGCTACTATCCTTTTCCCCTTTATCTGCTAGGATATACCAAATGTCTTTAGAAGAAGTATTAAAGCAAGAAAACATAAATCGAATTCAAGAACAATTATTAGATAATATTGCGCCCAAGGCAAAATCCAAAGGTGAGCTGTTTTGTTGGACAGACAATTATTTGCGTCGAAAAATAAGCGATCATTTTAATTCTACCGTCTTGGAGATGAGTGGTAATTGGGATGGTTTGAGTAAAGATGACATGATTCGCGATGGCATGAATTTTATTATTCATGACAATGAGAATACTGTTTTAGGCAGATATTTTTTCTCCTATATGCGAAATGTAAGTCATTATGTAAGAGAAATCCAAACTTCAAAAATTGAAGGTGTGGACATCACCGTACAAGATTTGCTCATTGAGCCAAGATATTTGCATTATTCTTATAAAAGAGCAGAAATTGCTACTTTGAAACTTGCAAGAATAGAGGCCATTAGGTGGTTGGCAGCGCTTATTCAAGATTCAGAGACTATAGCAAATAAGGCATTACTCAATACACAATTAGAAATTGCTTTGAATTCAAGTACCAGGCTGTCTTTTGCTGAGAAAATACGCGCATTTTTCAGCAAAATAAAATTATTATGTACAGATGTCACATTATTTTATAGAAGAAGTAGTCATAATAATATCTCACAACATTTTGATAATGCTTGGTCACAATTACAATTGATAGCGCAAGCAGGCAATCAATATGACTTTAGTGTGGGGCGAGCACTTAAGGCTTGGGGTTTTTCCTTGATAGCTGGTTTAAAGCTCATTGCATTTTCACCTTTGCGTCTTACTATGTTTGTACATAAAATGTTTGATACATGGACAGGCATGCCGCTTAATTCAATTTATAGTGCCATGAATGCATACACGTCTGCGTCTATCTTAAAACCTGCGGTGGATATATTAGATTTAATAAGAAGGGCTGTTTTGCCTTTTGCGGAAATGGCATTGCTCATTTTTTTGATACCCATGAGTCTTATCCCTTATGTGCTGATGCCCATAGCAGGGGCGTGTGCTGCTTCTGTGTCTATGAATGCTTACAGTATTTATACGGGGATAAAATCTATCAGTCGTTATATTGCGGGTGGTTGTTTAGATCCTGAAACACAAGCCCACGGTTCTATTAGTGTATTAGTGACAAACCCAAGTATCACCAGCTCAGCGCATGTTGTTGCTATGTTAAAATATCAGCATCCAGAATTGATGGCGATTTTGTCCGCATCAGAAGTAGATGCTTTGATTGCACAAGCACAAGCAGCGCAACAGGGTGGTGAGGAGCAGCAAATCGATAACCTTGCTGAGGCTGTATTTCATGAGAGACAAGCTCAAGTGTATCTTATTGAGCAACCTATCCAGGGACGTAGAGATGTTATTGCTTTGCCTAACCCCATCAACCCAGGAAATGCAGTTGCGTGTTCCAATGTAAATAGACTTGGATAAATGCTATTTTTATAAAATAGTTGGTTTTTCAACTTGTAGATTGCCACAGCTAGTTTCGTTAAACTAATCACATCTTTTTTCTGTGGAGATGACAGATTATTAGGCAGACTAAACTAGCTGTTTTTGGCGATCCCATTCATCAGAGCCTATCGCCTCGCATTCATATTGAGTTTGCGCGACAGTTTGATTTGGATATTGATTATCAGAAAATATTAACACCTGCGGGTACATTGGCAGAAGCACTGAGTATTTTTTCAAGTGCAGGTGGTGTAGGTGCCAATATTACTGCGCCGTTGAAGCAAGAAGCCTTTGCGCTGATTCCTCAACTTTCTCCACATGCACGTACAGCTGGCACATTAAATACACTCAAGTGGGATCCCAGTACTCAGCAGTGGTTTGGTGAAAATACAGACGGTCAAGGTTTTCTGAACTATTTGCAAAAATATACGAGCATTGATATTGCACCGGCTCGAATTTTATTACTCGGGGCAGGTGGTGCTGCGAGAGCACTTATCGATGTTCTGGAGCAAAATTTATTACAGCCCCTGACAGTCGTCAATCGGAATGTAGAAAAAGCGCAGGATCTAAAAAGATATCCTCGTTTAGAGTTACTCTCTTATGTAGAGTTGAATCGACAAATTAATCAGACGACACAATTTGATATTATTATTAACGCAACCAGTAGCAGCTTACACCAGCAATTGCCCCCTTTGGATAGTGCATGGCTAAAGAACAGTATTGTGATTGATTTAGCGTATGCGCATGGTTTATCAACGCCTTTCATGGAATGGGCTCTGTCTCATCACGCAAAAAGTGTGGATGATGGTTTGGGTATGTTAGTAGAGCAAGCTGCCTTAAGTTTTGCGCTGTGGTTTGATAACATACCGGACAGCAAGCCGGTTTATCAGCAATTAAGATCGAGAGAGTGAAGATGAAAAAATTATTAACGCGAACAGAGATGGATCATATTAAGCGCACTGATTTTGAAGGTTACAAAAAAGAAATCAGTAAAGACTGGGAAACGCAAGCGCAAGATATTGCCAAAGTTAAATCAATTATTGCCTCTTTCGATGCACATGAAGCAGATCAAAACTTATCTTTGGGAGGGAGAGCCTTTCCCATTTGGGCTGTTGATGCTTATCAGTATTTTGATGCAAAGTACGGCAGTCAGTTTGGTAGTGTCATTTTTGAAAAGGTGCTGTCAAAAATATGGGGAGAGATTCCTCATGAGGTATCGGCTATTTAAATATTAGGGAACAATATGAAAGGGAAATCAGTTATTTTTCTAGGAATACAGTTTTTATTTATGACATTGTTGTCATGGTCTGTATGCGCGCAGCAAGAGAAACCCGTTCGATTTATCAAGGCAACAGAAAAAGTAGTTGCTTTGACTTTTGATGATGGACCTTCGACACCCTATACCGAGCAGATTTTAGATATTCTTGATAAACACAATGTAAAAGCTACTTTTTATTTGATGGGTGTTAATGTAAAGACCTATCCTTATATTGTGAAAAATATTATAAAAAAAGGGCATGAGCTTGGTAATCACTCTATGTATCATGATCATTTGAAGAAAAAATCGGTTAAACAGATTGAAAATGATATCACGCAAGTAGATCAATTAATTCGTAAACAAGGTTATGAAGGCGAAATTACGTTTCGCTCACCCTATGGACAAGTATCTGATAACATTCAAAAAGCAGTTGGGAATTTGAACAAGAAAAACGTATTGTTCAGCTATTTGTCAAAAGACTGGGAAGGCCCACCTGCCAAAGAAATTCATGATCGCATTATGAAACGCGTGCGACCAGGATTTATTATTACGTTGCATGATGGTGGTAAACGTAGACAAACAACCGTTGAAGCAACAGAAATGCTGATTGAAAGCTTAAAAGCGCAAGGTTATCGCTTTGTTGTAGTGCAGGAGTTGTTGAAGATGGGGCCAGCACAATCGGTTTTTCATTAAACTCTTTGCGGGAGATTGCGCTGGGCGTTGTTGCTTGCGCTTTCCCGCAGTTGAGTACTCCTCAGGAAATTTTATAATTTCATGGAATGTCTCAGATTATGAAAGAAGGTCTCTTCATATTATTTATACTACATATCACCGAGACCTGCTCTTCTAAAAATGAGCGTAGCGAATGATTTTTTCCTCTACCAAAATTGGTAGAGGGGAAAATGTTCGCTTTGCGAACGAAGAAAAAGACAGTACTTATTAACTCCAGATTCATCACTGCTCAATAAACAATTCGTAGGGATACCTCAGCTTTACAAAAATGAGAGAAAAAATTCGCTCTGCTTATCAGTAATTCCGTTAAAAAATAACTTTAGCCTGCCAAATACTGATCTTTCAATTTAATATAATTTTTCGCACTATATTCAAAAAAGCTTAATTCTTCTTCGGTAAGTGGGCGCTTGATTTGAGCGGGGCGTCCTGCCCATAAATAGCCACTTTTGAGCACTTTCTTAGGAGGTACTAAGCTACCTGCCGCTAATAAAACCTGTGATTCAATAACGGCACCATCTAAAACAATGGAATCCATGCCAATGATGCAGTAGTCATGTATGGTGCAACCATGCAGCGTTACTTTATGTCCAATGGTTACAAAATTTCCTATCGTAGTCGCAAAACCGTCAGGATTGTATTTACTGGCATGTGTGACATGAATAACCGAGCCATCTTGAATGCTGGTGCCTTCCCCTATTCGAATGTGGTGCATATCGCCTCGAATAGAAACATGTGGCCAAACGGAGCTGTCCTTGCCAATATGGACATCACCAATAATAGTGCACATGGGATCAATATATACGCTAGGATCAATCGTAGGCTGATAGCCTTGAAAAGAACGGATATTGTGTGTGTTCATGGTTTTATAATACCTTTTTTATGAATGTTATCTTAAGGTGACCAATTCTTCCGCAATGGTAGGATGAATGGCAATGGTTTCATCCAGATCTGCCTTTGTGGCTCCCATTTTTATGGCAACAGCAAAGCCTTGTAATATCTCATCTACTTGTTCTCCTATCATATGACAACCCAATATTTTACCCGTTGATTGCAGGGTGATAAGTTTCAAGCAACAGGTCGATGGGTGTGTAGAAAAAGCCTCTACCATCGGTGTAAATTGAGCTTCATAGCATTTGATATCCTCTGGGTATTGAATGCGTGCTTGCGCTTCACTCATGCCAATGGTGGCAATTGGAGGATGACTGAAAACCACGGTTGGTATCAAAGAATAATCAGCTTTAGCAGAGGATTTATGATTGAATAAGCGTTCTGCTAATTGGCGACCTGCTTTAATGGCAACGGGGGTTAATTGCCATGTGCTTGCAACATCTCCAAGAGCATAAATACCTGGAATAGAGGTATTTTGATAAGCATCCACCTGAATGAGACCCTTTTTATCAACTAAAATACCACTTTTCTCAAGTTGCAGATCTTTTATATTGCTCTGGCGACCAATTGCCCAGATAAGACAATCAACAGCAGGAAGATCTTTTTGATTTTCACATGCTAATACCAGTCCATCAGGGCTTTCTTTGAGTGCACGCGGTGTGTGCTCTGGATATAAGTTTATGCCCTTTTTTTGGTATTGTGCTAATAGGTTTTTGCTTAACATTGCATCGAAATTTTTTAAGATGCGATCACTTCTGTATACCCAAGAAACACTACAACCAAAGCTATGTAGCATGCCGGCTAATTCCGCTGCAATATAGCCTGCGCCGACAATGGCAACACGCTTGGGCAAGGTTTTCAGTGCAAAAAAGCCATCAGAATCGATGCCTAAATTATATCCAGGAATTTCAGGCCATACAGGCTGTGAGCCTGTCGCAATCAGAATATGAGGTGCACTATAAAGTGTGTCATTCACTTCAATAGTATGCGTGCTATGAAAACGGCCTGTACCTTTTTGCATAACCACTTTGTTATTGTTAAGTTTTTTCTCATAACCCGCATGTAACTTATGAATATAGGCCTGTCGCTTTTCTACTAAGGCTTGCCAATCTAGTTCAGGCTTTAGCACAGTGAAACCTAAGCCATCTGCAGTTTGAATTTGGCTGTAGCGCTGACTAGCCACCCACATGATTTTTTTGGGGACACAGCCAACATTGACGCAGGTGCCACCTATGAGGTTTGTTTCAATCAGTAGTACTTTTGCACCATATTCAGCTGCACGATTTGCAGTAGCAATTCCACCGGAACCGCCACCAAGTATGATTAAGTCAAAGGTATTTGGCATTTTTATAACTTATTAAGGGCTTCGTAGATCTGGAAGGGTATGTTAATCTTATTCTATAAGCACTGTCACCCATACAAAGAAATAAGGAGTATTGAATGTCTAACCCTTTGCTGACTGAATATGAATTACCACCTTTTAAATCCATTAATGTGCAAGACGTTATGCCGGCTATTGAAAATATTTTAAATGATAACTTAAAAAAAATAGAAAAATTAACCACAGAACAGCCACGAACTTGGGCTGAGTTGATAAAGCCTTTGGAAGCATTAGATGATCGATTGCACCGAGCATGGTCACCTATTCGGCATTTAAATGCTGTCATGAGCTCGGAAGCTTTAAGAAAAGTGTATAACGAATGTTTGCCTAAAATTTCCGATTATTCAACCCAAGTGGGACAAAATAAAGCCTTATACGAAGCTTTCTTAGGGATAAAAAATGCGCCAGAATTTTCCGATTTAGACAGTGCACAAAAGAAAGTGATTCAAAATGCTTTGCGAGATTTTAAATTACAGGGGATCGCCTTATCTCCTGAGAAACAAGCACAATTTAAGACTTTGAAAAAACAACTGTCAGAATTGGAAAGTAAATTTCAAGACAATGTTTTAGATGCCACTGATCATTGGCATATGGACATTGAAGATAGTGCAAGATTAGCGGGCGTACCTGAGGCGGATTTAGCACTTTTTGCTCAGAAAGCAGAAGAAAACAAGGTGGTTGGTTATCGATTAACTTTAGATTTTCCCTGTTATTATGCAATTGTGACTTACGCTAAGGATAGAAAATTAAGAGAGACTATGCATGAAGCTTATGTCACACGTGCTTCTGATCAAGGTTCTTCCAAAGGGAAATTTGACAACAGCGCCATTATTGTGAGCATTTTAAAGATTCGAGATGAGCTTGCAAAGTTGCTGGATTATCCCACTTATGCGCATTATTCTCTTGAAAAAAAGATGGCGCCTTCTGTTAATGCAGTTATGAGTTTTCTTGAAGAATTAGCATTGAAAGCAAGGCCATTTGCTCAAAAAGAAATACATGAATTAGAAGCCTATGCAAAAAAACAAGATAATATTGATCGCTTACAACCTTGGGACACCAGTTTTTATTCAGAAAAATTACGTGAAGAGCAATTTTCAATTTCTCAAGAAGAACTAAGACCTTATTTCCCTGCACATAAAGTAATAGAGGGTATGTTTAAAATTGTCAATAAAACCTTTGGCATTAACGTTAAACAGATTCATTCTTTTGATACCTGGCATGACAGTGTGCAGTTATTTGAGGTGATTGATAAAGATAATCTCTTAAGAGGTAAGTTTTATTTAGATTTATATGCGCGGCCTAAGAAACGTCAGGGTGCGTGGATGGATGATGCCATTGGTCGTCGTAAAAAAGTAGATGCAAGTTTACAGACACCGGTTGCCTATATAACCTGTAATTTCCGCCCAGGTATGGGAGATGAGCCTGCATTATTAACGCACGATGAAGTTGTGACCTTGTTTCATGAGTTTGGTCATGCCCTTCATCATATGTTGACGCAAATTGATCACTTAGATATTTCTGGTATTAGTGGCGTGCCATGGGATGCTGTTGAGTTACCAAGCCAATTTTTAGAAAATTGGTGTTGGCAAAAAGAGGCGTTACCAATTATCTCTGCTCACTATCAAGATCAAAAAGCCTTGCCAGAGGAAATGTTTAATAAATTACTGAGAACAAAGAATTTTCTCTCTGGTATGCATATTGCCAGACAGATTGAATTTGCACTCTTTGACTTTCGCATTCATTTGGAATTTGATAGTCAACAGAACAATCAAGTACAAACCATTTTAGATGAAGTGCGAAAAAAGGTTGCGGTTGTGCCCGCAGCATCCTATAACCGATTTCAGAACAGTTTCACACACATTTTCTCGGGTGGTTATTGTGCAGGTTATTACAGTTATCTTTGGGCGGAGGTTTTAGCCAGTGATGCCTTCTCTCGTTTTAAAGAAGAAGGTTTGTTTAACCCACAAGTCGGAGCTGCTTTTATGCAACATATTTTGGAAAAAGGTGGTTCTGAAGAGCCTGAAGTCTTGTTTAGGCTTTTTAGGGGTAGAGCACATAAAATTGACTATTTATTAGAGGATTATGGCTTATTGGTTTAATGGCAATTGCTGTCTAATGCTGTAGAAAAGGGGGGTTAAGCCCCTATTTCTATGCAGTGTGGATCATTGGGCAGTTTGTGCTTTGTCTCTTTAACTGCCATATTCAAAGTAGGGTGCATTGAATTTTATTTGAGTGTTTCTCGTACGGAGGTGAAATATGTGTTGGTTCACTTTCTATTTTGGTTGTAAAAACGTATGATGGAAAAGTTAAAGATAAAAAATATATTCAGGAATCATGTTAAAGCTACTTAAAAACTACCTTTCTGCAAACCTGTCTTTCGTCTTATGTCACATCCTGGCAATCGTGAGGTTTATTATGAAAAGAGCAAAACGCAGTAAAACGGAACGTGCTTTTAGACAAGGCTATCAGCAAGGGGTGCATGGTCACCCTAAAGAGAATTGTCCTTTCCAATCTTTAATTGATGAACGAGAAAAATGGATGAGTGGTTGGAGGGAGGGCCACGCTGCGTATGTCGCAGGGTACAGATTAGCGGATCATTTTATCTAATATACTCTTCACATTCGAATTTTAGGTTTTGTTGGCAGCGTTCTCTCACCTTAAGTTTGCACTATTTGTGCACTCCTGGGGATTCGCTCCCTTGCCGTCGCACCTAAAAATCGACTGCTGTGAGTATATAGATGCAGAAAGACTAGTAAAAACCCCATAAATTGGGGTTTTTTTTGCGTGATTATAAGATAGGGCACTTTAAGAAACGCAAATATATTTTTATTGCCTTGCGCCAAGATAGATTAAAAAAGAT
>JBFWLB010000003.1:0-121878 GCA_050252335.1 Candidatus Berkiella sp. | reverse complement strand
CTTAAAATAGCAATTAAATACGATTTCCTTTCAAATGACCCCATATTTCACCTCCCGGTTACTTTAAATATGAGGCAACGACCGTTTATTTTCCTTTTTCGGTTACATTTAATATGAGGCAATTCGTTCTCCACAAAAATAAAAACTCACGGGAATCTTTTCTTATTATGAATTGTCTTTAATACAGGGTGGAAAGTATTCTGGGAAGTATTATGAATGATAAAAATAGCAGTGAACCCTCAATTTTACCGACTAAAACAGAAAAAATGCTAGATGCTATAAGCACATTGCCCGATTCTAACCTTGCGAAAGGTGTATCAGCGATTTGTGATTTTTCTGAACATATTACAATAGGTATTCTGTCCTCGATAAAAAGTAGATATGTTTCTAATATTAGAGAAACCATACAAAGTGAAGATCTAACTAATAGAGAGAAGGCTTTAGGGATTGGTATGCAAGCCATTTCAGTTGTGCCTGCATATGCTCAAATCGTTAGATGTGCTGTGCCTATTCCTCCTGTACAGGGTATAGCCTCCATTGCAAGCTTAATAGGCAATGTAACAGAGTATAAATTAGATAAAAAAAAAGGGATAGATTGAGTGCTAAACAAATTACAAAAGCAGCATTGCTTGAAATAATGAAGCAAATACCCGACGATAGAAAAAATGTATATCAACATTATTTGTTTAGTCAATCAGTTATTTATGATGCACTTTACAATTATAGAAAATTAATCATGACTGATTCAGAATTAACGCCGATTGATAAGGCAGAAAAAATAGAGGTGATAAATAGATTAATAAGTGGTTTAGCCAATGAGACTGATGTGCAAAATGAATTGACAGTATTTCAGGCCTTAAGAAATAATTTGGAACATCGAATTAATAGCTGGAATCAAAAATGTGTAGAAAAAAGTGATTATGAACACACTATTCTTGATCTTGATGTTGCTATATCGCTGATTACAGAGTATGAGAAGGGGCGAGTTGAATTTAATCTTAGGAAAAGAAATCACCCTGAGATTAAGGAAAAGATGCAGCAATATCATGAGCTTCAGAAAAAAATATTTTCTCAAGATTTGCCAATATTTTCTAAAAATAAAATCCTTGCCTTAAGTGAAAATCCTTCATTATTAAATGAGGATGAAATGAGCCTGCTGAAAGCCAGTATGATGAACCATCATTTAAATTCTACACCTAAAAAGCAAATTGATTTACTTGATGCAGATATGAGTAATCGAGTTGCGAAAGTTGTCTTGACTCAAAGAGATCATGCAAATGTAGAGACATTTATTAAACAGCCACGTGTCATCTTAGATGTATTAGAGCAAGCAAGGGAATATATTAATACTAATCAAACGCTATCGATTGTTGAGAAAAAGCATGGATTAATTAAGCTAAACGATGAGATTAAGCGAATGACCATATTGTTAATGTCAGAATCTAATGAAAATGTACATTTTGATTTTGAAAAAATGGATCCTGAGTTGCTTGATATTGTTTGTCGCTCTGCAGAAATGCAAAATGATTATTTTTATTCAGAAAATTTGAAAAATAATATAATGAAATATGAGCAAGCTCAGCAAGCATTTCATGATATATTTTCTTCACCGATGCTGTATGAAGCAAGAGATGAAAATATTGTAGAGAATCTTAAAAAATCTATTTTAATGCACAAAAATGTATCTTTGGTACAATACAGCCAAAGCCTAGTTGCTTCTTATGAAAATATGAGAGTAGATACGGTAAATAATATTCCCGTGATTACACCTAGTAACTTGAAGCAAATTGAGGTATCAGTTGTAAAAAAAGTTTTGGCTGAGGTAGAACAAAATACGGAATTCGAAAATTTACCTTTAGAAAATCAAATGAGTTTTGTTAATTCATTGGTTACCAAGGCTATTTTAGGTTCAGTTCTGACAAAAGAAGGATTGGAAAGATATCAAATGGAGCAAGCAAGTGCTAGACAGAAAACTCAAGTATCTAATGAGTTAAATGCTCTTTATCAAAAGCAAACAGAAGGCGCAAATGAACTGATTAGTGGTATTTATGAACGAGCACAGTTAGAAAAATCTGTGGTAGTACATAAGGGAATAATAGTAACAGATATTGGAATGATGATAGCTAGTCTTGTTGGAACCGTTGTTCCTCCTCTTGCCGTAATAACTGCACCAGCTGTTTCCGTTGCTTCTATTGGTATCGAGGGAGCTAAGGTAGGACTTTATGTGCAGGATGTTAAAACGCAACATAAGATAGAGCAATCAAAGACACCAGAGGAAGTAAGAAGTTTATCTAGTAAAACAAAAAAGAGTATTACACCTTATAAACAACTTAGTTCAGATGCTAGAGTGAATAGAAAAGTAGATCTTGGTGTAGAGCCGATTGAAGCAAAGAAATCGCCAAGACCCCAGAAATAGATAGATCTTGGCGAAATAAAAACTAAAAATTCAGATACATTTTGTCTATAGTGGGAAGCTATCTAATTTTTTAGTGTGCGATAATTACCTTAAACATTTCTTGGATCTGCCATCGTAAAAACAACGCCTAAATGAAATGAGGTTGCGCTCTTATAAGGTGAAATATCAAAGGGGACGCTTGTCTCATCAACGCCTAAAATATTAACACGTTTAGTTTGATCCCAAATGACCATGCCACGAAATCCTAAGAACCACCAAGGATTGTATTGTGTGCCTAAGCCAATGCGTGCTGAGTATTTAGTTTTTGCGTTTTGCGATATTTCAAGGCGCTGTCCACCTGTTAGATAAAACATATGCACATCTGGTTCTAAGCGAGAAATCCCTAATAAACCTAAAATCTCAACATCTTTCATTACAGGCCAATAAAACATGCTGTTTAAATGAAAGGCTTTAAAGCGAATATCTACTGTGGAAGCATTGCCTAATGGCTCTACAGTAGGTTTTAAGAAAGTTTCATTTCCATTAAAGACATGGGATTTTTCTTTGCTGATAGATTGATCATAACCAAAATCAATACCAAAAAAGCCATTGATACGTGTACCTAAATAGAAAGACATACCACTACTGATATCTGGAAAAACATGATCCAATGGTCTAGGAAGATCATTATTAAGACTTGCGCCCCAGTATTTCCAATCAACCCCCATATGTGGGCTTAAATAGACTGCTTGCGCTTGAAATGTGCTTGATAGAAATAAAACTAAGCTAAATCCTATATATTTTTTCATCTAACTACCTTGTAAATTTAGTTTATGATCTATTGTGGCGGTCTCGCTGAGGTGAGTCAACTACAAGTATATCAAGCTGATTTTATAACTATTTTTTGACCAGGTTGAATGATGGCTGGGTTGCTAATATCGTTTTGAGCCATCAATGTTTTGAGGCTAATTTTATATTGCTCGCTGATATTTGAAAGAGACTCACCTTGTTTTACGGTATGAATCTTAGTTTCTGTAGGCGTGCTATTATTTGCAATAGTGGTTGTTTTTGAGGGCAATACTAAATATTGACCGACTTGGATGGTGTCACTGGACAGCTGATTTAAGGCTTTGAGTGTTTGCGTGGTTGTTGCATATTGTTGCGCAATTTTACTCAAACTGTCACCAGGTTGAATTTTATGTTTTGTTGCATGAGGGCTGGGTATTGCTGGCACCTTTGTGAGTAAATCATTAAAATTTTCAGCAACATGTACTGGTACACATAACTCGTATGGCCCATTTGGATTCATTTTTTTGTTGTAAAAACCAGGATTTAGATTAGCTAATTTTTTTTCTGGCATGTTTGCCATTAAGGCAGCTTGTTTAATATCAACAGCCTTACCAATATCAATATGCGTAAAATAAGGTTGGTTGAGAATATTCGGTAGTACAACACCATATTTACTAGGTGTTTTGATAATGGTAACAATAGCCATCAATTTAGGTACATAGTCAGCCGTTTGTTGGGGTAAACTCAGTTCCCAAAAATCTGTCGCTTTATTCATTTTTTTGTTTTTATTAATGGCACGGGTTACACGTCCTTCACCAGAATTATAGGCTGCAAGTGCTAATAGCCAATCTCCGTTGTAACGTTGATGTAAGTATTTAAGATGACGTAATGCTGCATTTGTAGAGAGGGCGATATCTTGACAACCGTCAAACCACGCATCTCGCGAAAGCCCATAATCTAAGCCTGTTTCTGGCATAATCTGCCAAAGTCCGCGTGCACCACTTGAGCTTTGAGCCGTTGGGTTGAAAGTGCTTTCGATCATAGGGAGTAAAGCAATTTCAGCAGGCATACTATGCGTTTCAACAGTTTCAGCAATATAATGTAAATAAGGTCGAGCATTATTTACCATTTCATTAAAGTGAATTTGTGATTCTGTATAACGCTTAATATAAAATTGTACGCGAGGATCATTTTCATGATTAGGCAATGAAAATTGTTCTCTTAATCGATTCCAGAGTAAAGCTGGTTGTTGCGCACGAATGCTATTGTGGCTCGTAGATGTATTGTCTTTAAAAGGTTTAGAAACAGCATTTTTAAAAGCATTAAATGTGCTGCTATGTGGCTCTGCTTGTATGGATTGAGGCCAAGTCGTAAATACACAAAGTATTGTCAGTAGTATTATAAAGTGGCTTTTCAGTGAAAATAAGTAGCGCATTAGGTATATTTTTTATTATATTAAGCAGATGTTCTGACAAAATTTATGATCTAATAGTAAATAAAATTTACTATTAGGGCAAGAAATATATGTTTTTTAGCAGCAACATAATAGTTAGTAAGATATTAACATAAAAAATCAAGGTATTATGCTTTGAAGTGATCTTTCATGCTTCGAACTTCAGTGAAAAAATCAACAGCAGAACTTAGTTTCTTTCCTGTTAGTAAAATAATCTGATTTTGAAATTCAAGTAGATGACATTTTAAGAAAGGATTAAATTTTTTCTCATCACCTAAGCGACTGGGCAGGCTGGCTTTTCCGACGGCTGTAAGATTTGCTATTTCTATTGCTTTGGCTCTGATCTGCTTGTTATCAGGCTCTAAGCTAAGCGCAAAGGCCAAATTATTTAGGGTATATTCATGTCCACAATAGATTAAAGTATCATCATCAAGGTTAGCTAACTTGTTTAATGAGTCATACATTTGTTGAGGTGTACCTTCAAAGATTTTACCGCAACCTGCAGAAAATAAAGTATCACCACAAAACAATATACCTTCGCCAGCATAAGCAATATGATCTAGGGTATGACCAGGTATTGTCATGACAGAAAGCTTGAGTGCTTGTGCTTCAAGTGTGACAAGCGTAGTATCGTCAACAATATTGGTTATTTGATCGACTGATTTGTCGGGACCATAGACAGGGATATTTGGGAAATGTTCCAATAGTTGGGCAATACCATTTGTGTGATCCCAATGCCGATGCGTAATTAAGATTGCATTTAAACTGAGTTGTGATTTTTGAAGATACTGAAGTACGGGTTCAGCATCGCCTGGATCGACGACGGCAACCATAGAATCATTTAGACTATGTATAGCCCAGATGTAGTTATCTGCGAAAGCAGGGATTGGAACAATTTTATTCATTTAACTAATTATTGTGTTGTCACCTAAATATGGTAACAGAAAATACATATAAAAACGCCTGGTACAGCCATGGATCTGGTTTTAGATTAGCAGAAGCAGAAAAAGCTGAATTGGATGAGATTTTGCCGTGCTTGCATGGATATCATTTAATACAATTAAGTGAACAAGGATTATCACATTATATGAGTGGTAGTTTAATTTCACACCGTGTATTGGTGCATCCTAGCGTTACGACTACAGGTCAAAAAAATAAAGTAAAAGCGGAGCTAGACAGTTTGCCTTTTAAGTCAGAATCCGTCGATGTCGTTGTATTGCTCCATACTTTAGAACAAGTGCGTAACCCACATGAAATATTAAGAGAAGTACATCGTATTTTAATACCAGAAGGCTATTTGGTGATAACAGGCATTAACCCCATTAGTTGTTGGGGGCTTTGGTATAGTTGGAAAAAAATGCTAGGAAAAATAGCAAGAACGGGGCATTTATTAGGATTGGCTCGCTTGAGAGATTGGCTAAAATTGCTTAATTTTCAAGTAACGGGTGGACGATTATTTTATTATCGCCCACCGATTCTTAGTCAGAATATGATACAAAAAACAGAAAAAATTGAAGCAATAGGTAGAAAATATTGGCCGTTCTTAGGCGGTGCCTACAGTATCGTTGCCGTAAAACGCGTTATACCCTTAACCTTGATGCGTGCAAAATGGAAAAAAGAAAAGCAAGTGTGGTTAGAGACTGAAACAATTGCAAAACCAAGTGCAAATAGATTCAACACTTCAGAACCTTGTATGAATGAGCAAAAGAATGACAAATAATGAAAAAATCTTAAATACTATGAAACAAGTAACTTGTTATTCTGATGGCGCATGTTCAGGTAATCCAGGCCCAGGAGGATGGGCTGTTTTAGTGCGATATAAAGAAAATGAAAAAATTTTCTCGGGGGGTGAGTTGAATACCACCAATAATCGTATGGAATTACTAGCGGCTATTGAAGGTTTAAAAGCCCTTAAGGAATCATGTAAAGTTGTGATGGTGACAGATTCTGAATATGTCAAAAATGGCATTACAGAATGGATTGCAAAATGGAAGCAAAATGGCTGGCGAACAGCAAATAGAAAAGATGTTAAGAATGTTGATTTGTGGCAATTGTTAGATGAGCAAGTTCAAAGGCATAGTGTGAGTTGGCAGTGGGTAAAAGGTCATAGTGGTCATCCGGAAAATGAGAGAGTTGATCAAGCTGCCAGAGATGCCGTTAAAACTATTAGAGATAAACAATAAATGAGACAGATTATTTTAGATACAGAAACAACCGGGCTATCACCAGAACAAGGGCATCGGGTCATTGAAATTGGTTGTGTTGAAATGATGCATCGGCGATTAACCGGAAAAACCTTTCATGTTTATTTGAATCCAGAACGTGAGGTTGATAAAGGTGCTTTTATGGTTCATGGCATTAGCAATGATTTCTTAAAAGATAAGCCATTGTTCCATGAAATTGTAGATGAATTTATCACCTTTATAAAAGATGCTGAACTTATTATTCATAATGCCCCCTTTGATGTGGGCTTTTTAGAAAGTGAATTCAAGCGTGTTAATTTACGAGGGTGGGAAGATTTATCTTCACAATGCACAGTAACAGATACTTTGGCCATAGCGAGAAAAAAACACCCAGGCCAAAAAAATAATCTTGATGCCTTATGTAAGCGTTACCAAGTCAATAATCAACATCGTGAAAAGCATGGTGCATTATTAGACGCAGAGATTTTGGCAGATGTTTATTTGGCTATGACAGGTGGGCAGTCTAAACTTGATTTAGAGAGTAATACCAGCCAAACAATGCAAGCAGAACAAGAAAAGGGCTTGGCAACCATGATAAGTGATTTACCGATACGTTTAGCGAATGAGTCAGAATGTGAATTGCATACTGCCTTTTTACAAAAAATGAAAGATAAATACAGAGTTGAGCCACTGTGGGAACTTGAGCTTTAAGAATTTTTTAGCTTGATGGCATTGGCTTATGCAACGGACATAAATTTCAAATCTTTCACTTCTATACATAGCTACTTCATTTATAGCTGGTATCAATTAGAATGAGAAAAAAAAACAGCTGTTTTCAAATTCGGTTACTTACTATTGTTTATCTGAAAATTTTTGGTCAATGCGTTTCTTGCTTTGCTTATCCTTTGTGAAAGCAACGCCAAGATGCTTGCTGTATCGATATACACCTTTCTCTATATTGTCACTCATTTGTTTTAAGTGATTATTATTACAAGATATTTTAACTTTTCCCAAGATCGTACATTTTCTTTTGCTGCTACACGTGTAATTATTCTTATGAAACTTTTGTCGAGATAAAAAGTCATTAGATTATAGTTTATTTAAGAGATACTGGATCGAAAAAGATGCTTAAATTTGATAAATTTAATGAAAGCGTTCTTTATAATCATATTATTTTCCCTTGTATTGATGAATTAGCAACGACAGATGAGTTTTTAAAAAAAAATGCTGACTTTATTAAAGAAGAATTTATAAGAACAAAGGGAGCCTATTTAAGCTGGTTAGTCAAAAGCATTGCAGATCCGACGTATAATGCAGATGAAAAAGAGTCTCTCCTTAATTTAATCGAAAAAGTGTACCAAATTTATGATGCATCTTATCAAAAAATAGATATACACTATAAAACTTCATTCATTGATGATGGTTCAGATAAGGACAGAGCATATAAGTGGAATGCACACAAAGAATTATCAAATTTACTAGATAGTTACTATCGAGCATCGTATCTTGAAACAAGTATTCAAGCAGGACAAGCAAAGCTTCTGAATACGCTTTTAATGAATAAAGTGGCAAGAAAAAAATATTTAGAACATATGAGATTTGGCAAGGGTTTAATAAAATATTATTACCCAGCTATTGAAAAAGATAATCAAGAAATATTCAATGTTTTGCTTAATAGAAAAATACCTTATGAGCTAGAAAAATCAGGACTTATTAGAAATAAAAATCAGGTGTCATTACAACAATATCTTATTGATTGTAAGGCATTAAATTGTTTGTCGTTATTTATCGCTCAGTCACCTACTGAAATTAACGCCCTTATTGAGGGTAATAATTTACTGCTTTACGCTATTGACACTCATCAGATTGAAGCTGCAAAAATAATAATTCAAGACTCTGATATCGATCTTAACTTTGTCAATCATGAACATAAGAATGCACTTCATCTTGCTGTGGAAAGAGCTCAAGTTGAATTAGTTGCAATGTTGTTAGAAGCGGGTGTATCTCCATATGTACGTGATCAGTCTAAGCAATCACCCTTAAGTATTGCTCATAATTTGGCTCAAAACCAAAATGGAGAGGATAAAGAAAAATATCAACAAATAATCAAATTGTTTCAACAGAAAAATAAAAAATACCCAGATTTTATAAGTCAATTCAACATACAGCAATATGGAACCTCTTTCTTAACTGCAATATTAAACCAGGCCACACAAGCACATGTGATACCCGATGTTAGCCTATTTTCTCATATTAATACTGGCTATAAAATGAAGGATACTAAACTTGAAGGTAATCAATTTCGTCATACGGCAAATTACCTCATAGATATTCTCAAAAGAAATCAAGACCAATTTAAGATCATGTCCTCTGAACGAGAGAAAATTCTGAATATTTTAGAGGATATAAAAGAAACAGATGAAACCATTTTGCAACAAAGTAATAAAGAAGCAATACCTGAAATTGTTGAAAAATGGATTGAACGCCTGAAATCAGAGGGGACACTTGCAATAGGAGGAGGATATCAAAGCGCCTTGAGTGGTGGACATGCTATGCCTTATCTTTTTGAACTCAAAGATGGAAAAGTGCAATTTAAAATTTACCAAACAGGGGATGGACTTCAATACCATAAAAAATCCTTGAATGGTAAAAAACATCAGTGTTTTAAAGTATTTGAATTTGATTTTGACGAGATAGGTGTTAAGGAGTTGTTCGAAAAAATACTATACCATCGGATCACAGCGTATTTAGAAAATAAGGAAATTAGTTCTGCCAATGTTTATTTTGATATTACTGGACTTGAAAATTGGGAAATACATGAATTGCCTGAAAATGAAAAATTTGACAATAAGCTAACACCCAAAACCATGATGGGAAATGCTGTCGTTTTTTACAACCAGAAGGTATCTTATAGTGGTCATGAATACAATGTGAAGCGATATGCATTGATTTCCAATGGTACCTGTCTACGAGAAAATTGTGAGCCTGATTTAATTGGTAGCAAGAAAAAAAGCAGATTTGAGCTTCTCGATGTTGATGAGAGTGATGGAGATACACTTTATAAACGATATACGAAGTCAAATGCAAGCAAGGCAGAATTGATAGAAGGACTTAAGATTACACATCCTCATTTGTTAGGGAAATTAGGTGCTAAAGAACTTCATGAGCAATATAAAGACAAAACCTTCATTATGGGGCAAATATCTGGAAACTGCTCATATAAATCACTACAAAGTGGATTATTAAAAGACTTGTTAACAAATGAAGCTTATCAGCATACTAAATTAATCATTCAATTACAATCTTTGCTTGATTTTACACTGGAACGTCAATCAATAGGAGACATCACTTCTCCTGAAATAAAACGCGAAATAGAAGATGCGATTGAGAAAATTGCGAAGCTAATACATGATAAGAAAGCTGTGCTTCAATTAAGTTCTGAAGCATCCATGGATATTTTACGTTTTTTAGAAACAATACAATATCATATTCAGAAAGTTGAGCCGCAGCCACGACAGCGTACCAAAGTAATTGAAAGAATAACACCGGTATCTATAAAGCATAAGCGAAGCCAATATGGATCTGCTAAAGGTAGACCTTCTATTTGGTCATTTAACTCTGGAACGGTATTAAATGTGCAACCTATTGATATAAATGCGCATCCACCCCTGCAAAATATTCGAGATCTTATTAAATTGGCTGAAAAGTTTTCTGTTCCAAAAGAGAGTGCACAATTGAGATCAGAAATGGGTAATAGCGGACACGCGCTTAAACAAAAAATTTCCAGCATCATTGAAGAGGTTCCTTTGGAATCTAGCTTATTTGATTCAATAGATGAAAATAAATTCTATTCTATAGAAGGAAAAGAAATCTTAGCGCTTTGTCAAGCATTGCAAAAATATATTGAAATTTATTGTCTTGAAATCCGACAGAATTTTATACCTGTTGATACAGTCATACTTAAAAAAATGTTCTTGTTATTAGAGTGGGCCAATCAACGTGCTGAAGTATTTTATAATCTCAAGCCTTATTCTTCTCTTACAAAACAAATTTTTGATAAATTACACGCACTGGAAAGCTTAGATTTATATGTGGCAAGCAGCAGCAATCCTATGATGGACCAATTTTTTAAGCAATTACTCATGGATCGCGATATCGTGCATCGCGCTGAGCCCGTTGAGATTTTAAAGAAATTTTTCGATGACAATGTATTAAAGGTTGAGGATTATATTGAGCGCGCCTTAGAATTAGCAATCAAATCGTCAATGGCTAATTTGCCGTCTGAATATTTGGGAAAAATCAATATCGTTAATATTCCAAAAGAAACGCAAGAGAGGCTCGTTGCTAACTATATTGCTTTACAATTAAGTAATCCTGAATCAATAATTGCCAAGAAAATATCCTCTATTTTGCCTCAAGATGTCATTCAACAATGTCAGTATGAGCAGATTTACCATAATGCTTTGCAATCCTTATTTCAAGGGATTTTTATGCAAGATCGCGTAAATTCTAATATTTCCTTCAGTCGATTTGAATTGGGTGCTCGTATATTAGCCAATGAAGACAACCAGATTGTATTTGAGCTTTTAGATATCCCTCTGTATGTATCTATAGATGAGTATAAAAAAGCATTAGAAAGTTTATATTATGATGAAAATGCAAGAGAGCTCTTTAGACAAGGCAAAGATTTTTTTAGTCAACTTCAATTTGGTCCAAAAACATATACACCTAACGACATTCAAGTTTATACAACGCCCGATAAAACACATCTTAAAAACAATCCCTACCGAGCTATTTTGCATACGAGAACTGATACAAAAACCCAATTTGTCAAAACATTAGATTATTTAGTGAATCACAGCGAAAAATTAATTGATCCGCATTTCCAAAGGCTTATGTGGGTTAATTTATTCAATAAAGAAGCTATTCTATTTGCCAAAGAAAATCAGCCTGAGGCATTTTTTGCTTTTATTAACTTATTAAATAATAGTATAAAAAAGCACATTGATGGAGAATATATTGATAAAGCCATTTTGAATTTATTTGATTTATTTGCATTTATGCAGCAGCATTTGATTGAGATTGAACATCCTGAGCTTCAGCAACAACAAATCATGCTGGAGAAATTTATACATGATTTAATTAAGGAACACTCACCGGAAAAGAAAGAATTCGCTGGTTTGTTATTCAAGAAAAATGCTTATTTATGCCAGTCTCGGTTGTTTAGAACTTCGATTTTGATGCTAATGCATAAGGAAAAACTTAATCTGGATGATATTGAGCGTTATTTACAAGCTAAAGCATTTTTAGGTTTGCATCCTTGTCTGAATGATTTGCCTATGTTGAAAAGGCTACAAGAAGCTATTGCTTTTAAAGTCGTTCAGCAATTGCATGATATACCACAGTCTGCATTAGACGCTATGATAAATAAAATTTTCTCAGAATATCCACAAGGTCATTGGCATATTGATGGTACAAGTCTTGTCAATGAAGGTGCTCATGTCAATTTTAATCTGCTTACGGGAAATCGAACGATGCAAAATGCAGAGGTGCGTTGCATTCCTGAGAAGGTTTTAGCAGATCCACATTTTAGTCGATTATTTCCAACACTAGACTTCGCTACGCATATTCATTATTTTGATGATGGTGATAAGCATTATAATGATTACTTTAATTTTGAGTGGCAAGGAGATGAAGTAAGATACCATATATTTCGTGAAGCTATTCAGCATGAATTCATTTTAAAAAATAATCCAGATAGTGCTTGGTGGCAGCTTCTTGCAAGTACATACTCTGGCGAACGTGATAAAGAAGGATTTACGGAAGCTTTGCCTAGAATATTGCGTGATAAAAGCTGTGATGTTTGGGCAAATTATAGTGTTCCAGGAAAATTTTTAATAACAAAAGAAAATGGTATGCAACCTCAATATATCTATCATAAAAGAGAGGTTAGATTAATTCAAAAAGGAGCTATAACCGACTATAAACTATTGGCTTTAGATAATCCTGACTACTTATTATCTCGTTTGGCAGATTTTGAAGACAGAGAATATATTCTTGCTTGGCACAGTGCTACGTTATCGCCGAGGTTCTTAATTGAAATGCCAAGATATAACTTATCTTTTACAGGAGAGAAAATAGAGGGGGACTTGATATTAAAATCAGATCTTTATCCTGGTTATAAAGTTGACTTGATGTCTGTAGATGATATCAATGAGAGCTTTAGTAATTATATTAAATTATTGCCGATAGAAAAAAATTCTGGATTAGAGGAAATAATTTTAATTCCAAATCAACAGTTTATCTTAAAAACTAAGGAGGACGCAAAAGATCTAAAGAGAATTAAATACAATGCATTGGCTTTGGATATTGATAATTCTTTTCAGGATGTATATGAAAACAAATTGCGTCATGCTGGAAAAGCTGAATCAGATTATATTCCTTTTAAACATGATCCCAGACAGTATGACTATGCTAATACTCAAGGATTTACAGAATATACTTTGCATGATGGCACATTGGTGGCAAAAAATCAGGGTGAGTTACTTCAGGCAATCTATATTTATCTTGGCTCTAATGATTATGATAAAGCATATGCAGCATTGAATACCTACATCAATCAAGAAGGTGGCTTCTTAGGTAGCGCCAAAGAAATACAGATGTTGAATTGTTTGTTGAATGATATCCCTAGAAATATATTTCATTATAAAGATCCTCGGCATGACAAAACCGATAAGATCAAATTCAATCATCCTGTTCTAATTGCTATTAAGTTAAAACTTGCAATTCAGATGGCAAAATATATTAATTCCCAAGGAAAAATTCATTTATCAAAGGAAGAGCAAGAGAGTCTGAGAATAAAAGATTGGGAAATGAATGATATTCATGGTGTTGAAGAAGATAAAAGGAAACACCAGAAAGCCAGTCCATCTTTGCTAACAGCAGATGAAATGAAAAAAATGATTAACTATTGGTTACAACAATATGATCGGCAATTTAATAATATACCAATAGAAATGCGACTTACTGTATTAGATAAAGCTGTATTGAAAAATTTAATTATGCCTGATTTGTTAAGAAATGAACTTGAAAATAGAGATCCAGTATTATCTTCTGCACTTGAAACTTTAGATATTCAGTCTGAAAAAAATAAGCCTCAATCAATCTTAGAAATTTGTAAAAAGCTGAACATTGATTTTAAATTAGATGAAATCAATAATACTAAATCAACAGTTTTAGTATCAGAGCATGATGTGTTGTTTACACCTAAAGATGTTTCTTCACAATTTTATTTAAATGCAGCTGAACGCGCAAATGAAGACTACCGATATGCAGTTGCTGAACGTAAGAAATCTGAGTCCTGTCATGAGAATATAATTAAGGAATTATTAAAAACACAACAAAATGAAAACAAAACCAATATTGCGCTTCTTGTTGAAGAAATAAAAAACAAAAATGATGGCCTGAAAAATGGATTGGATTTGTTGTCAAAAGAGATTCTGGATTTGGCTAATGCAAAACTTACAGGTTCAGAATATAAAACAGAGCTTATTGCTAAAAGAAAAAAGAAACTGACAATGGCGGATTTAAACCGGCTCTTTGTTCAGAATAATATTGATGATTATGAAAAAGAAACACTCCTAACAAAAACAGAAATACAAGCATTACGTTCATATCATTTTGATTACTTACAGCAGAAATTGCAGTCTGCATTATATGTTAATTTTTTAAAACTAACAGATGGCAATATTGATTCAGAAGAAAAATTAAATAAAATCGTTCCGGATATTTATAAGTGGTCATTGCAAGAGCGCGCTTACGAGGTTGTAGATCATCCTGAATTTCTACTGTTTGAAGCTGAAGAAGGTATATTAATATCCAAAAAACAATATCAAATTCTTCATGATTTGTTATCGATAAATGATCTCGGTCAGTTTAAGAGCCAGGTAATGCAGCTTATCATGGGTGGGGGAAAATCCAAAGTTCTTCTGCCGCTTCTTGCGTTGTGTAAAGCAAAAGGAAACAATTTATCAATGATTGTTGTTCCTGATGCTTTGTTAAACACTAATTTTTCAGATTTAGCAAGAGTAACCAAGCGGTTATTTAACCAGGATATTTATCATTTTTATTTTAGCAGAAATGATGGCTATTCTGAAAAGTCATTGACAACTAAAGTAAACCAACTAAAACAAATTATTGCAAATAAATCCTTTGTGGTGATGGGGAAAACAGCGCTAGAGGATTTAGAGTTAAAGCTTTTAGAATTAGAAAAATTAAATCGCGATGTAGATAAAGCTTCTATTATCTTAATTAAGGAAATACTCTTTCTTGTTCGAACAAGAGGGGATGTTCTTATTGATGAAATTCATGCAGTTCATGATATACGTATCGAGCGTAATTTTTCATTGACGGGCTGTTCAGAAAAACTAAATCCAAGATATGTTGATATTAATATACAATTTAGCGATTTTCTTCAAAGCATCCCTTATAAAAATAGCAATTTGTTAAGCTATATTGCAGAGCCAGACAGTAGCTTCACCTCCGAAGAATTAGGTAATGTAATTACACAATGTATAGATGAACTTGTTAATCCAAATAATCAATACAGCCCAATATATGATTTATTAAGGCATTATCCTGATATTAGTGCAGCAGAGTGGTTAAGTTTTTTTCAAGCAAAATCTGAGCCAATACACTTTGCAACAATGTCTGATGTGCAAAAAGAAGCTGCTTATATTGTGAAAGAGCAATTAACTAATCTGTTGCCACTTAATTTAGCTAAAGATCCACTTGAGCATTATGGTCCAACAAAACGTACAGATGAATTAAACACTATTCAGGGTGCTTTATCAAAACCTTATAGTTGTGCGGATACGCCAAGTGAGAATTCTAGATTTTCAAGCCCATTTGAAACTTTAAATTATACTTTATTTTATAATTTAAAATATGGAATAAATATTTTTGTATTGAAAACCTTCATTGAAGCTTTTCAAAAGCAAGCCAGAGATGAGCGAGAGTTATCGTTGAATACGAAAAAAATCGCTGAAACAAAAGTAGCAGTACGGTTTGCAGAAATTTCTGGATTGAATCCCGAGGTATTGCAAAGAGATTTAACTGAATCAGCATTGAATGACTTATATCAACAATGCTTTAAAGAAAAAAGGCTAATAAAGCACTGTTTGCAGCACATTATTTTGCCTGAGATCGATGTGGATACGCTATTGTTAAGGCATAATTCCATTAATCATGCGAGTCAGTTTAATACGGTTCAAGGCTTTTCTGGCACTATTTTATCACCTCATATTTTCGATCCGCGAATGGATGATTTTAATTATTCTCTAGCAAAAGGCACGGATGGTGAAACAATCCACCATATTGTTCGAAAAGATACGCCTGTGTTAAAGCTTAACAAAACCTTAGCTAAAGATATCCTAAAGGAATTATTTCAAGCAATGCAAGATAAAACCAGTGCATTGATAGATGTGGGAGGGACGCTTAAGGGCATTTCAAATAAAATGGTTGCTCAAAATATAGCTCAATATTTAAATGAAGGCGCTTCTTCAGGATTACAAAAAAACATGGAATATGTTTTGTTTTTTAATGACAATGATCAATTATGTGGGTTTCCCATCAGTGAGGTGCATAAAGAATTTCCTAAGACTATACTTATTGGAAGCACGGATCCTGAATTAATTAGAAAGAAATTAAATATTGATACGCATGACAAATACTTTGTTTATTATGATCAAAGTCATACTTTAGGTGTGGATGTTAAACAAGGCATTGATGCTCATGCACTCGTTACCTGTGGGCATACTACCCTCTTAAGTAAATTGTTACAAGGGGTTATGCGGATGAGATCTTTTGCAATGAATCAGTCAATTACTTTAGTTGTAGACCATCAAGTTCAATCAGATCTCCAATCAGACTTCAGTCCTAAAAAAGATATTAACTTTAGAGATATTTTGAATTATGTTTTTGAAAATCAGCTGAATAAAATAGCCAATGACAATGTCATGGCGACACGGTATATGTTGGCTAATGTCATACGAAATCATTTAATCAAACAATTATTAAATACGGATGCTCATCATTACTTCAAGCTGTTTGAAGATATCTTGTTTGATAAGCAGGTAATGAATGCATGTCAGCTATTTTCTGCACTTAAGAAAAAAGGAAGTAGCGAAGAAGATTTTAAAAATTATCGAGATATGTTATTAGATACTTTCTATAAAAAAGCAAAGGAATTATATGCAATTGAAGAGCTTGATATGGTCAGAGAGGAGATGATGCAAGAGATGGATCTTATTATCCAAAGACAGTTAAATGCTTGTCCTCATGAAATTGAGACTGTTTCTCAGTGTAATTACGATACGGAAACGGTGACAGAAAAAGATGTGAATAAAGAAAAAGACATGGATAAGGATCTGGATACAAATATAGAAATGGAAATGCAAATGTCTATTGAAGAAGGTGCATTTAAGGCATCAGCTGAAATTAGTTGGCGTGAAACAAGGGAAGCAATGAGAGATAACTTTATGCATAATCCAGAATTAATCACTGTTAACCAAGGGGATATTAGTTTTGATTTGTTTCACAAACTTGCAGACTATGTTCCTAAAGAAAATTTTTTATCAGGTGAATCACTTTTTTCAAGTCAAATTTATCTATCTGTAAATCAGCGATTATCCGATCATAATGAAAATAAACTATTTCACCCTTTAAAGAAACCGGTAGAGTGTATTCTTTGGACTCAATATGAAGATTTGAATAGCAATAAAATGAATTTAAAGGCTACTTTAATCACAAGTGCTGAATATGGATTTCTTATGGAAAATCCAGATATGTTGCCGAAAAATAGCTGGGTTGAAAGTCAATTAGCTACCCCTATAATGGGGATCAAACCACAGCCACTTGAACCATTGTCTGTTAAGCAATCTTATTCTGATATAAGCGCACAAATTGCGTATTATAATTGTGATTTGAAAACTTTATTACATAACAAATCTAATCACACATGGATCCTTGAGGAGAATTTTGAAGAAAAAATGCAATTTTTAAAGACTCATATTCTTCCCTATCACCCACAAATGCGTCAGCAATATTGGCAGCTCTTTGAGCACTATTTTACAAAAAAATACGAGAAAAAATTAAAGGAAATGCCATCAGAATCTGTTAAGACAGCATCTAGCAAAAAACGCGGAGGTTTGCTTTATACTTCTAAACAACAGAATATGCAACTGCCCATCGAAGAAATAAGAAAACCATTAGGAACACTTATGAAACAAGTAAGTAACAAGCCAAAGCGGAAAAGCTAGCAATTGTCTAATTGCCAATTGTCTGAAGAATAGTAGCCTTGCTTTCTTTGTCATACCAGCCAGGGCGCTGGCATGACAAGATTTTTATTTATTTAAAGTCACAACGCCTTCAAACAGATGGCTATTGAGTAATATATGAACAGCAATTGCAGCAAAGTAACCTAGAGCAATCGCCCAAGTCCATTTTAAATGACCAAAGAAAGTATAAGCACCTTTAGCTTGTCCCATGAGCGCAACGCCTGCCGCTGAGCCAATCGAGAGTAAGCTGCCGCCGATGCCTGCTGTTAAAGTAACTAATAGCCATTGGCCTTCACTCATGGAAGGCTCCATTGTGATAACGGCAAACATAATGGGGATATTATCAATTACGGCTGAGAGTATGCCGATGATAATGTTTGCTGGTGTTTGCTTATGTATTTCACCTAAGCTGCTACCCCATTCATTGTAAATGACGTTAGAGGCTAGATCTAAATAGCCTATGGTTGCGAGTCCTCCCACACATAAAATAACACCATAGAAAAAAAGTAGTGTGTCCCACTCGGTACGTTGAATTTTTTTGAAAATATCAAATGAACTTGATATCTCCATTTGTTGTGTTTCTGGATTGTACACTTGTTTCTTTTTAATAAAATAACTGTAAATAAAAAGATATGATAAACCTGTCATCATACCCGTTGCAGGGGGTAAATGAAGAAAATTATGAAAGGCCACAGCGGTTACAATGGTTAAAAGAAATAAAAAAACAATACCAAGCGCGCCATATTCCATTTCAATCCTGTTGTTTATTAAAGGCGGTTTTTCATTAGCGATTGAAAGCTGCATGAAAAATGCAGGGATGACAAAGCTGATGACGGCTGGAATAAACAATTTAAAGAAATCGTGAAAAGGGATGTAGCCTTTTTGCCAAACCATTAAAGTTGTAATATCGCCAAAAGGACTAAATGCGCCACCAGCGTTGGCTGCAACCACAATGTTGATACAGCTCACCAATATAAATTTGGGTTTGTCAGCGCCTACAGCCATAACAACAGCACACATAATCAGAGCAGTCGTAAGATTGTCTGCTACAGGAGAAATAAAGAATGCGAGTAAGCCTGTTATCCAAAAAAGTTTTCTATAACTAAATTGCTTACGCACTAACCAGCTTCGTAAAGCTTCAAAGACTTTACGTTCTTCCATTGCATTAACATAGGTGATTGCGACTAGTAAGAAGAGTAATAACTCACAGTATTCTAATAAATTGTGTCGAATGGCTGTATTGACTTCTTCACTTACACCTTTGCTATGTGCCATCAAACCAATGATGGCCCAGATAAGACCAGAGGCTAAGAGTATAGGCTTTGATTTTCTAAAATGAATAAACTCTTCAGACATCACAAATAGATAGGCAATAATAAATACAATAATAGTTAATATACCTAAATAAGAATCAGTCATTCCTAAACTAAATTGAGCACTGTTGTCTGATGCGCAGCTAATCGTGGGAAATAAAGCAAGTAAGCATAATAATGCAAATGAACAGATATTTTTAATCATGATTGAGTCACATTTTATCCTGTAATAACGCCTGTAATAATCATATAAGCGTAGCGAATAAAACGCCTTGCTTACATTAAAAACTACGCATTGAAATTCTTATGGTTACCATTAATTAAAATAGTTAAACCGACCGCAAATATTAAACAAAATGGTAAAATACTGAGTGCAAGATGATAATCAGAGAGTAAATAGATCCCATCGTGTTGGCTGCGGAATCTGTCGAGTAACCAACCGATTCCATATTGTGCAAAGCCGCCACAGAGCATAATAATCATATTGACAAAACCAATAGCGGAGCCTTGCACTGAATCAGGATAGCTTTGTTTAATAATGGAAAAGCTTAATAGCATGTTTGCAGTGAGAATGCCATAAAGAAAAAGTAACGGATATAAATACTTGAGGGTTGTATGTGGAACATACAAGAAGATAGAGAGTAAGAGTAAGGCGCCCAATGTCGCTGGGAACATAATATATTTTAAATTGCTCACGCGAGTTGCCAGCCAGCCAACTAATGGCCCTCCAATAGCTGTTCCCACAAAAATTGTGTGTGTTAGGGCAGCCGCCTGAGTTTTAGGTATTGAGTAAGCAACAACAAGGTATTCTGGCCCCCACATCTCTGGTAAGGCTGCAATAGGCATTACCAATAAGGTTCCAAATAAGCTGATATACCAAGTTTGTTTAGATCTCAGCACATAACCTAAGCCTGTTAATATAGAGTGCATCGTGTGTAATTCTTTTTTGTTAGCTTCTAGGCTTTCTTCTTCCGGTTTATCTTTTAAAATAAGGAAAAGCAGTGCTGTGATAGCTAAACCTACAAAACTTAAGTCAAAGAGGGCAGTTTTATAGCCGACTTTTTCAATTAACCAAGAAAAGGGGGCACCGCCTGATAAAGCACCGAGTGTGCCACAAAAATTTGTTAAACCAACTACTAATGGAAAAGAACTCATTGCAAGCCATTGCGATCCTATTTTTAGGCAGCCAACAAAGGCAAATGCAGAACCAGCACCAATCAAGAAGCGACTAAAATAGGCCCAATGGTGGTTTATAGAAAAAGTAAAAGCAAAACTTCCAATAGTGACAAGTAAGGACGCAAATACTAATAATTTTTTGGGACCATATTTATCAATTAAGATACCGGCAGGAAGTTGAAAGCCTGCATAAGCATATAAGTACATGGCACCAATTAAGCCTAATTGCTTGTCATTAATCGTTAATATTTCTCGTAAATGAGTGGTGAGTACGCCGGGTACGACACGATGAAAAAATTCATAGGCGTAAAAGAGAGCACCTACGGACCAAAATAACCATCCTGCAAGTTGATAGTTTAAGAACTTTTTTGAAGTGGGTTGTTCTATGAGCTGCATATACGATAGACATACTACTTAGAATTCAGATAGATGCAATAAAAAATGGCCTATTGACCTTTTTTATTGCTGACAGACTTAGTTTTTTGGTTGTTTTCGGAAAGTTAACAAGCAAATTTTCTGTAGTAATTAAAGAGTAGAAACACTCGGTTGCCCTAAGATTTCATTCAGCTTAATGTCGACAAATATATTTATAAGGATTTAAGCCAGCTTACTTTTTATAGGAAGTATTTTCTAGTGATATGTTTTTGCTGCTTTAAACGCTTGCTAGTGGAAAAATACTTATGAATAATCTTAGTCCTAACAATGCCGGTATAGCAAGTTTAGGTATATCCATAACATTGTGGTCGCGTAGACAAGATTGGATAATGTCTTGATACAAAAGAGGTTAATCTAAACATGCGTAAATTCGTATTCTTATTAGTAATAGCTCTAGTCGTTGCATTTTCTATAGCTTATTACAAGCGTAAAGAGATTCTTGCTGCGCGTATTATTCAATTATTGAATCAAAATGGCTTAACCGTTGATGCTTTACATATTGGCTTTTTAGGTTTAGCAAACTGTCAGATTAAAGAAATAATTTTAAAGAGTCAGTCAAAAGAAGATGATTGGCAAATTAAGATACAGAACGCGCATGTGAATTATTCATTGAACATGGAATCCTATCTGAATATTCAAAGTGCAGAAATTGATGATTTGATTATTATCATGGGGACACGTCGAGACAGTTTAACAAAGCATCAAACAACAGCGCTTGTAAATCGCTATATTCAGGAGATGCTGATTCCTGCACTTCACTTAAATATTCATGACATCAAAATTAATAATTTTGAAATCAATTCAGAACAAGAGAATCAAGAATTTCATTTGAAAACGATGGTTGATTTTGACAATCAACAAAAATCCTTTACGCTCAATGGTTATCTTTCTAATGCCCATATTTTTTCGTTTGAGCAAATAAAATGGCAGGGAACATTGGCCATCGACCCAAATGATTTTAGCATTGTACTTCAGTCAGGTTTTAAAATTGATACAAAAAATTATCAACAAGCAGATACTAAAATCGCTTTCATGACGGTAACTTTAGAAGATCTTGCGAAGATACAATGGCTAGCAGAGGATGCACAATTGTCTATTTTTGCCAATAAAATGAATATTGATGTCAAAGACATGAATTGGGATAAAGTGCAGTATCCTACGCTCACAGGCCAATTATCTAAACTATCCTTAGTAAAGAAAAATACACAATGGCAATGGGAGAGCGATTTATCTTTGGTGTTGCTTAAGAAAAATGGCATTTTTGAGACAGCTTCTAAGCTGAGTATGAATGTACATGGAAGCTCCACTAATGCACAACATATTTATCAGTTATCTGGCAATATTGAAAACCCTTCTGTTGACCTAAAAAATATCGCCTTTGATCTACAAGGCACAGCCAATGTTACAGAGAAACAAAGCCAGGCAGTCATTAACAAATGTAAATTGGATATTGACGCTTATCAGCAGGAACACTATAAAATAGAGCCAATGACTATTTTGGCAAAAAACAAGCTTAATTTTATCTTAAAAGAAGGGCAAGTTTCTCTGATGCCCAGTCAGTTTGAAATAAGTCCGATACATTTGGGGGTGGATGATAAGAGCTTGACTGCAAAAAACTTTGATATCTCTCTAGAGAAAATAGATTTTTCATCTTCAAAACCGAAAATAAAAGCTTTGTTGAATGTAAGTCAGATGGCCGCAAAATGGCAAGGTTTTGATGTACCTGACATTGCTTTGAAGATTGATTTTGCATGGCAAAAAAATAACTTTAAATCAGATTGGACTTTTCTAAAACCATTCAAGATAGGCATCAATTTAGAACAACTGGCTTTTACTTTGAATATGAATACCAGCAAGCCTGTCTATGAATATGCTGTACAAAATATGCAAGCAAAAATATTGGGTGGGGATATTGAAAGTGAAGCGATTCTTATCAAAGATAAAAAGCTGGTACAAGGATTTAAACTGATATTCAATAATATACAGCTTGACCAATTATTTGCATGGCGGAAGGTCGATGGGCTTTCGGGAACAGGTAGCTTAAATGGCACATTACCTTGCTTTTTTACAGAAAAAGGCTTTGAAATTAAAGGTGGTGCATTTTCAGCAAAAGCGCCAGGTGGAAAAATCAGTTATGTGCCTTTGAATCGAAGTAAATCAGATATTGCAGGTATGGAGCTGGCCTTTAAAGCGTTGCAAGATTTCCAATATTCTGCTCTAAATGCAAAAATAGAATACAAAACTGATGGGTGGATGAATTTAGCTTTGTTCTTAAAAGGCAAGAGTGATTTACTGGGCGAAGGTCGCCCGGTTGAATTTAATTTAAATTTGGATGAAAATATCAGGGATTTATTGAAGAGTATGGCGTTGGTCAATAAATATAGCAGGGCAGATTATATAGAGCATTTTTAGAATGCTCGTTTTGAGCGTTAAGAAAAAGATAGTTATTATGCAAAGCTTAAAAAGGAAAAAAAGAAAAGTATGAATATAAATATTAATGTAATTACGGCAATTATGCTCATGTCATTGTTGGGATGTGCGCCAAAAGTAAAATTAGAAGCGCCGGATAAGCCGATCAGAATTGACATGAATGTTAAAATTGATCATGAGGTGAGAGTCAAGGTTGAAAAAGACGTTGAAAATGTTTTATCTAAAGAAAAAGGGTTATTCTAAATCGGGGGCTTGTAATGAAATATTTTAGCAATTCAATAAAATCTATATTTTTAGCGCTTATGCTTGTTTTTTCATGCAATGCTTTTGCATTGACACTTCAAGAAGCAAAGTCGCAAGGTTTAGTGGGTGAGCAGCCAAATGGCTATTTAGGTGCTGTTGTGAATCCGAGTGCTGAGACATCGGTGTTGATCAGTCAGATTAATGGACAGCGAAGAGCCGAGTATCAGAAAATCTCAGTACAAAGAAATGTTCCTATAGAGCAAGTCGAAGCACTTGCTGGCCAGCAAACCATAGAAATGACCGCTTCTGGTATGTATATACAAGTCAATGGCACTTGGAGGCAAAAATAAGATATCTAAAATCTATTCTTGTTGTTGTACCAGACCAGAAATGAGCAGTATGTATGAGTGACATTGTGTGATTCACAGATATCCTTTCAATCGTAGAATAGTTAACTTCTGAGCATGTGCAGGAGATTGTACATGCTCTTTAGATTTATCTTTATCCCGAAAAAGAATCCTTTTATCAATTCTTTTTGAAAAACGCTTTTTAAGTAGGGATAATAATCACGATTTATACTATTTTAATTAAAAGGCTAACCATACTATGCCCAATAGCAGTCCTTTGAACGCTGGTCTTCTTTTATATCAAGCCATTGCATCCGGTAATGAGGAGAAGGTTAATCAGTTACTTTCTCTGCCCTCTATCCCAGAATTTGATAGTATTAAAAATACTGTAAATGAACAATCAGAGCCTCTATTGCTTTTAGCAATAAGGCATCCTGATATTTTTAAAAAACTACTAGAGGCTTATGATAAGCAAATCTCAGCACTCGTTAAAGGCGAGGTTCTAGGCTATGCAGCCGGGAATGGTCATATAGCAATCGTCAAACACCTACTTGAGCAATGTGGTGCTAGCATTGACAACGAGGACAAAGGCGATGCTCTATTGTGTGCAGCCGGAAATGGTCATATAGCAATCGTCAAATATCTACTTGAGCAATGTGGTGCTAGGATTGACAAGGAGGATAAAGGTGACGCTCTATTGCGTACAGCCGGAAATGGTCATATAGCAATCGTCAAATACCTACTTGAGCAATGTGGCGCTAGCATTGACAATCTGGACAAAGGTGATGCTCTAGTGCATGCAGCACGAAATGGTCATATGGCAATCGTCAAATACCTGCTTGAGCAATATAGTAGTGACATTAGCAATGTGTACAAAGGCATTGTTCTAGCCAATGTAGCCCATAGAGGTTACACAGAAATCGTCAAATACCTACTTGAGCAATGTGGTGCTAGCATTGACAATCAATTCAAAGAAATGGCTCTAGTTCATGCAACCCAAAATGGTCACACAGAAATCGTCAAATACCTATTTGAGCAACATAGTAGTGATATTAGCAATGGGTGCAAAGGTATTGTTTTATGCTATGCAGCCAGTAATGGCCAAACAGAAATTGTCACCTACGTACTGCAGCATCATAGTGCAGATATTAGCAATAATGAAAAAATCAGAGCGTTAATATTTGCAGTTCAAAATACTCATGTTGAAGTACTTAATGTGCTCTTAGAGGATGAATCGGTTGTTGCAGTTGCGCATGGTGGAAATAACCGAGTACTTCGTGAAGCGGTGATACGAATCAATGGTGCAGAGAATGAAGATGAGCGGGCACGTTATCAAGCTATTATCGAACGATTAATACAAATTCCTGCAGTTGCTGAATGGGTTCGCCAACACGCTAACCGAGAAACTGGTTTGGCTGATATTACTCGTTTTGCTGAAAACTCAATGCAAAAATTAACCCAAAAAGAAAGTGCATTAATTAATCATCTTAAATCTCACTACAGCGCTGTCCTAGAAGACAAAACATGGATCGGTATTCGAGCAGAAATATTAAGTTATTTAGAGCATCAATATCATCAATCTCCTGCAATAGATGGATATCATTATGTCTGGATGCTAGAAAATAATTCTGAAATACCCACTGATTTTATTCCAGCTGATACGATTGGTATTCATCCACGGGACGAGAAAGCAACGCTCTATTGGAGAGACATCGATAATGTTTCTCAGCAAAAAGTCGTGTCTATGAGCGATGTTGTTGAATGTTATCAACAAATTAATAAAAATAATTGGCTGCACCAAAATGCACAAGATGCCAATCTGGTAGAAAGAATTGTAGATAAATTTGGTATCACACCTCATCCCCGTCAAGGAGAAAAATGTCCTCTTAATTATGAGGATAATCAAAATCAATCGAGGCTAGTGGCTTACTATCGACACGCGGTTCATAATGCTTGGCGATATTTGAGCAGTGAAAACCCCTGGATGTCTCCTCAAGCACAGTTTATTGAAACCTTAGAGGATGGCGGTAGAAGGGCAATTATTGATGATTTAAATAAAGAGCTTATTAGTTATTTTTGGATAGCATTGAATGATGAAACCATTCAATTAGAGCCAGGCTTTAGTGCTGAGGGTAACAAAAATATCCTCGCTGGAATTATAGCGCTCCTGAATCGAGGACATAATACGGATGAGCGAGCGTTGTTCCTTAAAGATCTGCGCGCCTTCCGCAACGAAGAGCATGGTATTAAGACAACTACAGCCGATGATCTTAAAGCCGATGCACCAACTTGCGTTTATGGACTTATGAAGCGCCTCTTACAAAGTCAATATGGTCATCCTTATATCAATGCGCCTGAAGCGCAGCCTTTAAGTCTTGAAATTCTTCAAGATAGAATGATTGATCAACTTATTCGAACTAAGGAACAAGATGCTGAATTTGATAATTTGATTGACAAATTAAATGGTTTGGTGAATAAAAAGGTTTTAGAATATATTCAAGAAAAAATTGGTGAGATTTGTGATCTTCTCGATGACGATAATGAGAAAATAATGCTTAACGAGGATGAGAAGAAGCAATATGAATCAATATTTTCTTTTCCTGAGAGACAGCTACAAGCCTTTATGGAAAGGACTATGCTTTGGTTTGGAAAAGAACGTATTGAACAACAACATAATGAAAAACTTAAAATGGTAGGCTCTTCTTCTGTTTTTTTAAGCAAAGAGCATGATTCTTATAAGGATTTTATTGAGTATTGTGCTGAGAATCCTTTGCATGCCTTTGCAGGAATCATCTATGGGCATGTGAATGAACTTTTGGAAAAAATAAAAGAAAAAGTTAAAGCTGCCGACAAGTTGGTAAGTGACATTGATCTTTTGGAGATACAGGAAAAACAACCGGATCCTATTCTCAATGCTTACGAAGATAGTCGTAAAAATGAAGGGCGTAGCCGTTTAACAGGGGAAAAACGCAAATGTGGTGATGATAATGGGTCCGATAACAATCCATGCAAACGACAACGTCCCTCATGATAAAACTCCAGCAGGGAAGCTATCTTTATCCTTAAAAGGTAGTGTGAAAAATTTTGTGTCTGGCGGTTTAACATACCAAGCATGCTTAATGATATGCTTACAGATACAGAATTATTTACACTACCAAGCCTAGATTTCCATACTCATAAAATAGTGCATTGTAACCTTAGTTTTTCATATGGGCGAAGCGAATAAAATCTCACTTTGCAAACTTGAGGTATCCCCACGAATTTATATTAGATTGTCATCATAGCGAGTCTAGAATAAAAGCAGAAAATATTGAAATTCAAGTCTTTTTAATAACTTCTTGTAGGAAACAGCTCTGATGTTTCATCCCAAATTAAACCTCTTTCTTATTGATGAGCATTGCGAATCAGAATCCCACTTTTTGAAGGGGGATGCGCACTAGCAAGTGCGCAAGGGGGATTTATGCTGGGTGGGGGGAGGGCTAAGCTCAAACAGCTAAATCCCTCTGCACGTACAGCTGCGCTGCACGTGCGTCTCCCTTTACAAAAGTGATAAAACTGATTCGCTTCGCGCATCGGGAATTCTATTAAAAACTAATGTTACGCTGTACTAGTATTTATATACCTTTCTTTTTGGCGATGCTTGTAACTCATGCCTTGTTGTAATCACAACCTGTTGTCCAGAAGATGATTCTTGGGACAATCTAAGTGCAGTATGAGTAGTGAACTCTAGAGTTTTGGGAGCGGACTCTTGTGCTTTTAATGTGGCATTCTCTATTTTTAGGCATTTATTTTCTTCTTCTAATGCATGGATTCTATTTTCTAAGAGAAGGATCTGTTTTCTCGCTTCAAGGCTTTTTATTTCTTTATTTGCACGGCTTATTGCTGCAGTAAATTTGTTACGTATTCGACGGCATTCTTTTTTGTCACTTATATTTTTTGATGCATTTTCGGACTCATCGTTATGTTTCTGTATTTTTTCTTTCAAGAAGTTGATTTCTTGTTGTATTGACTCTTCAGATTCTTTGAGTATTTCTGTTTTTTTAGATATAGGGTAAGAATATTTTTGTCGCTTAAATACAGGTTCTGGTTTGGGTATTTCATGTGTATATGAAAATTGCTCTTCTATTTTTAAAGGAGTAGTATTTATCGCAACTTCATTGCTTAGACGCTTATTTGAATCAATAGATAACTGTGTCGTTAAGCTGTACTGATGAATCACAGGTTGAGGGCATTCTGCTTTTGTGCCGCTTAGATCGCTAGGCAGATCATCAAACAGGAGTGAATAAGGTTTAGATTTCGTATCTGAGCTTAGTAAATCTTCTAAATCTCCCCAAAAAGCCTCTGTATCAAACTCTAGTTGTGGATCTTCTTCAGATTGTGCGCCGAATAATGACATGGTGTTTCTCCAAAAAATGTTAATGTTTAATGTTTTTTAGCACGAATTTGTTTTATAAGTGGTGCTTCTGCTTTATTTTGTGCAATTTCTAAACCTCTGTAATAAGCAAGAGGATGCCGGTAGGCTGAAGCGCTTAAATAGCTCCATGCGTAGCCTTTCCAAGTGACAGCATCCACACCCACGTTGAGTGCAGAGATTTCTCCAGTGTTGGTTACTTTTTTGATTTCATTACTATTTTTATAAAATTTTCCAGCATATTGCTGCATGAAGGTCTTGGTTACAATAGCTGTAACACTTATCGTCTGAAAGCTATAGAAACCCATTTGCATATAAGAAAGTGCTTTTATCCAGCGTAATGCATGGAGCGCAATATTTAAAAGAGATCTTCTATGTACGTAGCTGACAATGGCTGCTGCTGTCATTAAGGCAAAACTACTCACAAGAACGATAAATCGCGTCCATTTGCGTAGGAATGGCGCTGTTATGAGGCTCTGTGCTTCAATATAAGCGCTTAATTTTGTTTTTTCAGTAGCAGGCATTTTTTTATGATTGATTGCTTCTACATTTAAGTGCATGAGCGGTCTATCATTTGTGTTTGTTTTTGTTTGTATAGAATGTTGCGCTAAAGCAGTTGGATTTAAAATTTTATGTCTTACCAATTCACGTTTTAGCGTGTTAAACATATTGTTTTTGCTTCTATGGCGTCGCATGAGATGATCATGCAGATAGTCTAGTTTTTCTAAAGTATGTGATGTAAACCATCCTTTTTTACTTAGATTGGCTGCTAAGTATGACGTGTCTGCATTAAAGAAATGGATTTGCTCTCTATGCGTGGATATCAGTGTTTGTATATTTTTAGCACATTGCCCCCAATAAGGAATGCCACTCATTGTTTCAATCCAGACGGTATTTTTTTTATTATGAATGATGGCCTTTTTTCTGATCTCAGCAGCTTCATATGCAGTGATTATGGTTGATTGTAGATCTGTTCCATTATATTGCATGAGAACAAAATAAGCAGGTTTTTTAAGCTGATTAAGCTTGTCACTAATGTCTGCACAATCATAAAAATTATTAGATGCATGAATATTAGCGTCGAATTTCCATTGTCTGATGACAGGGTGTGTTGCTGCAATTTGTTCTAGCGTTTTGGTTGTTGGTCGATTATGAATAGTGGTGTTGCTGATTTTTCGCACAAGAGAAGGATTTGGTTTCCAAGTAGTCATATCCACTGCTTTCCAAGAACAATAGGTCTTTGTGTTTAAACGTGGCAGTGCAAGTTCTTGTTGATTTTCTTGCTCATTTTCGACTTCTTTTTGTGTAGTAACCTCAGATTCTGTTGCTCCCATGAGAGGTGTTTTAATGTTTTTCTTACAGAAGTTAACTTCTTTGGAAACAATATTTTTTGCTACTATGAGTAGTTTTCTTTTCTCAGCAGATGCAATCGAAGCACTTGCATTTTTTAATGCTTGCTCCCATCTTTTCGTTACACGAATAACATAGTCATCAAGCATTGTTTTCATGCTTACCATTTGTTCTGGTGTACCATATTTTTCGTAGAGATTAGAAATCTCTGTTTCGTAGATATAGTTTCTAAAAGCATCATTATAAATAATTTTTTGAGAAATAGACTGAGTATCTCTTATCTGAGAAATAAGATGATTTCTAAATAAGCCATTGATTTTTTGCATTGTACCTTGTAAATGTAGATTCATTAATGTTTGTGCTTGGTAGTTCACGGTAATATTTAGAAGCTTTTCTGTATTCCATTCTTTAATTTCAGGATATGCTTTTTGTAAGTCTTGCATTAATGCATATTCAACGCGATGTAAACCTTTCAAATCTCGAAGGCGGTTGCAACCTTGGGCTAGATCTCTAAAGGTAGTTTTTTCACTGACAGTCGCAATTGCTAATGTATTATCTGCTTGTTTTATGTCTGTTCCTGTGGTTCTTTTCTGATCGTATATACTAAAGTATTCGTCAGCTTTACAATTTAATTTTTGATCAATATTATCAGTTGAACCTACTTTAATAGGGTGTTTATGAGTGCCATCTATGGGTAAGGCATGTAAAATATCTTCTTCATTAAAATATAAAATATATTTTATTTTTTTATTGCCTTTGCTCTTGAAAATATCTGCTAATTCATGCGCTATATTTATATTTTTCCAATGTTTAAATTCAGCTCCGATATCAATAATAGCGCGCAAATCATTGATTTTAGGATGATTGCGGATAATATCAAAGACAGTGTGCTTTGGTTTTAAGGTATGAATATCCTGTCTCTTCTGCGCTTTATATTCTGAGCTGATACGCAATAAGTGATCAATGGTTTGACCATCTGTACCAAAACTTTCAGTATCATCTCTCATGATAGAAGAGTGGAAGGTTCTATAATTGTAATCGGTTCCTGTAAATCCAATCGCTGAGCGATACATATCGACATGGTTTTGAGCATCTTGCCCAATCGTTACATCGTGAGTCACAATGTTGGGGAGGATAAACTGCGATATGCAGTAGCTTTTGAGCTTCTGGTTTTTCTTATGTTGAAGATAAAGTGCTTCTACTGTTTCTTCGGAATCCAGATCTAACCTTTGAAAGGTAGCGAGATCAATACCAAGCAAATGAATGAACTTATCTCGGGTGCTATAGTCATACTGCGTTTTATCTGCTTTTTGTGCATTGATAGCATTCTCAGATTCCATTTCATTTTTAAAGTGATTTATAAATATTTTAAAAACACTGGAATGCACATCATTGATGTGATGTATCTGGGTTGAATAGTTTAGTGCAAGCAATATATTTTTAAATTTAGCATATTCACTTGGGGATTGGGCACCGCTATATGGAATTGCCAGCAGTTTTTCAGTTTCTGATTTGGATTTGTCAAGTGGCAATCCATAATGTTCATTATAATTTCGTTTCAGAGCAATGGGTAACACATCTTTAATTTGTGCTCTATATAAACTTAATATATTTTTATCTTTCCCTCTTAACTTATCAATAAAATTTGATTTCTTTTTGTTTGTGCCAAGTAGAAAAGCATAGATATCGTTTTTTTGCTGTTTTGAGCAATGACCAATAATCGTTTGAATTGGAGATTTTGGATTATTAATCAAACTTTGCGCAAGTTGGTTAATCAATTGATCAATAATCTTTTCATTGGGCTTGCTCTTCTGATGAGCAACGATATCAAATAGATTATATTTTTTCTTATGGTTTGAAGTAAGTGTAACTTCTTTCATAAAATCAAAGAGATCTACTTGGGCATCTAAAATATATTGTTCTAAAGCATTTTGGTTGCCTGCAGTGTAGATAATCTGATCTTTTGGATTAAGATTAATATCAACTTCATCGAGTATGGCATCACCACGATATTTGATCATGTTGATAATTTCAGATAGGTGATCAATTTGAGTGATCCAATCATTTAAATTTTGTGTTGGATTAGACAAGATCTCAATCAGCTTTAGCTCAAGTGATTGAATGCTTTCTCTGGTCGTTACAATATATTGTTTATTGGCCATTATTTGGAGAAAATGCTCTTTTAAATGAGCAAAGAATTTCCCATCACATTTCATATTTCGATTAAATTTGAAAGGATAGGCTTCTTGACCAAATATTTTTTTAGAAGTATTTTTCAAATCTTCAAAATTTGTTTCAAAAAGTTCGCGAGGTACTTCCACAAAAACTAAGTTGTCGCCCTTGGGTTTGATTTTTGCAAGTAGAGGGAGAAGAACTTTTGACTTTCCACCACCCATAATAAGTTTGATGATTACATTTTGAAGTTTGCCATCTTTTTTAGACAACAGAGCTTCGAGCATTTTAAATTGCTTTTTATAAAGTAGCTTATTATCTAAATATTCAAATACTAAGATCTCTGGCTGTTTTGCTGCATCATAGCATCTTTCAGTAGTCAGAATTTGTCCAAGTTGATATAAGCTCTTATTTAATTCCTCTTGATTTTCTTTGTTACTTTCAATTTTTTCTATCAAATCTTGCGCACGTTTCTTTTGCTGTAATTGTGTGCCAATTGTTAAATAATTGAAGATCAGATTATGAACTTGAGTTATTTCTCTATCATTCAAATTACAGTGATTCTGATAGCTGCTTTTGCGTTGTTTTAAAAATAGTCTGAATGCGTCTTGCATATCAAAGTCATGCCGATTATTTGCATGCTCATTGAGCTGCCAGTTGGCATTTTGGGTTTGGTCGCTTGGTTTTTTGTTGAGTAATTCAAGTATTTTCTTTTCTAATGTTTCTGTTTGACGTATATCAATCGTGATTGATCTTGTCATTTGAGCATTCAATTTTGCAATGTTATTTTTATTGCTTAAAGTAGAGATGAAATAAGCATTTTGTTGGCTTGTTGCTTTATTTTGTGCAAGGCCAGCTTGATAATCAGCATTTATTTCCTGAACAAGTGTTTCAACAAATGCTTCACTTTTATCGAGCGCATGAAAAATATTTTTACTATTTGAGTTTGTAATAGGAGAAAATTCTTTTGTAAGATGACTTAAGTCACAGTCTGCCAATATCTCTTTGATAGAAGAAGTTTTGTGTACAATAGAGGGCATAGGCATTACCGTTTTAGGTTTTTCTATATTTTGTACTTGTTTGCTTTTTATATTTTGTTCTATACGACTAGATTTTGGTATAGGAAGTTTGCAGCGAGAAAATAGATTATGAAAGCATGCTAACCCCGTGTTGAAGAAATACCGATTTATAAAATGTCTTTGATTTTCGAAATTTATGTTTATATAATTTTCTTTCGTTATATCAAAAAGATTAAAAACTTGATTAACAGCATCTTTATGCTTGAGCATCATGAGCAATGTACCATAGACAGCAATTTTTGCATTGTCGAGCGCGTTAGCATTTGAGGCTATCATTTTTTCAAGGAAATCAATTAATTTTTTCTCACGCTCGGCGTTATTGCATGCTTGTTGATAAAGCGCTCGATAGTTATTTGCAATTGCTATGGGCGAACTATATATAGAAAGTGTATCTATAGATATGCTTTCTGTATTACTTTCTGATATTAAACTGCATGACTTTTTGATTTTTGTATCATTAAAGGGAAAGCTTGCAAGTGATTTTTGAATAATTTTTGTTTTCTTTGGATCTATAGCATTTGTGTACATATCAATGGTGTACTGTTTGTCTGCTTTTTTATGAACAGATAGAAAGTCTTTTTCTGTAGCAGACGGTAATTGCTGTTTGAGTTTTAACCAACGATTCAGTTTTGCTTTGCGTTGTGCAATCTCTAAAAATGCAGGTTGCTTTGTTGGCATTTCAGTATGGAGATAAGAAAGTAAAGCATCATTCTCGCTTGTAGTCAGTCGCATGTCCTTAGGAATAAATTTTAAATTTTTTAGATATTGTTCGTAAATTTCCACTGCAGTTTTTTCAAATTGCGTAGGTTTCGCAATTGTGTCTTCTAGGTTTCTCAGTTTCTGGTTGTATATTTTCTTTTCATATTCGCTGAGTAATGCGGCATCTTTTAAAGGCTTAAATTTTGCCCCTGATGCAAAATAAGAGGCAAGCATACTTAAAATAAATGCATGATTAGCAATTTTTTCGGGTGTGTTGGATACTGCTTTCTGAGCAATTTTTCCGTTTATGAGTAAAGTAGGTATTTCTGAGAGAATACTATTGAGGGCTTCAAATTGTTCAAATTCTCCATTAAAGGATGTTTTGATATTACGTAGTAATCTCAGCGCATCTCCTGATTTATTTTGAGAAAGTAATAAATAGGCAAGATGTATGGTATCAATAGTAGTATTACAGCTAAGAGGCTGTTTCTTATCGTTAGACTTATGAGCAACAAGATAAGATTCAGTGCTATGAAAATTTACTGAAAAAGGTGGGATGTATTCAATTATCGTTTCTTTATCTTTGTTTTCTTCTTCGTTAATAATCGCTGCATTATAAATATTTCTTGTGTCATATTTTAATTTGTAATGAATATCATCTTCAATAAGCGCATTATCTACATAAAATTTCTTTCTTGGGAAAAAGAATTTTGTATTGGATGGATTTTTTTTGTTTACAAACTTTAAATGGCATTGTAATTTTCCAATTGGCAGCTCATTATCTATTTGTAAAACAGAATTGGTATCTTGTTGATCGACAAAAATCATTTTATCTTTTTCATTAATTGATTTTAATGCGATGTTATACCTGGGTAATCTTATTTCAATTTGATTGCTGTTTATATTTTTCCAGACTTCAACAAATTCTTTAGATTCAAATTGATAAATATTTTTTAAAACAGCATTGTCGATGCCATCTGTATTGACAAGTTCCCATGTTTCTTTTGCTTTAGATACGGTTGAGAGCGTGCCGTTATGGTATTTATATGCAGGATTTTTTGAATTGTTATGAATAATATGTATTTTTTTATTATGCGCAGATGCATAATTTATATGTACCCATGCCATACTGTCCTTATTCATTAAGGTATGTGGTAGTTGATTTTCCTTAAAGAGAAAATCAGGTGCTTTGTTATATTTGTACCAATGCGATTGTGAACTTTCTGGGAAATCTCTAAAAACATCAATTGTTTGAGCATTGAGATGTTGTCTGACACGGTATGTGTTGCCGAGCATCTTAAATTCAAAGCTATGATTGCCTATTTTTTTAGATTCAGTAATAGGGGCTTTAAATAATGCCTTGAAATTAATATTGTTAAGTAATTCAAAGGGTAAGCCTTGTTTATTGTCCAATTTATCGAGCAGATCGCCTGTTATGGGATTAAAATCATATCTATTGCTTGTGTACAATGGATGTTTGTTTGTAATTGTATTGGGCAATATTTCCGTGCCAGTGGATTGTTTAATCGCACGAAATACAGAGGGCATATTTATATTTGTGGTATTTAAATAAGTTTGCAAAGCGAGAATTGAATTTTTAACTTGGAAAGACAATAAATCATTGCAGCAAGTGTGGCTGTGATGATTTCTTGCAAACAACAAAGACATAAGTCTTTCTATTTGCACTTCATCTAAGCTTTTATTTTGAATGAGTAGACTATGAAATTGAAATATCTCAATATTGATAAAATGATTGAGATTGAGTAGCTCTGTTTTTGAAAGATTCTTTGTAAGGCCTTTACTTAAAATTGAATCTAAGTTAGGCTGAAATTGTAGTAGGATTTTATTGAGTGTACTTATTTGTAATTTAATTTTACTATTTTCCTGAATATCACAGGTGCTTAACAAGCGATTCAAATAGGCAGCCAATTGTATATAAAATTCAAAAGGTTGTTTGTAAGTATTATTTTTTTGGTTGAGCTTTAAACCATTCTCAATGAGTTTGATGAGCTGATCAACGGCTTGTGCGTTATTTTCAATTTCCTTTAACATGAAACCAGATTGGAATAATAGCGCTAATAAAATATTTTGCAGATTCTTGTCTTCTAATTTTTCTATTTCTGATTGAATCATTTCATGGGTTGCAATCACTTGAGTGTCTGTTTTAACTCTGAGATGTAGAATCCTTTTTACAAGATCGCTAACCACCTCGTGATTTGCGAATTGAGCCTGAATGTTGTTTTCCTTGGGTATATCGGCCGTTAATGATTGCTTTAAAGAGGAGGCATTCACTTGGAACCAAAATAAAGCGCCATCATTCAGATTGTTATCAGAAGAGCCTTCGCTTTCAAAGACAACGGCAGAATCTTTTACTTCTTGAGTGCTGATATTCCGTATTCGTAGAGCATCCCATTTATTTTGAAGGATAAGATTTCTAAAGCCAGCATTGGTTATTTTTTGGGTTAAGTATCTAATTTTGTCATAAGTGATACATGCATTGATGTCGTTATAGACTTGCTGATGTTTCTTCACAAAGTTTGGGTTATCGATGTTTTCTTTAAAATACAATCCTGGCTTGGTTTTTTCTGTAGAGGCATCTGAAATCACTGCTCGTTCTGATTCTTCGCTTAGCGCTTTGTTTTGTCGAGTAATTTTGTGAATATAATTTTCTTTCTGATCGTAATGACGGATAATGCCTTGGTGATGAATAAATACTTGTTTGATAGCATTTAATCTTTGTATGAGCTGTGTATCCACAATTGTAAAGCATGGATGAGCCAGTGTGCTTTTAAAGAGGGGGTGTCTGCAATAAGAGGATGCGCCTATGACCTCTGATAAAATATCCGCTCTATTGTGAAAACGTGCTGTTAATAGACGCTCAATCATTGCAATTGCGCTGTAGCAGGCTATTAAATGTTCTGGATAAGCCGTGCTATCTGTTGTTCTTGTTGTATCTATATATTTGTTGAATAGACGTTCAATTTTTCCTAATAATTGATCTTGTTCCTGGGTTGTAAGCTGCGAGAGATCTGCATCAAGTGGAATATTCAATAAAATAGACTCAAGCTGTTTTTGTAGAAAAGATCTATTAAAGGCAGTTTCATTTTGGTTAATCGCCTTTTCGATTAAAGAAGAGAGTTCATTTATATTTTTTATTCTGCTGACTGTTTTTTGAAAATCAGCTGTTTGATAAGCATCAAGATTTTGATGCTTAGATACTTGAATGCCAATATCACTTGGAATATTCTCTAATAAAAAATGCGTATTATTGAGTCCAGTGTTGTCATAGTTCTGGATTTGGAGCGTTGTTTCTTTATTGTATGCTTTTAACAAAGTATCGGTTTTAAGAAGTGTTTCTAAAATTTTTTCTTTGGCACTGTTAGGAATAGGATGTTTCTTATCAAAAGCGATTAAACGTCTTGATAAATTTTCTTTTGCCGCTGAAATAAGAAGTGCGTCTCTTTGGCGAAGTGCATTTTTTTTGAAATAATCCAGTGTTTCTGCAAGTGAGTAATATAAAATATTTAGGTATTGATTATGAAAGAGCTGTTCATCTTCACAACAGTTGAGTAGTATTTCTACTAATACAGCCCATGTGCATGTCCCAGAAAATTGGCCAAGCGTTGTATGTGGGGCAAATGATTCTGAATCAACTTCTTTACCGTCGAACAGTGCAACATGTGTTAATATTTCATTATAAATCGTATTGGCATTAAATTTTTTATCTCGATCAATGAGTGGGACAATTCTAGGCTCTACAAGTTTGCTAATAAATTCTTCTAAATGTTTCTTATTTGTCGTATTAGGCATTTCAAATGCTTTAACAGGGCTAAATTTATGACCACTTTTAGAGTCAAATTGCTTGTGATTGTTAATGCCTGCTCCCGAGTTCCAGCATAATAAGATCATTTTGTTATTGCTGAGTTTTCTTAATTCATAAAGCATTGCGTGCCCGCCACTTGTGGGATCACTCCAGCCTCCTGGGATAAAAGCACTGTTGTATTGGTCTAAATCATGAAGAATATTTTTTGAAAATTGATTTAGCGCTTTGTATAAATGATTTTTTTCCAGATTGATATTTTCAAATTCTTTAAATCGCGCTGAATATTGGTTAAGACGGGCAGAAAATTCTGCGAGTTTTTGTGATTGTTTGTTGTTTGAAAAGAGAGAGGGGAGTTCTTTGTTGCTGAGTCTTGCCAATATGCTAGCCAAATAGTTTGCTGTTTCGCTGAATCTACAGCCTTCAAGAGGAGAGCCGCTTAATTGTGGATCGTTGTGAATGTGAGCGAATACTTGAGCAGAGTAATTTGAGCCTGACATATTATGGAGTGCCTCGTCAACAGGAAATAAGCAAGCATTCTAAATATATAAGTGTCTTTAATCAAGTAATTTGAATGAAATATGCCTTACAAAAGTAAGTTTTTTGACTAAATTTAAAATGGGAAAATGCTCGTGGGACGACGGTTGTGTCATCCCGAAGCTAATTTGTGAGCTGGACGGGGAAGAGAGCTGTCAGTAGGTCGTTTTTTTATTTCCAGCCAGGCAATGCATATTCTCCAAAAAGTGCTTTTGCTTTCGCTTGTACTTCTTCAGAATGTAGTGATAGCATTAATTTTTCGAATTTTTCTTTGTCTTTTTCAGAATTATTGACAACAACAATATTGACATAGGGTGAATCTTTGTTTTCTTTAAAGAGAGCATCCGTGGGCGATAGGCTGGCCGCTAAAGCATAATTAGTGTTAATACACGCTGCATCAAAGTCATCTAATGCACGTGGTAATTGCGCTGCTGTCACTTCCTGAAAGCGAAGATTTTTAGGATTTGTTCTTATTTTCTTGGGTGTGAGTTGTAGATCGCTTGATTCTGCAAGCGTAATTAAGCCGGCTTTCTCTAGTAATTTTAGTGCCCTTGCCTCGTTGCTTGGATCATTGGGGATACCAATTTTTGCACCAATAGGTAAGCTTTGTAGTTCGGTATATTTTTTAGAATAAATACCCATGGGGTAGATGTACATCTTTCCAATCGCTATGAGGTCAAGATGTCTTTCTTGATTCACGATATCTAAAAAGGGTTGATGTTGGAACATATTGGCATCAATTGCACCTTCTGCAAGTGCTGTATTGGGCATTGTATAATCTTCAAATTCAAAGATTTTTACTTCAAGATTGTACTTTTGTTTTGCAACCACTTTTGCGACTTCCATCAGTTCTGTTTCTGGGCCACTGATAGTGCCAATGTAAATTTCGTGATCGTCTCGGGACTTTTGTTGGCAGCCCACAATAAATAGGAAAATAAGGCTAATGAGAAAGTATTTTACGCGAGACATAATCACCTACTGATTGAATACATTGAACGAGTACAACGAGAATTAACACAGTAATAATCATTATTTGTGTATCGTATCTTTGATAGCCATAGTTAATGGCGAGGGTGCCTAAACCACCACTACCATTGAAGCCTGCCATGGCTGAATAACCCACTAAATTGACCAAAGTAAGGGTTAAACCACTGATAATAGAAGGCAAGCTCTCTGGGATTAATACCTTGCTAATGATTTGAAAATGATTGGCACCCATTGACTTAGCGGCTTCTATCAATCCATCAGGAATTTCATTAAGCGCTGTTTCAACTGTACGTGCAAAGAAAGGGATTGCTGCCAAAGTCAGTGGCACAATTACCGCATGGACACCAATAGACGTGCCCACCATTAGCCTGGTAAAAGGGATAATGGCAATCATTAATATAATAAATGGAATTGAGCGTGTAGCGTTTACGACTAAACTTAATAATCGATATAAATGTTTTCTTGACCAGAGTCGATTAGGTGCACAAAGATGCAACAAAATCCCTAAAGGTAATCCACCTATTAGAGAAAAAAGACCCGAGACAAAAACCATCTCAAGTGTTTCAAAGCTTGCTTTAATGATCGGATTCAACATAACCTAAGGTCTCTACATATAAGCCATTACGTTCTAGAAATTGAATGCTTTTTTCAATGTTGTCTTGATCGCCTCGGATCTCAACAATCATGACCCCCATGGGTTGATCTTGAATATTTTCAATATAGCCTTGCAAAATATTGATGACGATTCGATATTGTGAAATAAGATAGCTAATAATCGGCTGGGATGCTTGTTCGCCATGATAAGCCAATCGTAAGATACGGCTTGAACCAGGCTTGCTATACTTTTGCAGCATTTTTTGAATGTGCAGAGGTACTTCTAGCATAGATGTTTTCTTCACCAATTCTTTGGTAACTTCTTGCTTGGGATTTGTAAATATCTCGATCACAGAGCCTTGCTCAATAATTTTTCCATCATCAATAACCGCAACTTTGTCGCATATTTCTTTCACGACATCCATTTCATGCGTGATCATAAAAATCGTGAGACCTAATTCTTGATTAATTTTTTTGAGTAATCGCAAAATATCTCTGGTTGAGGTGGGATCAAGTGCACTGGTTGCTTCATCGGATAGTAATATTTTAGGCGTCGTTGCTATGGCTCTTGCAATGGCAACACGTTGTTTTTGCCCACCACTTAATTGACTGGGATATTTTTTGGCATGTTCACTTAAATTTACCAACATCAGCAGATCGGCTACACGTTTGTGTATTTCTGCTTTGGGTTTTTTGAGTAATTCAAGCGGTAGGGCAACATTCTGTTCAACTGTTCGTGAGCGCAGTAAATTAAAGTGCTGAAAGATTTTACCCATTTTCAAGCGGGTTATGCGTAGTTCATTTTCAGTTAAATGAGAGGTTGATTGACCATCAATGATGACATCGCCACTGGAGGGCGGTGATAATAAATTAACGCACTTAATCAGTGTACTTTTGCCTGCGCCACTTTTTCCAATAATGCCAAACACTTCGCCTGGCTTAATATCCAAATTAATATTATCAAGCGCTTTCACGGCTTGTGGGTCTGATGGCTTAGATACGCCCGATGAGTAAGATTTTGAAAGATTTTTTATGCTAATCATGCTGTTGCGCAAAGAGAAAATTAACCAATGATTTTAACACAGAACACTGGCTTTAGAAATACGGCTGTTAAATGTGGGTGGATACAGGGGCAGAGGTCTGAAAAGAAAGTATGGGTGTCCTAGAAAATATCCTAGAAAATACCCCCTCAGAAAGTGTGGGTGTCCTATGAAAGATGCTATGAAAGATGTTGAAAAAGATATTTGGGTGTCCTAGATTAAAGTGTTGAAGTATCCACACAAATGAAGCTTCGTCATTGCGAGCGGAAGCCGTATGTAACTAATTGAAAAAGCACAAAAATATAACGGCTAAAGCGAAGCAATCCATCATGGAACCTTTAAGAAGAGCGCGCTAAGAAAGATTTTAAGATAGATTGCTGCACAAAAGACGTGATGGTTTATCTCTTATTTTGCCTTTTTCCTGCGTCTTTTGCTCGCAATGACGAAGCTTCATTCGTGGGGATATCTCAGGATTAAAGAGGGGGAGGCACAGAAACCTACCCCTACAGAATGTAGAACCGTTTTTAGCTAAATAAATAACCTATTAATGATAAAGTTGTGATTCTGAATAGCTTCGCGAATGCTGGGGCTAGATTTTATTAATGAGTCTGTAAAAATACCAAACACACCTTGGTTTAATAATTGATTGGCAATTTCTTGCTCATTAACGGTATAGACTAACAAAGGGATATTTAAGTGCTGAGATCGAGAAATATCAGAATCATTCAGTGAATGATAATTACAGTTAATCGTGGCATTAGGTGTTTTCACCGCCAGTCTGGTCAATTCTGGCGTAATAGCATCACATAAAAAACCAATAGCTATGTTTTTAAGTCTATTTCGTACTTGAAGTAGTAAGTCCCATTCGAAACTTGAAACCAATGGCAATGCTCTTGTTTTTGGCCATTTTTTCTCAATCAAACTGCAAAAAGAGTCACAGAGTGCGTCTTTATAAGCTTTGCTTGGGCTATTAGGGCATTTTAGTTCAATATTAAAATGAAGCTTGTATTTTAATAATTGGCTGAGATCTTTCTCAAGATTTGGAATTTTGGCACCTGAAAACTGAGATCCATACCATGCACCGGCATCTAAAGCTTTTATATCTGAATAAGTAAAATCATAAACTAATCCATTACCGTTAGTGGTACGATTTAAATCATGATCATGGAATATTATGAGCTGATGATCTTTTGACAGCTGAACATCAAACTCAACCCAGTTGAGTCCTTGCTCATAAGCTGCTTGAATAGCAGCAATTGTATTTTCTGGTGCATAACCAGCGAGTCCTCGATGACCAATAAGTCCGTGCTTGGGCGCTATGTGTTTAATATCCATTGTTATCCTCTTGCGCATCTTTCAGGGAATATAAGCGATTTGAGTTACTGTTATTATTATAAGTTCATTTATCGACTTATTTCATTTTCAATTTTAGTAGAAGAGACATCTTCTTGCGAGCATAAAACTTAGGTATCTAATAATGCATTTTAAATTGGTTGACAAACTAATGTCTGGCGCTCTTCTTTTAACACCTACGCGACGTTTGGCTGCAGCTTGCCTGAAGGATTTTGATGCGAGTATGCAAGAATCCCAAATGCAGGCTTGGGAAATGCCTAAGATACAAGGTTTGCAAGATTGGTGTATACAATACTGGCAATATTTAGAAGTTTCTGGTTATACCGACTGCTACTTGATGACGGCTCAAGAATCCTTGTTGTTAATGGAGGAGATTATTCAAAAATCTTCTTATGCAGACAGGCTTTTAAAACCTCATACAACAGCAAAATTGGTATTAAGCGCATGGAATACATTGCATTACTGGTGTGAATCAAAGCAAATAGAAGCCAGCTGTGAAAATGTTGATCAAGAGGCTTTTCAAGATTTTTGTAAACACTATCGTCATCACCTCTTACAATTCAAACTTATTGATCAAGCACAGTTACTTGATCGTATTATGCAGCATTATTGTGAAAATGTGACTCACGCATTTCATATCCATCATCTTATTTGCTATGGTTTTGATGATATAACACCACAATTTTCCAAATTCTTAAAACTAATTGAGTCAAAATCTTGTATCTTAGAGATAGATTCGCCCACAGCCATTGTGCCTGACTATATAAGCCGTATCGCCTGTGAAGATGTACAAGATGAAATTAAACGAGCAGCTGTTTGGGCAAAAGAAAAATTATTATCTAAGAATCCAAAGGAAAAAACATTAAAAATTGGCATTGTATTACCGAATTTACCTGCTTATCGGGAGCAAGTGGTTCAAGCTTTTGATGCTGTTTTTGATGCAGAGAGTCAAATATCGCCTATTACAAGAGTATCTCCCGAATATAATATTTCAACAGCAATACCACTCACGCAATACCCTTGCATACAGATCTGTTTCTCGTTGTTAAGAATGTTAAAATTTGAATTTTCAGTTTCTGATCTCTCTCATGTTTTGAATTCTGCTTATATTAAAGATTCTATTAAACATCAAGACCTGTATCAGACAATAAAATCAAAAGTAATTGATAGCTATCAAGACAAATTAACACTTGAACAATGGATAAGTGTTTGTCAAAAATACAGCGATGCAGATGCTTTGCTTGAAATAATTATATCGTTAAAATCACTGACTACGTATCAGAAAACACAAAAAATATCGAATTGGTCTCGTTATTTTGAAAAGGTTTTAAATCTTTGGGACTGGCCAGGCGAGCGTGCTTTGAATAGCATAGAGCATCAAGCAGTTAATCGGTTTTATAAATTTTTAGATGAATTTTGCCAATTGGATAAGGTATTTGGAAATGTTGGCTATTCTGATGCTTTAGATAAATTTCAAAAATTTGCATCAAATATTGCCTTTCAACCCGAAAATCAAGGCGCGCCTATACAGATTTTAGGTATATTAGAGGCATCAGGATTAATTTTTGATGAATTGTGGCTCATGAATTTGCATCATGAAAATTGGCCACCTAAGGCAGAGCCTAATCCATTTTTGCCATTGGCGCTACAAAAACAAGCTTTTATGCCGCATGCCTCTCCACAGAGAGAATATGAATTCTCAAAAAAAATTACTGATAAACTATTAACTTCGGCAACGCATATTATTTGTAGTTATCCATTATTGCATGATAATAACCCAGTCTATCCCAGCGAGCTTATCAATCATTTAACAATGGCAGAGCCTTATGCTATACAGCGAAGTACTCAAAGACTTGAACAAATATCTAATCATGTAGAGAATATTGAATATATAGACCATTATTTCCAATCAATCCCTCTTTCGCTGGATGCACAGAGCAAAGAAAGTATCAAGGGAGGGAGTCAGATATTTGAATATCAAGCACAGTGTCCATTTAAAGCCTTTGCAAAATTCAGATTAAAGGCAAATAATTCAGAGCCACAAACATTGGGTATAAATCCAAAAATCAGAGGTATTATTATCCATGAATGTCTGCAAAAATTCTGGGAGCAGGTAAAAACTCAACAAGCGTTGATCGCCTTGTCTGATAATTTAGCGCCTTTTTTAGAAGGTATTATTTCCGAAGTAATTACTATACAAAAACGTAAAGTTTCTTATACAGAAGTTTTATGGCAGCTTGAAAAAATGCGTATCAAAGGCATGCTTTTAGACATTATGGCTATTGAAAAAACACGTCCATCTTTTCAGATCAGTGCTGTTGAATCTTTTCATAGTATCCAGGTAGGTGAACTACACATTAATATTCGTATTGATAGAATAGATGCTTTAGAAAATAATCAATATTTATTGATTGACTATAAAACATCCAATATGCACATAAAAAATATTGTAGATGTGCCATTGCGCTCTCCTCAATTACCCTTATATTTAATGAGTGAACATGCTTTTGTTTCTGATGGTGTTGCATGGTTTGTGGTTGGTAAAGAAGAAAATGGATTGTTGGGCATAAGTGCACAAGATCTGGATATTACTGGTATTGTGCCTGTATCTGAATTAAATATTTCAACCACTTGGGAGTCACAATTACAAGTATGGCATAATGAGTTAAATCGATTATCTCAAGCATATATAGATGGGTATTTAACGCTCAATCCAATTGATGGTGTTCAAACGTGCCGATTATGTGATTTAGGTAGTTTTTGTAGAATTCAAGATAAAATGCAAGCAGAGAAAATGTATGGATGAGAAAGAACGTATTGAAGCGCTAACGCCCAACCAATCCTTTATTGTGGAGGCTCCCGCAGGCTCTGGAAAAACAGAATTATTAACGTTGCGTTATCTTACACTGCTTAATTATGTGCATAAAGATCCTGAAGAAGTGGTGGCTGTTACTTTCACGCGAAAAGCAGCGAGTGAAATGAAGCATAGAGTCATACAGGCTCTCAAGCAAGCTGCTTTGTGTGGCTCTAGTAATTTATCTGAATGCTCTGAAAAAGATAAAACCAGGATTGAAATTGCAAAGCGCGTTCTGGTCAAAGATCAAGAAAATAGCTGGTATCTATTAGAAAACCCCAGTCGGTTAAGAATTTTAACAATTGACGCATTATGTACAATGCTGGCTTATAGAACGCCAATTTTGTCACACTTTGGTGGAAAGCCTGAAATTCATGATTCTCCCACGGTATTATATAAAAAAGCGGTTGAAAGCTTTATTCGTGAAACAACGCAAGAAAGCGAATGGTATTCCGGCTTTGAAAAACTATTACTTTACTTTGATAACATGAACAGAGTCTGTGATTGGTTTATTCAATTACTGACTAATCGAGATCAATGGTTGCCTTATCTGTTTGAGCAATCACAGCAGCAAGATCTCTTTCATTATTTTAAGAAAGGCATTAACAATATAAAACAACATGTGATAGAAAAGATTGCCACAGATATCATGCCTTATGAACAGGCGCTTGTAGAAACCTTAAATTATCTTCACTCGCAATATATTGAAAACGGTGAAGCACATGTTTTTTGTGAGTATTCTGATCTTAGATATTTGCCCACGGATATTGAAAGTACTGATTTATGGTTGGCACTTTGTGATTTATTACTCGTCAAAGATGGAGGGTGGCGAAAAGTTGTTAATAAAAACCAAGGTTTTCATAGTGCCAGTAGTGCTAAATCTAAACAAGACAAAGAAATACGCAAGACAAGAAAAAGCGAGTTTGAAGCTTTATTAAAAGTAATGTCAGAAAATAGTATTCTGAACCAGTCTTTGAATGAATTATTGATTTTGCCGGATAGCAATGTACCAGAAGAAGAACTGGGTATTTTGATAGCCTTGCAACAAGTTTTACCGGTTCTTGTTGGGTTTTTGAAAATTTCTTTTCAAGAAACAGGCAAGGTAGATTTTGTAGAAATGTCTTTGGGGGCTTTGCATGCCTTAAGAGATGAAACAGGCCCCACCGAAGTAGCACAAGCTTTAGATTATACCATTTCGCATATTTTAGTTGATGAATTTCAAGATACTTCTGCATTACAGTTTCAGCTTTTAGAACAGTTAATTTGTGAGTGGACACCTACAGGTAGCGAAGGGTATAAAACGGTATTTTTAGTTGGGGATCCACAGCAATCCATCTATCGATTTCGGGGCGCAGAAGTAGGCGTTTTTTTGCATGCACAACAGTATGGTATTGCTAATATAACTTTAAAAAGTATTTCTTTAAAGAGAAATTTTAGAAGTCAGCCTATGCTGGTTAATTGGGTTTCAGATAAACTCAAATATATTTTTCCTGAAGCAGATAATCTTGCTACAGGTGCTGTTACACATAAGCAAGCTTATTCTGCAGTGAACAGTAATGAGCAAGCAAGTATTTCTGTCAAGTGTTTTTCTAAATTGAGAGATGAATCATTATATGTCGTAGAGCAAATACAAGCGTTACAAAAGCAACAGCCGCAGAATTCATTGGCTGTCCTGGTACGAGCGAAAAAGCACCTTGTTAATATTATTACTTTATTAAAGGCGAATAATATAGCTTTTTATGCAAAAGAAATTTCTCAGCTTGTTGTGAGACCACATGTCATTGATCTCGTTTCCTTAGCAAAGGCTCTCTTTAATTGGAATGATAGAATTGCTTGGTTGTCTGTATTGCGTGCTCCGTGGTTGGGTTTGCAATTAATAGATATCTATAAAATCATCCAGGAAAGTGACAAGCATTCGATTTGGGAAATTGTTAAGTCAATGGAAAGTGCACGTGCTAAAGAAATAGGCTTAAGCATGGATGCCATGGAAAGATTACAACCTTTTGTTACTATTATTGATTATTGGTTACACCACAAGCAACGTCGCGGTGTTGCCGCATGGTTAAAAGGGCTTTGGAATGCTTTAGGTAGCGCTGCTTGTTATCCTCAGGATGTATCTCAAGATATTGATCAAGTCTTTATTTTACTTGAAAAATTCATTGAGCAGGAGTATGACGTTGATTTTGATGCTTTTGAAGAAAAATTAACCTCAGTGTATGCGGATCAATCTCATACACTGACAGAAGGGGCGTCTATTAAAGAACAAAATACTCAGGTTCAGCTGATGACCATTCATCAGGCGAAAGGTCTAGAGTTTGATACTGTTATATTACCTAGCTTGCAGATGCTGACCAATAAAGCAGACTCCACTTTATTACAATGGCATGAAGGTTGGTATGGGCAAAATAAAGTATTTCTCATGGGGGCAAAAACGCTTAGTAAAACAAAGCCACAAAAAAATATTTTTTATTATTTAAGCAAAGTAGTTAGCCAGAAGAACAGATATGAATTAATACGTTTATTGTATGTTGCTTTAACCAGAGCTAAATCAAAATTATTTCTATGTTTTAGCCTGGAAAAAAATGAAGCGGGTGACTATATTAAGCCTAAAGCAGGTAGCTTTCTTGAGCTATTATGGGATTACATCAATATATCTGATGACGTAGAAAATAAAATGCATGAAGATGGTGAGATACATAATGCCAACATTCCGGTGCCTTTTGTGTATCGCGCTAAGCAACCCATTGATTTGCATCGTATTTCGATGCTTTCCTATAATGAGGATGCACAAGATCTCAATCGCCCTGTGCGTGAGCATCATCACCAACGAATAGCAGGCATCATCTTTCATCGTCTTATTGCTTATTATTGTCAAAATCAGCAATATTTATCGCTTCAAGAAGCCTTGCCAAAACTCATTCGTAGTATACCCTTTTTATTACGACCTTATGGCTTGGCAACGGGAATATTTGAAAGCACTTGTCATGCAATTCATCATGCCTTAAAAAATATATTTTCAGATGAAAAAGGGCTTTGGATTATTGATAAAGATCATCAAAATCGATTGGCTGAGAAAGCATTTTCTAGTATTGTTAGTTTAAAGAAAGAGAAAAATATTGCACATATTATTGTAGATTGCGCTTTTATTGATGAAAATAATCAAGCGTGGGTTGTCGATTTTAAATTAACACACAGTCAAGAAATGCAGCAGTTTGATATTGGTGTGGAAGCAGAAAAATATAAACAACAGTTGTTAACCTATAAGAGCGTATTGGAAAATTATTGGAAAAGACCGGTTAGAGTGGGGCTTTATTTTCCCGCCCTTCCTTTCTGGTACGAATATAGTCTTCACACATAAATTTTCGGGGGTGTTGTCTTCGCTCTCTCGCAATCCTCATGTACTCTTATGTACACTCCGGTTGCTCGAGGCTCGACGCCTACCCGAAAAGTCATGTGTTGTGACTATATAATCTTCGTAGTTGAGCTTTATGCTTTGTTGACTTGTTTATCTCACAATAGGTTCTGTGCTCGGAGTAAGTAATATATTTCTAGTATGAGCGAAGCGAATAAAAAATCCCACTTTTTGAAGGGGGATGCGTGTAGCGCAAGGGGGATTTATGCTGCGAATTTAAGTTCAACCAGCCAAATCCCTCTGCTCGTGCAGTTGCGTTGTACGAGCGTCTCCCTTTACAAAAGTGAGAAGTAATCCGCTGTGCGAATTGGGAATTCTATTAAAAACTAATTTTACAGTATAGTCGTTAATAAATGATTAAATATTATTTTGGAAAAATAACATGCCAAAAAATAAATCTAAAAAACTAGTCGTCGCCATTTCATCGCGTGCGCTCTTTAATTTAGATCAATGTCATCAGATATATAAAAAAGAAGGGATCGAGTCTTACAAAAAATATCAGTTAAGCACTGAGCATGAAATTTTAGAGCCAGGGCCTGCTTTTCATCTGGTAGAAAAATTTTTAAAATTGAATCAAGGCAAGAAAGAATCAGAGCATTTGGTTGAGGTAATCTTATTGTCTAGAAACTCGGCTGATACAGGATTAAGAGTTTTTCATTCTATTGAACATTATGGGCTAGATATTACGCGTGCTGCCTTTTCAGGAGGAGAGAGTCCTTATGTTTATGCACAAGCATTTGAGGCAGATCTCTTTTTGTCTTTGCATGCAGAAGATGTTAAAAAAGCAATTCAATCTGGTTGTGCTGCAGCTCATATCCATCATGCGCCGAACCACAAAAAAGATCTCTCTTGTTTAAAAATTGCATTTGACGGAGATGCAGTTTTATTCTCTGATGAGTCGGAGCAGTATTTTCAACAAGAAGGCTTGAATGCATTTAATGAAAATGAAAAAAATAAAGCACATCAACCATTAAATTCAGGACCATTTAGAGCTTTTTTATCAGCATTGCATCAACTACAGCAAATACCAGAATTACCCATACCTATTCGCACTGCTTTAGTGACAGCAAGGCAAGCACCAGCGCATGAGCGAGTAATTAATACACTACGAAGTTGGAATATCCGTATTGATGAATCTTTGTTTCTGGGAGGATTAGACAAAGCGTCGTTTTTAAATGCATTTAATGCAGATATCTTTTTTGACGATCAATTTTCAAATTGTCAAAGTGTGAGTCAAACGATTATGTCTGGTCATGTTATGTATGGCGTAAAAAACAATGATTGCAGCTGAAAATTTAGCTTTGTATTTGCTTATTGTTAGCTAACAAAAACGATTTCTATACTCAAGGTATTTGGTTGACAATATTGAAATGATTTGTGAGTATTCACGCATCTGGTTGTTTTTAACCAGCAATTTTATGAAATTTTTAAAAAGGAATATGGCAAATGAGAGATTTAATTATTAATGAGTTAACATTTGTTTCAGGTGCTAATGGAGAAGAATTAAGAGTATCAACAACGGATACGGTTAGCTACAAATTTGTATATAATGAAGTTGAACCCCTTGCACCTTTTCGTGTAGCACTTTTCAGTGATTCTATTGTTGAATCTGTTAGTGCATATTATAACGAAGAAGATGTTGCTTAATTCGTCATCCATTTCCCTTGCGCACTGAACCGGTGCGCGTTCAACTTTAAAAGTTGAACTACTTGTTCTGCGCTTATATTTATAATTTTTTTGCCTGCTTCGAATAGTTATTTAACTGCGCTGTTACTTTCTGTAAAAGAAATGATTCTCAATCCTATATTTATAATTGTAATGCAAAACTATCAAATACATATTAAAATCTTTTGATAAATATTTTATATCTTGAAGAACATTTACTAGTAGGATTTTAAAGTAATGAAGAAAAATTTTATATGGATATGTGGATTGTTATTTCTCATTGGAGCCACGACAGCATATGCTAAGACACCAGAAAAGCCTATTCATAAAACAATGTCTGAGTTGGGACAAACAATTGCATTACTGAATGTAGAGGTATTTGATGAATCTTTGGGGGCTGGTACTTCCAAAACAGATCTTAAAAAATCAGTTGGAAAAATGGTTCAGCTATTTAACGAAGCTAAACCACATATGCAGCAACGTTCTGTCGCCTATCAAATTTCTTATGAGGTAATGGCTCAGTATTTAGATGATATTCAGGCTGTTGTAAATCATGGGGATATAGATCTTGCGCGCGGGATGTTAAAGACAGTTCCTCAGCTTTGTGCGGGATGCCACACTCAAGATAATCAACAAAAGAAATTATTTCCATCTGTTGATCCTAAAAAATTTAAAACTGATCTTCAGTATGCTGATTTTAGTTTTGTTACCAGAGATTATGATAATGCAGTAAAATATTATGAGAAATACTTAATTTCGTTGGAAAATGCTAAAGATGAAGATATTGAAAGGGCGCTGAAAAAAATTCTTGTTATTTATGCCCAAGTTAAAAAAGAGCCTCAAGAGGGGGCTAAAATTTTAACTAAATATTTAAGTAATAACACTATAAATAAATCCATTCGTGAAAAAATCAATGAGTGGGTTAAAGGATTAAATGAGCTCGAGTCTAGTTCAATTGTAGATGAAAATAGCTTGCAAAAAAGGCAAGCCTATATTGATTATTACTTAAACCAATTAAAATCACATAACGTAAGTTATTTTGCCTCTGAAAAAGACAAAGTGTTTTATATGACTTTACGTGGTTTACTATATGAATATCTTAATAATAATCCCGTGCCAAATGATATTCCTGTGGTACTTTATTGGTTGGCTGTTTGTGATAGAACCTTAGAATATAGTTTTTTTGATAATTTGGCAGATTTATATTTAAAAGAGTGTATTTTGTCCTATTCAAATCATCCATATGCTAGAAAATGCTTGAATGAATATGAAAGTTATATGAAATTTGCTTTTACAGGATCAAGTGGCACATATTTGCCTGCAGATATTAGCGATGAAATTGAATTTTTAAAGAGTGTTGTGAATCGTTCACTTTCAGATGATAGACGCACGCAAGAAGACGCCTCTAAAAAAACTACTAGGCATTGAGTTTTTAAATCATTATTTTTAATAAATCGTGGATGAATTATGCAAAAGAAGCAAAATGAAATGACCGCCTTGAAATTGGTTGGAATAACAGTTCGTACCAATAATAAAAATGAAATGAACCCTAAATACGCGAAAATAGGTGAGCTGGCAGAAAGATATTGGGGAGAAGGATTAGCTAATCAACTACAAAATCGTGTTAATCCAGGCAAGACCTTTGCCGTCTATACAGAATATGAAAGTGATGAAAGGGGAGATTACACCTATTTTATTGGTGAAGAAGTGAGCCATTTTGATGAAATGCCCTTAGGTTTTACTCAATTAAATGTCCCTGCGCAAAAATATCAGCAATTTACGACTGAGCCGGGTGCTATCCCAGAAGTTATTATCAATGCTTGGCGTCAAATTTGGATGATGGGTGAAAAAGAATTGGGTGGCAAGCGAGTCTATCAAGCAGACTTAGAAGTGATTGATGTTAAAAATTTAGATCCTGAGAAAGCTGTTTTTGATATTTATATTGGTATTAAATAGTCAGCAATTTTAGAAGCTTCGTCATTGCGAGCGGAAGCCGTCTGTCATTGATTGAAAAAGTACAAAACTATCACGGCTAAAGCAAAGCAATCTATCTGAAATCTTTAAGAAGAGCACAGTAAGAAAGACTTCAAGATGGATTGCCACGCAAAAGACGTTATAGTATATCCCTTATTTCACTTTTTTCTGCGTCTTTTGCTCGCAACGACAAATCTTAATTTGAGGGATACTCAGATTACAAAGCATAGTGACAAAGTAGTTTGAAGATAATACTGGTGGGCGGCTATATATGAAAAATGAATGAAGTGAATAATCTTCTTCCCTTGAAGTCAAGGGAAGAAGTTCACGTTAGTAAGCAGATGGATTTTTTAGAATTTATTCCATAACATCCAATTCTGGCATAGCCACGGTATTAAAGCCGGCATCGACATTCATAATTTCACCTGTAATTGCAGAGGCTAAATCAGAACATAAGAATGCAGCGGCATTACCCACTTCAAGGGCTTCAATGTTACGACGTAAGGGAGCTGTGTTTTCATTATAAGAAAGCATCTTTTTAAAGCTCTTAATACCAGAAGCCGCCAATGTTTTAATGGGGCCTGCAGAAATACCATTTACACGGATTCCCAATGGTCCCAAACTTGCCGCTAGATAACGAATATTGGCTTCTAAACTTGCTTTAGCCAGACCCATTACATTGTAATTGGGCACTGTTTTGTTTGCCCCTAGATAACTTAAAGAAAGCAGTGCTCCCTTTCTTCCTTGCATCATTGGTAAAGCAGCTTTTGCAAGTGCAGCAAAACTGTAAGAGCTAACGTCATGTGCTATTTGGAAACCTTGTCGGTTAACTGCTTCATGATAAGGACCTGTTAGTTGATCGGCTGGTGCAAAGGCTACTGAGTGCACAACAACATCAATATGATCCCATTTAGATTTTAGAGTTTCAAAAGCGTGGGCAATTTGTTCATCATTTGAAAGATCGCAGGCAATTGTGATCTTTGAATCCCACTGCGCTGCTAAGTCTTTTACCCGCTCTTCAAATTTATCAGATTGGTATGTAAAAGCTAATTCAGCACCTTCTCGATGCATTGCTTCTGCAATACCAGCAGCAATAGACTTATTACTAATAAGCCCAGCAATTAAAATTTTCTTTCCAGCTAAAAATCCCATGGTCATGCCTCGATAAGTACTATAAACTAAAAAACTAGGGTAACTACTCGCCCCCTTAAACCATATAGATGAAGGGGCACGGAGTGCGTAGTTGCAAACTAAGTTCCCTATTATAAGTGATGGTAGGGCGATAATCTATTCATGGAAGAGTGATTTGTGTTGGTTAGATATCTTAAATATTGTGTTTATATCTTCATATTAACGACAAGTTTGGGATGTGGAGAAGGGCCATTAAATAGCCCCTATCCCAATACAGAAAGAGAAGATAATACACTCTATACTTCTTTTAGTGAGCGTCCTAAACATCTTGATCCTGCTCGTTCATATTCTTCTGATGAATGGATCATTACCAATCAAATTTATGAGCCGCCCCTTCAATATCATTATTTAAAGCGCCCATATGAGTTAATGCCTTTGGTTGCTTCTGCAATGCCAGAGATAAGCTTTTATGATAAGAACGATCAGCTTGTGCGTGAAGATGATTTAAGCAAAATTGCTTATAGTAAATATCGCATTAGTATTTTACCTAATATTTTATATCAACCACATCCTGCCTTTGCAAAAGATAATAAAAATCAAAATTATCTTTATCATGCATTAACAGAAGATGAAGCTGATGAATATGATTCGATTCAAGATTTTGAAGTGCAAAGTACACGTGAATTAAAAGCTGAAGATTTTGTGTATCAAATTAAACGTCTTGCTGATCCTACCTTAAATTCACCTATTTTTGGCTTGATGAGTGAATATATTGTGGGTATGAATAAATTTAGAGAGACTGTTGCTCAAAAGTATAAAATACTAGGTGTAAATGAAGGCAACAAAGAATTTTTGGACTTTAGAGACATCGAGTTGGAAGGTGCAAAGGTTCTCAATGACTATCAATATGAAATCATAGTGAAAGGGCATTACCCTCAATTGCTTTATTGGTTAGCGATGCCCTTTTTTGCGCCTATGCCTTGGGAAGCAGTGAAGTTTTATTCCCAGGATTACCTGGCTGAGCGTAATATTTCATTAGATTGGTATCCAATTGGAACAGGCCCTTATTTATTAGCAGAAAATAACCCAAATCTAAGAATATCACTTGAACAGAATCCAAATTTTCATGGTGAAAACTATCCTGTAGAGGGAAGCGAAGAAGATAAGGCGCAAGGCTTACTTGCACGACAAGGCAAACCCTTACCTTTTATCAGGAAAGTGAACTTTGTTTTAGAAAAAGAAAGTATTCCCTATTGGAACAAATTTTTACAAGGCTATTATGACCAATCTGGTATTTCATCAGATAGCTTTGATCAGGCGATTCAGCTTAATCCCGTTGGCAATTTTTCTTTAACTGATGAGCTAGCAGAGAAAGGTGTAAAGCTTCAAACTTCTGTTTTACCGACTACTTTCTATTGGGGCTTCAACATGTTGGATGATGTTGTTGGTGGTTTGGGTGAGAAACAAAAGAAATTGCGCCAAGCTATCTCTATTGCTTTTGATATGGAAGAGTTTATTAATATTTTTCAAAATGGTCGAGGTCAAGTTGCACATGGAATGTTGCCTCCAGGCATATTTGGTTTTGTAGAAGATTCTTTTAATAAGGTTGTTTTTGAGGATTCTCCTACAGGTTATAAAAGAAAATCTATTGAACAAGCAAAAAAACTATTGGCAGAAGCAGGGTATCCTAACGGCATTGATCCAAAAACACAAAAAACCTTAGTGCTTTATTTAGATGCGGTGGTAGGTGGTGGTCCTGATACGAATGCACTCTATGCTTGGATTCGTAAACAATTTAAAAAAATCAATATTGATCTTGTGGTACGTGACACCCAATACAATCGTTTTCAAGACAAAATGCGTAATGGAAGTGCTCAAATATTTTCTTGGGGATGGAATGCAGACTACCCAGATCCTGAGAATTTTTTGTTCCTCTTGTATGGCCCTAATGGCAAAGTGAAGTTTGATGGTGAAAATGCATCAAATTATAATAATCCTAAGTTTAACGCATTGTTTGAAAAGATAAAGAGCATGCAAAATTCTCCAGAACGCCTAGCTTTCATCGAAGAGATGTTGGCAATTGCGCAAGAGGATGCGCCGTGGATATGGGGATATCATCCTAAATTATATACACTCAGTCATCAATGGATGGCGCCCTTTAAATCAAATGCTATGTCTCGTAATACGCTCAAATATGCTGCCATCGATGTTAAAACCAGGAGTATGTTGCGAGAAGCGTGGAATCATCCTATTTTATGGCCAATCTCTATTATCATTGCACTTTTATTGCTTATTATTATTCCCGCAATGCTACAGTATTGGAGAAAAACACATCAGAAAATGCGCCTAGATAATGGACTTAAAAAATGATTAGAAAGGATAGGATCACGCGATGATTAGCTATATTCTAAGACGATTGATGTACATGATGCCTATTTTAATAGGTATTAATATTATCATTTTTGCACTCTTTTTTATTGTGAATACGCCAGATGATATTGCACGGATGCATCTTGGACATAAACATGTCTCGCAAACGGATGTGGAAAATTGGAAGCGGCATCATGGTTATGACAATCCATTGTTTTATAATGCAGAATCCTCTGGTGTACAGCGGTTTACAGAAACAATTTTTTTTGAAAAATCACTTAAGCTCTTTGTTTTTGATTTTGGTCGTTCTGATTCTGGTCGTGATATCAGCACTGACATTATGCAACGTATGTGGCCAAGTCTTGCAATTGCAATACCTTCATTGATATTAGGCTTGCTTATCAATATTAGTTTTGCATTATTGATAGTCTTTTTTAGGGGTAGTTATCTGGATACTTTAGGTATTATTATATGCGTTATGATGATGTCTGTGTCTTTGCTGTTCTACATTGTGGGCGGCCAATATTTTTTATCAAAAGTACTTAAATGGGTTCCTATTTCTGGCTATTTACCTGATTGGAATCTAGCAAAATTTTTATTCTTACCCGTTATTATTGGCGTTATTGGAGGCATTGGTTCTGGTACGCGTTGGTATCGAACATTATTTATTGAAGAAGTAAATAAAGAATATGTCAAAATGGCGCGCAGCAAGGGATTATCAGAATTAAGTGTTTTGTTTAAGCATGTTTTGCCAAATGCCCTTATTCCCATTTTAACCGGGGTAGTGGTGTTACTACCCTTACTTTTTATGGGTAGTTTATTAACAGAATCGTTTTTTGGTATACCTGGTTTAGGGAGCTACACCATTGATGCCATTCAGCAGCAAGATTTTGCAATCGTTCGCTCTATGGTATTTTTAGGCGCATTTTTGTATGTCATTGGACTCATATTGACAGATATTTCATACACAATAGTGGATCCAAGAGTCCGTTTTAATTAACGGTCTAATCCTGAAAGGAAGATAACAGGGAAATATATGAAATGGTTTAGCTTATGGACAGATGTTCTACTTTATATTCTGCTCTTCATGCTTTTGGCATTTGTTTATAAGGTATTGAAAAGTCCGGTACTGCGCCAGCAAATGAGAAGTGTAATCATGAAGCCACTCAATTGTATGGCTATTTTTATATTATGTATCTATGTTGCTATTGGTACTTTGGATTCTGTACATTTTGAGATAACAGATAGCACAATACAAAAAGAATATCCCAATAGTATTATTAGTCTGCTAGATATTATTTTAAAGCCAGCGCTGACGCATTCTGAAAAAACCTATTCTGCTCCCTTTGCAACACACGCTTATACTAAAGAAAGTATTATAGATGAGCAGGGTGAGATCGTTAGGGAATTTCCACGCTTGCAATATGGAGGTATTCATTTAGAAAATCCTGATTTAAAAATGCAAGATATTAAAAATAGGGTGCAAACTATTTTTCTGCAATCTTTAATATTAGGTATTACGGTTTTTGTCGGGTTATCTGTTTATTTTTCCAGAAAGCAAAAAATTAGTTTTGAGGCTTTTGTGATATCTCTTAGCAAAGGCACACAAGAATTTCCCTTTAAAACCTTTTATTTTTTACTGTTTTTGACGATATTCATCATATTGCTTGTGCAAGAGCTTATGCCGTTGTATCACATCTTGGGTACAAGTAAAGTTGGGGAAGATGTTTTTTATCAAAGTATGAAGAGCATTCGCACGGGTCTTATTATTGGTACTTTAACTACTTTGATTATGTTGCCATTTGCAACATTACTGGGAGTAATGGCCGGGTATTTTCTTGGATGGATAGATGATGTGATTCAATATAGTTATACCACCTTAAGTTCAATTCCTGGTGTTTTATTAATTGCAGCAGCTGTTTTAACGCTTCAAGTTGTGATGGCAAGGCATGAAGCATGGTTTCAAACCATGAGTGAGCGTTCTGATGCTCGTTTATTAGCGTTATGCGTTATTCTTGGTATTACAAGTTGGACAGGGTTGTGTAGATTGTTGCGCGGTGAGGCTTTAAAGTTAAGGGAAATTGAGTATGTACAAGCAGCAAGATCGCTAGGCTTGAAGCATTTTTCTATTATTTCTAAACATATTATTCCAAATGTGATGCATATTATCCTCATTGCGGTTGCCTTGGACTTCAGTGGTTTGGTGCTTGCTGAGGCAGTTTTATCTTATGTTGGTGTTGGTGTTGATCCGAGCACATACAGTTGGGGTACTATGATAAATGGTGCACGCTTAGAAATGGCGCGCATGCCCATGGTCTGGTGGAGTTTATGCTCTGCTTTTATCTTTATGTTTATCTTAGTTTTATCTGCCAATATCTTTTCTGACGCATTAAGAGATGCTTTTGATCCACGTACACAGTTCACGGGGGGCAAATGAAAGCAGGGCCTATTTTAACGGTTAAAAATTTACAAGTAAGACTACGTGTTGAAAATGGCTGGGTTTATGCGGCAGATGGCGTTAACCTAAGCATTAATGCAGGAGAAATATTTGCACTTGTGGGTGAATCAGGTTGTGGCAAATCAATGACGGCCATGGCTATTACACGTTTATTACCTACCAATGCAAGTATGATGGAAGGTAGTGAGATCTGGTTAGATGATATCCCTTTGCATCAGCTATCAGAATATGAGATGAAAAAAATACGCAGCAAAAAAATAGGCTTTATTTTTCAAGATCCAATGGCTGCACTTAATCCTGTTTTGACAATTGGCGAACAAATCATTGAGGCTATTGCCTATGAATCTAATCATAAGTTGAAATATGCACAAATGTCTGAGCAAGCTTATACTTTATTAGCCCAAGTCCGCATTCCAGATCCCAAAAGAATTTTTAAAGAGTACCCTCATCAACTCTCTGGTGGCATGAAGCAAAGAGTGGTCATTGCCATGGCACTGGCCAAAAAGCCAGACTTGTTAATTGCGGATGAGCCAACCACAGCATTAGATGTGACGACTCAGGCACAAGTACTCCATTTAATTCAATCATTAAACCAAATGCATCATATGGCAATACTTTTGATTACCCATGATTTGGGCGTTGTTTCGCAGATGGCCGATAAAGTTGCAGTGATGTATGCTGGTCATATCATTGAACAATCTCCAGCAGAAACTTTTTTTGCACAAACATTGCATCCCTATAGTCAAAAATTATTAAAAGCATTGCCTGAAAAAACAAATAAACATGAATCTTTAGCAGTTATTTCTGGACAGGTTCCTACTTTAGATAAACCATTTTCATTATGTAGGTTTAAATCTAGATGTCCTGTGCAATTTAAGGCCTGTGAAGAGTCAATGCCGGACTGGCTCATGCTCAATAACAAACAGCAAGTTCGTTGTCATTGGTATGATACTGAGCTTCTTAAGAAATATCCTAGGAACTTTAGAATTGAGCAGTTTGAAAAAGAGGAAATGACTATCAGTACAGATGAAACTTTATATGAGTCTGCAATGGATGAAACACCGTTTATTGAATTAAGTGATTTTAAAGTATATTACCCAATTCGAAAAGGTATTTTTAAAAGAACCGTTGGTCATGTTCGCGCGGTGGATGGTATTACATTGTCGCTTCATGAAGGTCAAACATTGGCATTGGTCGGTGAGTCTGGTTGTGGTAAAACCTCGGTGGGTAAAGCAATGATAAGACTGACAGATGCAGAGGGTAAGTTTGTTTTTGATGGGGTTGATCTTCTAAAACTGAGCGGCCGTCGATTAAGAAAAAAACGTGCTGATATGCAGATGATCTTCCAAGATCCTTTCTCTTCTATGAATCCTAAAATGCGGGTACATGATATTTTAGAAGAGGGGATGATTTCTTTGAAAGTAGGAAGTAATAAACAAGAGAGAGAAGATAGAATCAACGTATTACTTGAGCAAGTTGGTTTAATGCCAGAGATGAAATGGCGCTATCCTTTTGAGTTTTCAGGTGGACAAAGACAGCGTATTGCTATTGCACGTGCATTAAGTGTAGGGCCAAAGTTGATTGTTTGTGATGAGCCTACCAGCGCTTTAGATGTCTCTGTACAAGCGCAAATTTTAAATTTACTCAAAAATTTGCAAAACGAATTGGGCATGAGCTATCTGTTTATTACACATAATTTAAATGTTGTGCGTTATATTGCGCATCATGTCGCGGTTATGTATTTAGGAAAAATCGTTGAATATGGTACTGTCGATGAGATCTTAAATCAACCTAAGCATCCGTATACACAAGCTTTAATAGAATCTATTCCTTCTATATCCCATGATCAAAAAGGTTTTCAGCCACCTAAAGGTGAAATCCCCTCTGTACTCAATCCACCTCGAGGTTGCCATTTTGCTCCACGCTGCCCTCATAAAATGAATATTTGTGAAAGTACGTATCCGGCAGAGTACAATCCCGATCATAAACAGCGTGTTAGATGTTATTTATATCAAGATGAATCGATAAAAGAGAAAACGAATGGTCAGTCTGTCTAGGTATATTCTTTCTTGAGACAGAATTCCATTTCCATCATTTCCAGGACATCCACAATAGGTTGATTAACTTAAATGATTAACGATAATATTGCTATCAGTAAAAGGGATATTATCTAAGTTATGACTTTAGCTCGTTCAGAACAAATCGATTTAAATGCAACGCCGTATTATCACGTTATGAATCGATGTGTGCGTCGTAGTTTCCTCTGTGGTTTCGATGAACTCACTCAAACCGATTATTCTCATAGAAAAGCATGGATAGTCGATCGATTAAAATATTTAGCCGATATCTTTGCTATCAAAATATGTGCCTATGCCATTATGAGTAATCATTATCATGTTGTTTTATATGTAGAAGATAAAGTGGCTGAAAATTGGTCAGAGGAAGAAATCATTCATCGCTGGTCTGCTATTTTCCCGAAAGATGCAAAAGAAAATAAACATTTAAAGCAAAGAATTCAGCTTTGGAAAGAGCGCTTAACAAGCATTAGCTGGTTCATGCGTTGTTTAAATGAAAAAATTGCTCGAGATGTAAATGAAGAAGATGATACTGCAGGGCGATTCTGGGAAGGGCGCTTTAAATCTCAAGCACTCTTAGATGAAGGAGCACTTTTAAGTGCAATGGTTTATGTTGATTTAAATCCAGTGAGAGCGGGGATTGTTAAAACACCGGAAGAATCAGAATTTACCTCTATTTATGAGCGTATTCAGCATATTGCTAAGCAATTAAAAATCAACAAACCAAAATCTGTCAAGCAACAAAAGCGCGAAAGAGCAGAGGTATATAATAATCTTGCGCAACCCAAATCTTTGGTGCCCTTTGCCAATATTTCAAAACATCATTCTCATGCCATTAATTTCAAACTTGTCGATTATTTAGAGCTCGTGGACTATACAGGCAGAATAATTCGCGATGATAAAGAAGCAGGATCTATTCCTGAGCATCTAGCCCCTATTTTAAGTAGATTACAATTCAAACCGACACATTGGATCTCATTAGTCAAAAATTTAGGAAAAAATTTCTCTCATGCCATAGGCAGTGAGATTTTATTGCTTAATTTTGGCAAAGAGGGGAAGAAAGGTTTGAAAGGTATTACACAAGCAAAGAAAATATACAATAATCCCCTCGCTGTAGCTTAATTCCCCCCCCCCATTTATAACTCCAAAATATAAAAACTATCTAATTTTGATTTTTTTGAAATTCAATTAATTTGTGTATCAGCATTGTATGACTATTTTGATAAATAGAGATTGACTATTGGCTGTCCTATATATTCTGATATATTTATGGCTGTCCTGAATATATTGCGGATTTTGCTTTGTGAGAATGTTAGGATGATGAGGCATGTTTGGAGTAGTGTTTAGTATTTTTTCTGTGTTGCAAGGAGTAGCATATGGCTGATATTCATTTTGTAGTTTTATTTAATGGTACAGGCAATCATGCAGATGATCCCGCCGTTACAAATGTGGTTAAGATGCGTGATGGCTTAATAAATGATGATAAACAGTTTGTGATTTATAGAGATGGTATTGGGAATAATAAGCAATGGGGGAAACTCATTAGCTGGTTTGCGCAATTAACAGGTTGGGGTGGTAGTTGAGTAATGTTCAGAGCCTATAGAGAGTTGATGCGCACCTTAAGAAAAGCGATTGCAGATGGGAAAATAAAACCAAATGACACTTTGCATTTCTCTGTGAATGGATTTAACAGAGGTGCTGCATTAGTGAGGCATTTTGTTATCAACTATATTAATGGTCGATTGCTAAGAGATCTATCTACTCGTTTAGAAATAAATTTGAATGTGAGAGTAGATGCAGAATATTTGTTTGATACCGTTGCCGCTTTTGGCATTCCCTTTGATATCTGGTTGCTCACTAAATTTGGGATCTATAATCAGCAAATTGATCCAGGTTGGGATTTTCAGATACCGGAAAATACAAAAGCCTACCACGCACTTTCCGTAGATGAACAACGTGATCCTTTTACACCTAAGCTGATTGATTACAAAAAAAAATTTTACAGAAGAGGTGTGGTTTGATGGAGATCATTCCAGTGTCGGTGGTGGCTATGCACCCTCTCAAGTAAATGAAGTGCTCTCTGATGAAAAACCATTGCGCTATATAATGAGGAAAGCCATTCAAAATGGATTACGTTTTTGTAATCGCTTTCTACAAAAATATTTTAGTGCCGATGCATTAGAATATCCGCTTGGCACTGTTCAAACGCCGCGTTGGGAATTATTGCCAGAAACGCAAAGAGGCCTCCGAAAGATTTATGTGCAAAAAAATGCTAAACAAACAAACGTTCCACCACTTATTGCGGAAAGTGTTATTCGCAGGATGCGTGTCGATAGTTATTATCGCCCAGAAGCAATTAGAAAATTGAAAGAATTTCGTGTTTTAAAAGAAAATAGTGAGATAGAAAATTATTCTGATCAGCGTGTACTGCAATTGTGGGATTCATTACAGCAACCCGCAAATAAAATGGCTAAGGTACTGCGCTTTAGTAAGTCTCAGTCTTCTGCGAGCACAGCTCCTTTGCCTAAACAGGAGGAGCTATCAGAAGTGTATCGGAAAAAATTAAGAAGTGCCAAAAAATAAATATAGTCTTCACACATGAGTTTTCGGGGGTGTTGTCTTCGCCATCTCGCAATCCTCATGTACTTTTGTGTACACTCCGGTTGCTCGAGGCTTGACGCCTACCCGACATTGTGCCCCTTGCGGGTAAAACTCATGTGCTGTGACTGTAATTGATAAAGTTAATCATTTATCAGCTTTATAATTTTACTTTTAATTTTTCCATCATTCACTTTTGTAATGATGATTTGGTCGGGGTGTAAATCCTTAATAGAATGAATGTTTTTATTGTGCTCGTCAGCAGTGATTGAAAAGCCTCTTTTCATGGTGGTCAATGGACTTAATGAATTTAAGAGTTCGCAGTATTGAGCCATCTGTTTTTCTTTTTGATTAATCTGATGTTGGATGAGATAGCGCATTGATTTTTCTTGATTCGCTATCTTTTCCAATAAAGCCTGAATGAGCCGAGTGGGCGCATGATGAAGTAATGCGCGATCTAAAGTATTCACTTTGCTTTGCGCTTGTTGTAGGCATGTCTGCAATGCATGCTGCAAATGCCTTGTATAATGTTTTAATTTTTCAATATTATTTTCGATTTTATTTTTAGGATGAACTAATCTTTTTTCCACGCCATCTAATTTCATATAGGAAAAATCGATCATGCGTTGCATTGCGCGTATCAAGCTTCTTTGTTTTTCTTCTAAAGCAGCGATGAGTTCTTGTTGGTCTGGTGTGATAAATTGAGCTGCAGCTGTAGGCGTGGGTGCTCGCAAATCTGCAACAAAATCCGCAATGCTAAAATCCATTTCATGACCGATGCCGGTGACCAGTGGTATTGTGCTTTCAAATATTGCGTTTGCAACAATTTCTTCATTAAAGCCCCAAAGATCTTCTAAGCTGCCACCACCTCTTGCAAGAATCAGTACATCTGCTTGTTGATGGCTGTTGGCTAAACGAATGGCTTTTGCAATTTCAGCAGCACATTTTTTGCCTTGTACTTGGGTGGGATAAAGAGTAATAGGCGCAATAGGATAGCGTTGTTTGAGTATTCTTAAAATATCTTGTAAGGCATCTCCTGTTGGAGAGCTGATAATACCAATATGTTTAGGGAAACGAGGGATGGGTTTTTTATGGCTTTGATCAAACCAGCCTAGTGTTTGTAACTTTAGCTTCAGGGCTTCATAGGCTTGTTGGAGTTGACCTTCGCCCCATAGGGTCATTTTGCTAGCAATGAGTTGGTAATCGCCTCTATCCGTATACAGACTCAGTGTACCTTCAACTAAAACTTCAATACCATCTTTTATGTTAAAGTTAATGCCTCTTTGTTGGCCTTTAAACATGGCACATCGGATCTGTGCAGATTCATCCTTTAGCGTAAAATAGAGATGTCCAGAACGTGGTTGTGCTAGGTTTGAAATTTCCCCTTTAACCCAAATTTTTGAAAAATTTGCTTCAAGCATGGACTTAACTAAATTATTTAAGTCTTTTACAGCAAATATTTCTTCAATAAGGGGAGAATCTGTTTCCGTGTAATGCTGCATATCTTTAATTCTTCATAATTTTCTATTATAATGCTTGGTTAATTTTTTGAAGTGAACCCATCATTGTTGAGGACTTGAATATATGCGAATGATTGAAGAAGCACTAACCTTTGATGATGTTTTACTCATACCTGCTTATTCAGCTGTTTTACCAAAAGACGTAAAACTGAATACACGACTCACTCGCACTATCAACCTTAACATTCCATTGGTTTCTTCTGCAATGGATACAGTGACCGAGAGCAAGTTAGCTATTCACATGGCTCAAGAAGGTGGTATTGGTATCATCCATAAAAACATGTCTGTAGAGCTGCAGGCAGAAGAAGTTAAAAAAGTAAAGAAGTATGAAAGTGGTATTGTCAGCCAACCCATCACGGTTAAGCCTTCTACGCGCATTGGCGAATTACTCAAGATTGTAGAAAATTATGGCATCTCTGGTGTGCCTGTTGTCGAAGATGAAGATGTATTGGTGGGTATAGTGACCCATCGCGATTATTGTTTTGAGACAGATCTTAATTTACCCGTTTCACGCATTATGACGCCTAAAGAACGGTTAGTGACCGTTTTAGAAGGCACGGATATGAATGTAGTGGTTGATTTATTTCGAACGCACCGCTTAGAAAAAATACTTGTGGTGAATCAAAAATTCAAATTACGCGGTCTGATTACTGTAAAAGATTTAGAAAAAGCCAAAGATAAACCACTTTCTAGCAAAGATGGATCAGGAAGATTGTGTGTGGGCGCAGCTGTTGGCACAAGCAAAGACACTGATGAAAGAATCCATGCTCTTGTTGAAGCAGGTGTGGATGTGCTTGTTGTCGATACAGCACATGGGCATTCTGAAGGCGTCTTAAATAAAATTAGATGGGTTAAGAAACATTTTCCAGAAGTGCAATTGATTGGTGGGAATATTGCAACCGGTGAGGCCGCCATTGCATTAGCAGAGGCAGGTGTAGATGCAGTCAAAGTAGGTATAGGCCCTGGTTCAATTTGCACAACCCGTATTATCTCGGGTGTAGGGGTGCCACAATTAACCGCTATTATGAATGTAGCAAAAGCGCTGCAAAAATATAATATCCCTTTGATTGCTGATGGTGGCATTCGCTATTCAGGCGATATTTCAAAAGCAATTGCCGCTGGTGCTTCTACCGTCATGATAGGCAGCTTATTAGCAGGTACTGATGAAGCGCCCGGTGAAACTATTCTTTATCAAGGCCGTTCTTACAAATCATATCGTGGTATGGGATCGTTGGGCGCGATGGGACAAGTATCAGGTTCTAGCGATCGTTATTTTCAATCTCACGAGCAAGAAGTGGAAAAATTAGTGCCAGAAGGCATTGAAGGTCGCGTTCCTTATAAAGGCAGTATGCGTCAAGTTGTGCATCAGTTGATGGGGGGATTACGTTCTAGCATGGGTTATACCGGCATGAGTAACATTGAGTCCCTAAGAACAGAAGCACAATTTGTACGCGTGACTTCAGCTGGTATGAGAGAAAGCCATGTGCATGATGTCTCTATTACAAAAGAAGCACCTAATTACAGAACAGATTCTTAACATTAAGCGGTATCATAATGAAAGATTTACGTGAAAATAAAATATTAATTTTAGATTTTGGATCGCAGTATACGCAGCTGATTGCACGAAGAGTGCGGGAAACGGGCGTGTATTGTGAGATCAAAGCATATGATTGTGATGACAATGATATTGCTCAATTTAACCCCAAAGGTATCATTCTATCAGGTGGCCCAGATTCTGTATTTGAAGAAAATGCACCTCGCATACCGCAGATTGTCTTTGATTTAAAATGCCCAGTTTTAGGTATTTGCTATGGTATGCATGCGTTGACTCTGCAATTAGGCGGTACAGTAGAAGGCGCTTTAAAGCGTGAATTTGGGCGTCAAACCATTACTTTAGAAGGTCATAGTGATTTACTCAGTGAATTATCTTCTTTAGAAGTATGGATGTCACATGGCGATCACGTGACAGAACTCCCCAAGGGTTTTCATGTAATTGCAAAGACTGATAATGCACCTATTTGTGCTATTGCAGATGAATCAAGACAATATTACGCTCTTCAATTTCATCCAGAGGTAACACATACTGTTGTAGGGCATTTGATTTTAGAACGATTTGTTCATCGTATTTGTCAATGCAACGCAGATTGGACACCACTGAATATCATTGAGTCATTGGTTGATAATCTACAAAAGCAAGTAGGGACTGACAAAGTCCTATTAGGTCTTTCAGGGGGAGTGGACTCTTCTGTTGTTGCTGCTTTATGTCATAAAGCCATTGGCAAACAACTCATTTGTGTATTTGTTGATCATGGTTTATTGCGTCTTAATGAAGCAGATCAAGTACTCACCACGTTTAAAGAACATTTTGATATAGATATCATTTATGTTAAAGCCAAAGACATATTCTTTGAAGCACTCAAAGGCGTGTCTGATCCTGAAGCGAAGCGTAAAGTGATTGGTGAAACCTTTGTTCGTATTTTTGAAAATGAAGCGAAAAAAATACCAGAGATAAAATGGTTAGCGCAAGGCACAATTTATCCTGATGTGATTGAATCTAATGGTACATCTACTAAGAAAGCCCAGGTTATTAAGTCTCATCATAATGTTGGTGGTTTGCCAGAGCGAATGAATTTAAAACTCTGCGAACCCATTCGTATGTTGTTTAAAGACGAAGTACGCAAAATTGGTTTAGCATTAGGTTTGCCTAAGCAGATGATTCAACGTCATCCTTTTCCAGGTCCTGGATTAGGGGTGCGCATTCTAGGCGAAATTCACGCTGAATATGTAGAAATATTGCAACGTGCAGATGCTATTTTCATTGAATGTCTGCATGAATTTAATTATTACGATAAAGTTTCACAAGCGTTTGCTGTATTTTTACCTGTAAAAACAGTTGGCGTTATGGGGGATCAGCGTCGTTATGAATATGTGGTAACGCTTCGTGCTGTTGAAACTACAGACTTTATGACTGCAAAATGGGCTGAATTACCGTATGCGCTGTTAGAGCAGGCTTCAAGACGTATCATCAATGAAGTGAAAGGCATTGCACGTGTAACCTATGATATTTCGAGTAAGCCACCTGCAACGATTGAATGGGAGTAGTTCTTGAGGTTTTTATAGGTTTTTCGCTAAAAAACTGAAAGTGGGTTTTGATAAGTATTGAGTAGGGGCGGGCCGCTGTGCCCGCCCTTTAAGCTATGAGGCTTCCTGTATTATTAAGAATCAATGAAAGAACAACACGATCAAGATATTTATTGGATGCAACGTGCGCTGGAACTCGCAAAACAAGGCCAAGCTCAAGGTGAAGTGCCTGTGGGCGCTGTTTTAATCCAAGAAAATACTGAACTTGCGGCTGAATACAACACACCCATCTCCCATAATGATCCGACTTGCCATGCTGAAATGAATGTCATTCGAAAAGCAGCGACTCGACTTCAAAACTACCGATTATTAGATACCACTCTCTATGTTACTTTAGAGCCTTGCAGCATGTGTGCGGGTGCTATTATTCAAGCACGTATTAAACGCGTTGTGTTTGGTGCTTTTGATCTGAAAGCGGGTGCAAGCGGAAGTGTAATTAATATTTTATCTATGCCACAACTGAACCACCACCCTGAAATTGTAGGGGGTGTCCTTAAAGAAAGCTGTGGTTCTTTATTAACTGAATTTTTTAAAAAAAAGCGTTTGAAGAGGATTGAAAGATGTTGCGACTGATTGGTCTAGAAAGTGAAAATCTCTATTTAAACAAAACTATTCTGGAGTCAAAGCAAATATGCCCTCAGATAACAACGCTTGATATATATCCAGAATATTATTTATTAAGCGAAGATCTTTCGGATAATGATCTTACAAAAGTATTAGATATTTTAAAAGCCGTAAAAGCAGATGCTGCAAAAATAAAACCCCATCAGAAAGCATTTTGGGTTGTTCCTAGAATGGGGACTTATTCATCTTGGGGTAGTAAGGCACTTGATATTTTGCATTTATCAGGGTTATCACAAGTTGCGCGTATTGAGAAAGGTTTAGCCTATTATTTTAGCTTTGAAGCTGGATTTTCACCAGATGAAATGGTTATTGCACAATTAAAGAAAATATTGCACGACAGAATGGTTGAATCTTTTATTGATAAAGCATCTGCACTGAATGATATATTTTCTACACCGGCGCAATCACAGCATGAAGAAGTTGATATAAAAAACCAAGGGATTACAGCACTACAGATTTGCAATAAGCAATTAGGACTTGCATTATCTAATGTAGAAATTGATTTTTTATATCAATCCTTTACAAACCTGGATAGAAATCCAACAGATGCAGAATTAATGATGTTTTCACAAATTAATTCTGAACATTGTCGACATAAAGTATTCAATGCAAAATGGACTATCAATGGTGATGAAAAGCCACTGGGTCTATTCCAAATGATTAAGAATACATATCGAGCCTCTCCTGATGGGATTTTGTCTGCCTATAAAGATAATGCTTCTGTGATTGAAAGTTTTGCATCGTGCTCTTTTAAAAGAGACACCAATGGAGAATATCATTTCTCCACTGAGAAAGCAGATATCTTGATGAAGGTAGAAACCCATAATCATCCAACGGCGATTGAGCCTTTTGCGGGTAGTGGAACAGGACAAGGTGGTGAAATCAGAGATGAAGGTGCCACAGGTCGAGGTAGTGAGCCTAAAGTAGGTTTAGCAGGGTTTACGGTCTCTAATCTTCACATTCCAGGTTATAAAATGCCTTGGGAATCAAGTTATCATGTACCCAATCGTATTCAAGATGCTTTACAGATCATGCTAAAAGCACCTATAGGTGGCGCTGCTTTTAATAATGAATTTGGTCGCCCTAATATTTGTGGCTATTTCAGAACCTATGAGCAAGCCCTTATTGATGATAGAGAACAGTATTATGCTTTTGGTTATCATAAACCCGTCATGATAGCGGGTGGTATGGGAAGTATTTACTCAGATAACATTAAAAAATTAGCATTAAAAAATGGTGATTTGATTATTGTTTTGGGTGGCCCTGCCATGAAAATTGGTATTGGGGGTGGGTCAGCATCTTCTATGGGGCAAGGTCAAAGTGATGAGCAACTGGATTTTGCTTCTGTGCAAAGACAAAATCCAGAAATGCAACGCAGGGCGCAAGAAGTCATTAGTACTTGTACGATGATGTCACACAATATTATTAAAAGCATTCATGATGTAGGGGCTGGTGGTGTTGCCAATGCGATTTCTGAGTTGGTGCATGAAAGTGGGTTAGGCGTTTCATTACAGTTAGAGAAAATGCCTGTTGCAGATGCAAGTATGAGTCCGCTTGAAATCATGTGTAATGAATCACAAGAACGCTATATTATTGGTATTGATCCAAGTGAGCTTGATGCTTTTCATGCCATTGCAAAAAGAGAGCGTTGTCCTTATCAAGTTGTCGGTACTGCAACAGATAAACCTATTATTGCCGCTAAAAGATCAGACACAGAAATATCGCCTGTTCATTTACCAACGAGCATTTTGTTTGCCGACCCACCACAACTTGAAAAAAACTTAGAAAGGCAGCCGGTTGCTTATGCAGCTGTCGATACAAGTGTGATTGAACTCAAAGAGAGTTTAGAGCGTGTTTTGATGGCGCCTACAGTTGCAGATAAGAGCTTCTTAATTACTATTGGCGATAGAACTGTGACAGGTCTGGTTGCGCAAGATCAAATGGTGGGGCCATGGCAAGTGCCTGTTGCAGATTGTGGCGTGAGTGCTTCTTGCTATACCACACTGACAGGTGAGGCAATGGCAATGGGTGAGCGTCCGATGCTTTCCTCTATTAACGCTAAGGCAATGGCTAGAATGAGTGTGGCTGAGGCAGTACTCAACAGCTTAGCGGCAGATATTCATGCACTGTCAGATATTAAATTATCCTGTAATTGGATGGCAGATGCTAAAACGCCTCAACAAGCGATAGATTTATATGATGCGGTAGAAGCCATTGGTATGGGCTTTTGTCCTCAATTAGGCATTGCGGTTCCCGTTGGTAAAGATTCTATGTCTATGCAAACTTCTTGGCAGCAAGAAGATAAAAGGCATCAAGTTATTTCTCCTGTTACTTTGGTTGTTTCTGCATTCTCTCCTGTTGCAGACATTCGTAAAACAATCACACCTTTATTAAATGTAAGTGAAGCCACAAGGCTTTTGATGATCGATCTTTCGGAGAATCATCAGCGTATGGGGGGGAGTATTTTTGCGCAAGTCACTAATCAGATAGGTCATGAATGCCCGGATATTGAGGCAGACACCCTAAAACGATTTTTCCATGCCTTAAGACTACTCAAAGATCAAGAGATGGTTCTCGCTTATCACGATAAAAGCGATGGTGGGCTATGGGCTTGTGTATGCGAAATGGCTTTTGCATCTCATGTAGGTTTAGATATCGAGCTCTCAAATTATGCTGTGGATGAAAAAAGTTATATTCAAGCCTTACTGAATGAAGAAGCGGGTGTTGTGATTCAAATCAAAGAACAGCATTACGATGCGGTTATGGCAATATTTGCAAACATGCATTTAGCATCCAATGTTTATAACATTGCAAGTATCAATCAAAGCGATGAGCTGAATATAAAATATCAGCAAAAAATAATTTATAGTGCGAAGCGTAGTGACTTGCAAAGCTTGTGGTCAAAGGTAAGCTTCAAAATACAGGCGTTAAGAGATAATGCTGCATTAGCAGAACAATCTTACGCACGTATAAAAAACAATTCAGATAAAGGCATGCATAGTATTGCAACACCTATGTTTAATTTGTTGCCACCAACCACAACACGTAAAGCCAAAGTGGCTATTTTAAGAGAGCAGGGTATTAATGGGCATCGTGAAATGGCAGCTGCTTTTACTTTAGCGGGTTTTGATGCGTACGATATTACTATGCAAGATCTCTTAAAAGGCGCAACCTTAGATGCATTTAATGTATTAGCTGTTTGTGGTGGTTTCTCTTATGGTGATGTTTTGGGTGCGGGTAAGGGCTGGTCTAACTCAATCATACATGTTCAAAAATTAAATGATGTTTTCTCTAAATTCTTCCAAAGAAAAGATACCCTCACCCTTGGGGTATGCAATGGCTGTCAAATGCTCTCTAATCTTAAAGATTTAATTCCAGGAGCTGAACATTGGCCTTCCTTCACACGTAACCAATCTAGACAATTCGAGGCCAGGCTCAGTATGGTTGAAGTGATAGATTCACCTTCTATTTTATTGCAGGGCATGACTGGTTTAAGAATGCCAATTGCTGTGGCGCATGGTGAAGGACAAGCAGTTTTTAGTGATGATTGTCAAGAAAAGCAGTGTCAGGATGCAAAACTAGCAACTTTACGTTATATTGATAATCAGGGGCAATATACAAATGATTACCCCTTTAATCCTAATGGTTCTTCTTTTGGGCTAACAGGCTTAACAACACAAGATGGTAGAGTAACCATCATGATGCCACACCCTGAAAGAGTCATTAAAACATGGCAGTTGTCTTGGTACCCGAAAGCATGGGACAGCGTCAGTGAAGAAAGATTCACGCCATGGATACAAATGTTTTACAATGCAAGGGAATGGTTAAAAACACTGTGTTAAAATACATCAATAAAATTGATAAAAAGACCGGGCAAGAGTGGATAGAAACTGCCTTAAGAGGTAAGCCTGTCCTCACAACTCCTTTGCTCAATAAAGATACAGCTTTTTCAGATCAAGAACGTAAAGAGCTTGGGCTCTTAGGAAAATTGCCAAACTGTATTGAAACACTGGAACAGCAAGTTGCGCGTATCAGCCTACAATACCAGCGTTATGCAAGTAATCTACAAAAATTTATTTATTTAAATGGTTTGCATGATAAAAATGAGATACTTTTTTATCGGTTTTTGTTAGACAATTTGGCAGAGGCCTTACCCATTATTTATACGCCGAATGTTGGCACAGCCGTTAAAGAATATAGCCATGAATTTCGCCAACCACGCGGCTTATACATCAGCTATCCCCATATTGATGAGATTGATGATGTCTTAGAGCATCGTACACACCCTGATGTTGATGTGATTGTTGCAACAGATGGTGAAGGTGTACTTGGTATTGGTGATCAAGGGATTGGAGCAATGGATATTTCGATTGCGAAGCTCGTGGTTTACAGTTTATGCGGCATTAATCCTTATCGTACACTGCCTATTATGTTAGATGTGGGTACAGACAATCAGCAATTGTTAGATGATCCCATGTACATTGGCTGGCGTAGTAAACGTATTCGTGGTGATAAGTACCATACCTTCATTGAAAAATTTGTGAAGGCCGTGCATCGCAAATTGCCAAATGTGTTTTTACATTGGGAAGATTTTGGTCGAGAAAATGCACGTAGTATCTTAGACAGATACAAAGATTATCATTGTATGTTTAATGATGATATGCAGGGTACAGGTGTTATCTCCTTGGCTGCTATCATTGCAGCCATTGGTGCTACATCTGTTCCTATTCAAAATCATGTGATTATTATTTTTGGTGCGGGTACGGCGGGTGTTGGTATTGCCGATCAATTGTATGATGCCATGCTACGTTATGGAATGGATCCACAAGAGGCAAGAAAAAGATTTTGGTTAATGGATAGACCTGGTGTCTTACTAGAAGATACTCCTGGTTTAATGGAGCATCAACGCAAATATGCAAGAACGAAAGAAGAAGCTAAATATTACCCACCAGGGCATGATTTATTAACGGTTGTGCAGCAAGTCAAGCCAACAATCTTGATTGGAACATCGACTGTTCGAGGCGCTTTCACAGAAGAAGTGATCCGTACTATTGCACAGCATGTTGCGCAACCTATTATTTTCCCGCTTTCAAACCCAAATGACAATTGTGAAGCAAATCCAGAAAATGTCCTGAAATGGACAGAAGGAAGAGCATTGATTGCAACAGGTAGTCCTTTTGACCCTGTTATGCTTGATGATCGAAAATATGTGATTGCACAATGTAATAATGCGTTAGCATTTCCCGGTATTGGCTTGGGTGTGATTGTGTCTCGTGCAAAAGCAGTAACGGATAATATGCTTTGGGCAGCGGTGCAAGCCATCTGTGAACGATCGCCAGCACAAAAAGATCCGAAAGAACCTCTATTGCCAAGTGTTGCGGATATTACAAGTCTAGCTTCTCATATTGCAGTGAGAGTTGCAGAACAAGCTATTCGAGATGGTGTTTCTAATATCAAAGCAGAACAATCTATTGAGAATTTGGTGCGTGCGAGTACGTGGGAACCATATTATCGAACGATTAAAGCGGTATAATAAAGCTTGTGTGTTAACATTAGTTTAATAAATTTCTGATTCGCGAAGGGAATCCTAATGCCTCTCCCAATTTTGGGAGAGGATGGCTGAAAGCCAGGTGAGGGTTAAATATGAGCTAGGCATAAATGAGTAACCTTCATTTATGGGCACCCTCTCCACAAAATTGGGAGGGGGAAAAATTTTTCCCAGCTTGTCAATTAAAAGAGTTTTTAAACCCCACAAGTCATTTTCTTTAAGACATCATCTTTATTCACGAAATGATGATATAAAGCTGCCAGCGTGTGACCTGCGACCAAGCCGATGACCACATAAGAACTAAAAACATGCGTCTGATAAAAAATACCACCAAGCGCTTCATTTTTAGCAAGTAAAGTAGGTAATTCAAACCAACCAAATACAGAAACAGGACGACCTGACAGCATAGACATGCAGATACCGGAAATTGGCATTACTAACATACTGAGATAAAGCAAAATATGCATGATCTTAGCGAGAATGACCTGAATTTTAGGCATTGGCGGCAAAGAGGGGCGTGTACCCACATGGCGCCACATCAGCATAAACAAGCCCAATGCTAAAACACAAACGCCAAAAGATTTATGTAATAAGATGTATTGTAATTTTTCAGGAGAATCTTTTGGAAAATATTCTCTACGATAGACTAAAAAATATTGGATAACATAAAGTAAAAAAATCGTCCAATGTAATAATTTCGAGAGTGTACCAAACCTTTTTTCATTATTTATTAATTGCATTTGAGTTTCCTTTGTAACTAATCTTTAGAAATTATTGTTTTATCTTATACATAATACGATAATTTTTTATATAGATTCTCAGACTGATAATATGATACAGCATATTGCGGCGTCTGTTTTGGTTTAACATTATATCTGAAAGTTTATAAACAATAAGCCATTTCTCTATACTAACTTATTGTTTGTAGACTAAATTATTTACTTGAGTTGCTTGTTAGCATTTTTCTTGATCTTAGGGGGAATGTGTACGGCTTCAATAGTAGGATTGAGTGCATTATTTTCTTTGTCACGTACATAAAATCCAGCGTTGGGGTTTGGTTTTTGCATAGACTGTATGATGAGATCTCGGTGGGGAGGAGATGCATCTTGAGGTGCCAGTAAAGATGTTTTGAAAGGAATGCCAAGTAGTTGATGCGCTAAAATTTCATTTAAATGGCAAAAATTATTCACATCAATGTTCAAATTAAAAAATCCTTTCTTAGATTGTTGCGACATCATATTTAATTGTTGATTTTGCATTTTTAGTGATTGTAGTTGTGCGCCTATTTTCTTTACGAAATCAGGGCTAAGGCATGCTTTCGTTTTAAGATCTGCCTGTAATTTCTCAACATTTGAAATTACAGCATCAATTGCATCATAATTTTTGAGTGTGAGTGCACCATCTCGACCACATAGTTTTCCCATGATATCAAAAGATACAAGCAGATATTGTATGACGATTAATTGTGTTTCTTTTTCTAAAGGTTGAGCGGTATTCAGTAAATTAGGCTTATCCAATGCAGAGGCATGGCTAAGTTTATCAATGGAGTCAAGCTTAAGTGCCCAAGGTAAGCCTTGACAGAATTGAGCATTTAATGCTTTTGCAGAAAAATTTCCTAAAGCAGATTGTTTTTCTTGTGATAAAGATAAGAATATTTGACTGGGTTCAACAAATTCAGGGTCATAAGGGGTTACCCAATATTCTTTATCTGCCATCATTGCTGCAAAATTTCCAGAAACAATAGTGTGATCATTGTTAAAAATAGAAGGCGTCTTTCCTGAGAGAACAATATTTAAAAGGTTGACAAAAGATGAGCTTTCTTCATATTCAATCGTTGAGTCTGGTGCTGATTCAATTTTATCTAACAGATGATTTTCAAAGTGAATAGCACTGTTATAGCAGGCCCTCTTAAGTGAGAATAGCTCGTACCATTTTGGGTGATTTTCAACAATATTTAAGAAATGGTGGGATTGCTCAAGTTGTGAGTGAAAATGTTTGAGTGTTGTGTTTGTGATATTTTCAGGTAGTTCTTGCATGGCTTGATCATAAGCCTCAAAAACTATTTTGTATGCACTATAAGAATCGATGGCTTCTTTCGTTTCATATATTTGAATTTCATTCATATGATCGATCAATTCAAAAATTTCTGTGATATCAGGCATTAATGAGGTTTTTTGTATTGAAAAGATAATATGATTCTTAATGAAATTCAAAATTTCATTTTGAGCTGGGACATCTGTTAAATGATAACCCCATTCTCTATCAGCGCATATTTTTAAATAATGATTTAATTCTGTGATACTTTTAAACTCAGTTAATGATTTGGCTTTAGGTAAATTTTTAGGTTTGATAATATTTGATTGATCGAATATAGCTTGTTGTAATGCATTATCATTTACAGCAATTGTGAGTGTGGTTGGAGAAACGGCACAGGTTTCTTTATAGCAATCAAAGAGTACACTGTCTGCGAATGCTTCAAGACTAGAAGAAGGTGAGATAGATGCGTGCTGTCTGTGAATGCTTGCTTGCGCCTCAATGAATTGATGAGTGCTTCGTCCTATGAGTAAATATTTTGAGAGCAAGTCAGAATTCATCCCTTCTTGTGCTTTGATAAAACGGTCGATAAAAATATCTGTTGAGGGGGCAGCGTTATGTTCATTTTTTAGTTTTGTAAAATATTTTTTTCTATATTGAAATAAATGAGTGTATTGTTCTCTTTGTGCATTGTTTTCCACAAATCTAGGAATGCTGCTGTAACCTTGAGCATAGAAAATATCTTCAAATGCATAATAAAAATGTTTCGTATAGGCATCGTTTAACATTTGATTATAAAAGTCATATACTTTCCTGCATGCACTCACTTTTTCTCTTGCAACCATATCCCCTTCTTTATATTGATTCATAACCAAGGTTGCAAGCAATGCATAAATTTTATTGCTGATTTGCTCGCTTCTATTAAAATGAAGTGATTGTGGTTGAGCAAAAATGCCTTTTTCTATATTTTTTTTGTCAACTCTATTTCCTGCAGCAGATAGCTCGCTGATGGACATTTGCGCGAATTCATTTGTGTGTGCAGCCTCAATCATTTCAATAAGCTGTGCGCTGAGTGTGTCTTTCTCTTCTTCGCTCAATGTGCCGCTTGCAACTTGCTCAATCTTTTTTAATAAAGAGTCGTATTCACTGAGTGATGAAATATTAATTGTATGCGTGGGTATTTCTTTTGTTTTGGCGGTAGATGATTTTTTTCTGAAAATAATTTCTTTTGCGGTATGTACTTCAATACCTCTGGACTCTGCTTCATCAAGAAAACTAAGCGCTGCATGTAGAGGATTACTAAGATCATTATTTGTCATTTGGAAGTATACATCGTTTGCATGATAGATCCAAGAGAAAAACTCATCACATATATCTTGCCATTCTTGTTTATTGCTTTTTTGTAATTTATATATTTGCGTAAAAATCATTCTGCTAAAATCTTGGGGGAAGATATGTAATTCTGTTGTGAATGATAGCTCTTCAATTGTATTTGAAAAAGAGGTTATTCTTTCTGTATGTTTTTTTTCAATAAGCTCTCGGATAGCATTAATAGATGCTTGATGTCGTTCTGATGTTGATTTTGATAATGTATTGTTTAATTGTGTTAAGGTGTAGCTTTCATATTCATCAAAACGAACAGTTTGGTTTTCAGAATCATTGGCTAAGCTGTATTGAATAAAGAGAAGTGCATTTTCAATATCATCGGGATGACTACAATTCTGTAAGCCCTCGACGCCCATTTGTAATATTTCTTTTTCTGAAAAATCAGCAAGCATACCCAAACTAAGCATTTTATAGAAGTGTGCATCTTGTTCGGTGCCACGTTTATTAAAGAGTATTCCTAGTTTTAGTTGTTGTGCAAAAGCATTTTTCGCACTTGGATTTTCTTTGAGAGATTGTGTGAGTGTATTTGCTTGTTTGAGCGCTGATTGAATTTTTTGTTTTTCAAAAAATGGTTTGAGCGCATTTAGCGCTTTGAACTCTAATTGATTGCTTAATATTTCTTCAATAATATCGAATGAGTCAGTATATTGGTCTTTTATTTTTTTATAGAGCAGTGCAATTTTAAGGTTAAGCGACTGAATTTGTTTTAATTTTTTGGGATCGTGCGTATGTCCAAAGGAAATTTGTATCTTTGACAGTGTTTGTAGCATGGCAGCATATTGTTTAAACATGTTGTTTATATTTTCTAGTTCTGTGCCAAGATTCTCGCTTGAAAATTTTGATTTGTGTAATAGCCATTTTTCGTATGTTTCTTGTGCGATATTAGCCTGATATTTTAAATTTGTATTTTCTTGGTTTTCAGGCATATTTGCTTCGAGCGTTAAGCGTTGCGCATTGATGCGCAGCTCTTCGCATCGCTTCTCAAATAGACTGCACATACTTTGAATATGTTGGGGGGTATTGAGTTGTGATAATGCGTTTATTTCTTCATCCAGCACACTGTCATTTCTTAAAATAAATAGCTGTTTTTGTGCTTTTTGCAAAGATTGTAAATTGATAATAGTGCTTTCAAGATTTTTAATCGCGCTAGAAACAATGGTGCTTTGTTCTGGCGTGATATGAATGGCATTTTGCCAGGCCGTATCAATAGAGGATAAAAGATAGGTGTTTTCATTAATAACGTCAGGAAAATCAAGCAATACTTCCTTTATATGAAGGTATGCTAATAACCCCTTATTATCCGTATTTGAAAATTGAATTGCCAAACTGGTTAATGTCGCAATTTCTTCTAAAGAGAGATGTTCTCTCTCTTTTTCGTGCGCTTTCAATGCAGATAAAATTTCATCTATGCTTATATCCTTGAATTGATTTTGAAGAATATGTCTGAGTTTTTCAAGCGTTGCATTATGGTTTTCAGAGATGCCATTATGATCTGTGTTGATATAAAGCTGATAGGCTTTTAGTTTTTCATAAAATAAAATATGTGCCTTAACAATTTCTAATGTGCTTTTTTCTAAATCTTCGTTATATTCTGAGCTATATTGATGGGGCGCTTGGCTATGAGATTGTTCTGTTTGTTCTGTAAGCACGGCCTGTTTTTCCAGCTCCGTCGTAAAGTCAATGGATGACAACTCATCGTCGAGATCCTCTTCTAATAGCTCAAGAGATGTTTGATTTTTAGTTTGTAGTTGATGAGAATTTTGTATTTCTTCCAGATGGTCGATTGCAAGCTGCAAATGTGCCATGGCATATCTATAGTCATCATAAGTGTTCAGTTGTTCTTCTAATACCTCAATAGTCAATGATTCAATCAATAACAAATAGTCATCGCGTTGTGTATATTCAGATCTGTCTGTGAGTATTGTTTGAACGCTTTCAAAGCCTTCGTCAGAGACATGTTCTAATTGCTCTGATAGGTAGTCACGTGTTTGTATCAGTTGTGTGATATAGGATTGTTTATCTGCTTTAGATAATAGCTCTGAATCCTCTAAGATTAAATCGTCTTGAGATAAAGCATTGTTAGAGGTCTGGAGATTGAATGCTTCTGAATCGTTTGTAATCTTCTTTTGGCGCTGTTTTCGCTGTATGGTTGCAGAACCAATTTTTTCTTGTAATTCTTTGGGTACATTTGTTTTGCGCTTGCTTTTTATTTTGTTTCGGCGATTTTCAGAGGCTGCCATAGTATACCTTTTAGTTTATATACACAGTTGATTCTTTCCTTATTTACTTAGTCTCTGAAGCGCTATAAAAAGTTTAATCTTTAATGAATATCTTTTTTTCACTGTTTTTTACTGATCGCAATGAGAGTATATGGTCTTATAAATGGATGTGTGTCAACAAGATAACTTGTTTTTTGTTTTGCATATGTGTTCAAATAAATTAAGTAGTTTCATTTAGGTTATTTGATGCTTTTTATGAAAAAGGGGCAGCAACAAACATTCAGATTAGGAGGCATTTGGAAGCGAGGGATAGAACGTCTTAAAAGGATGATTTTAGGACTGAATAAAAATGAATTGCCTATACAGGGTCGAAGTGATGTGTTACGGGTGAAAGCAATGGCTGATACAGACGATACTTTAACTTATATGAGAGAATGGTTCAGTGCAGTTGATTCGCTACAATCACTCGTATTAACTTTAAAACAAAATTATGATTCTACAAACACAAAAAATATTAATTTAGATTTATTAACCATCCATACTTACTTATATCATATTGATAGGTTACTTGTGACAATAAGAGAGCAGCTTTATAGCTATCAGTATCGCGTGAATGAATTTACAGAGTTGAAACGTTCATTGAATGAAGTTTCCTTTTTACAAGCAAAGAAATCTGCTCAACAATGCTATATAACAATTTTAGGAATCACTCAAATCTTAAAGTCTACGAAGATTGAAAAACTAAAAAAACATCAAAGCTTCATTGGCTCTGTTCATAATTTAGAGTTAGATGCTTCTGCGCTTATTAGTGCGATTCGCAGTTTAAATCAATATTCTTGCCAGCAAGAAACGATACGCCAGCTTGAAAATTTGGAAAAAAGCCTAATGGATAGTTTCGTGAATAGCAAATCTCAGTCGCAGCTTGAAATGTTGCATTACAGTGAGCAATTGGGTTTGGAGGTGGTGATTGGTTCAAAGGGAAGTTTATATAAAGATCAGTCTAACAGCATTAAGGATGTAAATCACAAAGCTTTTATCTTAAAGTTAATTTCTATTTTTGAAGCCTTAAAAAGATGCTATGTTGTTGCTCGAAAATCTACCATTAATGATGCATTGGATGGAATGTCACAAAATTTAGAGAAACTCATTAGTATTTTTTCGCAAGAGACCATTACTGAATCAGAAGTAATGGAACAGTTACAAGATTTTTATAATGCCATTGAATCCATTCGCTTTAGCACGAATCGAGATTCTCGTTGTTCGCAGAATCTTTTTGAAAAGGCTAAAGCAGCAAGGCATGAGATGCGTGAAGTATGCGCTCACAATGAGTATGGCTTGATTTTTTTAAAGATGATTAGCTTAAAGCGAATTGACTGCTTAAAATATAAAATTAAATAATAATAATACCTGCTGCTACATTTCTTGCCTCTGAGCTTAAAATTAAGAAAGTATAAGCTGCTCTTAATGAATCCATCACCTCAACTCCAATCTGTTTTTCATATAAAACACTCAAGAGTCTTGGAGAAGGTTGTATTAAAGATTTTCCGGTACCCAATAAAAATATATCCGGTGGATTGTCCAAGAGGGCATCAAAGTGGGATACATCCAAGGCATCCAGAGACGCAACCGGCCATGGCGATTCTAAAGCGTCAGGTCTTATCAACACGCTGTGGTAGTAAGGCTGATTGTTTATCCATATTTCGCCTGGTTGATATTTGTCGATGTGGAATAGTGCTGGGTTGTCATCTTGTTGTATTATCATATAGTCTTCGTCTTTGAGCCTTTAGCGTTGTTGCCTGCGCCATCTCGCAATCCTCATGTACTTTTGTGTACATTCCGGTTGCTCGAGGCTTGGCGCCTAGCTAAAAACTCAAATACTGTGACTATGAGATCTTCGTCTTTGAGCCTTTAGCGTTGTTGCTTGTGCTTAGTAAGTGAGCTTTTATTCGGTTTTCATGTACGCTCGTCCTTCTCCCGTTGACGGGAGAAGGTGGCGCGAAGCGACGGATGAGGGAAGATAAGAGCATTTTAGATGCCTATTTAACCCTCACCCGCCCTACGGGCACCCTCTCCCAAAATTGGTAGAGGGGTATATGAGCATCGTAAATGAATTTCGCTCAAAAACATAAGCGGTGACGCAAAGTCTGCGCCTAAAGACTATTATTATACTTGGAATATACTGTAACAGGAACGTTTATGTATGAAACCACTTAGCCGTATCGAAAAGCTGCCCACCTATGTATTTACCAAAGTAGACCAACTAAAATCCGAATACCTTCAGCGTGGCATTGATATCATTGATATGAGCATGGGCAACCCGGATGGACATACCCCAGCGCCCATTGTGGAGGCATTGATTCAGGCGGCGAAGTTGCCGCAAACACACCGTTATGTTAAACCACCCAAGGGTATTGAGTCTTTTCGCAGTGCGGTTGCAAGCTGGTATGAAAAAAATTATAGAGTTGGTCTTGATGTGGATTCTGAAATTGTGGCAACGATTGGCGCCAAAGAAGGCATTTCTCATCTCGCTTTAGCAATATCAGAAGCGCATGATTGTGTGTTAGTACCCAGTCCTTCTTATCCTATTCATACCTATGCTTTTTTAATTGCAGGGGCACAAGTAGATACTTTCTCGGTGCAATCAGAACAAAAAATGTTGGCTGAGATAAAGCAAAAGCTAGAATCAAATAAGCAGATCAAAGCGATTATGCTAAATTTTCCTGCAAATCCCACGGGGCATTGCGTTGAGATTGGATTTTTTGAAGAAATCATTGCTTTAGCAAAACACTATCAAACGTGGATTATTCATGATTTTGCCTATGCGGATTTGTGTTTTGATGGTTATTGTGCGCCTTCTATATTACAGGTTAAAGGTGCCAAGGATGTGGCGGTTGAAATTTGCTCTCTATCAAAGTCTTATAATATGCCAGGCTGGCGTGTAGGTTATATGGCAGGTAATGTGAACTTAATATCCGCTTTAACAAAAATTAAATCTTATTATGATTATGGGATATTTGCGCCGATTCAAATTGCCGCAGTAGAAGCACTTTTGCATGGTGATGAATATAGACAATCCATTTGTGATATCTATCAACAGCGAAGAGATGTTTTGTGTGCTGGGCTACAAAATATCGGTTGGCCTGTGCAGGCGCCAAAAGCAACGATGTTTGTATGGGCACCCATTCCAGAAAGGTTTAGCCATTTGGATTCTTTGGAATTTACCAAAGTTCTTTTAGACAAAGCGCATATGGTTGTTGCACCTGGCATTGGATTTGGAGAGGCGGGTGATCATGCGGTACGTTTTGCACTTATTGAAAGCCCACAACGTATGGTAGAGGCTATCAATAGACTTGACGCATTCATTCGCAGCACGCGTGCCGTCGATTTTAAGGAGAAGCGAATTGGAGCCGGTTAATATCGCCATTCTCGGTCTAGGAACGGTTGGTTCGGGGACTTATAGAGTGTTGCAACGCAATCATAATGAAATTAGTCGTCGTGCGGGGCGGGATTTAAATGTATATGGTGCCGCCGTACAGCATTTAAATAAAAAGCGTGATTGTGATATCTCTCATCTAAAATTGACCACCGATCCCTTTTCATTGGTGGAAGATCCTGCGGTGGATATTGTTGTTGAACTGATTGGCGGGTGTACGCTTGCCAAAGCGCTCATTCTAAAAGCAATAGAGTATAAAAAACATATTGTAACAGCCAATAAAGCACTGATTGCAGAACATGGTAATGAAATATTTTCCTTAGCAGAAGCCCAAGGTGTTACCGTTGCTTTTGAAGGTGCTGTAGCGGGTGGTATCCCGATTATTAAAACAATTAGAGAAGGCTTAGGTGCAAATCGAATTAATTGGCTGGCAGGTATTATTAATGGCACTTGTAATTATATTTTAACGCAGATGCGAGATCAAAAATGGAATTTTAATACTGCATTGCAGTCAGCACAAGAGAAGGGATATGCAGAATCTGATCCTTCCTTTGATATAGAAGGTATGGATGCGGCACATAAACTAGCGATTTTAGCCTCTATTGCATTTGGTATACCCCTGCAATACTCAAAAGTGATACGCGAGGGTATTTGTAACCTAGATCCAAAAGATATTTATTATGCAAGTCAGTTGGGATATGACATAAAACATTTAGGTCTTGCCAAAAGAACAGACGCTGGTGTTGAGCTTCGCGTGCATCCTACTTTACTTCCCAAAAATTGTTTATTAGCACAAGTAAATGGTGTGATGAATGCGGTGGTCATTCATGCAAATGCAGTTGGCTCTACACTTTATTATGGTGCGGGTGCGGGTGGAGATGCAACGGCTTCTAGTGTGATTGCTGATTTGGTGGATATCATTCGGAATATGAATATTCCAGCGCACATGAAGGTTCCTTATTTAGCATTCCAGACAAAATCATTAGACAATTTAAGCATTATGTCTAAAGAAGAGATTTTCAGTGCTTATTATTTGCGTTTGTCTGCAAAGGATGAGCCAGGTATTCTCGCAAAGGTAACACAGGCACTTGGTAAGCGACATATTAGTATTAAAACCATTATGCAACAGCCGGCATTTTCTCAGGATAAAGTGCCAGTGATTATCGTGACACATCCCGTTCAAGAGGGGCTCTTAAATAGTGCATTAGAGGAAATTAAGAGCTGTGAGGGCATAGATAATCAGATCGTGAGCTTAAGATTAGAGGACTTAATATTAGACTAGAAACTGTCTCAAAAATGTTATTTTAGAGACAGTTTCTAGTCATAATGGGATGATACACATGAGCTACTCACTGATTGAGAAATACTTTCAGTACTTACCGATTAAACATAAGGAAAATATTGTCAGCCTAGCAGAAGGAAATACGCCTTTGGTAGAGCTTACAAGCCTTATGACTTTATTTAATGATCAATATAGAATTTTTGCTAAAATTGAAGGCTTCAATCCTACAGGATCTTTTAAAGACAGAGGGATGACAGTGGCGATTAGCCAAGCGAAAGAGGCTGGTGCAAAAGCAATTATATGTGCTTCCACAGGTAATACCTCTGCTTCAGCTGCAGCTTATGCCGTAAAAGCAAAGATGAAAGCCTTTGTTTTGCTCCCTTCCGGTAAAATTGCGCATGGTAAATTAGCACAAGCCATTATGTATGGTGCAGAGATTATTCAAATTGAAGGTAATTTTGATGATGCAATGGCATTGGTGAAAGCGCTGAGCCAGAAATTGCCTATTGCACTTGTAAATTCTGTAAATCCTCATAGACTTGCAGGACAAAAGACCGCAGCTTTTGAAATTATAGAAACATTAGCAGAGGCGCCTGATTATCATGCCTTACCAGTGGGGAACGCAGGTAATATCTCTGCTTATTGGATGGGATATAAAGAATTTTTTTACCTCAAAAAATCAAAAAAATTACCTAAAATGTTAGGTTATCAAGCAGAGGGTGCTGCACCTTTTATCCATAATAAACCGATTGTGGCGCCAGAGACGCTTGCAACTGCGATTCGAATTGGTAATCCTCAGTCATGGGCATTGGCACAACAAGCTGTGATTGGCTCTGCTGGTTGGTTTGCAAGTATCAGTGATGAAGAAATTTTAGCGGCACAAAGATTGCTCGCGCGGGTAGAGGGTATATTCTGTGAGCCTGCCAGCGCCATTTCTATAGCAGGGCTATTTAAAGATATTCATTTTGGTAAAATTGAAAAAGGGAGTACAATCGTTTGTACACTCACAGGTAATGGCTTAAAAGATCCAGAAGTGGTTATGAAACACCATCAATCTTCAATTGTTACGCTAAATCCACAAGTACATACTATTCAAGATCATTTAGAAAAAAATATTTAATTATGAAAAAAATTACTTTAGTGGCACCTGGCCTCATTCCAGACACAAAATGGATGTTGAATGAACCACACACTTATTTATCTACCTTATTATCCAGAGCCTCAGTGAATGAAGAGCGTGTCTGTTCTCTAGAGGCGACTCTGAAGCAGCTTTTTTCCATCTCGGACGATAATTTACCGGTTGCGGCATTCATTGCTTATTACAGAAATATTTTGCAAGAAAATGAGCGGGATGCACATTTCTGTTGTGCAGATTATGTGCATTTTCAAGCAGATATGCATACTGTTTTTTTAAAATCTGTTTTAAACCGGGCTTTAGAGACGTCTGAGCATGAGCAAATTCAAGCATTGATTAGGCCTTATATCGAGCCATTACACCAATTGTTTGCATTACAAGATGAACAGAATTTGGTTATTCGACTTGGTGAAAATTTGGATATAATGACCAACCCTTTGTGGGAGGTGTTGGGGAAATCATTACACATGCGTTTGCCTTCAGGGCCAGATGCGGTAGAGATGCAACGTTTAATGACCGAGCTACAGATGCTATTAAAAAACGCGCCCTTTAATCAAAAGCGCCTTGAAGAATCATTTGCCACTGTAGAGGGGCTATGGTTATGGGGATTTGGTTGTCTACCTAAAAAAATCGTGTCTGAGTTTGATCTCATTATGAGCAATGAAAGTTTTATGGGAGGGTTGGCCAAATGTGCCCAAACAACATTTGCTTCATTAGAAGAAGAGCCTCAAACTCTATTCCAAAACGAATATCAAAATGTATTGATTGTAGATACAAGATTTCTCTATGCACTGCGTGAAGAAGATATAACGCAGTGGCAACAATTGTTAAAAACATACGAAGATAATTACTTTTCTGTCTTTTATCATGCGCTGGAAAATAAAAAATTATCTGAAATTAATTTTAATGTTGGCCGAAATAAATCTTATACATTGACACGGCATCAATTAAAATATTTTTGGCGACGTATTCGCAGTCTAGAAACTTTTTGCGAAGCCTAAAAATTAAATGTAAGGCTATTATCGATGTTAAAACTTCCGATTCCAAAAATAAAAAAAAGAGAAGTAGACACACAGCGAAATCTCTTGGCAACTGCGTCAGGATTACATCCTATTATTGCTCAGATACTCGCTTCTCGACCTTTTGACGATAATTATTCACCGTCAAAATTACTTTCTATGTCACTCAAAGATTTGGATGCACCGAATGGCCTAGCTGATCTCAAAAAGGCAATCGATCGCGTTATCTTAGCATTTCAGCGCAATGAAGTAATTGGTATTGAAACCGATCATGATTGTGATGGTCAAACCAGCCATGCAGTTATTTATGAAGCTTTTATCAACTATTTTTCATATCCAAAAGAGAAAATACGCTCTTATATTGGGCACCGTTTAAAAGAAGGTTATGGTTTATCAAAAGCATTGGTAGATAGAATTTTAGAGGATAATCCTAAGCCAAGTTTGATCATTACGGCAGATAATGGTTCTTCTGATGAAGCCTCCATTGCACGCCTCAAAGAAAATGGCATTGATGTGATTGTGACCGATCACCATGAAATTCCGGTGGATGGTATTCCCAAAAGTGCAGTTGCTGTTTTAAATCCAACGCGGCCTGATTGCCAGTATCCAGATAGATTTGTGGCTGGCTGTATGGTGGCATGGTTGTTTATGGCAGCTTTACGACAAGCGTTGCTTGATAATAAAATAATTCAGCAAATCCCCAAATTAGGTGAATTACTAGACTTTGTTGCAGTTGGAACCATAGCAGACTGTGTGAGCATTGCAAAAAGTAAAAATAATCGAATTGTGGTGATGCGTGGAATGCAGTTGATACAACAAGCCAAAAGAGCCTGTTGGAAAGCAGTATTGCCGCTCTTATCTGCCCCTTTGCGCTCAGAAGATTTGGGTTTTAAAATTGGCCCCTTATTAAACAGTGATGGTAGATTATCTTGTGCTTTTGGTTCTGTCAGCTTTTTGCTAGCCGAAGATATTGTAGAAGCAAAAAAATGGATAGAACATTTACAAATTCAAAATGCATCACGTAAAGAGATTCAAGGACGTATTACTCAGCTTGGATTAGAACAGGCCCTTTTGCAATATTCGAAAGGGAAATCTAGCTTAAGTATTCTCCTGAACGAAGGGCATGCAGGTGTGCATGGGATTTCAGCGAGCCGTATTAAAGACGCTTTTGGTAGACCTACGATTATTTTCTGTCCTAAAGCAGAAAATCCAGATCTCTTAACCGGATCGGCGCGTTCTGTGCCTGGTTTGCATTTGCGAGAAGCATTACAAGCGGTTAAAGAGCGATGTCCAGATATTATTGAAAAATTTGGTGGGCATGAAGGGGCAGCTGGACTCACTATTTATAAATCAGGTTTTGAAATTTTTTCTGCTCATTTTGAAGAGGCTGTAGGCGCTACTTTATCTCATGCCCAGTTAGGCCCTGTTTTATGGACAGATGGTGCGCTGGACAGCCAATTTTTAAGTTGTGATTTTATTGAAGGCTTAATGAATCAACTAGAACCTTTTGGTCGAGAGTTTGAGCCTCCACAATTTGAAGCGCAAGCCATCGTTACCACTTTACAATTTATGGGTGAAAAAAAGAATCATGCACGCATTGGTCTTTCAATAGAAGATGTGTGGGTCAATGGCGTCTGGTTTTTCTGTCGGGACAGCGCAGAGGATATCTCTCCAATTGCCATTGGGGATGAGGTTCAAGTGGTTTATGTACCCAAAGTTGAGGTATTTAGAGGCAACAAGCGTCTTGTCTGCATGATCAATTATTGCCAGAAAATATAAGGCCTGTTGTTATTCGGGCAAATACCTTATCGCCTAGTGCCGCGGCTTGTCCGCGGCACCCAGCAGCTAACTTTCCAATTTCCCCAAGTAATTGATTAAAAAGAGCAAAATCGCACTATTTATTCATCAAAAATAAAACAAAATGCCAACGGACTCTTGCCTTTGTGCTGGATGTACAAAGTTAAAAAACAAACTCATTATTTATTAACTTTATGCCTCTAAGCGAGCCTTAAAGCGCGTCAAAATATAGCGAGGCACTTCAACTTGCTTTAAAATGACGCAACGAAAAAAATAATGAGGTTTCCGTGGAGACACAACCCCTTCAAACCAAAATCAAAGATTTAAGCCAGCGCTTGGAAAAGCTCAGGGGGTATCTTTGACTATGATCAAAAGTGCGATCGATTAGAAGAAATTACGCGTATGTTAGGCTCTTCTGATATCTGGAATGATCCTGATAAAGCGCAGGCTTTTAATAAGGAACGCGTACAGCTTGAGAAAATAATTGAAAATGTGGATTTTATTCGCAATGGCTTAACAGAGTTAAAAGAGCTGTTGGCGATTGCCATTGAAGATGAGGATGAAGATACTTTTCATGAGCTGTGCGAGGAAGCAGAAAAATTAGAAGAAGCTGTGCACAAGCTAGAATTTCAGAGGATGTTTTCCAAAGAAATGGATCCTAATGATTGTTACATTGATTTTCAGGCGGGTAGCGGTGGAACAGAAGCACAAGACTGGGCAGAAATGCTGCTTAGAATGTATCTACGTTGGGGTGAGCGCAAAGGCTTTAAGCTGACCCTACTAGAATGCTCCGCAGGGGAAGTGGCCGGTATTAAAAGTGCTACGGTAAAAGTAGAAGGTGATTATGCTTATGGTTGGTTAAGAACGGAGTCTGGAGTGCATCGTTTGGTGCGTAAATCACCCTTTGATTCAGGAAATCGTCGCCATACTTCTTTTGCGGCAGTATTTATATCACCACATCTTGATGATGATATTGAGATTGATCTCAATCCTGCAGATTTGCGAATTGATACCTATCGTGCCAGTGGGGCTGGTGGGCAGCATGTAAACAGGACAGATTCTGCAGTGCGTATAACTCATGTACCGACTAATATCGTTGTACAATGCCAAAGCGATCGATCTCAACACAAAAATAAAGCGCAAGCCTTAAGCCAATTAAAATCTAAATTGTATGAGTTAAAAATGCGAGAGCGCAACCAAGAGCAACAAGCTATCGAAGACAGTAAATCTTCGATCGGTTGGGGGAGTCAAATTCGCTCTTATGTCTTAGATGATTCTCGTATTAAAGATTTAAGAACACACGTGGAAACCACCAATATTCAAGGTATGTTGGATGGTAACTTATTGGATATGTTTATTTCAGCCAGTTTAAAAAGTGGGATATAAAATGACCGAATCAAATCAAGCGAAAGATCACAGCAATCAAGATGCAAATGAGCCACAAATTTCTCTGAATGAGCAAATGATTGAGCGACGCAATAAATTAAAAGCCTTAAGAGAACAAGGCAATGCTTATCCCAATGATTTTAAACGTGATGCTTATGCAAAGGATTTGATAGATGCTTTTGGGTCTTTAGAGCATGATGTGTTAGAGCAGGAAAATAAACAAGTTCACCTAGCAGGTCGCATGATGACCAAGCGACTGATGGGGAAAGCAAGTTTCATTCATTTGCAAGATATGACTGGACAGATTCAAGTATATTTAAAACAAAGCGATTTGCCAGAAAATGTGTATGATGCCTTTAAGCATTGGGACTTAGGCGATATTGTGGGGGTGGTAGGTACTGTTTTTAAGACGAAGACAGGAGAGCTTTCTATTAAAGCCAGTCAAGCACATTTACTTTCAAAATCATTAAGACCGCTGCCAGATAAATATCATGGGCTTGTTGATGTTGAATCACGATATCGCCAACGTTATTTAGATTTAATGACCAATGCGCAAACTCAGCAACGATTCCGTATGCGTACTCAACTGATCCAAGGCATACGAAATTTTTTAAATGAACATCGTTTTATTGAGGTTGAAACCCCAATGATGCATTCTATTGCAGGGGGCGCTGCTGCTAAGCCCTTTAAAACGCATCATAATGCACTGGATATGACTTTATTTTTAAGAATTGCGCCAGAGTTATTTTTAAAGAGATTAGTTGTGGGTGGTTTTGAACGTGTTTATGAAATCAATCGTAATTTTCGCAATGAGGGATTGTCTACAAGACATAATCCAGAATTTACGATGATTGAGTTTTATCAAGCTTATGCAGACTATCATGACATGATGAACTTTACCGAGCAAATGATTCGCTACTTGGCTGAAACAGTACTAGGAAAGTCTGAACTTCATTATCAAAATAATATCTTTGATTTAACGAAGCCCTTTGAGCGATTAACGGTTAAAGAAGCTATTTTAAAATATAATCCAGATTTCAACGCAGAGCATATTGATAATTATGCTGAACTTTGGAATTATGCGGAAAAGTTGGGGGCTCATCTTGAAAAAGATTATGGTATTGGTAAAGTGCAAATTGAAATCTTTGAAAAAACAGTTGAAACAAAGCTAATTGCACCAACTTTTATTACAGCGTATCCCACAGAAGTTTCTCCTTTAGCGCGTAAAAATGATTTAGATCCGACGATTTGTGATCGCTTTGAATTTTTTGTCGGCGGACGAGAGATTGCGAATGGTTTTTCAGAATTAAATGATCCTGAAGATCAAGCAGAACGTTTTAGAGAACAAGTAAGACGTTTAGAGGCGGGTGATGAAGAGGCAATGCATTATGATGAAGATTATGTTACTGCATTGGAGTTTGGTTTACCACCTACGGCTGGTGAAGGGATTGGTATTGATCGACTGGTGATGTTATTTACCGATACAGATTCAATACGAGATGTTATTTTATTTCCTCAAATGCGGCCACAGGCTTAAATTTTCGAGTCAGAAGCTTATTGCGCGGGACGACCGTTGTGTCGTCCCAAAAATTCTACATATCTTGTGATTTGCCTATTTAACCCAAAAGCTCTCGCGCTAAATCGACAGCCTCTTTTAACTCGGAATAATGATCCAATGATTTTTTAGGATCTAAGCCTAAACGCTTAAAAGCAGGTAATTCTGCCCTATTTAATTTAGCCAAAGGGTGAGTAGTATCATCAAGCGCATAAATTTTTGCTACCAATAAAGTATCTGCTAAATCAGCTTTATCTTTTTTAAGATAATAGTCGTAGAGTTCAACAGGGATAGATCTAAGCTCTGGCGCAAATTGCCATGCAGTCATAATGGCTTGGCTGAGTTTTGCAGAATGCGTTTCAATAATTTTATCTAAGGTTTGTTCATCTGTTAAGATTTCAGGATGTTTTTCTGCAAAGGATAAAATAGATAGTATACCGATTTCATGCAATACCCCCGCTAACATTGCTTGATCAACGGGTAGTTTAGTATTTTGTACGGCAAGTGCGCTGCAAATACAAGCTACATAAGAACAATGTTCCCATGCTGCATTCATTCTTTGAGCAATGAGTTTATTTGAAGTTTTGAACATTTGTTCCAAAGCTAAACCAATGGCTAAATTCCCAACGAAGCCGACACCCATACGTGCGATTGCATTATCCAGTCCTTGTATGGGTACTCTACCTCTAACCAGTGGGCTATTTGCCAGTCTTAAAATACGCGCGGTAAGGCCGGGATCTTTTTTAATAATTTTGCAGAGATCTTCAACGGTAACACCTGGATCATTGACTACTTCCTGTAGTTCTGTGGCAATTTCTGGCTGAGAAGGTATGGGTAATTTATTAGACTCTATTGCTTCCAGTATTTCGTTGTACAGAGCCTGTGTTTTTACTGCCACCATGATGTAACTTCCTTTTGCTTCAAATTAATATTCTTTATTATTTGCAACTACCCACGCTGTCTCCTTTGTTTATAGGCTAAGTAGTTTGCTTGTTTTTAGGTGTACGTTAAATTTAGATGATGAAGTTTAGGTCCATCGACTAATTTGAGAAATAAATTTTCAAAATTTTGATGATCATCTTTGAGTAAAATAAGCATTTCATAACTACCTGCTGCCGTTGGCGATGCAACAATGACATGTCCTACTGCATGTGATTGTTCATTTTCACAATAGAGGATCTCGTCGTTGGGTTGTGGACTGAAAGTGCTGTTTGAAATAAGTGCTCGATGTAAGTGTTTATTCACTTTTCCTCGATATTGCATTCTCGCAATCACTTCTTGCCCTAGGTAGCATCCTTTTTCAAAACTTACCGCATTTAATGTAGGCAGATTCAGATAATGTGGAAAAAATAGATCGGCTGTTTCAGAGAAGATCATGGGTATTCCTGCTCTGATCTCAAGCAAGTTCCAGAATTCTGAATTAATGGCGGTAAATTGTGTGTTGCATTTTTCCCATAATGTAGGAATGGTGTCTAAATGAGCAATAAATAAATATCTAGGCTTATCGCCTCTTAAGCGCGCCAATAGGCTGTGCTCTTTATCCAGTGTTGTATAATCATTTATGTTGAGTGCTTGAGAGAGATAAGTATTTTCTAGCCAGATGCTTGCATTGTCTCCATAAAGTGTAAACGCAGCAAGGTCTTTTGTTTTATCACTAATAACGACTTTTGAAAATAAAGCATATTTTTTTAATCGTGTTAATGTGTCTGATAAAGTATTTAGTTGTAATATTAACAAATAGCAGGGTTCATCTTCCCAGTAACAATTAAAAATTCTAAAGAAATTTTGAATTCTACCTTTCTCAGAACAATGCGCACCTAAGCGCATTTGAATCGTTTCACCCTCTTTGAATTGACAAGTAAATTGGCCTTGTAGAAATTTTTGCGCATCTTGTCCTTTGACTTGAATAAAAGCAAGCGAAGGAAGTGGCATTAGAACCGTTTGTTCTGTGACTAATGCATAACTTTGTTCTTGGCTGCACAGTGCAATATTGTGCGCTGAATCATGATTTGAACTCAGTTTGTTAACTTTTTCTTCTAAATAATTGGACCAAAATATTTGCATGAACTAAAAACAACTAGTTAAAGTATATAGAAAAATCATAATATAAAGTAATAGCTAAAACAGCAATAAGTTTTTTAAATAACTATGCTTGAAATGATCAAACAGATTTTAGATTTCTGGTTTATAGAAGAGGATACTTCAGCTTCTCCTATGTCGCGTGCTTTATGGGATGAAGAGTGTACAGAGTATGATTCATTTATAAAACACAAGTTTGAAGGACTGCATTATTTAGCAGTGAAAGGTAAATTAAACAGTTGGCTCAGACAGCCTAAGAGCTGTTTGGCTTTTATTATTTTGATGCATCAGTTTCCTAAGCGGATGCATCGAGGTTCTCCAACTGCTTATCAATTTGACGGCCTTGCCATTAAAGCAACAGATAGAGGTCGAGATCGAAAATTAGATAAAGAACTTGATATCATAGAAAAAGTCTTTTTTTATGCCCCTTATATTGATTCCGAAGAACTCACGCATCAACGTCTGAGTCTTGTTTTATTACAGAAATTAATTGCGGAAGCAAAAGAGAGTGATGATGTATGCATGCCTTATTTGGAAAAATCAAATAGAAGGGCATCAGACAGTTATGTTATCATTCAGAACTTTGGTAGATTTCCTGCGAGAAATGAAATACTTGAGAGAGAGTCTACCCAAGAAGAATTAGTATTTTTAGGCTTGCCTAATAGTTTTTGTTAAAATAGCGGCTGCACTGATTTTTAATATGGGCGTAGCGAATGGAAAATCCCTCTTTTTGATGGGGGACGCGCACTGATAAGTGTGTAAGGGGGATTTATGCTGAGAGATTTAAGTTCAAGCAGCTAAATCTCTCTTGCGCTCTGCGCCTTCTCTCTTTACAAAGAGAGAAGGTTTATTCGCTGCGCTCATCAAGAACTCTAGAAGCTGTCTCAAGAATGGCATTTTTGAGACAGCTTCTATTAAAAACTTAACGATTCATTTCAATTAATGATTAATCTATGACGATAAACAAAGAAAGAGAAAAAATTCGTTGGGCATGTAGAAGAGGAATGTTGGAATGTGATCTTTTTCTCGTACCTTTTTTTGAACACTGTTATGATAGCTTATGTCCAGAAGAAAAAAATATTTTTGAAAAACTTTTGGTTGAAAGTGATGCAGAGCTTTTTGCCTGGTTAATGCAGACAGAGAAGCCTTCTCATTTGGAGTATGAGATTATCCTTGAAAAAATCAGAATATTCAAAAAAACACAGGTTTCTGCTTAAGCCTTCTAGACTGTTATTTTTTTATCTGTTTGCTTTAGCGCTAGCCACAGCGCTTTGTTTTTTTATTCTTGTGCAAGCGTATAAAGCCAGTCTGTTATTCGTACCTGTATGGGGACTTTATTTTTATTATCTTTTTAAAAAGCATGTTCTTCTTTGTCATCCACAGAGCATTATCGCGCTTCAAGCTTTAAAAGCGCGTGAATGGCGTGTTGAACTTTATAATCACAATCACTATCTCACCTTCGAAAGCAAACCCAGTTTCAGATGTCGATGGTTTAGCATTCTATATTTGCGTGTACCTACTCTCAGCCAGCCTTTTATAATTTTTGTTCCAAAAGACAGTATGCCATTAGAAATTTATCAGTTATTATTGTATCAGTTGTCTTAATAAATTCTTGAGGCAACCGATATAAAAGGTATCTTGGTACGTTTTAGTGTACATGAAGCGTGCATTTACAAGAGTTTGAGATGATTGCCATGGTTGGCTGCCCAGTTCTATAACGTAACAATTAGCCAAATATAAGTGTGAAAATTATGGGGCAGTATTCCTTAATGAGAAATCGAGACACCCTAGAAAAAGAGCTGATAGAATCTGCTCAAAATGGGGATAGGCAGGCGTTTGATTTATTGGTTGAACGCTATCAATTTAAAATCATCAAGTTAGTAAATCGTTATGTAAGAGATCCCGTTGAAGCAATGGATATTGCACAAGAGTCTTTCATCAAAGCTTATCGTGCAATTGGGAAGTTCAGAGGTGATAGCGCGTTTTATACATGGTTATATAGAATAGCGATTAATACCGCAAAAAATCATGTAATGAATGTCTCAAGAAAAATTATTGAAACGGATGTTGAATTATTAGATTTGGAACAGACTTTAACGAAAGCTAACTTCAGAGATTATACAGCACCTGAGAATGTGCTTCAGGATAATGAAATTAGAGCGGTTATCTTTGATGTTATTCAAAAGCTTCCGAAAGAACTAAGAACCGCTATTATGTTAAGGGAATTAGAGGGCTTAAGCTACGAAGAAATTGCAACGATCATGACATGCCCAATTGGCACCGTGCGTTCCAGGATATTTCGAGCACGTGAAGCCATTGAGAAGAAGGTGAAACCATATTTAAGAGAGGGATAGGGATCATGGACAAACAGGATAGTAATCATTTATTAACGGAAAATGGTGAACCTGAAGATATTTTATTGCAAGATAAGCAAAAAATATTACAGTTGATTGATGATGAATTGTCCATTGCAGAGGCAAGGATCATCATAGAAAAATTAAAAAACAACGATGTACTCAGGAGTTATTGGCGAGCACAGTTGCTCATTTCTTCTGTGCTTAAAGAGGGTAGTAGCGTCGATTGGCTTGCGTCAGATATCACCATTTCCAAACATCAACAGCAAACAGAAATCATTATTAATAAAAACCCATCATCCGAGAATTATACAGAGAAAAAGTCGGGCACATCCTGACTTAGAATACGTGTGTCCGCACCTATATTTTCTCCTTTCCTGTGGATTTATTGTCTTTTGGTTGTTAACTAACAAATGGTACAATGATTTATTCCTTAGAAATTTATGCTCAAAGCATAATGAATTAGGGACTGTTTAAAGCAAATCTAAACTATCCCTAAACCAATGCGAGAGCATGAAATACCACAAGTAGTTAGGAGTGGTATATGTTAAAAGCAATTCCGTATTTTCCACGCGTATTCATCCATTCCGTCATGCTTACTTTCATTATTTTTCTGTTTGGTGCCCATTCTCGATCTTTTGCTGATAACAATACTTTACCTGATTTTACAACGGTGGTTGATCAAGTCGGTGATTCTGTTGTGAATATTATTACCATCAAAAGAGAAGGCACAAAATTAATCCCTGATGAGTTGCGCGATGATATTGAAAATACGCCTTTAATGGGCGTATTAAGAGAGATGTTTGGCAGCCAATTAGATGAAAAACTATCAGGCAAGACACCTGGTTTAGGATCGGGCAGTGTTGTTTCTAAAGATGGTTATATTATTACAAATTTGCATGTTGTAGAAGGTGCCGATGAAATTTATGTTCGCTTGCATGATAGCAGAGAATATGCGGCAAAGATAATTGGTAAAGACTCTGGTACTGATTTGGCACTTATTAAAATAGAAGCAGATGATTTAACGCCTTTAGTATATGCCTCTGAAGAAAACATTAAAGTTGGGCAATGGGTCTTAGCCATTGGCTCACCCTATGGTTTTGAGCATACGGTAACTGCTGGAATTATCAGTGCTACTGGGCGAAGCTTAGGGGCAGAACGATATGTACCTTTTATTCAGACAGATGTCGCTATAAATCCCGGGAACTCTGGAGGGGGGTTATTCAATCTAAAGGGTGAACTGGTAGGCATTAACTCTCAAATTATCAGTGAATCAGGTGGTTATGCAGGGTTATCTTTTGCTGTACCGAGCCAAGTTATTCGATCAGTTATTGATCAGCTTAAAACAACAGGTACAGTTGCAAGAGGATGGATGGGGCTTGCTTTTCAAGATTTAAATCGTGATTTAGCTGCCTCTTTTGGCATTAAAAGGGTGCAGGGAGCACTGATATCAAAGGTTATTACAGGTAGCCCTGCTGAAATTGCAGGTCTTAAATTAGGCGATGTCATCATCAAATTTAATGGTAATGAAGTGAAAAAAGCAACAGATCTTCCGCCGATGGTTGGACTAATCCCTATTGATACATCTGTCGATATGACAGTGATCCGTAATAGTAAAGAGATGCAGTTGTCTTTAAAAATTAAAACTTACCAACAGCAGGTTGTTCAAGCAAATTATTCTGAAATGCTAATACCACAGCAAGATTTAAAAAAGAGCATAAGCCAAGGAATACTGGTAAGAAATCTAGATGATTATGAAAAAAGAGGTTTAGAAACGAATCAAAAAGGTGTCATTGTCGTGAGGGTTATGGATCAAGAATGGACAGAGGCAGGGATACGCAGTGGTGATGTTATTCTTAGTTTAAATCATCAAAATGTTGAGGATGCAGATAGGTTTTATAATCTATTGATAAAATCAGACACAAAGATTATTCCAGTATTAGTGACACGCCCGGGAGAAATTCAGAGATTTATCCCAGTTAAGCGTAGATAAATAATAGCAAAATGCTAAGTTGAGGGGATCAAAATGGCTAGAAAAATACATGGTGAAAAAAAGAATAAAAAAGATGGTGTGTTTAAAAGAGTCGCCAAAAAAATGGGTATTGGCAGTCAATCTGATAAAGAAAATATAGAGCCAGCTATTGATCCCAATATACCGCCGATTGTAGAAAGTGAAGAGGAAAATGTCTTTAAGCAAGAAGAAAGAATAAAAGGTGATAAAAAAGGTACTAAAACAAATGCTCCAGTGAGGCTTGCTGAAGAAAGAGAGCCACTGACACTTCAGAGACAATTGAAACAAGATAATAAAAGTAAGCTTAAGCCTGTAAAAGACCGAGAATTGGCAGAGGCACCTAAAAAGCAAGTAGATAGAACGGCAATTGGCGCAAATGCATTACAAGAGCAAATGAAGCTTCTTAAAAAACGAGAAGGGAATGTTGAACGAGCAGAAGATGTATCTGCAATAAACCAAAAAGCAGAGCGTTCTGCTTTGCTGAAAAAAATACAAGATTTATCAGTGAGTAGAGAAGATTTTGTTAGTGAAAACAGAACTTTAAAAAACTATGCTGAAAGTATTAGAAAATTATCTATTAGTTTTGATGTTGATAATAAAGTAAAGAATAGAGAGGAGATTATTCAGACATGTTTTGTAAAGGTTAAAGACATCAAACAGCAAATGGATAGTTTTTTAAGAAGCATTCAATCTGGAGAAATTCCAGATAAGTCAGATATTACACAGATGAAAAAAGGTGATATCCCTGAGGCGGAAGTGGATTTGTCTCGAACAAGTATGAAAGGGAATGAAAAGTTCTATGCCAGTCAATTTAATGGTGCAATTAGAACAGGTATTGTTCAGGCTGTTAATACTTATTTGATGTCCATTCAGCAAATTCAAGAGACTCTTCTAAAAGGGTTGTCAGAAGGTCTGATTAGCATTGAAGAAGCAGAGCATTATGCGACACAATTGATTGATCATCATCAAAAAGAAATGCAATCTTTCTTAAAAGATAATGCTTATTATGATCCAAGTGCACAGTTCGCAGAGCAAGAAGCTGTAGAAGAGGAGATTCAAGATCAAGCAGATCCTGAATATGATGTATCTGCAGATCTTGATAGCATTCTTTCTGAACCACAATCTGATAAATCTGAAGTAACAGTCAAGCTAGATACTATTTTGCAGTTTGATTTTGATTCGGGACCTTTTTATGAACTACAGGGTGCCTTCAATAAAGAATATACGCAAGATTTTAATCATCAAGAAATAGAACACTCTATTAAAGAAAGAATTCAAAATGCCAATTTGAAGATGCAAGACCACATCAAAGCGTTGCAAACAGGTGGAAATCCTGTACAAGTAGTGATTGCAGAGTTAACAGTAGAATCTCTACCAGAGATTAAATTCAATATGCAACGACCAGTACCGCCATCTGTGTTGCGATCAATGCAGAATACATGCCGCGAAGAAATAAAAAAAGGGGTATTGTTTGATGCTAATGCTTTTTTAAGACAGATGTCAGAATTTCAATCGGTTCTTGCAAAAGCAATTCAAGATAAGCAGCTCACAGCAGATGAGGTAGATGCATATTTAGATCGTTTTTCTAGGCAATTAAACACATCTTTAGCCGCAGAGCTAACAATAGGGAATGTAGATGATTTATTAGCTGATTTGGATGCTTATGTCGCAACAGGCATAGAAGATGAAGCTTTTGAAGAAGGACTTCTTACAGAAGAGGAAAATTTTGAGTTTAAACAGAAAATTTTAAATGAGTTGGATAATATATCTGAAGAAGAATATGCTAGATTTACTTCATTAATTGATCAAGTTGACCCATCTCTTTCTGAGGCAGAAAAATTAAGAACAGTGATGGAGCAATGGGATGAAGAGCCAGCTTATGCTGATGAGGATGTGTTTATTCCAGAGGCAGAAGAACCAGAGCTAACGCTAGAAGAACGAATGGCTCGATTAGAGGCTCTTGCAGCAGAGTTAGATCTTGAGTTGGAACCAGAATTAGAACCAGAATTAGAGTCTGGATTAGATTTTTATGAAAATGAGGCGTCGTTTGTTGGGACGCAGGACGTAATGACTGAGGACACAAAAGAAAGCCTGTTTAATTTCATCAAATCTTCGTTGCGTGCTATAACAACATTAAATTATGATTCTGTGCACAATCCAGTTGAAATGCTGAATGGATTTTTGACAGGGTCAAATGCAATAGATGAAAGCGCTATTGAAGATTATCTAGCCCATAATCAAGAGGTTATTCACAAATATCAAGATTTTTGTATGCATCTTAACTTCTTGCAGCAGGCTTTGGATATGTATCATGAAGCATACTCTGATGATGGATATATCACTGAGGCTTTAGATCTGATCAATAAAATAAACCCAGTAGGTGGTTGGGATGTCGTGGATCAGACACAATTTTTTAAGCAAGTATTCATGCAAAGAGATCTGTTATGGGAGAGTGATGATTTTAGACGTTTAGAAGAACTTGTAAAAGATATTGCAGATTATTACAAACCAGAAGCACGTAGACAAGAAAAAGAATCTGAAACACCTTTTGAGGAAATTGAAGTAAGTCAAGAGGCATGGGAAAAAGCAAAGCAATATTTTCTGGATAACCCAACCAGTATTAAATGTGATAAATATGAAAATGGTTTATCACATTCCTTTTTAAATATAGAGGGGAATCTTTTTGCTGTGCACACAGGTCCTTATGTGGGGAAAGGTGCCTTTGGTAAAGTAAAGCTTATCAAAGATGAATCAAATAATATATTTGCTGTTAAGATACAAGGCGATGGCGATAGTGCCGAAAAAGACGCTGAGCATAATATTATGCGTATTGTAGGTGAACTGATTGGCAAAGGAGAGAGAGAATATGGTAAAACTTTCCAAACAAGTGGAAGGTATGCAGAGAAAAAATTCTATACAGCAAAACAGTTCCTGCCTGGACAAGAGCTTTACAAAGAACTAAACCCTATGGATTTTACTAAAGATCTTGATCCTTCTCTTTTTACAGATTATAAACCCTTTTTTACGCAGCCTATTTCTGAGGCTATTCGTTTAGAAATAGCGATTAAAGCGATGCAGTCTATCCATTCAGTGCATGAGAAAGGTATCATTCATGCCGATATTAAACCTGAAAACTTCATTATAAATGTTGATGGTGAAATGATTACGGTGAGTGCTACAGATTATGGACTTTCTAAAGTGCTACCGCAAGGCACTGATTTTATCATAGATCCTGCGGTAAGAGGTACGCCTGGTTATATTGCTCCAGAAATTGCTACAGAGCAGCGTAATGGAAACGGAGAGGTGATTGGCTATACAGAATCAGAGGGTAAATATTCTTTTGCCAGTGATGTCTATGCTTTGGGTGTTATGTTAAGGGATGATTTAGCCTTGAGTGAAGAGATTTATGAGCCTCTTTTGCAGGTGGATCCAGAAAAGCGCCCAAGTATTGCAGAGGTGACACAGATCCTAGAAGAAAAATTAGCTGCTATAAAAGCAGCTGAGATAGAGCCTATATCTCCTATATCTGAAGTAGAAGCTATCTCAGAAGAACAAGAAGATGTGCCTTTTGAAGAGAATGAAACTCGATTTGATAGAGATGTAGTAGCTACGGAGAAATATAAGAGCAAAATAAAATTATTTATTCAAGACTGGGCACGTAATTTAGTTAGAAATGATGCCGCAGTATTGCAAGAAATAAAAGAAAAGAATTTGAACCAAGAACAGCAAGAAGAGGTTTTTGCGTTTTTGCAGAAAGATACGGCTGCTCGGATTAAAGAGCAGTGGAATGATATCATTCAGAAAGCAAAAGAAGGATTTTATCCAGAAGAGCAAAATAAAATATTCTTAAGTGTTGTTGCTCTTCATGAAAAAGACTTGATAGATCGGATTCTCAACCCAATTTCTTCTTCTGTAGAGCATGCTGTATTGGAATTAGTCGACTATTTGTATAACGAGAAATTTGTTTCCGCGAATAATGAATTTTTTGAGCTCATGAAAGAGATACTTGATGAAGAACGTTGGTTAGAAATAGGGCGAGCTGCTTTAAAGATACCAGAAAATGAAATACAGAGCGAGGAAGAGGAACGATATATTGTTGCGCAATTTTTAAAAATAAAATGTACAGCTGCTCAGATTAATGAAATGTTAGAGGAAATTGTTGAGAATATAGAAGATGCAGAAAATATTGATGCAAAGCTTTTGAGTCTAGATATAGGCTTATTAGATAGTCTTGAAACAATGTCAATATACCGAAAGCTTGAAATTTTATCTCAAATGGAAGAACAGAGAGAAGAACAGTCTGCAAGCTTAGATGAAACAAATGAATTGCAACAGGATGAAGATAGTAGTCTTGAAACGCTTTTTGAAGTGCGACGTTCATCGCCCACGCTTGAACATAAACCAATAGCAGATGAAGGTCTTGATGAACTTGAAGATGGGATGCCTACATTTTCTCCACAGATACAAGGTAGTATAGACTCGAGGCCTGAAATAAAAATAACCGCTGATTTAGGTCTTGAGCCGATGGATGATGAATATATGCCTTCAGCACAGGCACAGAACACGGCTGAAGAAAAAGAAGATAAGGAAAAAGATAAAGATAAAGAAGAAAAGAAAAAAACATCTAGAAAAGGCGTAGAAGATATTATTTCTTCTAAACGTAGGTCAATGCCAGATCTTTCGAGCACTAAACAAACAGAGAAAGCAAGACCTCAAAGTGATTCTGCGTTAATCAGCTCGTTGACTGATGGTTCTAGAAAAAAACCGCCATTACATTTTTCTACTCTTTCTTCAGCGCCTAAAATAAAAGATGCAGAAGTTATTTTTACAGTGCATTCAAGGCCAAAACCTGAGGTAAAAGTAGATGAGCAACTTTCTGATGACGTAAGGCCTGAAATTAAAATATCTGCCTCTTCTAAACCAGTATCCAAATCTCAAAAAACGGAAACTTCAGCGCTATCAAGTAGTGATGGGGTAAAGGTACAGAAAGTATTCTCTCAAAATGCACCTAAATCAGAATTTCCCGAGGCTTTTGTCGAAAAAATTTATCAACTCCATCCAGCAACTGATTGGAAGATAGAACACCTTGATACCAAAACGATGGATATTATTTCGAAGAATGAGCCGGCCCAAAGATGCCATATTCAAATGCAAAATGAGGATGTTAAATTTGAAGCAAATGGTAAAGGTGTGGGAGATATGCTCAATTGTGTACAAGCTTATCAAGAAAGCGTTGCCAAAGATTTTGATTTAACTTACGATTTGGCAGTACGCACTGAAGAGAAAGCCGTCGAAGTATTGCAACAACTCATGAATAAAGGCATCAATAAAGAACAAATTAGCTCTGTTGAAGTGGCTGGTAAACAGCTTAGTACGAAAGACATGGAGCGATTATTGGAGAATGCTGTTGTTACTGTTGATAAGTCCAAACGACAAGGGATGTAGCAAATCGCATTTTAACTTTGACCAAAGACTACAAGGTCTGCCTCAAAAATCCCATGTTTTGTTGAGCTTTCCTTGTAGAAAATTTTTGCGCTACTCATTTGTATTTGTGTAAATTGTGCTGCCCAAAGAATTTGAACCTTGCAGAATTGTAAAATTACCCTTTTTGAGACAGTCCCTGCACTACCTTCCTTAACGTATTTCGCATAAAATACACGTAGTTTCCAAACCAATACGTTATATAACAAGCTAAAAATATGAAGCATATCCGGAATTTCTCTGTTATCGCCCACATTGATCACGGTAAATCTACGTTATCTGACAGACTTATACAGGAGTGTGGGGGCTTAAGCTCTCGCGAAATGTCTGCACAAGTCTTAGATTCAATGGATCTAGAGCGTGAACGTGGTATTACCATTAAAGCGCAAAGTGTTTCCTTGCAATATACTGCAAAAGATAATAAAGTATACCAACTAAATTTTATTGATACACCAGGCCATGTTGACTTTGCTTATGAGGTTTCTCGCTCATTGGCAGCCTGCGAGGGGGCTTTGCTGGTTGTTGATGCTGCCCAAGGCGTAGAAGCGCAAACAGTGGCAAATTGCTATACAGCGATTGAACAAGACTTAGAAGTGATTCCTGTCTTAAATAAAATTGATTTGCCACAAGCAGAGCCAGAACGTGTCATTGATGAGATAGAGCAAATTATTGGCATTGAAGCCAAAGATGCGCTTCGAGTTAGTGCTAAAGAAGGTATTGGCATTAAAGACTTATTAGAAGAATTGGTTGAGAAAGTACCAGCGCCAAAAGGTGATGAAAATGCACCCTTACAAGCGCTGATCATCGATTCTTGGTTTGATAATTATCTTGGCGTTGTATCCTTGGTTCGGATCAAAAATGGTCGCTTAGCTGTTAAAGACAAAATTAAAGTGATGTCGACAGGCTTAAGTCATCAAGTTGATCAATTAGGTGTTTTTACACCTAAACGCTTGAACAAAGAGGTACTAAATACCGGCGAAGTTGGTTTTATTGTTGCAGGGATTAAGGATATTAATGGTGCGCCCGTAGGCGATACTATTACGCATCATCATAATCCATGTGAGCACGCATTACCTGGATTCAGCAAGGTACAACCTAAAGTATTTTCTGGATTATTTCCGGTTAATAACGATGATTTTGAGGCTTTTAGGGAAGCATTATCAAAATTAAGTTTAAATGATGCGTCCTTATATTATGAGCCTGAATCAAGTACAGCGCTAGGATTTGGTTTTCGCTGTGGGTTTTTGGGGCTCTTGCATATGGAAATTATACAAGAGCGATTAGAGCGAGAATATGATCTTGACTTAATTACGACTGCGCCTACGGTGGTATTTGAAGTTGTGACAACCAAAGGTGAAACTTTACATATTGATAATCCTGCTAAGCTGCCAGCAGTAAGCTTAATTGAGGAGATGAGAGAGCCTATTGTTGAAGCGCATATTTTGGTGCCACGTGCTTATGTTGGCGATATCATGACATTGTGCATTGAAAAACGTGGTTTCCAGAAAAAAATGGAATATGTAAGTTCTCAAGTAGCACTTACTTTTGAATTACCAATGAATGAAGTGGTGCTTGATTTTTACGATAGGCTTAAATCCATCAGTCGCGGATATGCTTCGTTTGACTATGAATTTGTGCGTTTCCAGCAAGCAGATCTTGTTAAAATGGAAGTCTTAATTAATGGCGACCCCGTAGATGCTTTGGCACTGATTGTGCATCGTCAGAATGTGGCTTATCGTGCGCGTGCATTAACAAGTAAGCTTAAAGATTTAATACCCAGACAGATGTTTGATGTTGCGATTCAAGCGGCAATTGGTGCACAAATTATCGCTCGTACTAGTGTAAAAGCTTTGCGAAAAAATGTGACAGCAAAATGTTATGGTGGTGACGTATCGCGTAAGCGTAAATTACTTGAAAAGCAAAAGCGCGGTAAAAAGCGTATGAAGCAGGTAGGTTCTGTGGAGATCCCACAAGAGGCCTTCTTAGCAGTACTAAAAATGGATCAAGAGAAATAGTGACTCTCCTCATTGAGGAAGCGGACCCCCTCTCCCAAAATTGGCAGAGGGAAAATATTCGCTTCGCGTACATGAAAAGAGAATGAATTAAGGAATTGCTGTAATGAAATACTATATGGATTTTTCTGTTATTTTAGCAATAGGCACCATTGTGTGTATGGTTGTCTGGGGGGTGGATACGCTTTTTTTTAAGAAAAAACGCTTGGCAAATGCAAATGGCGATGTAACTCTCTCTAGAGATCCTAAATTAGTAGAATATGCGAAGTCATTTTTCCCTATTTTGCTGGTTGTATTTTTATTACGTTCCTTTTTGGCAGAGCCTTTTCGAATCCCTTCGGGCTCGATGAAGCCAACATTACTGACAGGGGATTTTATTTTGGTTAATAAATTCTCCTATGGTTTTAGAATGCCGCTGTTAGGTAAGAAAATTATTGAGAAAGGTACACCCAAGAGAGGCGATGTATTAGTTTTTAGATATCCTAAAGATACATCCGTAGATTTTATTAAACGCGTCGTTGCTATTCCGGGTGATAAAGTAACCTACAAAAATAAGAAATTATATATTAATGATGAAATAATGGCTCAATCATTCCAAGAGCAAGTAATAGATATGAATGATTATGGCTTTGTGCAAAATCTTAAGCGCATAACAGAGCAGCTCAATACAAAAGCACACTCTATTTATATAGATGATACGCGCCCTGATACAAGTATTGAGGTTGTAGTACCCGAAGGTCATTATTTTGTTATGGGCGATAATCGAGACAACAGTGATGATTCTCGTAAATGGGGTTTTGTTCCAGATGAGCTTATTATTGGCAAAGCCATTTATGTTTGGATGAGTTGGGATGCAAGTGCTAAAGATGTGCGCTGGAAGAGAATTGGCACGGCTATTCAATAGTGCATTGTAACATTAGTTTTTAATCTTTGTGTTAACCTCACCCGGCTTTCAGCCACCCTCTCCTAAAATTAGGAGAGGGACGAGCAAGTACATAACATGTAATTGTTTGATGTTTTTTAAGGAATAATGATGTGGCACTTTCCCTCTCCTGTTGACAGGAGAGGGTGCCCGTAGGGCGGGTGAGGTTAGATAAGTACATGATAGAATCAGCGAAACATTATAATAGGGATAAATAATGAAACATCAGAAAGGAATGTCATTCATACAGATTTTGTTTTTTGCTTGTATACTGATTTTTGTCGGTACTTTAGGGTTTACTTTGGCTCCACCGTATTTAGAGCATTTAACAATCAAAAAATCTTTGCAAGATTTAGCGAAACAACCAGATATTAAAACGCAAAGTACAGGAAAAATCAGAGATTTATTGTTAAGACGGTTCCAGGTTAATAATATCAAAAATGTAAAAGCAACGGATTTGGATGTAGATAAACGTGATGGAAAAATGTATTTATCTATGGATTATGAGGTAAGAGTGCATGTTATGTTTAATGTAGATGCAGTGGTTAAATTTAATGAGGTCGTTTTAGTTGAGTAGTGATGAAATCAATTAGTTCTTTACAGAAGCAAATTCAATATTCTTTTGAAAATCAGAAATTGTTGTTGCAAGCCCTTACGCATAAAAGTGCGAATTCAAAAAACAATGAGCGCCTAGAGTATTTAGGTGATGCCATCTTAAATTTCATTATCGCGGATCTTTTGTATCTTAAATTTCCATATGCTAAAGAAGGTGAATTGACGCGCAGAAGAGCAAACTTAGTAAATGGTAGAGCATTAGGTGAAAAAGCGCGTCATTTTGGCTTAGGCGAATATTTGCAACTGGGCACCGGCGAAAAGCTCAGTGGTGGTTTTCGTCGTGAATCTATTTTAGCAAATTGCTTTGAGGCATTATTAGGTGCTCTGTATCTTGATGGTGGCTATTTGGCATGTAGAGAGAAAATAGAAACTTGGTTTGCAGATGAGCTTGAAAATGAGTTGAAAACTGCCCCTGAAAAAGATGCAAAAACAGTTTTGCAAGAGTGGCTACAAGCACAACAGAAATCTTTGCCTGTGTACCAAGTGATCAATATCGAAGGGCCTCAACATGAACAGATCTTTAGTGTACAGCTGTATGTAGAAGGTCTGCATGATCCCATTGTTGCATCCGGTGAGAGCCGTCGAATCGCAGAGCAGCGCGCTGCAAAAATATTTCTTGAGCAGGTGAAGAAGTGAGTACAGATATCATGTTAGATAAAGATGAAGATAAAGCTGAAACATTGATGATGCCAATAAAATTGCCTAATCTACTTGAGCAATATGAGAAAATGGATAGTGCAGTTACTTACTGCGGTTTTATTGCTGTCATGGGACGACCCAATGTGGGGAAATCTACATTGCTAAATAGCATGTTAAATAAAAAAGTGAGCATTACCTCTCACAAGCCACAGACAACACGTTGTCAAATTTTAGGTGTTAAAACAGTTGGTAACAGACAAATTGTTTGGATTGATACCCCTGGTATTCATATTACAGAAAAGAAAGCAATCAATCGATATATGAATCAATCGGCTAGAAAAGCGCTGATTGATGTTAATGCAGTTGTTTTTGTTGTAGAAGCAATGAAATGGACATTTGAAGATGAGAAAGTGTGGAGTTTGTTGAGCAAACAAGCTGTTCCAATCATCATCGTTGTGAACAAAATTGATAAAATTAAATCAAAAGAAGAGTTGCTGCCTTATTTAGAAATGTTAAAAGAGAAAGCGCCACAAGCAGAGATCATCCCTATTTCTGCCTTAACGCATAAGCAACTCAATTTCCTTGAGAAATCAATTGATGAAAAATTACCTCAAGATCATTTTTATTTCCCTGAAGACATGTCTAGTAACTTGAGTAATAGCTTTCATATGGCAGAGCTTATCCGTGAAAGATTGATGACTTATTTGGAAAAAGAGATCCCCTATTCGCTTGCTGTTCAAATTGAGCATTGTGAAGTAAAACAAAACACCACACATATTCATGCGCTTATTTGGGTTGAACGTGAAGCACAAAAGCATATTGTGATAGGCAAAGACGGAGCAATGCTTAAGCAAATAGGCACAAAAGCACGTCTTGAATTAGAGAAGTTTTTAGATAAAAAAGTTTGTCTAAAATTATGGGTAAAAGTAAAAGCAAATTGGACAACACAAGCTGATCTATTACAAAACTTGATTGGCTATGGAGATGACAACTGAGTACGGATACATTACAGCTAGGTTATTTTTTGCACAGTCGACGCTTTCAAGACAGCAGCGTGTTGTTAGAATGCTTTAGTCAGAATGCAGGATTGACGGCCTGTGTGGCCAAAGGTGCCAAAAGGCCAAAGTCAAAATGGCGAGGTCTTGTGCAACCTTTTATTTTAGTCAATATTGCTTGGCGGGGGCGAGGCGAGGTCAAAACAGTTGTGCAACTTGAAGCACAAAGCATTTTACCAAGTCTATCAGGGAAAACAGTATTAATTGGATTGTATGTCAATGAATTGGTACTAAGTTTATTACACAAAGCTGATCCGCATCCAGAATTATTTCACTATTATCATGAAACTATTCAGCAGCTAAGCCATTGTGATGATGACGATAGAGCATTGCAGATTATTTTGCGAAGATTTGAGTGTCAGTTATTAGAAATTTTAGGTTTTGGTTTAGACTTTGAGAAAGATGCTAGAACTGATCTTATCGTAGAAGATCTTTTATATGGTTATGACCCAGGGCTTGGTTTTTTCCCTCAGATGATATTGCCGCAGTCAAAAAGCAGCGTTGTGGTATCGGGTGCAACATTGATTGCACTCAAAAGAGGGGCTCAATTTGAAGATGATAGGCAATTAATGGAAGCAAAAAAATTAATGCGCCGTGCCATAGCGCATCATTTAGATGGAAGAACACTTAAAACTAGAAAATTACTGACTGATTTTCAACAAATTATTGAAAAAGAGGGTGTAAATAATGAGAACTGAAGCGATACGTTTGGGTGTGAATGTAGATCATGTTGCAACTTTAAGACAAGCAAGAAAAACACAATACCCTGATCCGGTGCGTGCTGCATTAATGGCAGAAGAAGCGGGCGCTCATCAAATTACCGTTCATTTGCGTGAAGACAGACGTCATATTCAAGAACGTGATGTGGAAATTTTAAAAGAAGTATTAGAAATTGATTTGAATTTAGAAATAGCCAATACGCCTGAAATGATCGAGTTTGCACAGAAAATCAAACCGGCTTATTGCTGTTTGGTTCCCGAAAAAAGAGAAGAGCTGACAACAGAAGGTGGTTTAGACGTCATTGCGCATTTTGATACAATTAAAAAATCAATTGCTAGTTTAGAAGCAAATCAAATCAAAGTATCATTGTTTATTGATGCAAACATCAAACAGATTGAAGCCGCTTTTGAAGCAGGAGCGAGGATTATTGAAATCCACACAGGTCATTATGCGGATGCTTTAACAAAAGAAGAGACTGAAGAAAGATTAAATGATATCAAAAAAGCATCTGAATTTGCAGAGCGCTTGGGTATTCGTGTTCATGCAGGACATGGGTTACATTATCGTAACACACTTGAGATTGCTAAAATCCCCCAAATTAAAGAGCTTAATATTGGGCATGCGATTGTTGGTGAAGCTATTTTGTCTGGCATGCATGAAGCGGTAAGCAGAATATTGGATATCATGGAAATGGGCAGATTATGCTAAATATTTTTGGCATTGGGACAGATATTGTATCTGTCCCTCGTATTCAAAAAAATATAGACAGCAATAAAAATAAATTTATTGATAGAATTCTGTCGGATAAAGAAAAAATGCATTTACCCAGTGAAGTTCAATTAGTCGGGTATATTGCCAAGCGATTTGCTGCAAAAGAGGCCTTTGCTAAAGCGTTGGGTACTGGTATTGCTGATGGTTTGGCTTTTAATCAAATCAGTGTATTGAATAATGCTTCTGGACAGCCTTATATTGAATGTGAAGGAAAAGCTCTGGCTTTCGTTCAAGCCCATAATATTCAGTCAATCCAAGTATCTTTGTCTGATGAGCAAGAATATGCATTGGCTTTTGTTGTGCTTGTTTGTGCTTCTGCGAATACATCTATCTTGTAAATTATAATTTTTCTTGAAAAAAATAGAAAAATTGAATACAGTTCCTCTTTTTCTACTATGTGAAATCTATGTCATACAAAATACGAGCATTATTGGCTGCTGAGAATCAGTTATTTGATAGAATTATGAGTCTCTGTGAGAAAAAATATGGCCATATTAAAGTTAGCAATAAATTTGATGAATTAGGCGTAAATGCACCACGTAAGACAATTTTGGGGATTGTTCATGAGGTATTGAAGCTTAAAAATTATATTAAAAACCCTGCCTCTAAATCAAAAATATCTGCCGATATGATATTGAGTCTTGCTAATAAAAATGTTAGCCATATATTGATGTCTCTTGGGAAAGCAGCACAAGAAAATAAATCTCTCCAAAATGACAAAGATTATCATTTGATCATTGGATTTTTACTCATTTTGAGTACGCATCTGGCGATGAACTCTATTGCCCTCCATGCAAAAACACCTCAAAAAAATGAAGAATACATTCGTCTAATGCTTAAAGGAGGAACACAATGGATGTGGAGCTATGAGAGAGACTTTATGACTTTGGTGCTTGATAAAGCATTGCAAAATTTTAAAAAAACAATCAGCACCTATTATCTGGAAATGTTCTCAGTATTTTATGGGGATTTTAAGTTGCCGCATCTCAGTTTAGGGATGATGCGTGCACTGGTCGAGAACAGAACGACAGAAGCAAATCAATTTGATTTGGCTTTTAATGGCGAAGTTGTGGGAGAAGAGAATCCTGCTTTAGTGAGAATAACTTCAATAAATGATTCTGTTTTAGAATATTTATCTATTGAATTGAATAATATTTTTTATGCAAAATCGCTCATTGCGCGCCGTCAGTTTATGGTTTATTTGAATCATGAACAAGGAAATATTTTGTATCTGGATGCGTTCTACGATCAAAAGTCGCATAAATTGATAATCATATGCGGCAATATTGATAGCATAGATATGCAGCATCAATTTTTAGAGAAGCTTAGTCGTAAACTTGCTGAGCAAGAAATTGATGCTTCAATTTACTCTGTCTTTTTTAAAGACCTTTCAAGTAAGTCAGAGCATGTTGCGTTTTTTAGCTATTATATGATGAAAGCATCATCAAAAATGGCATTTGATCAGAAATTTTCTTCACTTCTCAAGCCGATTTGCCCAATAGATAATCTGCCTAAGATACCACATGTAACATGGGTGATTTGTGAGGGGTTATCAAAAGCACTGGATGCTATCTATTTAAAAGAAGATGAGTATGTGTATCATCAGATGTTGAATATATCACTTCTTGGCCCCACGTGGTCTAAAGCTTGTGAAAAATATTTCAATATGGAGCAGCGTCTTGCAATGAGAATAGAGAATCTTGAGAAAATTAAAGAGAGATATAGTGCAAGTTCTTTGTCACAAGCAATTCGCAGAGGTGCAGCAGGAAAGCATAGCATTGCTGAATTTAGAGCTTTATTGCAGATCGCGAAAGCCGATGAAATGAATAAACGAGATGATAATTCTAGCTCTCGAAAATCTGCACTCCATCATGCGGTTATCAATCAAAAGCTAAAAAGAGCTTTGTTGCTTAGTGAAAAGAGGGCAGACACAGTATCTAAAGATTTTCAAAAGAAAAGTGCAAGAGACTATTTTGAGGGCTTGCCTTTAAATAGCCCTTTAAAAGAAAATCCAGCTCTATGTTATTATTTCGAACATCAGAAACCAATGTTTTTATCAACTAAACCTAAAGTTAAAGACAATGGTAGCTCTAATCCAAAACATGCATTTGTGATAAGTGAGCCCATAAAAATGAGAGCTACAAAGCAAGAAGGCGAGCCTTTTATTGATATTGATTTTTCAAAGCTAAAAATATAATTTTAATATTCGCAAAGCGAATAGGATATCCCATTTTTTGATGGGGGCGCGCACTGATATGTACGCAAGCGCCTCCCTTTACAACAGCTGTCTCTTCTACACAAATATGTTTAGTGCACTATAAGTTGATTCTTAATATTCGCAAAGCGAATAAAAATCCCACTTTGTAAAGTGGGAAGGTGCGAAGCACCAGGGGGATTTATGCCACGAACAAAGATTTTCCCACTAAATCCCTCTTGCGCTACGCGCGTCTCCCTTTACGAAAGTGAGAAAACTGATTCGCTACGCTCATCGGAAATTCTGTTAAAAAGTAACTTTGTCGTGTAATCAAAAATGTGATTAAGAGTCAGCTTTACAACAGTGAGAGAAATGATTCGCATGGTGAATCAGGAATTTTGCTAAAAAACCATTTTACTAAACAAGCGCTGCATCCTCTTCTGTTTCAAAGATCGGATGTGTTTTGCTTAAGTCTAGAATACGGTTCACTTCTTTGTTAAATTCAACAATATGAAATTGAATGGCTTGCTTGTCGTTATAAGCAACAGCTTTTTCAAAAGCAGCAACTGTTTTTCTTAATAAGGGAACGCCACAATAGCAGCATACGCCATGTAATCTATGTACTTCATTTCTAAGATCGAGCATGTCATTGCCAGAATAAGCATGGTTAATAGCTTCTTGTGCAATGGGGAGTTCTTTTACCAAACTCACTAACATATCTTTTGCAAGTTGTGGTTGATTGCCAGCAAGCTTTAATGATTTTTCCCAGTCTATGATTGGCTCTTGGTTTTCGATGGCTAATGTTTTAACTTCTAAGCTCTTGAGTGTAAGATTTTTTTGAGACCATTGCATTAAGACTTGTTGTAAAGTTTTTTCATCAATAGGCTTTGTTAAATAGCCATCCATTCCTGCAAAGAGTACTGTTTCTTTCTCTGTGGCTAAAGCATGTGCAGTGAGTGCAAAAATTGGTGTATGTTGACCCGCTTTTTCCATTTTTCGAATATTCTTTGTCACTTCAATACCGTCCATACCAGGCATTTGTATATCCATTAAGATAAGATCAAAAGTATAATTCTTAAAATGTTCTAGGGCTTCTTTCCCGTTTTTTGCACATTTTACATTTAAGCCCATATTTTCTAAAAGTGCTGCAACAAGTTTTAGATTGGAAGGGTGATCATCCACGGCAAGTATATGAATATCTGTGCGCGTAGGTGAGATATAAGGTTCAGGTGATGGCATATTTCCGCGTTGTGAGACAATGATGTTATTTTTTTCAATCAATGCTGTCACTAATGCATCATGTAAATATTGTCGTCTGACAGGTTTTGCTAAGCAAATGGCAGCTCCTGAATTATGGATGTCGTCATAAATATTCTGATCTGTTGTATTGGCAAGAACACCTACTTTGCAGTCATAATTATCGCGTGAAATTCTAATGAGATTTTCAATAAAATTACTTTGTGGATCAGGTTGGTTTACGCCAATCAAGGCCATATGTATTTTATTGGCTGTATTATGAAATTGATGGAGTGTTTTTTCAATTTTATCGCGATCGTCAACTTCTGTGACACGGACGCCCCATGCACTTAATATATGATTTAGGCTTAAACGTGTTTTCTCGTGTTTGTCATAGAGTAAAACATGCGTACCCTCAAGTTGTGGGTTAAAGGGAAATTCAATGCTTTCATTGCGTTGTGCTTTAATAGTAAACCAAAAGGTTGCTCCCTCATTAGGTAAAGATTCAACATTAATTTCACCTTGCATTTCTTCTACGAGGCGTTTTGAAATAGCCAGACCCAGACCTGTGCCACCAAATTGACGTGTAGTTGTGGCATCCGCTTGAGAAAAAGGCCTAAATAATAATTTCTGCTCTTCAGGAGCAAGACCAATGCCTGTGTCAGATATTCTAAACATCAATGTGATATTTTGCGGTTCTTCTGACTCAACCATGACACGTAAAATAACGTCACCTTCTGTTGTAAACTTTATCGCATTATTAAGAAGGTTTGTTAGAATTTGTTTTACTCTTAGATGATCGCCAATAATTTTCTCAGGAACATCTTGATAAATAATGGGGATGAGTTCTAAGCCTTTTTCATGTGCATTGGGTGCCATGAGTGTGATTGCATCTTCAACGCATTCTCTTACATTAAAAGGGATGTATTCTAGTTTTAATTTTCCTGCTTCAATTTTAGAAAAATCGAGAATATCGTTAATGATTGATAGCAAATTAAGTGCAGATTTTTGAATGGTATGCACGTGATCATTTTGTCTATTGTCTAGTTTTGTTTTTATTAGGAGATTAATAAATCCAATTACACCATTAAGCGGTGTTCTAATTTCATGACTCATATTAGCGAGGAACTCTGATTTGATTCGGCTGGCTGTTTCTGCTTCTTTACGAGCCATTTGCAATTCAATATTTTGGATTTCAATAGTTTCAAGGGTTTGACGTAGATCCGCAGTAGCTTGCTCAACACTTTGCTGCATTTCTTCATGTGCTGCTTTTAAGGCTTGTGCCATGGTATTAATACCTGATTCTAAATGGCGAAGTTCACCCCTTGAATTTGTATAAACACGCGTATCTAAATTACCATTTTTAATTTTTTCAACGGCATGTGCGATATGTAAAATAGGTCTTGTCACATCTCGTCCCATGCGATAAGCAAAGAAACCACTGATGGCTAGACCAATTAACAAGATGACACTACAAGCGAAGAGCACTTGGTATTGTCGTATAGTGGTTGTCATTCGTCCAAGCTCTAAACTGATCCATCCTAAGACATTGTCATGATTCTCTGCTTGGACATAGGCTGAATCTGCGTAAGCAAAGTCTTCAACAATTACATCACGAATGGTGACAGGGATGGTGAAAAGTAGAGAGTGTCCTGTATCTGCCATTGTAATACCATGCGACAAATCGGTAACCGAGAGAATATTCATCGGTGTTTCTTGTTCATGGCCTGAGTGTGCGAGTAGCCGTCCATCTTTGTTAAAAATAGATACAGAACGGACTTCTGGTTCAGAGAGGGCGTCATTCGCAATTCTTTGTAAGGTATGTGTATTTCCTGAGAAGACACCATATTCACTGGCAGGGGCTAGCTGTAATGAGATTGCATAACCCCTATTTCTAAGTGCTTTTTCTAAATCTTGCAAACGTGTACTTGTGAAATAGGCACTCAATAAGATTGAAATTGTAATTGTTGGTACTAAAGTTAAAAATAGCACCCGTGTTTTAATGCCCCATTCACGCACGTTGAGTTCCTTGCTTTATCAGTACTAGAGGATTTGTTTTTTCTTTGGTTAAGAGTTTGTGATGTAAATCTGTTTCACTGTCTATATTAATATTTAGCGAGCGAGCAACTTGATAATTAACTTCAATAGAAAATTCATTGGGATACTGGGGCGCAGGTAATTGATTTTGATCTAATATTGTGAGAATTGCTTGCGCTGTTTGTTGTGCAATCTGTTTTGTAGAGGAAAAGAGTGATATTAAAGCGCCATTTTTGACATAACTTTGAGAATAACCAATGAGCGGCACGTGTTTATGAAAGGCTGCTAGTAAAATACCTCTTGCGCTGTGTGGGTTAAATATACGGTTATCTGGTAATGCTAAGAGTACGCGAACCTCATCTAAAAAAGCATCCATCACAGCAACTGGATTTTCAAAATTATTGACGTAAATCGTATTGAGACGTAGTTGATGGGTCTGAGCTAGTTGCAGCAATTCTTCTTGTTGATTGATGCTACCGGGGCCAAAGAGTACGCCGACAGAGCTTTTATAGTCAATATCAGGAAAGATGGTTTGGATTAAATTAATTTGTCTTTGTAGTGATTGATCAAGATAAATCGCGGAAATAGGGTATTGGCTATCATTAACCTTTCGATGATAGATGCTGAGCAAATTGTAGAATGTGTTTTTTCTGATCAAAATAGCGAGCACAGGTTTTTTTGTATTGAGTTTTAAAACAGCTTCTAAAGCTTCTGCGCCAAAGCAAACAACCAAGGAGACTTCTGGATAGGTGTGGAAACGTTCAGGATTTTGCAGTTCATCCACCAAAAGATGCGAAATATTGGGGCGTGGGGAAGGTTGTGAAAACAACGCTGCTTCTATGCGGTGCACCATTGCAAAATGGCTATTACTGGATATCAGCAAAACATTTGGAGATGCTAATACAATAGTATGAAAACTGAATATTAAAAGGAACAGTTTACAGCGCAATACCGCTTTTACAGATATCATTATTAAATTAGTTGATTAGCTTATAAACATATTAAAGTCTATTATCCTATATCTAGCGGCTAATATGAACAAACTATCAGGTCAACTAATCAGGACACCCACGTTAGTTTTTACAGGACAGCCATAATTACTAGGACACCCACATTAGGTTTTTGAAAAAAGATGGTTTGATGACTTGGAAGAGGAGAAATCTTTCTTAAAGCTGCTACACTTAACTAAGAAAGTATAAGGAAGCTATCTTTGTGAATCACTATAAATGGTTACTCATTTTATTTATATTACTACCTTTGTCGGCTTGTAAATGGAACGATGATTTCAGAGGTAGACAGCGGCCTCAATATGTAGAGTTGCCTGCCAAACCTACCTTGAATGCAGATTCAGAGCAGTATGTTGGCGATAAAGTAGCCAAGGAAGTTTCTGGAAAACCAGCAACAAGCACAGCTGTCCCTATACCGGAACTTGATCAGCGCTCGCCTATTCCAGAATTACCAGAACATCCAGTGGGGGCTTTTAACTAAATTTCCAGTGACTCACTCCCTTTCTTGATGATATTTAGGGTGCAAGTAGTTACCTAAATTCTTCCTATTCTAAGTATTGCCTGAAAAGCAGAAGATGTTGAACTTTTTTATTATTTTTGCTAATAGATCTTGCTTGCAAAGAAAGAAAGGGATAGCTCATGTCATCAAGGCCAGCATCAGTATTTAGAACACCCAAAGAAGCATTTCACATTCCGCAAATAAATGGAAAAAATGCCACTTATTTTTGTGGGCATTCTCTAGGATTGCAATCCAAGCGCACTTTTGATTTCATTCAAAAAGAGCTAACAAAATGGAAAGAGGGCGCAGCTTTAAGTTATTTTCAAGGAGAAGAACCTTGGGTAGGCTTAACTGAGCAATTATGTGCGCCACTTGCAGAACTGGTAGGAGCAAAAGAATCAGAAGTTGTTGCAATGAATAGTTTAACGCTTAATTTGCACTTGATGTTAGCAAGTTTTTACAAGCCTTCGCAGCATAAGCATAAAATTATTATTGAAGAGGGTGCATTCCCCTCGGATCGATATGCAGTTCAATCACATATACAGTGGCATGGCTTCGATCCTAAGCACAGTTTAATCAAAGTCAAATCTAAAAATGGTCTATTTAATACAGAAGATTTAGTACGTGTATTAGAAGAGCATGGTGATAGCATTATGCTTTCTTTGCTTCCGGGTGTGCAATATTACACTGGTCAAGTTTTGCCTATTGCTGAAATGACTAAAATTTTGAAAGAAAAAGAAATTATTGCTGGATGGGATTTTGCACATGGGGTAGGAAATATTCCCATGTCTTTGCATAACTGGAATATTGATTTTGCGGTTTGGTGTCATTATAAATATATGAATTCAGGGCCTGGTGCTGTTGCAGGTTGTTTTGTTCATGAGCAATATGCAACTAATAAGAAAAATTTTAGATTGCAAGGCTGGTGGGGAAATGATTTATCTTCGCGTTTTCTAATGCAAGAAGCATTTGATCCTTATCCCAATGCAATGGGATGGCAAGTGAGTAATGCTGCCGTCTTTTCTTTAGTGCCGCTTAAGGCAACGCTTGAGCTGATCAATCAAGTGGGGGGGCTCAAGGTTCTAAGAGCACAATCCATAGATTTGACGACCTATTTGAGCAAGGCATTAAAAGAAAATTTTGAGAATGACATTGAATTGGTTACGCCCGAAGATATCATGCAGCGAGGTTGTCAGCTTTCCATTGCTTTTAAAAATAAAAATGCTAAAGATATTTGTGCTTTTCTTATACAGCAAGGTATCGTTGTTGATTTTCGTAATCCCAATGTGATTAGAATTGCACCAGTACCATTATATAATGACTATGATGACATTGATTGCTTAGTTAAAATATTACAGGAAGCATGTCAAAGGTTTTAGAAGAATGAAAGCATATTCTGAATCAATTATAAAAAATTGAAATAATTGAGTAGGTGGTGCGAATTGGCAAAGCTATTTGCCGCCACAGTACCAAAAAATTATATATTTTCCCTCTTTGTGGACTGAACAAGAAAATGCAGATTGGAGTAAGGCAAAGTAGTTTTATCATTAGGATTTAGAAAGTCTTATGAATGGAATGAATTAGGTTTCTTTATTCGATTGACATTCTTAATAGAGTTCGATACCTTCAAACATCTTGTTATCAACCATGTAAGGGATTAACGTGGCAGCTAGCGGACCTATTGATAAAGCAAATCAAAAAATAGAACTTGTCTCTCGACTTGTTACAGCGACATATGCAGAATCTATTGAATCATCGGATAGATCAGCGCTTGCAATTAATGAACATGTTAAAACCAATCCGTTTTTATCAAATGAATCTATATTTGATACCGAATTAAAAAAATATCAAAACCGTTGGGACAAGTTAGCACTTGTTTTGCAAAGAGTTTTGGGCGCCAAAGAAATATTAGAATATTATTTACAAAATTCAGAGTTTCGAGAAGTTTTGCCCGCAAGCTCAATTGAGAACATGATGCATTTGCAAAAATGGTGTGAAAATAAATTTGAGAGAGAATCTGATTATAAAGCATTTGAAGCGTTATTAAGAGACATGCTTGCTGAATTATATTCACATGAAGGTAATCTTTATAATTACACAGTGCAGATGAGATTGTGCGCGGAAATTAGATCTAAATTTGACACACTTGCTGCACAGCCTTTAGAAACCAAATATTTGTATATGATTTTTTCCTCTTATCAGAATTTATGGTTGGATAAGCAAAAAGTACTTGAGCAACAACAGATGGGATTGCCTGGTGGTGAGGTGCTTCATACGGCAAGTTCTTCATCTGCCCCAAGTTACCATGCTTTGAATGATGTACAAGTGGATGTGATAACTTCTATTTCAGTTAAAACAAATAATAAAGTTCCTGAACCACCACCTCCTCCGCCACCTGTATTGCCACTTTGGAAAGCAACATGTTCGTCGTCTTCTTCACAACAGGCTACAGTTGGAGTGAGAACTGCCGCTAAAGCAGCTTGTTCTATTGATAATAATCAGCTGCTAAGCCAGGCACAGGCCTTTAAAGAGAAGCGTAAACAGAAAAGGACACAAGCTCAAAGTTCGGAACCTGCGATGTCGGTAGAACAAGTCATAGAGCAAGAAATACTTGAGAACAAGAAAGCAAAGCCTATAGGTCCAAGAGGAGAGTATTTAAAATCTGTCCTAGAACAATCAGCTGAGAAAGCTCGTAAAAGAAATGGACAAGATTTTGAAGTGCTTGTAAAGAATATGCGCACATTACAGATTAAGAGTAATAAAGATGCAGATCAACTTTCTCGCCAAGCTGCAACACTTGATTCAGATTCTGCAGAAACAAGTATGTCTGCTTCTTCATCAAATAGTAATGATGGATGGGTTGATAAATTTATTGAAAAGCAAAGAGCCAGAGCCTCTGGTTCTCCAAAATCTGATGATGAGGAAAATTGGAGTGATGATGATTTTGAAGATAAGAAAGAAAGTGCAGATTTAGAAGTGTCTGTGTCAGAAGTTTCATTGAGTGAAAGCTTAAGTGTAAAAATTCGACCTAGATAAATTATTTTTTTCTTCGTTCGCAAAGCGAACATTTTTCCCTCTGCCAATTTTGGCAGAGGGAAAAATCATTCACTACGCTCATTTGTAAAGAATCAGTCAAATTGGGAGAATGGTGTCGTTTCATATGCGAAGACTTTTAAGCTTTTTGTATGGTTGCACCTGTCACTTTACCCGCGATCTTTGATTCTTTATCCATGTGAATAACCCCAGGGCTTAAAAAAGTCACATTGCCTGAAATGCTGGTTTCTTCTAAGTATAAATGTAAGGTTTTTTGATCAGATATTTTTTCAATCAAAATATCTGTTAAGCTACAGTTTTCAAATTCAGAATGGTTACCATAGATAGTAATTTCTTTTTTAAACTGGCTGTCCTCTGCGCTCACTTGTCCATGGATAGAGATAATATCTTCAAAGGTAGAGTCATCGGTGTTTATCTTGCCATGAATAATGGTTTTTCCTGTGACAGTGACTTGATCTAAATCCGCATCACCATTGACAGTTAGATGTTCAAAAGTTGAATGTTTTGCGGCGACAAATCCATTGATGGTCGTTGTTTGACTTAAGGTGGATTTTTCAATATTGATCATCCCCGAATGCTCTAATGCGTCTTGATTTTGAGCGTGCAATTCTACAAAGCCATAAGAATGAGTGGCTGAGCTAGCATTTAGTTGTGCTGTGTTTAACAAAGCACATAGAATCAAGAGGGTTGGCATGAATTTATTATATTTTTTTGCCATATCATTTTCTCTCTATATTACACAAGTGTTGTAATTAGAATGATTAAAATACACAAGGGGCATAGATATCGAATTGCAAAGCGCCACGCAAAATAAAGTGCGGGTGAAGAACAATTAAGCTCTTCTTCTACATGCTTTTCTTTCATGACCCAGCCGGCAAAAATGCAGAATAATAATGCGCCAATCGGCAATAAAATATTGGTTGGAATGCCAAGCAACACTTCGAAAAGGCGCCATTCAAATATTTCAACACCACGCCAAATACTAAAAGAAAGGGCGCTGATAATACCAAATCCCCACGCCAATAGACCCACATAAATAGAGGCTTGAGTTCTCTTTATTTTTGTTTTTTCAACAATCAGTGAAACCAATGGCTCTCCCATAGAAATGGAGGAGGTCCATGCGGCAAAAATAAGTAATAAGAAAAAGCAGATACCAACAAATTGAGCACCTGGCATATTGCTAAAAGCAATAGGCAATACTTTGAACATTAGGCTTGGGCCATCAGCAGGAGATAAGCCATGCGCAAATACAATTGGGAAAATAGCTAAACCAGATAATATGGCAACCAATAAATCTAATATTGCAATGATAAATACGGTACTAAACATATTAGTACTTTTAGATAAATAAGAGCCATAAATAAGAATAGCGCCAGCACCTGTTGCCAGAGAGAAAAAGGATTGTCCTAAAGCGCCGACAATGGCCATAGGTGTAAAATCTTGTATTTTGAAAGAAAATAAAAAGCCAAGCGCTTCTTTGAAGTTGCCAATGATGGCAGCATAGATCACTAATACAATAAGGATAATGAATAAGGCGGGCATCATCCAGCGCGATGATTTCTCAATGCCTTGATTAACGCCCAGCGCGACTACACCCATGGTGAGTACCATAAAAATGGTGTGCCAGCCGATCAGTAATATAGGCTGATTCATTAGATTGACCCACAAAGCAGAAATGGCATCAGGACTGGCGTTGTTAAAGGTGCCTTGTATAGCGTAATTGAGATAGCCAATGGCAAAACCTGAGATAACACTGTAGAAGCTTAATACCATCACCAGTGTTAAGGCGCCTAACCAACCTAAGTACTTCCAGTTACGAGATTCGTTCGACTCATGTGCCAGTGTTTCTAAGGTATCCACGGGATTTTTTTGTCCGCGACGCCCAATCATAAGCTCTGCAATCATGGCTGGGGTGCCAATTGCAAATAAGAATAGAATATAGGTTAAAACAAATACACCGCCACCGTTCTCACCCGCCATATAGGGGAATCGCCAAATATTGCCAAGTCCAACTGCAGCACCTGCGCTGACTAAAATAAAAGCCAAACGAGAACTCCATACACTTCTTACTGTTCCGCTGCTAGATTGAGAGGCCATAAATATTTAGTTAACCTTCTATTTTTTAATGAGATGCTACATTTTAGGCTGTTTAGCAGTGTAACCGCAAACCTGTTCTTCAGTGTGGGTAAATAAGCTGACATAAAATGTCTGTTTTGCAATAATTAATTATGTGGCAGCAAAGCCAAAATGTCCTCTGTATTCATATACCCCCCCTGTATTATCACTCTTTAAGCTTTCTTTACCTTCTCGTGTTGCCTCATGGCTAAAGGTAACTTTTGCTTATAATCGATGCCTCACATTAGAGGTAACCTTAACGTTCTTAAAAATAATTGATAATTTTCTTTCAATTTCATCTTTTAGTGTAAATGGATTC
>JBFWLB010000002.1:0-125396 GCA_050252335.1 Candidatus Berkiella sp. | reverse complement strand
ATTAATGGCCATATTAATATTACAAATCAAGTTAGCATTGTTGGATGTCAAATGTTGGTAAGTCGATTACTGAATCAGGTGCTTATGCATCTGGATTGACGGTTACAGATATGCGAACTTGGAAAAAGAATCTCGTAAGATTTCATCAATTGGATAAAATTGCAAATCGTTTGGCTCAAGTAGAGTTACAATTGCAATCTGAAAAGGGGGCCTAAGCTGTGGTGTTAGAAGGTGAGAACAACACTATCTATATACAAGACATTATAAATTATTTGCCACATCGGTATCCATTCTTGTTAGTGGATCGTGTCTTAGGCTATACCGAGAACAAATTAACGGCTATTAAAAATATTACTGTAAACGAGCCTTGTTTTACAGGCCATTTTCCAGAAAATCCTGTGATGCCTGGTGTTCTTATTATTGAATCCCTTGCACAAGCAGGCGCTATATTAGCGTATTTAATTACCAAAAATAGTCCTAAAGATCACTTATGCTATTTAGCATCAATGGATAATGTAAAGTTTAAGCAAATTGTGTTGCCGGGTGATCAATTAGTTTTAAACGTTGAGATTTTAAACACCAAAGGCAGTTTTTGGAAAGTGCATGGAGAAGCCAGTGTTAATGGTAATGTTGTGTGTTCCCTAGATATTTTAAGTGCCATGAGGAAAGTAAGTTCGTGATTTCTGATAAAGCTCATATCGATCCCTCTGCAAAATTAGGTAAAAATGTTCATGTTGGTCCTTTTAGTGTCATAGGGCCTGATGTTGAAATTGGTGATGATTGTTGGATTGGTCCAAGCGCTGTCATTAATGGTCCAACTAAAATGGGCAAAAATAATAAAGTTTTTCAATTTGCTTCTATTGGTGAAGAGCCACAAGATAAAAAATATCATGGCGAACCAACTACCTTGGAAATTGGTGACAATAATGTCTTCAGAGAATGCACAACCATATCGCGTGGCACTGTGTCAGGTGGTGGTAAGACAAAAATTGGAAACAATAACTTATTGATGGCTTATGTGCATGTCGCCCATGACTGCATCGTAGGCAATAATATTGTATTTTCAAACAATGCTTCTTTAGCAGGACATGTAACCGTTGATGATTTTGCAAATTTAGGTGGTTTTGTTGGTGTTCATCAATTCTGTCAAATTGGTTCTTATAGCTTTAGTGCAGGTGGAAGTATTATCGTCAAAGACGTGTTACCATTTGTTACTGTATCTGGCCATCCCGCACAGAGTTATGGTTTAAATGCAGAAGGCTTAAAACGTAATGGCTTTTCTGCTGATGAGATAACAACCCTAAAGCGTGCTTATAAAGCTGTTTTTAGAGAAGGTTTATCTTTAGAAGAAGCTATGCACCAAGTAGAAAGCATGTTGTCAGAGTGCCCTAAACTTGGATTAATGCTCGATATGATTAAAGGTTCAACGCGCGGTTTTACTCGTTGAATGACGATTGCTTGCGATGAATAAGCAAACAGTGATTGGTATTGTTGCTGGTGAAGCTTCAGGTGATATTCTGGGGCAAAGCATTATGCGTTCACTTAAAGTACGTTGTCCTTCCGTTCGTTTCGTCGGCGTGGGGGGCACGCTCATGCAAAAAGAAGGCATGGAATCTATTGGTCAAATCGAAACGCTTTCGGTGATGGGGTTGATAGAGCCTTTAAAAAAACTTCCGCAAATTCTCCGCTTAAAAAAAAATATTATTTCTCATTTCAAGAAAGAACCACCCGCATGTTTTATTGGTATTGATGCTCCTGATTTTAATTTACGTCTTGAAAAAACGCTTAAGAATAAAAAAATCAAAACTGTGCATTTGGTAAGTCCTACCATTTGGGCTTGGCGCGCTAATCGAATACATGGTATTAAAAAAGCGGTTGATTTGATGTTATTGATTTTTCCCTTTGAGAAGGAAATTTACGATAGACATAGAGTGCCCGCTTGTTATATAGGACATCCAATAGCAGATAGCATTGATATGACTTCGGATAAGCTTAAAGCAAGAGCAGCACTTAATCTTGATCCAGAGGCACAATGGCTTGCGCTTATGCCTGGTAGTAGAGACGCAGAGCTGAGATATTTGGCAAATGATTTTTTTCTAACTGCAAAATGGTTAAAGCAGAAAGCACCAAATTTAAAATTTATAGTGCCTTGTGTAAATGAAGCAAGGTTCAATCAGGTTAAAGAGATCTTGCAGTCCTTCCCAGATTTACAAGATGTTCATTTAGTTCTAGAACAGTCGATAACGGCAATGCAGGCCAGTGACGCCATCTTGCTTGCTTCTGGTACGGCTGCTTTGCAAGCAGCATTGATAAAACGCCCTTGTGTTGTTGCTTATAGAATGTCTGGGTTTACCTATCAAATTGCAAAACGATTAGTGAAAGCAAGATATATGGCTTTGCCGAATATTATTGCTGATAAAATCTTAGTGCCAGAATTTTTGCAAGATGCTGTGCAGCCTGAAGCAATGGGCAAAGTATTATTAGAGTTTTTAGAAAATCCAAATGCACATGAGGGTCTTTTAACTGAATTTGAAAAAATTCATAAAACCTTAAAATGCGATGCCGGAGATAAAGCAGCAGAAGCTATTTTAAAATTTATCTCACAAGAATCTGAATAAAAGTAAGATATGACACTTTCCTTCTTCTATTTATAGGATGAGACGCACACATCTTGTGTTGTAAGGGTGGGCATACTTATCGATGAGCATTGCGAATCAGGATCCCACTTTTTGAAGGGGGAGGCGCACTGACAAGTGCGCGAGGGGGATTTATGCTGAGGGCAAAGTTCAAAAAGCTAAATCCCTCTGCTCGTACAGCTACGCTGAACGAGCGTCTCCCTTTACAAAGTGAGAAAATGTTCGCCTTGCGAACGAGCATAAAAAGCAAAATAACAGGAAATAACAATGATAATAGCAGGTTGCGATGAGGTGGGCAGAGGGCCATTGGCAGGACCTGTAATGGCGGCAGCCGTTATATTACCAGCAAGTTATGATTTACCAGGCTTAACAGACTCTAAAAAGCTGAGTGAAAAGAAAAGAGAATGGCTCTTTGATGCTATTAAAGAACAAGCGGTTGCGTGGACAGTAGCAGAGGCCTCTGTAGAAGAAATTGATGAGATCAATATTCTTCAAGCAAGTTTGTTGGCAATGAAGCGTGCCATTGAAGCTTTAAGTATCACGCCTAATAAAGTATTAGTCGATGGTAATATGTGCCCGAAAATACAATTAGATTGTGAAGCCATTGTTGGTGGTGATCTCACAATACCCTCTATTAGCGCGGCATCGATTATTGCGAAGGTGACAAGAGATCGCCTCATGTTAGAATTAGATCAAAAGTATCCGAAGTATGGATTAAAAGCCAATAAAGGCTATCCAACTAAAATACACTGTGTGGCGATCCAAAAACATGGTCCCTGCATTATTCATAGAAAGTCATTTGCACCGATTCGAGATATGATTAAACAATATGAGCAATCATAAATTCATCCATTTAAGCGTTCATTCGGAATATTCTATATTCGATAGTATTGTGCGCCTTGATGATTTATGCGAAACAGCCGTTGATCAAGAGATCCCTGCCTTATGTATTACCGATCTGTGTAATTTATTTGCAACTGTTAAATTTTTCAAAAAAGCGATTTCAAAAGGCATTCAGCCCATTATTGGGGCAGAAATTTGGTTGGAATCTCATTTAGAACATATTGCAAGCAGTAAAATTATTTTGCTGTGTCAAAATAAAATAGGTTATCTAAATTTAACAAAACTAATTACAGCGTGCTACAAAGAGGGTAAACGTCTAAAGCTTCCGTTGGCTAAATATAAATGGATAAAGAATTTTAATGAAGGCTTGATTGCTATTTCTAAAGGATATGAGAGCGATATCGCGCAGTTAATTGCTTTGGATAAAATTGAAACTGCTGAAAAATGCATTCAGACCTGGCAAGAATGGTTTGGGGATAGATTCTATTGTGGATTAACACGCTATAATCATAATCCTGCTCTTGAAAACAAAATTATCTCAGTTTTGCAGAAATATACTTTACCTATTGTAGCGTTGAATGATGTTGTTTTTATTTCACCCACAGAACATGAAGCACATGAAGCACGTATTTGTATTCAAGAGGGTGCAACACTAGAGCAGCAAAATAGGCTAAGTTTCAGCAAAGAACAATACTTTAAATCGCCTAAAGAAATGGCTGATTTATTTCATGATTTACCCTCTAGTATTGAAAATACTGTTCAAATAGCAAAACGTTGCGCATTTTTCTTAGAGCTAGGGGCGCCGGCTTTACCTAATTTCCCTGTGCCAGAAGGTGAAACAGAAGAAAGTTTCATTGAAAAAGAATCTTTTAAAGGCTTAGAACAGCGGCTTAAGCATAAATTTCTCTTACAAAAGTATTCAGAAGAAGAGCAAATAAAAATCAAGCAAGATTATGAAGAGCGTTTAAAAGTTGAGCTGGCCGTTATTAATAAAATGGGCTTTCCTGGATACTTTTTGATCGTTGCTGACTTTATTCAATGGGCAAAAGCACATGATATACCCGTTGGGCCAGGCCGTGGTAGTGGTGCAGGATCGCTTGTCGCTTATGCGCTTTTAATTACAGATATTGATCCGATTGATTATGAATTGCTCTTTGAGCGATTCTTAAATCCTGAGCGGGTATCCATGCCTGACTTTGACGTCGATTTCTGCATGGATAAGCGTGACAATGTCATTGAGTATGTTGCAGAACGTTATGGAAGAGACAGCGTTTCTCAGATTTCCACTTTCGGTACAATGGCTGCAAAAGCCGTTGTCAGAGACGTTGGAAGAGTACTTGGGCATCCTTATGGCTTTGTTGACCAAATTGCCAAGTTGATACCTTTTGAGCTTGGGATAACCCTCGATAAAGCTTTAGCGCAAGAAGAAGCTTTGCAAGCTAAATATGATACCGATGAAGAAGTCAAAATTTTAATCGATTTAGCAAAAAAATTAGAAGGTATTATCCGAAATGTGGGTAAGCATGCAGGGGGGGTTGTAATTGCACCTTCTGCCCTGTCTGATTTTGCGCCACTTTATTGTGAAGAAGGCAGTGAACAAACGGTAACGCAGTTTGATAAAGATGATGCTGAAACCGTTGGTTTGGTAAAATTTGACTTTTTGGGCTTGCGCACACTTACTATTATTCATTGGGCTGTTAAAAACGTAAATAAAATACTTGAGAAAAGTAATAAGACGCCTATCGATATTAATCATATTAAGATAGATGATCCTACTACTTTCAAATTACTTAAAAAATGCCAAACGACCGCTGTCTTTCAGTTAGAATCTCATGGTATGAAAGAACTGATTAAGCGTTTGAGTCCCGATCAGTTTGAAGAAATTATTGCATTAGTTGCGCTGTTTCGACCTGGTCCATTGCAATCTGGGATGGTGGATGATTTTATCAATCGAAAACATGGTAGAGCTGAGGTTGTCTATCCGCATGAGAAAATTGCACCTATTTTGAAGCCTACTTATGGCGTAATTTTGTATCAAGAGCAGGTAATGCAGATTGCTCAGGTACTTGCCGGCTATAGCTTAGGGCAAGCAGATTTGCTAAGACGCGCTATGGGTAAGAAAAAGCCTGAAGAGATGGCAAAGCAGCGTGCGGACTTTGTGACAGGCTCTGTCGAACGTGAGGTTGATAAAGCACTGGCAGAGTCAATCTTTGACTTAATGGAAAAATTCGCAGGCTATGGTTTTAATAAGTCACACTCAGCCGCCTATGCGCTTGTTGCTTATCAGACAGCCTGGTTGAAAGCGCATTTTCCAGCTTGCTATATGGCAGCTGTACTTTCTGCAGATTTGAACCACACAGATAAAATTGTAAAATTTATTGATGAATGTAGAGATGCTAAATTAAAAGTTATCCCGCCTAATATTAATATTTGTAATTATTTTTTTACCGTGGGCAACAATCAAGAAATATTATATGGTTTAGGTGCAATCAAGGGCGCGGGTGAGAGCGCGATACGAAATATTATTGATGTTAGAAATAATGGCCCATTTAAAGATTTATTTGAGTTTTGTCAGCGCGTTGATCTTAAGAAAGTAACTCGAAGAGTGCTGGAGCCTTTGATTAAAGCAGGTGCTTTTGATTGCTTAGGAGAAGACAGAGGTACTTTATTGGGCAATTTAAATGATGCCATTAAAGAAGCAGAAAACACGAAAAAAGACACAATGACAGGGCAGATAGATTTATTTTCTGATCAGCTATTTTCTAATGAAGTATCAATAAAAGCACATTATACAAAAAATCCAGATTATCTTTGGTCTGTTGCTAAACGATTGCAATTTGAAAAAGATGCTTTGGGCTTATATTTCTCGGGGCATCCCATTGAAGTAGTTGCGCATGAACTCTCACAGTTTGGCGTAGTCACTTTGAGATCGGTGATGACATCACAAAAAGATCAGAAAAAATATATTGCTGGATTGGTCATGCAGGTGCGCACACTGCAAACAAAAAAAGGCGATCGTATGGCTTTTGTTACTTTGGATGATCAAAGTGCACGGACTGAGATTGCATTATTTTCAGATCTTTATCAATCCAAAAGAGATGTAGTTGTTAAAGATAATCTTATTATCATTGAAGCAGAGATCGGCTTTGATAGATTTCGTCAAGCTCAGAAAATTAGAGCACAATCTATTTTTACAATGGATGAGTTAAGAGCCAGAAAAGCGAAATATTTAAAAATTACTGTGCATGAGAATAAATTTAATTTAAATAGCATTGCACTGTTAAAAAAACTCTTAGAACAAAAAGAAAGAGGCACTTGTTCTATTGTCTTGGAATTTCAAAAACTAACCGCAAATGGATCTTTGAAGTTTAATGAGCGTTGGAATATCGCTTATTCAACAGAGATTGTTTCTGAGTTAAAAGCCAAGGTGAAGGAGATTGATGCTGTTGAGGTTGTTTATTAGAGATAATTATATAAAAGTTATTATTTTTTCTGCAAAAAACTGAAAATTCATCATTAATATCACATTGATACTTAAGTAAGCCATGATATAATTCGGCTTTCCAACCCAATATTAAGTTGCTTGACTTCTAAAAAAAGGGTTGTAAATCACTGGTTCATTAAGAGGTTGAAATGAGTATTTTTGAGAAAATTCAGCAAAATGTTTTATATTTTCAGGGATTAATAAAGGCATCCATAAATTTTACCCTGGATAAAGGTGCTCAGTTTAAAGAAGCCATTAAAGAGAGCATTCATTATGGTCTCCACAAAATAGAGTTCTTTGTTAAAGTTTCTAAAAATACAATTCATCAAGGTTTGAAGACCGCATTTCAGTTCATTCAGAATATACCGGCATACACAGCAAAATTGTTCAATAAAAGCATCAGTGCTTTAGTGTATAGTGGAAAACTGATAAAAGAATACAGCCTTAAGTTTTATCATTACATTTTGTCCTTACCGGCTTATGTTTTAAGCTTGTTAATAGCAGCAAAAAACTTGTGCGTGCACGGTTTTAACAAGGGCTATGAATTCGTAAGAAAGATTCCGCATTATTTATCTACTTTCATTAAAGAGATGATGAATGATATGCAGGAATTATGGAAGCATACAAAGAAAGCTGCACTCCATTTTGTAAAAGAAGTGCTTGGTTTTATTAAAAAGATCCCACATTATCTGTCTGTTTTTATTAAAGACGCAATTAAACTAATTAAAAATATTCCTAATGCTGTATTTGGCTTTATTAAAAATGCATTGAATGCTTTGCAGCAGCTGTGGAATGATATTAGAAAATCAACAGTATATCTTGTAAAAGCAATCTTTAATTTTATTAAGAATATTCCAAATTATATATCTACTTTTGTTAAAGATGCTTTTAATGCGTTAAAGCAATTGTGTCGTGATATCAAAAAGGCTGCAATTGACTGTGTCAAGCAAGTACTTGATTTTATCAAAAAAATCCCCAGCTATCTGTCAGCCTTTGTTAGGGGCGCGATAAATGCTCTCAAGAATGCCACACTCTATGCTTTGATAGAAACGCTGAATTTTATTAAAAATATTCCAAACTATATTGTTCGTTTCATGCGAGAGACCATTAATGGCCTAAAATTAGCCTGCCAAGCATCGAAAAAAGCTGCAATCTATATGGCACAAATGGCTCAAGTATTTGTAAAAGAGCTTGCTAAAACGCTCGTTGAATGGATAAGCCAAACAGTAGAGCAAGTCATATTGCAGCTTTCATTTTTAATGGGCGCTAGCTATGCAGTTTACGCTCTGTCTGTGGAGGGATTGGCGGATTTAACACGGTGGGGGCTCATGAATGTAGGCATTTCTATTAGCCAAGCACCGTTAGTAGAAATCATTACTGCTGGGCTTAGCATGGGATTGTTGGGTGTAGTCACAGGTGCATTGACTTATCTATCTTGTAAGGCAGCGACCTTTGTTTATCATAGAGCAACTGCATTATCTGCTGAAGAAGTGCAAAATAAACAATCAACGGAGAAAGATAGCTCTGTTCAACCTGTTGAACAATCACCTGTCTTAGAGGCAACTCAAATGTATTTGAATCAATTTAATCATATTAATCATAGAGTACTCAACAGGATATCAGTAGATAATCAGTCTAATATGGTGCAACAAGTTACCCAAAGCAGCAGCTTAAGGATGGCTGTATAGAGCAGTGTATTTTCGGGGCGACACAATAATAGTCGTCCCGTTTACGGCAAATAATTAGTGTAATTACTCATTTTCCTTTTCCTTAGCATCCATCCATCTTATATGCATGGTTTTTGTACCATTTGGCATGGATCTTGACATTTATGAGTTTGCTATATAACATGGCGTCATAAAATACCCTTGAATGCGCAGAGCAGTAGTTCTCTTGTTGGGTCTTGGTATAGAATTCAATCAACGTTATATTTTTAAGGTGCTGATGATGAAAAACAGTCCTGTGATGAGTGAAGAAGAACAAAAGCAAACAGATGATGCAAATGAATTAGCACTTGCCTTTTTTGATGTAATTAAAAAACGTGAAGATGAAGTGTCATTTAGCGCATTAAAAACAATCTCCAAAGAAAGATTCAAAGCAAATAGTACGATTAGTTTGAGCATTGATAAAGATCAATCCATTGACTTTAAATTTGCAGGTGGTGTTACGCATTTTCGCTTTGCTGCAAATACAATGGCAGGGCTTGAACCTGTTAAAACCTTTATAAAAGATTTTATGGATACCTTCAAAGAAAAGCATCGGAGCGAAAAACCTTTCTTTGAGTTAAAAGCCTATAGTAAAGAATCACTGGATAGAACTTTATTGGCCTTACAAGAAGTCGGTGTAACAGTGAATAGACTGATACTCGTAGACAAGGCAGGTAAAGAACAGGTTATTGAAACGCCTGAAGAACTTAAAGAATATTATAATCATCTGACGCAACCAGCCGACAAACCGAAAAAGAAGCCAGTTTGATTTTACGCTCGCCCAGAACAAATCAAAAGCGAGGCTTTATTAAAAACTTCGCTCTTTGAGTTTTTAAAATGTTGTAAAGGAATATTGACATGAATAGTATAAAAAAAATAATAAAAAAGCTTTCTGTATTGATGCTATTTACCACCCACTTATTGATGGCACATGCGATGCCAAGCGATCCCACTTTAATTGATTATAAAGTGTCTGGTAGTGGCCACGCTCCTTATTTCTCGCCTGAAAATGTTGTGTTGGTTTTGGGACGTCCTTACGTGTTAATCATATCAAACGATTTTGATAATGCGATTAATTTTGTTTTTGAGAAGTTCGGTTCGACGGTCTATACGCATTATCTTCAAGGCGTCTCTGGGATGAGTCAACAAAGCATGACCATTCCGCCACATACAAAAGTGACGTGGATGTTTGAGACGAATCAAGCCGGTGAGTTTTTGGTTTATGCTATGAATATGGGGGTAGGTCAAAAAGGTGAGCCAAGCAAATTGATTGTTAAATCACTTCGAGAATCTGCCCAATCTTCGTTATCAGATTTAGCTTTCGAAACCAACAAAACCAGTCTAAGTGAATCCTTAAGAGCATTACAGCGTGATATACCAGACAGAGAGCGTGATGAATCAGCTCAAAAATCAAAAGAAGCGCAGGCAGAAGAGGCTGCAAAGCAACCTAAAGATCGTAAATTAAAGTTCTGGGGGGGTACAAATGATTAGTTTTTCTATTTCAAGTTTTTATTGTGTATTGCCGATATACACTTAGACAGATCCTTGTTACCTATTAATGAATAAAAGGCTTATGCGCATGGATAATATTCCAGCTGTAAAAATTGCAGTTTTTTCTTTTGTTATCATGCACTTTTCTATGCAACCCTGCTATGCAGGAGCATCCGATGTTCAAAATAATGAGAATGGAAAACGTGCGGATAAAGTTGAGACACTGCCTAATCAATGTGATTTATTTACACAGATCCCAATTGGTGCTCCTATTGATGAAGCTGTAAAGCTGTTAGGGCAGCCACTTGAACAAAATGATATTAGTTTAATTATATATACTTGGCGTATTGATGATAATTTTTTATCCTTGCAATATGACAGAGGGCAGTTGATAACCGTTGAAATTGATCAACAATGCCAAGATGCAAAGAATAAAAATAAGAAAGCTTGTGACTATTTTTTTAAATTCAAAGCAAATTGGCCTGAATATGCTGCTGTTGAACATCAGCTTGGTAAGCCTGTTGATTCAGAAACAATACAGCGTGATGAATGGGTTTGGCGCAATAAAAGTGAAAAAGTATATTTAGAAATTAAAGACAATGAGGTTCAGCATATAGAATGTATTCCTGCTGAAATAAGATATATTTATGAAGATGCGCCAGAATCAGAAGAGGCTTCTCATCCGCAAGACGATTTTGATATGGAATAATCCTTAGCTGGCTTTGATGGCATATAGTTTGTGAATAAATTATTCCTCAGTGGCGCAAAGCGCCGTATGCTCCCTTTGGAATCAAAGGGAGTCGCCGTCTGCGGCGGAGGGATTTTTGAAATATAGATTTGAAAAAATCCATCATTTTCTATCTTCAATGGTGTAGCTTATCCCCGACACCATTTCTGAATGTATCCAAAATTGTAAATTTGAAATAGCAAAGGCGGGTATTTCTGCCTCCTCCATTATTTCATTTAATTTTTCTAAACATTCGTAGAAGCATAATCCTTGGCTCATACTGTTAAAGAGTAGCGCTTGTGCAGGAGAAATTGAATGATAAAGACTTCTCAGTCCTTTTCTCCAAATCAGCCAATGTTGAGCTTCTTTTAATAAGGTTGGGTTCCGTGGTGCTTCATTGTTTTCTATGGATTTCCAAAGAAAAGGGGTGTCCCATTGATAACTTCTCAATATCACACTGGGATGAAAGCTGAGCTTTAGGTTTGACCATGCATCCTCAGGTAAATTATTTAATTCTGTTTGTGTGATGAGTGGTGCATCTGCTGCATCCAAGGTGCTCATGAGTGCCCATTCAAAGTCTGCCATTTCGGAAAATACGGGATATTCTGAATAAGGTGAGCAATCTTTTAAAAATTGACTAAAATATTGGCCAAAATATCGAGCTGAAAAATGTGTTGAGGGATATGCTTTTAAATAGGCCAAAAAAGCCTGCTCAAATTGTTCTTCTCCAAGCAAGACAAGGGTCTTTGAATAATCTTGTTGAGTGATGTCGAGCAATCGAAGTCGATACGCATCAAAATAGATGTTTAGTCTTTTCTCTTTGGGTAAATCATCTTCAATAATAGCGGGGAGTATGCTCGCTATCTCGCCAGTGAGAAGATAACCTTGGAAGCCATTTTGTATATCTATTAATTTTGACATATTTTATATAACTTTAAAAATATCATTAGAATCTGTCTTAAGAATGCTATTTTTCATTGAACCTTCGTGGCAGCTTCTTTTGCGCTGCTCATTTACGTCTATATGTAAACTACGCTGCTCAAAGAATCTGCGCCTTGGTTGAACGAAAAATCACTATTTTTGAGACAGTTTCTAGCAATCTGCTTTGCCTGCTCAAGCTCTAACAGCAATTCTGCAAGTGGCGGAATATGATCATCTCGTTCGATCATGGTAGATACTTTTCCAAATCGTTCAACCGCCTTTGCGTATAATTCCCATACAGGATCAATAATAGGGTGATCATGCGTATCAATAATATGATCGCCATTATTTGTGTGTCCTGCAAGATGGAATTGTTGGACACGCTCTTTGGGGATAGCCTCTAAAAAAGTAAGAGGATCGAATTTATGATTAAAAGAGCTTACATAAATATTATTGATATCCAACAGCAGCAGGCAATCTGCTTGAGTGCAGAGTTGAGAAATAAATTCCCATTCTGTCATTTCTGAATTAGAATAAGTTAAATAGCTAGAAACATTTTCGATAAGTAGTTGTCTGCCTAAAAAATCTTGTACTGTGCGGATTCTTTCACTTAAGTAGTTAAGCGCTTCTTCGGTATAAGGCAAAGGTAATAAATCATGCATATTTTTATGATGGATGCCTGTCCAGCACAAGTGATCAGAAATCCATTTTGCATCAATACGAGTCGCTAAATTTTTTACTTGTTTGAGATAGTCCCAGTTGAGTGGATCACTACTTCCAATAGACATCGAAACACCATGCATGACCATGGGATAACGTTCGCTTATTTGATCAAGATAGTATAAAGGTTTGCCGCCAGGGACAAGGTAGTTTTCAGTGAGTGCTTCAAACCAATCAATAGGTGGGTTACTTTCTAAAATTGTATGGTAGTGATCTGTTCTTAACCCTAAACCAAAACCTAAATAATCGAGCGTACTACTTGGATGGGAAGTGTTGGTATTTGATTCCACAATGCGCATTCCGTACTACAAGGATTTATAAATACTGTTTATATGGATATATTGATAGTAAAAATTAATAAGGCAGCCAAAGCTGCCTTATTAACTAACAGAGCAAAGAAATAATGCCTAGGCATTAGTCTCTTACTGAGCCACCATTGGCTAAGCATTCGCTCTTTGTCATGTAAACCCAGCCAGAACTCTTGCAGCTATTACGACCTTTGCAAGAATTACTAGGTGTTGCACATTCACTTGAACCTTTGCAAGCGTTAACGTTAGAACATTTTACTAACGCTTCTTGAGATTCACCGCAAAGTGTTGTACAACCAGTTGCGAATAAAGCTGCAGCTGTAGCAGCCAATGTAAGACCAATTTTGATGGACGTCCGTTTCATGAAACATAACTCCTAACAATTATCTTGTTTATTTCAGTTAATAACAAGTACGCGAATTGAACAAGTTGAGTTTCTTAGGAATCTAAGCTCGAAATCTAAAAAACAAAACTATGTTGCAATAAGCAGTATCACAAGAAGTATAGAGTAATTACAAGCGTTTGCTTTATTTTTTTTATAAAATTTGTTGGACTGCTTGCAGAATGGTATGATTGCCGGGCATTAGGTGGTCATTTGCACGTTTTTAAGAGGTCTTTAATGAATCAAAACTACCTGGATTTTGAACAGCCAATTGCTGAATTAGTAGAGAAGATCGAAGAATTAAGACATGTTGGCTCAGATTCTGAGATTAATATTAGTGAAGAAATTCTTCGTCTTGAGGCAAAAAGTAGAGATTTAACTAAATCAATATTTAAGAATCTCTCCGCATGGCAAGTTGCTCAACTAGCTCGTCATCCTAAAAGACCTTACACACTCGATTACATTGAGCACCTTTTTAGTGATTTTGATGAATTACATGGGGATCGCGCTTTTTCTGATGATAAAGCGATTGTGGGTGGTATCGCGCGTTTTGAGGGTGAGCCTGTTATGGTCATCGGTCAACAAAAGGGTAGAGACACCAAAGAGAAAATCGAACGTAATTTTGGCATGATGCATCCAGAAGGATATCGTCGTGCTAAACGACTCATGGAATTAGCTGAAAAATTTGAGTTGCCTGTTATCACATTAATAGATACGCCAGGTGCCTATCCAGGTATTGGCGCTGAAGCACGAAACCAAAGTGAGGCGATAGCACGTAATCTTTACGTTATGTCGCAGTTAAAGACTCCCGTCATTGCCATTGTCATTGGAGAGGGGTGTTCTGGTGGTGCTTTAGGTATTGGTGTTGCTGACCGCGTATTGATGTTGCAGTATAGCTACTATGCAACTATTTCACCTGAAGGATGTGCTTCTATTCTCTTTAGAAATGCGGATAAGAAAAGTGAAGCTGCTGAAATGATGGGTATTACTGCAGATAAATTACTTGAACTTGGATTGATCGATGGCATTATTCCTGAGCCTTTAGGTGGTGCACATCGTGATCTTGTTAAAACAGCGGCGTCTGTAAAAAAACATTTACAAGAAAACCTCAAGCAATTAAAACGAGTTCCTTTGGCGCAGTTGATGGAAGAGCGGTATAAGAAAATTATGGTACTTGGTACTGATATTTAAAATATGCTGACTCTTAACATTGCGATTGAGCTGTTTTAAATTTGTATTAACCTCACCCGGCTTTCAGCCACCCGCTCCTGTTGACAGGCAGTAGTGTCCGGGGAAAACCACTTTTGTCATCCCAGTTCGGAAATGAACGAAGTGAATGGTTATCTTCCCTTGGAATCAAGGGAAGAGGCTCACTTTAGTGAGCAGATGGATTTTTTTAAATCTTTATTTTAAAAATCCCTCCGCCGCAGACGGCGACTCCCTTTGATTCCAAAGGGAGTATACGGCGCTTTGCGCTACTAAGAAATATATTCCATCAGCACTTAACTGACTGGCATTAGACTAAGAAACAGCTTTAAAAATATGAACTCTGTAACTATGAATGATTGCGTAAATGAAATTTACAGTACTCTGCTTCAGGCCATTTCTGCTTTACCTTGCCTCGAGTTTCCACATAAACGTACTTTTATTGTCGCATATAGTGGAGGCAAGGATTCTCATGTTTTATTGCACGCGCTTCATGCGCTCTCTTCTCAACATGCATTTTCGATAAAAGCCTATCATGCACATCATGGACTTAGTTTATTTGCAGATGATTGGGCAAGGCATTGTCAAATGGTTTGTAATGATCTACAAATCCCACTGGAAATATTTAAATTAGCGCTTCATAAACAAGCGGGTGATTCTCTGGAAGCTTTAGCACGGAATGCACGGTACCAAGCATTTACAGAGCGACTAGAAGTAGGTAATGTTGTCTTGACCGCACACAGTGAGGAAGATCAAGCAGAAACTGTTTTGTTGAATCTTTTGCGAGGTACAGGCTTAAGAGGTTTGTCTGGTATACATATGCATTCCCGTTTAGGTCAAGGAACTTTATTGCGCCCTATGCTGGCTGTATCGCGTAAAAGCATTATGAGATATGCAACGCATTTTAATTTAAAATGGATAGAAGACGAGAGTAATCTTAATTTACAATTTAAACGAAATCTCATTCGAAAAAATTTGTTGCCAGTGCTTGATTCTGTTAATCCAACAGCCGCACACCAGCTTGCTAAATGTGCACGTTTAGCCTTTGAATCTCAAACGCTCTTAGAAGAATATTTGTATTCTGATCTTCAGAAACTATTAGATGAGCATATGCATCTTGAGTTGAATGGCTTGGCTAAACATACGTTCTCTAAAAGAAAAGCATTGTTGCGTTTATGGATTAAAAATGCAGATATTCCTTTACCGACAGAGAAAAAATTGATGGATATTTTGATGCAGATTTTCACCGCTGCACAGGATAAAAACCCAACGATACAATGGAAGGGGGGCGAAATTAGACGTTATCAAAATAAATTATTTTTAAGCCCCACATTAGATAAACAGTTCGTGCCTTCTAAGCATGTTGTGCAGCAGCCGTTGACTTGGCATTTTGATAAGCCTTTAGAGTTACCGCAGGGGCAAATATGGCGAACCATAACAACACGAGGCAAGGGCTTGGCTTTGAAACATTTCTCTTTGAATCCCTTATTGACAGTTACTTTTCGCCAAGAGGGAGAGCGGTGCCAACTAGCGGGAAAGAATCATACACAGAGTTTAAAGCAATTGTTTCAAACATTAAAAATCCCGCCATGGGAGCGTGATAGCGTGCCTCTTTTTTATCATGAAGGGCAATTGATTTCAGTAGGGGATTATTGTGTTTCCAACAAATATCGAGTGACCTCAGAGGATGAAGCAGGCTTATTGCTTACAAATGAGTAACCTAAGTAACATTTGTTTTTGGGGTAAGTTTATCAGCTTAAAATCAAAAATAGACGGAAAAGAACGCGCAACTAATATTTCCTGGTACCACTAAGCACCTTTCAGCAAAATTTTGACTAATATCTTTGGAGTAGTAACTCATATTTTGTTAGAATAACCTCCCATCTAGCACAAACTTCTCAATCACGTTGAAAAAAGGTTTTTTGATTCCAAAGATCATTTTTCTTAATTTTTAATTACAGTAAATCATAGGTATTAGATGGCACGCTATATATTCGTTACTGGGGGTGTTGTTTCCTCCTTAGGCAAGGGTATTGCTTCTGCATCACTTGCTTCTATTCTTGAGTCCAGAGGATTGTCAGTTAACCTTCAAAAACTAGATCCCTATATTAACGTTGATCCTGGTACCATGAGTCCTTTCCAGCACGGTGAAGTGTATGTGACCGAAGATGGCGCAGAAACCGATCTTGATTTGGGACATTATGAACGTTTTGTTCAAACGACAATGTCGCGTAAGAGCAATATTACAACTGGCAGCATTTATGCCGATGTGATTGCCAAAGAACGACGTGGTGACTATTTGGGTGCCACTGTGCAAGTCATTCCACATATTACGGATGAAATTAAATCGCGCATTTTCAATGCTGCCAATGGTGCTGACGTTGTTATGGTTGAAATTGGTGGGACCGTTGGTGATATTGAATCACTCCCTTTTTTAGAAGCCATTCGACAAATTCGCATGGAATTGGGCGCGCAAAATACTTTGTTTATTCATCTTACCTTGGTGCCGTTTCTGTCTGCTACAGGTGAAATAAAAACCAAGCCAACGCAGCATTCTGTAAAAGAATTGCGTTCGATTGGTATACAGCCAGATATTATTATCTGTCGTTCTAAGCAGCCTATCCCCGAGAGTGACAAAAAGAAAATTGCTTTGTTCACCAATGTTGAAGAAAAAGCTGTTATCAGCTCCATTGATTTAAAATCAATTTATGAAATACCTGAAGCACTGCATAAGCAAGGCTTGGATGATATTGTCATTGAAAAATTAAATTTAACCAGTCAGGCAAAGCCCACTAATTTGAGTGATTGGCACGAAGTTGTACATCGCTTGAAGCATCCTAAAAAAGAAGTCAACATTGGGTTGGTTGGAAAATATATTGATCTTGTAGATGCCTATAAGTCATTAAATGAAGCCTTAATTCACGCTGGTATTCATACCTTAACCAAAGTAAATATCCATTATATTGATTCCGAAGATATAGAAAAAAATGGTACTGAGGCACTTGTAGCACTCGATGCTATCTTAATTCCTGGTGGATTTGGGAATAGAGGTATTGAAGGCAAAATTAAAGCAGCACAATTTGCTCGAGAAAATAAAGTGCCTTATTTAGGCATTTGCTTAGGTATGCAAGTTGCTATCATTGAGTTTGCTCGCCATGTTGCAGACATGCCGACTGCTAATAGTACAGAATTTGATCTTCATACAGCATATCCTGTTGTTGGTCTTATTACCGAATGGACGGATGCTTCGGGTAGCACAGAAAAACGAGATGTAGCTTCTGATCTTGGGGGTACGATGCGTTTAGGTGGTCAGTATTGTCGATTAACCATGGGAACGAAAGCCTACGAAAGTTACCAAAAAGAAGGCATTATCGAACGTCATCGTCATCGTTATGAAGTAAACAATAGACTCATTAATCAATTAACCGCTCAAGGCTTAATTGTTTCTGGTTGTTCACAAGACGGTAATTTGGTTGAGATGATTGAGTTAAAAGATCATCCTTGGTTTGTTGGTTGTCAATTCCATCCAGAGTTTACTTCTACACCACGTAAAGGGCATCCATTGTTTATGGATTTTGTCAAAGCTGCGATTGAACACCATGAGCATTTATAGCAGGCTTGGTTTTGTGATATGAGCGCAGCGAATTATTTTTCTCTCCCAATTTTGGGAGAGGAGAAAAATCTTCGCTTTGCAAACAAAGAAAAAAGCAGTGTAGTAATTACATATGAATGTGAAAATGAAAGATAGGGTCTGTTATGAATATTTGTGGATTTAATATTGGCGTGGATCAACCGTTTTTTCTGATTTCAGGGCCCTGTGTCATTGAATCAGAAACATTGGTATTAGAAACTGCGGGTATTTTAAAAGAGATAACGGCGCAATTAGGCATTCCTTTTATTTTTAAATCATCCTTTGATAAAGCCAATCGCTCTTCGCATGGTAGTTTTAGAGGGCCTGGTATAGAGCAAGGGCTTAAGATCTTAGAAAAAGTGAAAACACAAATTAAAGTCCCTGTTCTTACAGATGTGCATGAAGATACGCCTCTGTCTGAAGTGGCTAGTGTTGTGGATGTTTTGCAAACACCGGCCTTTTTATGTAGGCAGACTAATTTTATTCAAAATGTTGCTAAGCAGAATTTACCCGTTAATATCAAAAAAGGGCAGTTTTTAGCACCCAATGACATGAAGCACGTTGTTGAAAAAGCGCGCGCTGTAGGTAATGACAAGATTATGGTCTGTGAACGAGGCGCCAGCTTTGGCTACAATAACCTCGTGTCTGACATGCGATCATTAGCTATTATGCGTAGTTTTTCTGATGCAGTTGTTTTTGATGCAACACATTCTGTTCAATTGCCAGGTGGCCTTGGCGGGGCTTCAGGCGGGCAAAGAGAGTTTGTGCCTGTGCTGGCAAAAGCGGCAATTGCGGTTGGCATTGCTGGGCTTTTTATGGAAACACATCCTGATCCTGAAAAAGCATTAAGCGATGGGCCTAATTCATGGCCGTTACATAAAATGGCAAGATTGCTTGAAACTTTAAAAGCATTAGATCAAGTTACTAAAAAGGATCATTACGCCTTAGACGTTGCGTAATTACATGAGAGGGATAGGATGTTTAATATCAAATCATTACATGCCAGAGAAATATTGGATTCACGTGGATTTCCAACGGTTGAAGCTGAGCTTTGCTTAGATTCAGGCGCAAAAGCATTAGCTTCTGTGCCCAGTGGTGCTTCTACAGGTACCTATGAGGCCTTAGAATTACGTGATCAAGACAACACAAGATACATGGGCAAAGGCGTACAAACGGCTGTTCATAATGTATGCAAAGTTATTGCCCCCAGTGTTGTTGGAAAATCATTTGATGATCAAGTAGCACTGGATCATTTCTTGTTGTCTCAAGATGGTACACCCAATAAAAGTAAATTAGGCGCAAATGCAATATTAGCTGTTTCCTTGGCTTTTGCTAAGGCATGCGCACTTCAAAAGCAAGTACCTCTGTATCAACATTTGTCTGAGATCAGTGCGAACAAGCTCTCTATGCCTGTGCCCATGATGAATATTCTCAATGGGGGCGCACATGCAGATAATAATGTTGATGTGCAAGAATTTATGATAATGCCTGTTGGTGCGGAGAATTGGAACCAAGCTTTGCAAATGGGCGTTGAAATTTATCATGCACTTAAATCTGTATTACGTGAAGGCAAGTTGATGACGGGTGTGGGTGATGAAGGTGGTTTTGCGCCTAATTTATCTTCAAATCAAGAAGCGCTTGATAAGATAATGGCTGCTATTGAAAGAGCTGGATTGGTTGCAGGCAAAGATGTTTTCTTGGCATTAGATGTTGCTGCAAATGAATTGTTTAATGATAACAAATATTATCTTGCCTCAGACAATAAACAGCTCAGTGCAACACAGCTGATTGATATGTATGAGCGCTGGACACAAACGTATCCTATCTTATCCATTGAAGATGCATTGCAAGAAAGCGACTTTAATGGCTGGCAAGAAATGACAGAACGTTTAGGCGCTAAAATTCAGCTGGTGGGTGACGATGTCTTTGTTACCAATCCTACACGCTTAAAACAAGGGATTGAAAAACACATTGCAAATGCGATTTTAATTAAATTAAATCAAATCGGCACATTGACAGAAACCTTAGATACAATTGCACTTGCGAAAAATGCACATTATCAAACCATTATTTCGCATCGTTCTGGTGAAACAGAAGAAAGCTTTATTGCTGATCTCTCTGTGGGTGTGGGGGCAATGCAAATTAAAACTGGTGCGCCAGCAAGGACAGATAGAATTGTAAAATATAATCAGCTAACGCGTATTTATGAGCAATCTAATGCGGTATACGCTGGTAAACATTCTTTTACAAAATGGCTGCATAAATAATTGATTAAAATAAGTTAAAGTGTGAAAGGACTAACAATAGCTTTAATTATATTATTGGCATTATTGCAAATTCGACTATTCTTTGGCGATGGATCGATTCCCAATTTGATAGCATTAAACGAACAAGTTGAGATCAAGCAAAAAGAAGTCGATAAGCTAAAAGAGCGTAATTTAACACTCGAAGCAGAAGTGCAAGATCTGAAACATCAGCTGGGTGCCTTAGAAGAACGAGCGCGAACAGATTTAGGTATGATTCAGAAAGGGGAAACCTTCTATCAGAATGTTAATTAAAATTAGCCTTCCGTTATACGGAGTGAGCAGTAATTGAAACGTTAATTTTTAATATTCGCGAAGCGAATAAAAGCTCCCACTTTTTGAAGGGGGACGCGCACTGAATAAGTGCGCAAGGGGGATTGATGCTGAGGATTTAAGTTCAATCCGCTAATCCCTCTACTCGACAGCTACGCTGTACGAGCGTCTCCCTTTACAAAGTGAGAAAATTTATTCGCTTCGCTCATATCAAAAAATTAGATGTAAAAATACAGGTAACTTTTACTGAATGCGTGATAAATTTTTCATCATTATACCCGCCGCAGGTATTGGGCAGCGATTCTTGCAAAATAGCGCTTTGCCTAAACAATATGAACGATTACAGTCAAAAACAGTGCTTGAGCATGTGATTGATCTCTTTCTAGCTCAAAGCTGGATCACTGAAGTCGTTGTTGCGTTGCATCCAGAAGATAAATATTTCTCAAAAATATATGCTCAAAATGATGCTAAAGACACATCAAAATTACGAACCGTCATCGGGGGTAAGTCGCGTGCAGAATCAGTATGGAATGCATTGCACAGCATGCAATCCATGACTGCTGCGAATGATTGGATTTTGGTACATGACGCCGCAAGACCTTGTCTTTCTCTACGTGATTTATTGAATTTAATTTCTCAGTTAAAGACCAATGATATTGGTGGTATTTTAGCGGAAAAGCTTGCTGGAACGATTAAACATTGCGAAGAGCAAAATATCATTGGGCATACCGTTAACCGAGATAGATTGTGGCAAGCATTGACGCCACAAATGTTTAAAAATGATGTGCTCTATAAGAGTCTTGCTTATTGTTTTGAGCGAAAATATATAATAACGGATGAAGCACAAGCAGTTGAGCGATTTGGATTGCCCGTTAAATTGATTGAAGCGCAAGATATTAATCTAAAAATAACTTACCCCAAAGATTTGGCATTGGCGAATGCTATTTTGACCAGTCAAGAGGTATGCTTATCATGATTCGAATTGGTCATGGTTATGATATACATCGTCTGGAATCAAATGCACAAAAAACAGGAATTATTTTAGCCGGTGTTGAAATCCCCTACGAAAAAAGTTTTGTCGCACATTCTGATGGCGATGTGCTTATTCATGCACTTATTGATGCCTTATTAGGTGCGGCTGCATTGGGAGATATTGGTCAACATTTTCCAGACACCGATCCAAAATATAAGAATGCAGATTCGCGTATTTTATTGCAAAATGTTTTGCAGAAAATAACACAGCTTGATTATCGTATTAATAATATAGACATTACTATTATTGCAGAAAAACCAAAATTAGCACCTCATATCTCAGCAATGAGAGAGTGTTTAACAACTGATTTGCAAGTTCCTTATGATAATCTAAATATCAAAGCTAAAACCAATGAGCAGTGTGATGCAGTAGGGCATCGTGAGGCGATTGTTGTTTTTGCTGTCGTGACCTTACTGAATGATTCGTTGATGGAGAAGTAGTGTGAGTGAAAATATCAAAACGCAAATTTTAATCAGTAATGATGACGGCGTGCATGCACCCGGTATTACACATCTAGCAACCTCTCTTTCTGAACTTGCTGATATTATTGTTGTTGCGCCAGATAGAGATAGAAGTGCTGCAAGTAATTCTTTAACCTTGGATCAACCTTTGCGAGTCATTAAGCAACCGAATGGTTTTTATTCTGTTACGGGGACACCAACAGACAGTGTGCACATAGCCATTACAGGTTGGCTGGACAGCCATCCAGATATGATTGTTTCGGGGATTAATTGTGGTGCTAATCTAGGTGACGATGTATTGTATTCTGGTACGGTTGCGGCAGCAATGGAAGGGCGTTTTTTGGGCTATCCTGCGATTGCCATTTCGCTGGTTTGTGATCATCGTGAACGACAATATTTTGAAACAGCCGCAGTTATTGCTAAGCAAGTTGTTGCCAAAGCAATTGCGGGAGGACTATCTAAAAAAACCATCTTAAATGTAAATGTACCCAATCTTCCTTTAGAGCAAATTAAGGGTTTTAAAGTAACACGCTTGGGGTATAGACATATTGCAGAACAAATTGTTCCTAGCCAAGATCCACGTGGTAATCAAATTTTTTGGATAGGACCTGCAGGTGTTGAACAAGATGGTGGACCTGGAACTGATTTTCATGCAATAAAATCAGGCTATGTTTCTATTACGCCGATAAAGGTAGATTTAACCGACTTTGAAATGATGGATAAAATCGTAAATTGGTCGAATGGCTTGGTCTTCAGTTTATAGTCTTTTTATTTTTTGGTTTTGTATATATAGTCACAGCAGATGAATTTTCGTAGGTATCGAGCCTCGAGCAACCTTCATTTCCATATGAGTAAATGAGGATTGCGAGATGGCGAAGACAACACTCTCGACATTGTGCCTCTTGAGGGTAAAATTCATGGGCGAAGACTATATAATGGCAACGGAAACCTTAGGGATAAGGTCAAGGGGGCTGCATGTTTAGTTACCTTTATGGCAAAGTTATGAGCTGGGCAAAGCACCAATATGCGCCCTACTATTTGGTAGGGGTGAGTTTTGCTGAATCTTCTGTTTTCCCTATACCACCTGATGTAATGTTAATTCCAATGGTATTGGGTAAACCGCTTCGTGCTTGGCATTATGCGCTCATTACAACCATTGCATCCGTTATGGGGGGGATATTAGGCTACTTAATTGGTTATTTTGCATTTGAAACGATCCACCATTCATTCATTGTAGAATTTGGATATGAGGCAAAATATCAACAAGTCGTTCTTTGGTTTGAGCGTCATGGTTGGTTGGCTGTAGCTGTAGCAGGCAGTATTACGCCTATTCCCTATAAATTATTTACCATTGCTGCAGGTGTAGTAAAAATGCCTTTGTGGAGCTTTGTCATTGCCTCAATGATAGGGCGAGCCAGTAGGTTTTTTCTTGTTGCAGGGCTTGTTAAGTCTTTAGGGAAGCCATTAGAAGAAAGATTGTTGAAATATGTCGATAGGATAGGTTGGGGCTTCGTTATATTAGGTCTTATTATTTATATTGGTTATTATGTCTTTAAAAATTAAAAAATTCAGTCGCTCTTCGCGACATATCATGGCGAGTTCTTTTTTGTTGATAAGTTCTAAGGGGAGAAATCTTAGAAAATTCATTCCAATTTCTATATTGGCAATGCTGAGTATCGGTTGCTATTCTTCGAAGAACATTGATCCTGCACCAGTGTATTCTCTTCCTATCAAAGCGGAAAGTGTCCCAGAATTCCATACGGTCAAGGCTGGCGAGAGTTTATACACGGTGGCGTGGATTTATGATCTGGATTACCATAAAATCGCGAGCAATAATTATTTAAGCTCAAAAGCTTCAATTTATCCAGGCCAAAAAATTTATCTGAAACACCCTGCGCCCGTTCATGAGGCAAGAACGATTGCCAAGCAGTCTATTGATATTAGACCTGTTAATAAACCTCAGCAGGTCGCCATTGATCAGAAGTCGCTGAATACTACTAATGTAGCCAAAGTGCCTACGTCTACATCTGTTGCGCCTGCCCAATCAGCAAAGCAAGCGGCAAAACCTGCTGCAGTGGCGGTCAATAGTAATCAGAAAAATAATAGTCAATGGCAATGGCCAACAAATGCTAAAGTTACGAAACTCTTTTCGGTGAAAGAGCAAGAGTATAATAAAGGCATAGATTTTTCTGGCAATTTAAATGATCCCATCTATGCAACAAAAGCAGGTAAAGTTGTTTATAGCGGAGAAGGTTTAAGAGGATATGGTAAATTAATTATCATTAAACATGATGAGCTATATTTATCTGCTTATGCACATAATAACGAACTGCTTGTTCATGAAGGGGATGATGTTGCCCAAGGCAAGATCATTGCAAGAATGGGCAAAACAGACAGTCCACATGTGAAATTACATTTCCAGATTCGGAAAAATGGTCAGCCGGTTGATCCTTCTGGTTATTTAAAAATAGCAGCTAAATAATATATTCTTATCTAGTCTAGTGGATTGTAAGGTTAGTTTAGAATTCCCGATGAGCGTAGCGAATCAGTTTTCTCCCTTTTGTAAAGGGAGAAAGCGTGCTACGCAAGAGGGATTTAGCTGTTTTGACTTTAATGTGTGGCATAAATCCCCCTGGTGCTACGCACAGCCCCCCCTTTACAAAGTGGGATCTTATTCGCTTCGCGCATAAAAAATAATGTTACAATGTACTTGTAAGGGTATGAGGATATATTTTAGCAATATCGAGGGGATTGTCTGTGTTCCTTCACTGATTTCTTGAGATGACTTGTCTTTGGATGACTTGATTTTAATGGGAAATTTTCAGTTTTTTTCTTCGTTTGTGAAAATGGTAAATATGTGTTTTCCCAAGGCAAGATATTTTCCTCTGCCTTTTTCGATGTTTTGTCGTCAAAATTTTTAATGACTTTTACTAAATCCAAGCGCTCATCTTCGCGAGATTCAATCAAATTGAATATTTTTCTGAATTTTGAGGCAATGCTATCAAAAACAGCGTTGAAAATTCTTCCAAAATGCGAATAAGCCACAGTACATGCAAAGAAATAGGAAAGTGTATTTAAGGTAAATGAAGATAAATAATCTGCCAAACAGATGCTTTCTACGGTGGATACCGCTGAACTAAAGGCTAAATAAGCCGAACATATCATGATGCCGCAAGAAAGGAAATAGACAATCAGCTTAGGGATAGAATACCTTCCAATACCTTGATAGGGATTAGAAAAATGTCTATCAATCATAATTCCCATTTTCCGCATACGGTTTTCAGGACCATTTATAATATCGTGATAATTAGTCATCAACCGACATCCGGCGAAGAGTGTAATAAGCGAATAAGCCCAGCCCCATTTGAAGATAGTTGCTGCTGTAGCCAGCGTTGCACCAGTCATTAAGGTATACGAAATAATTCTGCCAATCCAAGGTAAGTTTCTACCAAAAAATCCTAAATGATTTTCATTTAAGGATAAAGAGTAGGTAAATTGAGACAGTGAAGGTAGGTTTTCAGCTTTATTGGTCTTTAACCAATCATTTAATTCATTTGGATGTACGGTAGGTGGTAATGCAATTTTTGCTTTCAATAAGGTTTTATAAATTCTTTCTAAGAGATTTATTGCACTATGGATAGAGCATGAGAGTATGGCTGTCGGATGCATTTCATCTTTGAGCTTTAGTACTTTGCTTGTAAGCTCTCGATATAATGTAGGATTTAGCGTCGAAAGTGTGGTCATCACTTTCTTTGATCTTATAATATAAGTAAGCTCAGGGATAAATATATTGGTTGAATCGGGCGTTGGGATAATCGCAATAATGAGATCTTTGGAAAACATTAATAAGTTCTCTTTCTTCACTTATAAAAGACGCTAATCTGAAACAGCTTCTCATTATAATCTGCTGAGTGCTCAAATGCTAAACAAGAAAGACGTAGTAAAGCAAATAAATTGATAAATATAATTAATATAAACCGCAAGCGCAATAGAGTTTATACAAGTGTAGTTGCTCTGAATAGAGAGGCAGGATATTGCTATAAAGTTGTGCTTAAAAAATCAGTGTGTTTTTTATATAAAATATAGTTTTCGCATATCGGTTTTCAGGGATGTTGTTTTCGCAGCTTCTCTATCCTCATGTATTTTTATATACACTTCAGTTGCCAAGATTCGAGGCTTACCCGACATTGTGCCCATTTTAGGTAAAACGAATGTGTGAAGATTATCGTAAGGGAACTTTTAGCGTTTCAAGACTTTCAAATGGGTAGCTAGCTTGAATGAGGTGCTGTATGAAAGCTGAAAATATATACGCTCACGATCAGTCGGTTCAGAAATATATCAAAGAAATCAAAAAAATTAATGCGCTTAATGCAGAACAAGAAAAAGAAATCATAAAAAAGGCTCAACAAGGTGATAAAAATGCTAAAGATATACTGATTAATGCACACCTAAAATTGGTTGTTAGCATTGCAAGAAGGTATCAAAGACGTGGATTAGCTTTGAGTGATCTTATAGAAGAAGGCAATATGGGGCTTATATATGCAGTTGATAAATTTAATATAGAAATAGGTGTACGATTTGCAAGTTATGCTACCTGGTGGATTAGACAAAGTATTGAAAGAGCATTGATGAATCAAACACGTTTAATTCGAGTACCTATTTATTTTATTAAAAAATATAGTAAATTTTTAAGGCTTAAAAATGAAATTGCTTTTCAAAAGAAACCTCAGCAATCGCCTCAAGAAATAGCAGAATATTTAAATATGAGTCTTGAGTCTGCGGATAAAGTGATAAATTTTGATCAACAAGATATATCATTAGATTCTTTTGCAAAGTCAAATCAAACACCATTGTGGGATCTTTTATATGATGAAAAGAACTTAGATCCCGTTGAAACTATTTCTCAAAATCATAACCATCTCCTGCTTGAAACATTGCTTAGACATTTATCCGCGCAAGAGCTTGAAGTCCTTGAAAAGCGTTTTGGGATACATGGCTATGAGCATATGTCACTTGCAGAGATTGGCAAAGAATTGAATCTCACACGAGAGCGAGTAAGACAAATTCAAAATAAAGCACTACAACATTTACATAAAAATTGTAAGTTAAATGGCTTTGGTTTGGATGGGCTATAACGTCTTCTGTGTTTTAAATCAGTCTTTTTTCAGAGAATGACCTCTGCTCTTGTGAGGATAATCTCACAAGGCGGTAGGAGATCTATTATTTGTTCATTAGGCAGAATGGATAAATACAGAGTTTCTTAAATAAAAAATATTAAAATACAAATAGATAAAAGCAAAAGACTGTATGAAAAACTATGTGCGTAGTATTTGTTATCCTTGTGAAACTATACTCATCTGTTAATATTTCAAGTCATAAGGGAATGCAAAAGATTCACAAGGATTCGTTGATAGGGCAAGGGATTTGCCCTGTTTTATCTCTGAACGCACGGTATTTCATAAAATAAAATTATGTTTATTCCTTCTCAAAGTTTGCAAGATCAGTTTGCCCCGCATAATGCATGTTTTGGCTGTGGGCCATCAAATCCAAAAGGTTTACAAATAAAAAGCTATGTTGAAGATGAGCGCGTTGTAGCAGTATGGCAAGGTCAGCCATTTCATGAAGCTTTTCCTGGTATGTTAAATGGTGGAATTATTGGTGCATTGCTCGATTGCCATTCTAATTGGACTGCCGCCTATCATTTAATGAAGCAGAGTAATTTAGATAAACCACCTTGCACTGTTACCGCTTATTTTAATGTCACATTGAAGCGCCCTACGCCTAGCGATAAAGAATTACAATTAGTTGCAAGACTTCAAGAAATATCAGAAAACTCTGCAATTGTTGTGGCAGAGCTGATCTTTGATAATAAAATCTGTGCAAGTTGTACAGGGAAATTTGTGGCGGTGAGTGAGGGGCATCCTGCATTCCATCGCTGGTAAAGCTGCGCCGTTATGCTTTATGCGTTGTTGCTTGCGCCATCTCGCAATCCTCATGTACTTTTTTGTACATTCCGGTTGCTCGAGGCTTAGCGCCTAGCCTAAAACATAACGGCGCAGCTTTATGGCTTATGCTTTATGTGTTGTTGCTTGCGTCATCTTGCAATCCTCGTTGTACTTCTATCCTTAGTATCAGGAGTCTACTATGCCATTAACGCTTATATCTAAATCAGAGAATGCTCGAATCCTAGAAAGCGCTAGCTTTAAGGATGGGCAATATTTTATTGAGAAATGGCTCAGCAAAGGTAAAAGTGTTGCTGCATTATTTGATGTGGATAATACCATTATCAGTTACAGGCATACGCTGGGTACAGATCAGTGGTTTGTTTTTGATTTTAATGAATTCATAAAGCAAGGCTTATCTGCTCAACAAGCCAAAGACAAGACTTTGGCGAGTTATTTAACAATTGTTAATAAGATTCACCCAGAAGATATTTATGTTGTAGAAGAAGATACACCAGAGACTATTCGAGAAATCCAGGCACTTGGGATAGACGTTCTGGCGCTCACGAGTCGTGGCAGTTATTTATTAGAAGAAACTGTAGAACAACTTGCGCGATTCGGGATAAATTTCAATCAAGGTTCATACAAAGACGTAAATCAAAAGTTAAGCCAAAGCCCAGAAGGTATTTTTTACAATGGTATGATTTTATCTGCTGGTCAACATAAAGGTGAGTGTTTGTTTTCTTGTTTAAAAAAGGTTCCAGAATGCATTGTGATGTGGGATGACAGCTTGGTTAATCTCCAAAGAGTACAAGCTTCTATTGATGCTTATAATCAATCAAAACTATCTGAAAATAAAGATTTTACGCCTGTTGAGTTTGTGGGGATTCGATATAGCAAATTGGATGCTTTGATTCAAAATGTAAAGCCAGAAGTTGTGGAGTTGCAACGAAAATATAATGATCGCATTCTATCCGATGAGCATGCAAAATATATTCTCAAGGCAGAGCACAAAAAGACGCGCCAACATTGTGTTGATATTGAATATCAGGGACAGGAGAATAAGATCTATTTGTCTGTTAACAAATTTAAGATTTATAAAATCTTAAAAGATATAATGCCTAATATTGAGCAATATCAGATTTTAGGCGCTGTAAAAGAGTTTTTTGGTAAACAGAAACTAGCATGGCGTTTTGAATTTACAAGCACAGTGTTTCAGCCCTTGTTTCATAAACTTAGTCAGCATGGGTTGATTTTGCCAGACCAATTTGATGTGCTGCAGCCCATCTTTTCTGAAACGAGAAAAGCGCTGACACCTTTCTATTCTTTGCGTGCAAGAAGAATGTTAGCTGAAGATCAATATGTAGAAGGGCAAAGAGTTGATGCAGATGCTAAGGTAGGTACTAAGCCCAAGCCAAAGAACAAAAAATAAAATATAAAAAAATAAATTAGAAAGCGAAAGGTGGACTTTAAAAAGTCCACCTTTTAAATAGCGTTAAGCACACATATGTTTCTTATGACGTGAATGAGAAGGCTTGAGCGTTTCATCTTCAGCTGGAGCTTTTGCAGCTTTTGCTTTTATTTTGCTTAGGTTAAAGCCCGGAAGAAAGCCTTTGGCTTCAGGGCAGCCTGGCTTGTAGACAGGATCTTTCTTCAGATCTTTAGAGCGATCTTGACGGATATCAAAATCTTTGAGTATACGTTTATGCGCATGCTGTGAGAGATTGGGCACAGCAATCATATGGCCGCTGCGAGTTTCAATGAGATGGTTGCTTCCAGCATGAGATTCTGTTGCTTCAATGGCCTCTCTCATATTAGAAATGCGTTTTCCATTGATTTTTTTAATAACCTCTTCTTCATAGCGCTCATAGCCTTGATTATGTTCACAAGCAAGAATAGATTTAATGATAATGATTTCTTGGCCAGGTTTGCTTTTTTCTTTTGCTGCGTATTTAACTAAATTTTCATCTGTATTTGGACTTTCTAATAGGTTATCAGTGAGAGGGCATAGTGCAATACCGGATATAAAGAAATAAGTGGGTGCTTCTTCATAACGATGTTGTACTTTTTTGGTTGTTTGGAATCTATTCTGCAAAACAATATCGACTGAGATGCGTTGATTGTTGCGCAATAAATCAAGCGTAATAGTTTCACCAATAAAATTTTTTGAGATTAGATAATTTAAATCTAATCTTTTGCTAAAATCTGTTTCTATTGTTCCATCATTTTTAACTTTATGACCATCAATGGCAAGGATAATATCATTTGGCTTTAAAATATCTCGAGCCGCTGATAATTTTGGAACCGATTTGACTCTGATGCCAGTTTCTTTCTCTGCAAGGCCAAAATGCGCTCTGAGGTTATCGTTTTTAAGTACTTGATATTTGAAATTTAAATCAGGAAAACCTTTGTAATTTTCTAAATCTAAGGCTTCTTTTAATAAATGTTTAAGGATCGGGGCAGGGATAATGTAGCCTAAGCCATCCCCTATTGAGTAGCCTTGAAATGCAATGCCGACTACTTTTCCGTTACTGATGGCAGGTCCTCCGCTGTTGCCCGGATTGATTTCAGCGCTTACCTGCGCTTGTAGCAAATTAGTACCCGCCTGAGCATAGGTATCTACTTCAATACGTGATACCTTCCCTTCTGTGATACAAAGTTCTTCTCCTCCCATAGGGAAACCATGTACGGTTAACTTTTGCTGCATTCTAACCATGTCACCTAATTCTAAGGGTTCAATTTGGGCAGAAAATTCAGGAGAATCTACCTTGATGATGGCTAAATCGCAGTCATTTTCAATGAGGAGTGCTTCAGCTTTATACTCTTCAGAATCATCGGATAGCCTTACTTCCATTCGACCTATTTTGCTTGCCACATGCGCATTTGTGACTAAAAAGGTCTGGCCCAGATAGGAAACAGCAAAGCCTGAGCCAGTATGAGCGTTTTGTATAGGGGGATGCCATGGATTATCATAATCATAATCTTTGGTTTTGACCATTACTTTAAAAACAGATTTAGAATAATTATCTGCATCTTTAAAGTCCTTGACAGAGGATACTGCTGAGTCAGCATCAGAGAAGGATAGTTCTAACTCAGAGCTTCCAGATTCATTTTCAATATCGCTCAGCACAAATACATCCTCATCAGATGAATTATCTCTTGAAAATATAGGGGGGCGTACATTGGGTTTGTGATTTTTTTTCTTTTTAGGCATGGGGTGATTCCTTCCATGAGGTTCTGTAAATATTCTTTAATTGACCTAAAATACAGTACACAGAAACTGACCTGTTTGTAAATAGGGTGATGAATCTAGCAGTCCCGAATGTAATATCAGCGGCGTAAGAGCAGGCTCTTATATACAACAAGTCCAGTAACTAATTGAAAAAAATAGAAATAAAAAAGAGATGTTTATGTTCTAACGCTATCATTTTAGCGCTTGCCTGTTAGTGCTTTTAGGGAACTAATCCTAATAAGCCAAGGTCAGAATGGGTAAGTTATAGTAAAGAGGTTTTTAATATGGCAAAGACAGGCCCACAACATTTGGCTATTGCTGGTGCAAAAGACAACAATTGCTTACTAAATTGCTTTACGCACAGTTTATTTTCATTGCCTGCTGAGACATTACAGAAAATGGCAGAGACAACTGCTTTTAAAGAATTAATAGATGAGTTTGAAAGTTATTATGGGTTAGAAGATATCACTGTCACAGATCTAATTAACCTTCATGACTCTCTTGCTTCTCCTTACGATCAAGAAATAATGTGGGGGCCTGTATTAAGAAAATATATGGAAAAGACCTTGGAAGGGTTAACAGTTTCTGATCGTACAGCATTAAAAGGAAAGAAAGAATTACCAGAGACATTAATGCTAAAACTTGCCAAATACATGGCTGTAAATGTAACGATTCATAATAGTTACGATAATATACAAGATCCTACCGTTCAGGTTGTTGATAATCCAATTTTTTCTATGGTGCTTTATCATAGTCAACAAGGCGGAGGACATTATGATTTTCTTTTTCCTGAGGATTCAACAGGAACAAAAGCAAGAGCGCATAATGATAGTTTTGAAGAGGTTGAATTTGAAACAGAGGTAGATGGACATACAATCAAAGAAAAATTAAAAAAACCTATTACTTCGCATTTATATGATGCTTCTATGACAACAGGCGTAGTAGAAAGAGAATCTGCTATTAAAGAAGCTGTTGCCTCGTATATGAAAGAAATGTTAAAGGCACGTCCCTTAGCATCTTTTTCGACAACAGAAGGTACAACAGAAGAAGCAAGTCATGTCGCGACTATGCATTCGGGGCCAAAAGCCGTATTGGTTGCGAGGCAGAAAAAAAGACCTAAACCTGAAGCACATATAGCCACTTCCGATACAGGCCTTGAGAGTGAGCCAAGGGTGGGTGTACGATTTGAAACGCCGTTGAAGCATTTGCACCAACAGCAGCAAATGAAAGCAGAAGAGGATGAAGGTAGCTATCAACTACGCGCTAAAAAACATGCTAAAAAACCTCAAAACAAAGATGAAAGCGCTGACAAAAAAGAAGCACCGAAAATGCCTATTGATGAAGCAACAGGCTTTCCTAAGGCATTTATTGAGAGACTGCCTATACTATTCCCCGATCAAGAGTGGGATCGTGATTTAAAAAGAGACAAAATTGCTATTCAACATAAAACAGATGGTCGCAATATACAGATTGTCCAAGAGCCTCAGAAAGAAGAAGTCACTTTTAAATCTGGCAAAGGTGGCGTGAAAGATATGTTAAAATGCGCCAAAGCCTATGAGGAAGCAACCTCAGTCGAATATGTACTTGAATATGAGTTAAAAGCTGCTTCTGAAGAGCAAGCAAAGAAATTTATGTTAAAAATGAAAGAGAGCGGTTTAAATTTACACCAGTTGAAAGACGTTCGTATTCAAGGTAAGTCATTGGATCCTGGTAAGCTGGAAGCACTGATCGAAGAGGTGATACCAAGGCCTAAAGCATCACCTAAACCAAGCTTTGGGAGCCAAGGTGCTTAAATAGCTAAGAGATTTCCAAGAAATCCTTCCTGGTTGGCATCCCAGAATTTTGCGCAGCAGAATATCTGGGATCCCTAATAACAATTCTTTATAAATTCTAAATCCTTCTCAGTTGTCGTTTTTTTAAGCATTCTATTCCATGCTTTTGCTTCGTCTGGGCGTTTAGCTTGTTTGGCGAGTTTTTCTAATCGATATTGTGCAATAGGATTGCCATTGTATGCAACGTATCCCATTTGAATGTTTAGACATCGATAAATTTCATCATGCACACTTTCAACGTCGTTTGAATCTAATACAAAAAAATTAAGCGCTAAGACACAGCTACCTAACGCGTAATTTGCAGCCATGAGTTCGTCATTAATGCATTCCGCTCTTTGCATATCCGTCGTCATTACTGCACGATAGCTTTCAATAATTTGTTGAGGGGTAGTTGGATCATTTTTTTTAATTGTATTGTCTTGTAAACCGACAAGAACACAATTTGCATCCATTGCATCGGGAGAGCCACCGCATTGATCCAGAATAGAAAGTAATTCTGTGCGTGTATTTTCACTTGCCTTATGTGTTTTTATGCTAGAAGCTACAGCATTGTAGAAATCAGCAGCATTAGCATTTACACTGAGCACCAGTGTGATAGATAAGCTTAGTATCTTATATAATTTTTTCATAGTTTGGTATATGTATGTTTTCTATTATTAAGGATGTTAGTCAAATGAAAAATAAAATATTTTTTATTTTTTCGCTTCTATTTTTATGGCAACCTGCTGCACAAGCACTACAAGAACGTCATTTAATTATTATTCATCATGCTGAAGGTGAACATAGCATTACTGGCATTGCGCACTCAAATCCCAAACATCCAGACTATCAAGATTCACGTTTAACCGCAAAGGGCAAAGAACAGGCTCAGAATACAGCTGAACGACTAGTATTACATGGCTTTGATAACCGAAATATTGCAGCAGTTTTTGTCTCTCCTTTACCCAGTGCTCAAGAGACCGCTGAAATTATTTCCGACTTTGGTATATTTCCACGCGAGAAAATAATTATAGACGATAGATTAATAGATGCGCAGGCAGGTGATTTAGAAGGTGAAGCCTTAGAGGGGCACATCAAAGATCTTTGGCATGTTTCACAAGAAGAAGTAAAGAAATATGATTTAGAGACAAATTTTCAAGTGCGCACGCGTATGATGCAAGTGTACGATCAGGCACAAAAGCAATATCCTGAGGGACACATTGTTTTTATTACACATGGAACGCCTGCGATGGAACTTTTACAAGATATCATTCAGATTGAAGTAAGGCTGAATCCAGCAGAAGCTTATGTGTTGCCACTTATAGCACGAAAATCTCAAAATACTACATCGAATATCGTGGCTAGTTTTGATTCTGCTGAACAGGTGGGGTAGTTGTTATAAGCTTCTCTCCCAATTTTGGGCAGTAGTGTCCGGGGAAAACCACTTTTGTCATTTCGGGATCTATTCGTATTACTAAGCATTTAGAAATGCTGGATAATAAAAAACAAAGTGGCTCAATATAATACCCGTCAGTAAAAAAATGAACGAAGAGCAAGCTTCTTTTTTATTGATGAGCATTGCGAATCAGAATCCCACTTTTTGAAGGGGGATGCGCACTGGCAAGTGCGCAAGGGGGATTTATGCTGGGATGCTAAGACCAAACAGCTAAATCCCTCTACTCGTACAGCTACGCTGAACGAGCGTCTCCCTTTACAAAGTGAGAAAATGTTCGCTTTGCGAACAAAGAAAAAGACTTCCTTAATAGCCAGTTTCTATTCGTATTACTAAGCATTTAGAAATAATGAGGAGAGTGAACTTAAAGAGTACACACTACATTGTCCGAATCGGTGTATAAGTCGCTTTTTTTCGTTTTTCTTTTCTTCGTGCAATAGGTAATTCTTCCTTTTTGCTCTTTTCAATACTCAAGACTTTGGTGCTTGCCCTTGTTTGTCTGGTTGCTTCTTCTTTCTTTCTATTAAAGTTTACGAGAACTCCTTGAGAGATGACAGAGCGTGATCTGATAGTTCTATCTTTCTTGTCTTTAGGTTTAGATTCAGATTTTGGCTTTGTTTTAGATGTTTTGACCGTTGGTACTTCTGCCTCGTGATCGTCGGTATTGATAGAGAGAGTAGGTACTGTCGCCACTGATTGTGCTTTGATTTTTGTTTGAGTTTTTTCTTTCTCTGGCTTTTCTTTGTGCATCTCTTTAGGTTGATCGCTTAAAAGTCCTAGAATACCTTTAATTCTTAAGAGCGCTTCGCAAATTTCTGCTTCCGTCATTGAGACAGAAAAACGCAAGGAGGGAGTGTCGAAGTGAAAATTCAATTCATTGGGGATAGTGTGTAGATCTGTCAAATAATCAAAGGCTTGGTGAAAATGTAAACTGTGATTTAATTGTGTTGTCCCTAGGTACTTTCCTTTGAATTTAGTAAAATCTAATAGAATAAAGAAGCCTCCATCAGGATTATTTACAAAGCTTAAACCCTTAATGCCTTCTAATAAATTATCTTTAAATGATTTTTTGAGATTGTTAAGATCATTAATTGTATGTTTAATTTTTTTTTGAAGTTTTTTATCTTTAATGCTATTGATTCCGTGTACAATTGCATTGACTAGATTTTTTCTGAAAACGTATATTTCATTGTTTTCATTAATGTATTTGTCTCGTTTAGATTTTTTAAGATCCATTACAGACTCAAGCGCAACAATGGCATAGGTTGATATCATTGATTGCTGATCAAAAATGCATTCTGTCATGGGTTTGATAAGTGATTGAGGACCAATTCCGATACCTGCGCGCACCCCGGCTAATCCAAAGCTCTTAGAGAAACTAAGTAGAGACACAGTTTTATTGGATGCGCTAGAAGCAGAAAAAGAACCCGCTTTCTTATTGCTTAACATAATATCTTTATGGGTTAGATCATCGATAATGGTTAGATCATCAATATCTTTCACTGCATCTGCGATTTTATCAATTTCTTTCTGTTCTAAAACTGATCCCGCTGGTGTTTGTGGATTGATGTTCAAAAAACCACGTACTCTAGGGCAATTTTTTAATAAATGTTGTTGGAGAAAGGATTTTGAGATTTGTTTTTGATTGTTGACATTTTCTGTGACAAGTTGATTGATTTGCGCGATTATGTTGTCACTTGCTTGTGTATTTTTTTCTTCTTCAAGCGTTGATTTTAATATGCTAAATAGCTTTGTTAGGTCATTTCTTGCTTGCGTTGAAATGAATATTTGTAATAATTCTTGGCTTGATTTTAAATCTGTTATGAATTTAGTTCTGAGTTTGTCATTTATCTCTGTAATAAAAGCTTTAAGTTTTTTGGGAGTGGGCTTAAATCCATCTTCTTTTTTCAGTGGAAAAGCTTTATAGTTGCCACCAACATTAGTAATACCATTGAGCAATAGTCCATAGGTTGGATCTGTGACAACAATCACATCACCAGGTTGCTTTATGAGCGTTGAGAATAACACAGTAATAAGACTGTGTGTGCCATTGCCAATAATAGAATATTTTGTATGCGCATCTGATTTGCTATCAATCAGTACGTCAGACGAAAGCGTGGTGTTTGGTGCAATGATGCCTTCGTTTTGACAATAACATTGTAAGTGTTTAGTGAGCGTATCTGGTACACGATTCCCACTGTATTCAACGATATCGTTTTCATCAATGGCTTGTAGTTTTTGCATAACTTGTTTAGGTGCCAAAAAGCCACTAGAGCCTACATCTGCTTTGATGGTATCTAAAACACTATACTTAAGCGCTGAGCTAGACAATCCATCGCCGGAAGTCAGCATCCAACTGTCTTTGACCAGTTTGAGCTTTTTCTTTTTGGTGGCTTGTTCAATCTCAATATTGGGTAACTTAAGGCAATATTGATTAAAGGCGTGAATTTTTTTGCGGATAGTGTCTGTAAACTTCAACATAAAAGCTGTTTAACTTTAAGGCAAATGATTGAGTTTGGATGCTAACAGGATTGTATTGTTTTGTAAATAACCTCGAAAATAATGCACCTATTTTTTTATGTTTGTTGGGATTGATAGCTCAAACAAAACATGGCTTATAGCATAATCTTAAAATATAAAACATGGGGGAAGGACAAATAATGGGGAACACAAAAGAACAAGAAAAACAGGGGGCAGAAAGGCCTTTAGATTACTACCTTTCTTTCTGTGTGATGACTGAGGGAGCAAACCCTATGGGGCATAGCTATCTTATGGTGAGTCAGTATGATTCTTCTTTGGGTGTAGATGCAAAGGTTGAAGTGGTTAATGCTTTAGGGTTTTATAGTGATTACATGCCCATTCTAGGTTTCAAACCGATTGCATCAGGCAAAATAAAATCTGAGGATGCAGCGTATATTGCAGGACGAGAAGGCTTATACCATAAAACTTATAAAGTTTCTTTTAAAGATGTAGACACATTGCTATCCAACATTTTTAAAGCAAAACAGTTGATGGATAGTCATCAACATGGAGCAAAAAAAAGAGTCACTTCTTGCCAAACCTGTGATCAGCTACCCACCTTTAATCTTTTTAAAAAGAAAAATTGTAAGCAATTTGCATTGAAAGAATTAGAAAAAATTGGCATTGACACGAGTGATCTCGTATCGCCTTTTGAAACGCCTCGTATGCTTCATTTAGCACCTTTTAAAATTGTCAAAGAATCAGTGGCGGGAGCTGATGCTTATTATTGGGCATCTCCTATCTGTTATGAAATCAAAGAACCTTTGAGGCCGAGTGTTCAAGATATCGCTTTGCAAATACAACAGCAGAGCAGCGATGCATTACAGATTTCTTTAGAAAGAATATTAAAAATATTATCTACGCGTCAAAAAACGCTTACTTCGTTGCGCCGCATATCTTTGCCACTGAATAATGCCATTAGCCAATTGCAAGCAATACAGGCAGATGTAAACACACAAATGGTGTATCCGGCACGCAATACTGCACCACAGCTTGCAAAATGGCTTGAGCAAATGCAAAAGAGCGTTGATAAATGTATTTTTGACTTAGAAAAAGAGGGCGTAGAATACAATTTGATCAATCTTTTAAAAGATTTTATAAAAGAAATGTTGAGTACGCTACACGTGCGTTTGAAAGGGCAAGCCACAATACCACTCGTGCATTATTCAAACAGTAAAGATAGATGGGTATTTGAGCAGGTAGAAGCGCTGATTCCTGCTGTAAGAAAAAGACCATTGATGGTGCATTCATAGGGCCTAGGTGTTAAAAAATAGCTATGCTATAAAAAAATACTTACAACCTAAGTAAATGGCCATGAAATTCAGTAGCTATCAGATAACACATATTGGTAGACGAAAATCTAATCAAGATCGATATGCTCATGTCGAAGAAGCACGGTGGGCATGTTATGTTGTGGCTGATGGCTTGGGTGGGCATTACAAAGGTGAAATAGCTGCAGGCAGCGTTTGTGATAGCATTATTGCTGTTGCACCCTTGTTTGCCGATAGCATTTTATCTGATCCTATTAAAGGGATGACGCAGTTTTTAAATGCTGCCATCAAACAAGCACAATGTTCTGTCATTGCAAAATACAATGAAATTGATACTCAAACGACACTTGCGCTTGCTTGGATAAATAAAAAAAATTTAGTGACAGCGCATATTGGTGATTCACGAATTTATTTACTTAACAAGGAAGCTATTTTGTGGCGTACGCCCGATCATACTCAAGTACAGGTTCTGTTTGAAAAAGGTCTAATATCAGAAGCGGAAATTGCTGAACACCCTTTACAAAATCAATTATTAAACGCCATTAATATGTTTGATGCACCTGATCCAGATATCTTTGTACATTCTCCCCTAGAAGCTGATGAGACTGTACTACTCTGCACGGATGGATTTTGGGGACTGTGCCCAACGCAGGATTTAATGGGTATTGCAAAAATCAACGGTGCTTTGACGAAAAAACTTAATAATCTTGTGGAAAAATACATTTCTTTAGAGGTTGATGAATGTGACAATATTACCGCTCAAGTAGTGAGGCTCAAAGCATAAACCATAACCTTATTGATCAGGCCTGTATTGTTATCATTTCTCTCATTATACTGCTTAAAATAATCAGTTTTTAGTTCTAAATCTTTCAAGTCTTGAAGGCTTTTGACAAAAGATAGTTAAACGGCTATTATCGATTCCCTTGCATAGTGGTTGTCTACATTCACTCCATTTCTATATTATATGTAATCTTTGCTAGGTTCTTGGAGCAAAATATGGCTTTAGCCGGTTCTTTGAGTGGTACATCTCAAAAATATTCTTTAAATCAGCTGAATAACCTCTTGGTTTTGACGCTACATTATCTTAATTTTGATACTGAACTCCTTTTTAAATTTAACGCAGATGAATTCATGGTGAATGAATTTAAAGAGAGGGTTTTGCCCTTGTTAGCATCTATTTCATCCTTGACAGATGCGCAGATTCATCGTTATGGTGCAGAGTTAAGCTCCTCAAAAGAGAGCCTTATCAGAAAGTCTCGTAGTGTTGCTTTTGAGCAGGTTGTTGAGCCACTTGCTGTAAGCACAAGCAGTGAATCTGCACCTATAGATGAAGAAGGGGATAAAATTAGAAATCTACTTGCTGAGATTCATTTAATCTTTAGCGATGAAAAGTATCGTACCTCAAACCCACATCATGTGTGGGCGGTGTTGGCAAAATCTGTTTTTATGGAATGTAATTTATTCGATCATCGATTTGAGAATTATTGTATTAGTTATGATGTGCGTGCCAATATGATCAGAATCCAATTTTCGGAGCTGGTGATTCAGCACTTGGCATCGCATTTAGCCTTTGAAAAAAATGGCAATACGCCCAAACCCTTTCCTTCAGAACAAGCCTATATATCACAGCAATGTTTCATTTATCTGATTGCCCAGCTGCATCAATTAGGCCATATACAATTAGCATCTGCACTTCATAATATGCTTTATCTTGCAAAGAAATGCTCATTGTCTCGAGGCAGTGGTATGTCGACGGCTCAGCTTGCTGCTGTTTTTTCGCCTGTTTTTATTCAAGCCTTTGGTTTGTTTAATAAAATTTATACGGTTGGAAATGGGTATACCACAGAAGAGAGTTTAAGAATTGGCAGACAGTATAATTTAATGTCTCTTATTATTGCCAATGCATTGACCTCTGATACTTTTAATTATTTTTATACGCATCCTTATACTTTAGAAAAATATGATCGAATCTCTACATCTTCTTTAGCAGTGCCTCTATCGCTCAGTGATTTTTCTTATTTACCTGATTCAATGGCTGGTGGGCAGTCTTTATTTGAATTAATTTCAAGTAGTTTTCCGCGTGAGGAAGATGTAAGCCGTAGTTTATTAACCGCCTTTAAAGAACTGACCTTAGGCAAGAAAAAGTCCTCTACACATTCGCGACATCGTATTTCAGCACCTGCATTGGTTGAACCTTCTTCATCCACTGTCAGTGTTCCTGTGTCTTTAACACCACTCGTGCGTTCCTTTTCTTCAGACCCAAGCTCTAGTAGTGCGATGCCGGAAACAATATTGGCTACATCGTCCCCGATTACTGTGCCTCCAATTGCTATTTCCTCTTTAGAGCGTTTTGGAGATGGCGCGACTATCACACGGCCTTTGGCGCAAATGGCAGGAGAGCGATCAATCGATGATACGTCATCGCCACGTAGGGTTCTGCCTCGAGAGGTATTAGAAGATGAGGAGCTAGAAATGGTTGATAGAGATGCCATTTCGCCTGTGAGTATATCTGTGAATGGTTCTACTAGCAGCGTAACTGAAACTGGGTCTGAGACTAACTCAGAAAAAACGAAGACAAGGAAATTAGGTTTGGGTAAGCATATGTTTGGCTGATATGCTGGGCTCAATCCATAAAAAAGCCGCTTTAGAAGCGGCTTTTTTGTGTGTCGAGGTTAATAGTAATAATAATCAACAACAACAACTTCATCGTAGTAGTAAGGGTAAGGATCATACCAGGTATCTATTACTGTATATGAATAAGGATAGGTAGAATAAGAGTAAGAATAAGGATATGGATTAGAAAGCGCTGCTACGATAATAGCTGCTGTCATCACTGTACCTAAAACGATGGTTGCTTCTACAACGCCACCTGTACCGCCAGAAACATTTTGTGCTTCAAAAGTGGTTATATCACGCATGTTTAATTCCTCATTGATTAATAAATAACCTACATGTCTAGGTGGGCTTTAAAGTAACAGCCTTGATTTTGAAAGACAATAAAATGCGTATGTAAACAGATAAGTGGTAAGTGAGGTAGGATAAATGGTATCTGCAAGCAGATTAGTTGAATGACAAATTTTCAATGGTGTAAGTACATGAAAAAAACAGTATGAATATTTCTCTTTTTTATAGGAAAGAATAATCATCCTATTTCTCTCTTGTCAGAAAAAAATTACAGCGCTTTAATCAAGAGTGTGCTCCAAGTTTAGATGTCGCGTTGTCGTCTTTTTGCTTGATACGGTTTTATGTTTTTCGTACAGGTGTTTTTCTATGGCTTCTATTATCCATACCTCATTCTATCTCTTCTTATCTCTTGTAGGTCTCTTGTAGGCGTTTTTTGTGAAAATTAGCCTTCATCAGTACGCGAAACAAGAGGTATAAGATTTGGTATTGCAGCTTATTTGCATTATTTTGCTTTAAACGAGCGATAAATCTTTTCAATGGCTTATTAGTTATGATATTGTGTTTTTGGTTTAAATCCGGAGGAAATCATAGATGGCAACGAAAAAGAAAGGGACAACAAAAGCACGCAAAACTTCAACAACGAAGAAAGCGGTAGCTAAAGCTAAGACAGTGAAGTCTAAAACAACTTCAAAAGCAAAAGCTTCAAAAGCGAAAGCTTCAAAAGCGAAAGCAACGAAGTCTACAAAGAAAGCAACCTCAGCAAGCAGCACAGCTAAAATAGCCAAGCTTCCTACTAATGTTGTTGCGCAAAAACAATCTAAAGCTCAAATCTTCACCGATATCTCTGAATGCACAGGTTTGTCAAAAGCAGATGTCAAAAACGTATTTGCAGCACTTAGAAATCTCGTAGAAAGACATTTAAAAGGCAAAGGCTCAGGTCAATTTAGCATTCCTGAATTAGGTGTTAAAATCCGCAGAGTGTCTAAGAAAGCGACCAAAGCTAGAAAAGGCAGAAACCCATTCACGGGCGAAGAAATCACCATTCCAGCTAAACCAGCTCGTAAAGCCGTGAGAGCTACTGTGCTCAAAACTTTAAAAGAAGTTGTTTAGTTTCTAATATAAATCCCAGACTATATTAATTTACTTAGTATTAAATATGCTGAGCAGCTTAATATTTCTGGGATTTTGTTTTTATATGTTGTTTTTCTCTAGAAGTTATCTTAACAATAAGTGATATTTTTGAGACTGCTTCCAATACTGCGCGAGCTATAATATGAATTTATCTGAGCTAAGACGAGAGTATGGATCTTTAACCTTAGATGAAGAAGATGCTCGTAAACATCACAACAATCCCATTGCTTTGTTTGAGACTTGGTTAGCCTTTGCTATTGCTAAAGGTATTGAAGATGCAACAGCTTTTGTGTTGGCAACCATTGATGCGCAACAAAGACCTGATACAAGAATTGTATTATTAAAAGAGATTAAAAATAATGGCTTTGTTTTTTTTACGCATTATACGAGTAAAAAAGCAGAGCAGATCCATCAAAAAAATAACGTTGCAATGAATTTTTATTGGCCGGCACTGGCAAGACAGGTCAGAGTGCGTGGTAGCATTCAGCAAACATCAAGGCTTGAGGCAGAGTGTTATTTTTCAAGTCGTCCACTAGAAAGTCAAATTAGCACATGCATTTCAAATCAAAGTAGTATTATAGAAGACAGAAACATCCTTGAAATGCGTTATATGCAAGAACACGCCAAAATAGATAGTCATCATCCTACTAATCCTACATTGTCTTGTCCATTAGAGTGGGGCGGTTATATTATAATGCCCGTTGAGATCGAATTCTTTCAAGGTCGAGATCGACGCTTGCATGATAGACTTCTGTTTTCCCTTGAGCATGGTTCTTGGAATGTTTGTCGTTTAGCACCTTAATAATATTTCTAATAATATCTCTGGTATTTCTCATATATTTATATTGCGTGCACAATCACAAATGAGTTAATTAACTTATGGGCGGGATAGCATGAGCGATAGATGGTTTTTCAAAGCAGATGAGTGGTAGTCAGATTGCTAGGCATTTAAAATCCCCTCGGGTATGATTACGCTTTATTCAGTTCAGACAATTTACACATATCGAGGAGATTGAAATGAGAAATTTATCTATCAATGAAGTTGCAAATGTATCTGGCGGCGCTGTTGGTGATGTGGATGAATACACTTTTGCATTATTCCCTAACGAACAAATGGTTGGTGTACAGTTAACTGTGGTTGGTTATGACAAAGTAACTTGGGTTGAAACCGGTTTCTGGACCAACACTATTCATGAAGAATTTTACCCAATTTATGATGTTCAACCTATCTTAAAATCTAATGGATTTTTCTTCTAAGATAAACATATATCTTGGATGACAAAGATGATAAAAAAAAGCGGTAATTTTTGCCGCTTTTTTTATTAAAATTTTCTAATTAAAATAACGCCAATAATCAAAAATACAGCGCCCAGTATTCGCCAAGCATTGAGCGTATTTACTTCAAAGCCAACTAAGCCATAATGATCTAAAATCAAGCTTGCCAACATTTGACCTGTTACAACAAAGGCCACTAATTGAGCTGCGCCAATTTTAGGTGCTGCAATGATCGTGAGCGTTACATAGAGCGCACCCAGCAAGCCGCCCATCCATACCCACCAAGGTAATTGTTGTAAAGAATGCGTGGATGGCATTGTTTGTTTAGTGGTTAATATATACATAACCAATGCCATGGTGCCTATTAAAAAAGAAGACAGTGCCGCCATGATTGGATTTTGTAGGCCTTTTGACAAAGATGCATTCATACCAATCTGTATTGCCAAAGATGCACCGCTGACGAATGCAAGTATGGTATATAAAGAAAAAAATTGCATTAAAGTTGCCTTATGGTTTGGTGAGTTTAAGCGTATCTAGAGCTCTCACACTCATATCTTGAGTGGCAGCAACAGGCGCTGCAGAAGGGGTAATAGTTAGGCCATCATAAAGAGTGGTAAATACCGGACTTGTTGGCGCTGCAAGGATGGATAAGTTTTCAGCTGCTTCGCTACATTGTTTGAGTAATCCTTGCATTTTTTCTGTAATATCCTCGAAACAAAAGTCTGTAATACTAAGAAGCCTTGCCAATGCCTTATGAGCATCAGACGTATGTTCAATATTATTTCGCTTTTCTTGAATTGCATGGATCGTTTTTGTTGCAAGCAAAGAGATGACCTCGTGAGCAATGCGTTCACGCGCATCTTGTTCACACCTGAGATACTTATATGTTTCTTGCTCTTCAATTCTGTCGATAGCAGGCTCATATGTATCCATTGTGCTCTGATATTCCAAGCGATGTTTCATCGTGCTGTGAATTGCATATTCCAGAGGCAGTTTGGTTTCAGTAGAGGGAGAGAGTAAATAAGGGGTTAATAACTTTAAATTGCTATCCTCTTGCTGGAGAAGTCGATGAATGATACTTGTGCAATGATTTTTAGCGCTGATACAGAGTTCTCTGCTATTAGTAGGAAATGACCTTGTAAATTCTAGCATATAGGTTCCTAGCAAAAAGTTATGTGGCTTAATATTTTTCTAGGCATAGTATGAGCATAGAAAGGCTTGAAAACAAGATACTCTTAACCTTACACTCCAGCTTGAGAAAGTACTCTTTCCATTTTGGGTTTTTTGTTGTCTGCACGTGTCTCGCAATCGAGTTGTGTAGAAGAATATAAAACTCAATTGTCCTGAGTATATAGTTCATAGAGAGATCACGATACGCTTTTTTGAGGAACTGATGGCGAAGAAGAAAGAAGACGATAAAAAAGTTTGGGTAGAAGTTGAAGTTAATAAATTTACCGATGGTATCACTGTATTTCGTGGTCGAATGCTCAAAAAGGACATAGAAGCTTGGTCAAATGGAGAGTTGGTTGACTGTAGTATTAAGTTGGAAAAAACATATTGGTTTGTTGGAGAAAATATTTGTACCTTAGGCAATGGAGAGGGTAATGCTCGGCAATATACCGGCGATACTTACATAAGAGTAGATGCAATTATGCTTATTTTTGTATTGAAAGAAGATAGTTACCCTAATAATCTTGTTACAAGTACAGATAATATTTTTCCCTTTCCTGGGCGCCAATAGAGGCATCTAAACAGATATAGTAGAGGACTGAATGAAAAAGACAATGATTCAAAGTGAACATGCACCTAGCCCCATTGGCTGTTATTCGCAAGCCGTTCAACTTGGAAATTTAGTGTTTTTATCAGGGCAAATTGCTATAGATCCAAAAACAAATGAAATGGTTACAGACTCTTTTGCTGCAGAAATGCGGCAAGTCTTCTCAAATCTAGAGGCCGTTATTTCAGAAGCTGGAGCAAGTTTTGCTCAGGTTGCCAAATTCACTATTTATTTAACGGATTTATCATGCTTTCCATTGGTGAATGAATATATGCAAGAAATCTTGTCTGCGCCTTTTCCTGCACGGGTTACGGTAGGGGTGGCATCGTTGCCAAAATCGGCTTCCATTGAAATCGACGCAATATTAGTTATTTGACTTTGTTGTAATGTTTGCTGTTTGCAACATGACATGTTGTCCATCTTGTGGTATCTTTGCCCACACTCAATGTAACCTGATTCATGTGGCTTAAAATATAGCCGAGCTTCCCTTAAACGATGAAAAGCAAAATGATGCAAATTAAACAAGCTGCGAGAAATGCTATTCTTGTTAAGAACTTAACCGCCAATACTCTATGGTTTTTTAAAAAAACCACTTTGATGTGTTAGAAATTAAGGAGATTGTGTGACCTCGTTTTTATCTTTTCTAAAACCTGCCCCTTATCAACCTCTCATTAAAGATCAAACCGTTATCAACCAAGATTATCGTCATTGGCGGTTTAGAATTCTATATTCACTGTTTTTTGGCTATGCAATCTTTTACTTCACCCGTAAAAGTTATACCTTCATTATGCCGTATTTGGCACAAGATCTTAATTTAAGCTATACGCAATTAGGCTTCTTAAGCAGTATTTTATATATCACCTATGGAATTAGTAAATTCTTAAGTGGCGTTCAAGCTGATCGCTCTAACCCACGATATTTCATGGCTATAGGCCTTATGATGACGGGGGTTTTTAATATCCTATTTGCCTTTAGTTCTTCACTTTGGTTCTTTGCTTTATTTTGGGGATTGAATGGTTGGTTCCAAGCATGGGGATGGCCCGCTTGTTGTAAGCAATTGAATTATTGGTATGCTAAATCGGAACGTGGTTTATGGTATGGTATTTGTAGTACTTCCCACAATTTAGGGGGGGCTTTGATACCCATTTTGGCAGTATATCTTGCGCTGCAATTTAATTGGCGGGTTGCAATGTTGGTGCCAGCAGGTATCAGCATCATCATGGGGCTTATCCTTATTGAGCGATTAAGAGATGTTCCAAGAACGCTTGGCTTGCCTAGTGTCGAAATTTATCGAAAAGAAAAGACAGAATGCGAATCTGATAGCTTAACGGAGCATTCATTACTCTCTGTTAAAGATATTCTTTTTAAACAAGTCTTAACCAATAAGCTTGTATGGATTATGTCTATTTCTTACTTTTTTGTATATGTCGTGAGAATCGCTGTGAATGATTGGATTTTCATGTACTTAACCGAAGAAAAGAGTGTAGATGCTTATTTGGCCAGCTGGGCAGTATCTGCTTTTGAGATAGGTGGCTTTGTTGGGATGATTATTGCTGGATGGAGTTCTGACTACATATGGAAAGGCAATAGAGTTCCTTCAATGGTCATTTGTGCCTTGGGTATGGTCTTTTCAACACTGGGTCTTTGGTATTTGCCTGCTCATTATGTTTACTTAGACCTTCTACTGCTTGCTTTGATTGGTGCTTTTGTGTTTGGACCACAGATGATTGTCGGTCTAGCAGCTGCAGAATTCGTTGATAAGCGTGCAGTATCAGCCTCAAACGGATTCACAGGGACAATTGGTTATTTTGGTGCTGCCTGCGCTGGTATGCCGATTGGTTTTATGATTGATGAATGGGGGTGGAATGGATTCTTTCTCACCATGTTGGCAAGTTCTTTAGTAATTTTCTTAATATTGCTGCCGCTGTGGTCTGCGGGAGGGAAGTATAATGCGCAATCAGCAAGACTTAATGCGTCGCCAGAAGTAAAGCCTAAAGAAGCTTAGATTTTCGTTCTGTATAATAATAAACATTGGAGAGAGGAAGTATGAAATATTATGTAGTTGGATCTGCTATAAGCTTTGTTGATGGCGAACAGCCCACGAAAGATGCATTGTTAACATCTTTAGAAGTCTTGAAAAAAGAGAAAACCGTTTTGGCTTTTGAAAATATAGGTCTTGCTCAAAATTATTTAAAGGATAAATTTGGGGCTGCTGATAAAGATATACATCCTATTTTTGAAATAGAAGGGCCCGCAAAACAAAAGATCCACAAGCTCAAATTAGACGATGGCAGAGTCATTACAGGTAGAGAGATTGCAATAGCAAAAGTGAATGTTCTTAATGCATTATTAAATTTAAGCAACAAGGCTTTAAATAATGTTGAAATTAACGAAGCATTATCTGATGTTAAAGCACCTGTTGCTAAAGTAGAAAAAACTGTTGCTCAAACAGAAGAGCCTGTTGCTCAAACAGAAGAACCTGCTGCTCAAACAGAAGAACCTGCTGTTCAAACAGAAGAACCTGCTGCTCAAACAGAAGAGCCTGTTGCTCAAACAGAAGAATCTGTTGCTCAAAAAGATGAAGCAAAGCCTAGCGCAATCAGAAGCTTGTTTACCAAAGTAAAAAACGCATTCTTCTCTATGTATGTACAAATTCCATTAATTGGCTTTGGTTTTGCAACGCAGGGTGGCACAGCTCTTATCCTTGAACAGCTTGCTCAGTTAGGTGTAACTACAGCATATCCATTGGTATTGGAAGCGGGTATTGCATTGGCATTCGGTGCAGCATTTTATGGAATGGGTCAAGCAATTGTTTGGGGTATTTCAAGCGCATACAATGCAATCAGTAAAAAACTTGAAAAAACTTCAGAAAAAACCGCTGCCGATCAAGAGACATCTGCTGAATTAACCACTAAATTAGCAGCTACCTTGGATACAAGTAAAGGTGCAGCAAATGAAGCAACAAACGAAGTAGAAGACTTAATCTCAACTTCTCCTACAGTAGTTCGTATGTCATCTCGCTCTTCTTCTGTTGAATCTTCGCCAAAATCTTCATCTAGCTCATCTAAAGATTCTTCTAACTCTGCTGAATCTTCAGTTTCTTCTGATGAAGAAGTGTCTACAAAGAAAACATCTATGCGTGCTAAGTCTAAATAATAGAGCCTTTGTGCGTTAGCTTGATAGAGCGGCCCCATTTTTGGGGCTGTTCTTTTTAATAATGACCGTTCATTTTTACCACTCATTTTTTAGTTAATCAACTAAAAATATTTTTTTAATGCAATGCCAAAAAAATATTGTGCAATCTAACTTCTTCTGTTAGCATGCCTAAAGTTGTTGGTTGGTGGCTTGCTAACTAATACCGGTTCCAACTTAGTTTTTCTTAAATTTATCTTGTTTAGTTACTTGGAGATTTGAAGCATGAAATATTATGTAGTACTTGCTACTGAGAACACTTTTAAAGCTGACGATAAAGTTGTTGCTCCTTCTAAAGACGCGATCGTTGCTAATTTGCAAAAAATGGTTGCAGACAATCAAAAAACATTTGTTGCTTTTTCTAAAATTGAAGACGCACAAGCTTATGCAAATCGCAAAGATGCACAAAGATCAGAAAATGCTGGTTTTGTTGTATTAGAAATTGAAGCAAGTGGCAAAGGCTTAAAGCATGCTTCAGTTGAAATCGAATCAGCAGATGAGAAAGTAATCCTCAAAGGTAAAACTGTATTCTTAAGCAAAGCTGAATTTGTTCAAGCGCATTTAGAGCATTTAGATGCTTCTTTGAAAGATGCTGTTGCTTTAAATATTAAAGGTCGTGAAGTATTAGCTCAACAGAAAGAGGCTTCTGTTGCTTCAGATGAGAAAAAAGATTCTGACAAAAAATTAGGTAATTTAGTAAGAGGTCTTTTATTAACAGGTGCATTTGTTGGAGCAGCTGTTGCAGCTAATGTAAGTGGTTTAACCGCTGCTGTGCTTGCTTATGCTGGCCTCAACGCAGGTGTTGCTGCAACATTTGCTGCAAGCGCTGCACTCGTTACTGCAGCTTCTGTTGTTACTTATGCTGCTGTATCTGCTGTTTCTAAAATTGCTAGCTATGTTTCTTCAAAATTAGCTTCTAAAGCTGAAGACAAAGCTGAAGACAAAGCTGAAGACAAAGCTGAAGATAAAGCTGAAGATAAAGCTGAAGATAAAGCTGAAGATAAAGTTGAAAACCAAGCTGAAGATAAAGTTGAAAACCAAGCTGAAGACAAAGTTGAAGATGTTGCTAAAGCTGCTGTTGAAACACAATCTAATGTTGTTACCTTCAACAAAGATTCTAAAGCTAATAAGTCAGCTGCTGATAAAACAGCTAAACCTGCTGCTAAACCAACTGCTAAACGTACGAGTCCACGTCTTTCTGCTAATAAATAATAAGTCTAATATTTAAAAATATTAGCTTATTTCAAAAAAAATCCCTGTTCCTAATCAGAATGGGGATTTTTTTTATGAATATCTCAAAAAACTAACTCCGTTGTATGAGGCAATTTGCTGTGATAGGATGCGCTTACTTGCACAGTTTACCATATAGCTAACTAACAAGTTTTTGCAGTAAATGAATTTTAAATTAAGTCTTGATGTTCCGGAGACATTTAAGTATGAAATATTATGTAGTACCTAAGCATGCGCTTTCTTTCAAAGAAGAAGGTGAAGTTATAATCCCTTCTAAAGAAGCCATCAAAGCTAATCTTTTAGGAATGTTGGCTGATGATGGCAAAGGCAATGATGCAACAATTGCATTCACAAGACGTACTGATGCTGAGAAACTTGCCAATGAATCTGATTCCGATAGAAAAGATCATGAAGGTTTTGCTGTTATAGAAATTGCTGCACCTAAAAAAGAATACAATGAAGACACTGTGAAAATAGTTGCCTCTAATGGCAAGGCAGAAAAGCTTAAAGGCGTATTAATACCATATGCTAATATGACTTTTGTTAAAGCACATTTAGGTCATTTAGACGCATCTTTAAAACGTGAAACAGTGGCTATTAATGAGAAAGGTTCTGGGCTTCTTGCGCAAGCATCTAAACCTGCTGTTGAGGAACCTAGCGTTGAGCCAGCAATGAAAGATGCTGAGAAAGTAAAAGAAAAAGCGTCTGCCTCTTTTAGCATTAAATCTTTTGCTATGGGCTTATTAGCAACAACTGCATTCGCTGCTGCTGCATATGCAGCTATGATCAGTGGTGTAACACCTACACTCTTAGCTTATTTTGGTGTTAAAGCTGGTTTTGCTGCAACACTTGCTGCAAGCGCTGGATTAGTTGCTGCAACAAGTGCTATTGCTTATGCTGCTGTTCGCGTTACTGCGAGTTTTGTTAAATTTGTAGTCTCTAAATTCCGTAGCGCTAAAACTGACCAAGCAGTGACAGAGAAACCTGCAGAAAGTGCGGTAGAAGATTCAAAAGAAATACCAGATTGCTGTAAAGGTAAAGCTTCTGAAGTAACTGCAGACGCTAAGAAAGATGCAAGTGTTGATGTGACAGCTAAAACATCTGAGGAAAAATCACCTGAAGACGAAGCTGTCAACACGAAAGCTGCGAAGGTTTTACTCTTTGCTGCTAACAATAAGAAGCCTGAACCTGTTGTTACTGATAAAACAGCAGAAGAAGCTGCAAAAGTTAGCCTAACAATGCGTAAATAAAATTTAAATGGCACCGTAGGTAATTCTAAGGTCATTTAAATTATTGAAAGCCCCAATATCAGATGATAGATGGGGCTTTTTTTTGTCAAAAGCGCTTTCAAAAATATTCAAGATTCTTTGAGCTGCGCATCTTTTGCCTGCATGAATGAGCAGCCTAAAAATATTTGCAACGAAGGATTTACTCAAAGAAAAATTTTGAGACAAGCTTCTATTCTCTTAATGTTAAACCTTGCGCACTGCTATGTAAGTCATTCTTAGCAATATGGACGTATATCATTGTTGTAGAAATATCCGCATGTCCCATCAGTGCCTTAACTTTTTCAATGGGACAACCTGACTTTACAAGATAAGTGCCATAGGAATGTCTTAACCAATGTGCGGAAGCTTTTCTAAGGCGAGAAGCACGATGTAAGTATTTGTGGCTTTCGTTGATATCTTGTGCAGCCATTCGTTCATATTTAAGTGCCGCTAATTCAAAGGCCCATTTTAAAATTTGATCAATGCGTCGTCTTTGTACTGGTGTACTATGATCTAAGGCAGGTATCAGGGGCATTTTTTCTTCAAAACCAGGAAGCGGGGTAAAACAATCAAGAGCGACACGGAATTTTGATAAAATATCTAAATATTCATCAACGACAACAATATTTCTCGGTTTTTCACCTTTACCTATTACTTTTAAATACCATTGGTTTTCAATCAGCGTAAAATTCCCCATCACATGATTGCTGAGTTCTGCTAAGCGTAATCCGGTATAAAATAATGTTAAAACAATGTATTTTGCTCTGAGTACATGGAGTGTTTTTGTTTTATCTGTTTCATTATAATCATCCAATGCTTCAAGCGTTGTATTGATCTCTTCTTTCTCGAGCCAACGTTCCATGCTTTGAGTAAAGCCACGTTGCTTTCTACGTTTATTAACGGAAAGAGGGTTGCCATTTAGATATTGTGTTTGCACAAGGTAATTAAAAAAACAATCCAGAATACTCATGGATTTTTTGATGCTAGCCGGAGAAAGTCCATCTCCAAAAGCGCGCCATTCTGTATTAATTTCACCATTTTTTTTTGTTTTAGAGCGCTTGTTTCCACACCAAAGATGTTTGGGAGTAGGGTGTTCGAGAAAATTTCTATAGGCTACCAGATCATCATAGCTTAGATCCGAAATAGTGACTTTTTGAATATGGCTACACCACAAAATAAGTCTTTCTAATTCTTTAAGGTAGGTTTGGTATGTTAATTTTGATGACTGATAGCCAATCAGAAATGATTTGATGGCTTCTGCATCATTGCCGGCTTTGATCATGTTTGCGCCATCTTTAAGATTATAGCCAGGCGTCTTTGAAAGACGCTGATTCAGTTCTCTAAAATCATTTGATTCGTTACTGAGAAAGATTGGTTTTATAAAATCCTGCACAAATTATACCATTATCAATTTAGGTTAATATTTAATCCCTATATCTTAACCTAAAAAATAAGATATCATAATCTTCGCATATGACCTTTAGAGTAGATAATAGAGAAAGATAATGAAAGTTATTTTAGTCCGACATGGTGAAGCGGTTGATGGGGCAGTGGATACATTGAGACATTTGACTGAACATGGCAAAGAGCAAGTACAAATAATTGCTGATTATCTATCAAAAAATGTAATCACATTTTCAAAATGCTATTACAGTGGGCGCGAACGCACAAAGCAAACAGCCAAAATTATTTGTGAGCAGGTTTCTTCTCATACAGAGCTTGAAATATTAGCTTTGCTTGAGCCTAATGCCAATCCTCAAGAACTCATTAATCTATTGAGCCATTTTAATGAGGATACATTGTTGGTGGGGCACTTACCACATGTACAAGATTTTGTATCCGAATTATTAAGCCAAAACGCTATGAGAGATTTGAATAAGATTATTTTTCATCCAGGCAGCATGCTTGTCTTATCGACTGAAGATCATGTTAACTGGCATATTGAGCATTATCTTAATCCCGATGAACATAGTTTTCGCACATGATTCTTCATGGGGCGGGCTTCGCCACCTCGCAACTCCGGTTTGCGAGATGGCTACCAGAAAATCTATCTGCTGTGACTATAAATCTATTCTGATTCTTTAAAGATCGCTTTTGGGTATCGTATTTTTTTCAAGGCGTTTGGCTTTTTTTATTTTGTTCAACAAACGATCTTTTTTAAGCTTTGGAACTCTGTCTAAATAGGTAAATCCATTTAGATGATCAATCTCGTGTTGTAAGCACTTTGCAAAATAGCCTTCTGCTTGAATCTCAATCGCTTTACCATATCTGTCTTGTGCACGAACAAGCACACGCTCTGCTCGCTTTACTTTTTCATGAACATGGCGGGGAAAAACAGACATACAGCCTTCATTTTCATGTTGTTCTCCACTGTATTCAACGATCTCTGGATTTACCAAACAAAGCGGATTGTCTTTATTGGCCGAATAATCAATAACGGTAATTGCCCAAGCTGGATTTAAATCTAACTGAGTAGCAGCAAGTGCCGCACAATCTGCTGTACCATAGTGAGTTTCAAACATATCATCAATAACTTTTTGGAGTGAAGAACCGAAATCTTCAACCCTGATCGCAATTCGTTTCAATCTTGGATCAGGGTATTGTAGTATTTTTAGCATTGCCATAATGCAGCTCAAATTTAGTTCAATGATTTATTGTAATGCATTTCTTTTTTACTTGTATACCCTTCACAGATGAATCTTCAGTGTTGTTGGCTTCGTGTATCTCACAATAGTCATGTATTTCGTATACATTCCTATTGCTCGAACACTTGCCACCTAGCCGACGAATCATCTGTTGTGAGTATAAGCATTATCATTTTGTTGGTTGGCTACAGAGTTTTTTGTGCCTCTTTCTTTTAATGCTTGGAATAAAGCTGAATAATGATTATTTGCACTCCAAACATACCAACCATCTGCTGTATTATCTTCGACAGCTTTGAGCTGCGCTCGAATATAATCAACGCGTTGCGCATGAGACATTTTATATTTGTAATTAGATGCCTCTATGTAAGGACGTAATTTAAATGGTAGATTATTATTCATCTGCCTTTTCATTGCTTTTAATGATTTATCGATCGTTTCATAAGGTCTATCTGAATGATAGCGTACAGGAGCATAATGTGATGGATAAACCATAGGGCACACAACATCAATTGCATTTGCAAAGAGTTTAATGTTGTGACCTATTCTGGGAGAAGGTCTAAAGCTTGCTTCACCAAACACATCAATCTGTAAAGGAATGTTTCTTTGTGAAACTTTTTGTTTAAACCACTCTATTACATTTAAAATATCTTCAGCATTTTCATGAGAGGGCTTTCTTTTCGTATTGTATCGAATATAGTCAAGCTGAATTTCATCTGCCCCATACTTGATTGCGGCATCAACCAATTTATATCGCTCTTCCCAATGTGCTTTGGAGCGTACTTGTTGTACATCGCCGCCGTCAGGAAATACAACAATTCTTGCAACATATTTTATTCCATTACTTTTTATGAGATTAATGCTTTTCTGGTAATTTTTAGTGATTTTATTTAAATCGACGACAAAGGTATTGATCCCCGTCATTTTTGATTGCTCGATAAGCTCATTTAATAATTTAGGTTTTTCCAAGGTTGAATGATTGATATAGATTCCTCGTTGGGCTGCAAATACATTTGTTTGTATGAACAAAAATAGAAAGAAGGATGCTGTTAGGATTTTCATAGACATCACTCACATAAACGACCTAGTCAATTTTTCGGCACTTAAGCAAATTGGTTTAATAAAATTTGTCATTGCTGTGTATGGGTTCAGTGGTTGATCTTGAAAGGAGGTGCTATACAAAATTAATACTTAGCAAGGGGGCTATGATGACCAAAAAGAAAAATCGTAAAAAAGAAAAAAAAGACAGTGTTTCTATTGAAGATATCATTGTTGATACACAAACACTTGATGTTGAGACTAAAGAAAAAATTCATGCAACTGTTGTAGACTCCAATCATTCTGCACATAAAATATTGAAAATAGCGAATGAAACTAAAAAAATAGGTGAGGATACAAGGAAGCAGCTTGATAAACAGGGAGAGCAGATTGACGGTATTGACCATGATGTACAAGAGTTAGATTATCAAGCTAAAAAAAATAAGAGAACGGTCAAAGGTATTAATAGTGTTTGGTGGGCGATTATACATTTTTTTACACCCAAATGTTTGAAGCCACAAAAACCAAATTTTGATGATGCTATTACAGAAGAGGTTCAGAAAGAGGATTGGACAGAAACATCCGATATTTTTACAGAAAGCCCTGGAACAGTTACTATTTTATTTGATGAAAAAACAAAACAAGTGGCAGAGGATACGAGTAGAGTCTTATCAGATGCAAATAAAGCTGTGCATGATATAGAATCGCTTGCAACGGGAATGAATAAAAAATTACGCAAACAAAATCAAACCCTAGAGAAAATTTCTGAAAAAACAGATGATGTAAATGAAAACCTGAGAAAAACGAGTAAATATGCACGATCTTATTTAGGTGAGCTGAGATAGAATGAATTTTCTAGGGCATTGTCTTTGCCTTCTCGCAATTCTCATGTGCTGCGGCTATAAGTATTAGCCAATCAGCTAATAAAAAGTATAGTTGTTTATAATTCTGAATTAAAAATCGACAGCTATATTCATCATGCATTAGCTGATAAAATACAAAGTGCTGTCTCTATTATATAAAGAAATGGATTTGTAAAGCATATGTTTAAACAATCAATGCTCGATTTATGTTTGCTTGCCAAAATGAGCTTTGGGCGCAGGATTATTAATCCTGGACAATTATATGATGGTGTGCGCTATGAGAATTTTTTAAACGCACGGAAGCGCTTTTTTAATTTAGGCTATTGGTCTAAAGGTCTTGATTATGATGAAGCGTGCGAGCAACTTGCGCTAAAATTGTCTGAGCATGCACAATTAAATTCAAAGCAAACAGTTTTATCTGCTGGTTGTGGTTTTGGTGAGGAGTGTGCTTTATGGAAAGAGAAATATGATTTAAATAAAATTGTGGGTATTAATTTATCAAGTGTGCAGCTTGATGTTGCTCGTACACAATTTTCAAGTTTAGAGCAGAATTTTATCAAGGCAAATGTAACAAGCATGCCGTTTTCTGCGGATAGCTTTGACAGAGTATTGGCACTTGAATCCGCAATGCATTTTGATACAAAACTTAATTTCATGAAGGAATCATATCGTGTTTTAAAGCCGGGTGGTGCTATAGCGATAGCGGATATTGTTTTGCATGATTCTCCACTTAATTTTTATTGGAAGTACGCTTTAAAATATTTAGAAAGGGTGGGGCATTGTCCGGAAGGTAATATTGGTCCCTTGAAAGATTATGCTAGCCATTTAGAGCGTGTTGGCTTCAAGGATATTCAAATTGAAGATATTTCAAAGCGAGTCTTTACGGGGCTTTTTAGTTATTTAAAGCAGAGAAATATAAAGAAGAAATTAAATGTTTTACCCTCGGTAAAGCTTATTGCTGCAATATGTGCTCATAAAGGCTTTCCTTTCAAATACATCCTTGTCCGAGCTACCAAATAACCATTCTCTCCCTTCAGGACACCCATATATCTTTTTATAGGACAGCCAAAAATAAGTTGATGCACCTAAATTTTCTGAGCTAGAATCGGTTCCTGTAATAGGGAAATTATTTTAGCTTATGACCTTAGCTCGCTCAGAACAAATCGATTTGAATGCAACGCCGTATTATCACGTCATGAATCGCTGTGTGCGCCGTAGTTTTCTGTGTGGTTTTGATGAGCTAACACAAAGAGATTATTCTCATAGAAAAGAATGGATTGTTGATCGATTAAAATATTTAGCAGATATTTTTGCCATTAAAATCTGTGCTTATGCCATCATGAGCAATCATTATCATGTTGTTTTATATGTAGAAGATAAAGTAGCTGAAAATTGGTCAGAAAAAGAAATATTTCATCGCTGGTCAGCTATTTTTCCCAAAGATGCCAAAGAAAATAAACATTTAAGTCAAAAAATTCAGCTTTGGAAAGAACGCTTAACAAGCATCAGCTGGTTCATGCGTTGCTTGAATGAAAAAATAGCACGTGATGTGAATGAAGAGGACGATACCGCTGGTCGATTTTGGGAGGGGCGCTTCAAATCCCAAGCCTTGTTAGATGAGGGCGCACTTTTAAGTGCCATGGTTTATGTCGATTTAAATCCTGTTAGAGCAGGAATTACAAAAACACCAGAAGAATCAGAATTTACCTCTATTTATGAACGTATTCAGCATATTTCTAAACAATTAAAGATTAATAATCTAAAATCTATCAAACAACAAAAACGCGAAAGGGCAGATGTATACAATAACCTCTCTCAGCCCAAATCTTTAGTCCCTTTTGTAAATATTTCAAAAAATCATTCTCATGCTATCGATTTTAAGCTTTCTGATTATTTAGAGCTTGTGGATTATACAGGGCGAATGATTCGAGACGATAAAGAAGCAGGCTCTATTCCTGAGCATCTAGCACCTATCTTAACTCGATTGCAATTCAAACCTGTTCATTGGATCTCATTAGTTAAAAATTTAGGCAAAAGCTTCGCTCATGCAGTGGGGAGTGAAATTTTATTATTGAATTTTTCTAAAGAAAATCGAAAAGGCTTAAAAGGCATTACCCAAGCGAAGAAAAGCTATTCTAATACTCACACCGCATAACTATCTTAGACTAAAATTTTCCTGTTTTTTATAATTTATTTGAATAATGACTTATCTATGAGCAAAGTAATAATTACTTTTTCCTCTTTTTCCTAAAATTATTCTGTTCTTCTATAAATTATGAATTAACAATTTATGGCTGTCCTGAATAAAGATATATGGATGTCCTAATTGAGAGAAAAATTTTAGCTTTCAGGCGTAGGGGACTTGTTTATAATTTCAGAAGCTTTCAGCCATTTATCGATTAAGTGGTCGTTATGAACTTGCCAGGGGTGGAAGTTTGGTTTAAGAAAACGAATATAGGGAATAAAGCATTTTCTCATGATGCCTGGGTTTCCCCAGAAATAATTAATGCTTTTGAGATAAAAAGACGGGGATAGCAAAAGTTTATCTTTGTAAGCCATTTGTAAATAAGGTCTTAACATCCCACTGATATAAAACAGTGTCGCAAGCACAAATCCGTATGCTCTTACAAAATAGCCACATTTTGCTTCTTTTAACAAATCAAAAGTGACAGCTTTGTGTTCAATTTCTTCAATAAAATGCCATCTCCAAAATTCAGCCAGTGTGGGATCAATTCCTTTAAAAAGTTCAGGCGAGGAAAGGAAAAGATCGGAGATAACAGAAGTAAAATGTTCCCCTGCCGCAGTCATTGCCAGTCGCACCTTTTTTCCGCTCACAATCGTTAAAATAAGTAAAATGAAAAATTTATAACGCGTGACTTTTAGCTTAGGATAATGAGGGAGCACAATTTTGTTTAAAAATTTAAAATGCTCTCTTGTATGATAGCTCTCCTGTTGAATGAATGCTTTAACATCACTTTGGAGCTGCGGATCTTTGATTTTTGTTCGATATGCCTTAACACAATTGATGATGAATTTCTCTGTGTATGGAATATAGGCTGCAAGCACATTTGCGTGATAAGTTTTGACAACATCATTATCAAACCAGTATTTAGGATAACTGTCTTTATAATGAAAATGTATTGAGCGTGGCGTAATTTTTTTTATCATAAGTTAAGATATTGGCATATAAAAATAGTAGCGATACCAGAGAGAAATCCAAATAAATGTCCTTCCCATGAAGTTTTTTCTTCACTGGGGAAAAGGCTTGTTATGATACCGCCAAAGTAATATAAAGCAATAGCGCCACAAAATAATGCGGTAATGGTGGGACGTTGAACCGCCTCTCCCATCAGATATCCAAAATAACCTGCAATCAATCCACTGGCACCTACGTGATTGCCACGGCGACCAAATAACCATACAAATAGACCTGCAAGGATTGTAATAATGCCAGTTGCCCAATAAAACCGTGTTTCATCCAAGGACATAGCAAAGAGACCAAGAAAGAATAATGGAATTGTATTAAAAAATAAATGGTTATAATTACTATGCAAAATAGGAGCAAAGACAATACCAAATAAACCACGGGGGCGCCTTGGTACAATACCTAAAACATTGAATGGTTTTCCTAATCTAAAGTTAATAATACTAAAGACCCATAAACCTACAATGATCCACAGCATTTTGGGTAAATGAACTTTTGAAACCTCCATGAATTGGTTAAGTTGCAAACCTAATTCTTCGATCATCTTTAATCCTTTAAAAAATTTTAACTAAGAGTTTCTTTTGGAGAATGAATAACATTCTGTTTTAGCTTTGAATGTAATCGCCATCCAAAGCAAAGCATATTAACAAAGCCATATATCACAATCATTGCCCAAGCCTTATCTGGCGTATTGTGCTTAACAACAATAAACCAATAAGTGGGTAGCAAGGCGAAAAACCAAGCATTAAAAGCATTTGCACATAAAATGAAAACCGTGTCTTTATGGGCGGTTAAGAATCCAGCACATATCCATACAATTCCATCAAAAATAAAATACAAAAATATCCAATAGGCAGCTACCTTAGCATAGGTAAATACCATTTGAATCATATAAGGATCTTTCTCTGCTGTCAGAAAATCATTGAGAAACCATTCTGGATGGAGCGCAAGTGGTGTAACAATTAATAAAGCAATAATCAAGTGTAATGAAAAAGCAGATCGGAATACGCGCTTAATAGGGGCATAATGCTTTGCTCCTATTAAATTTGATGCAATGGCAATGATTGCTTTTTGTAAGCCTTCTGTTGTAAAAGCAACAAGACCAAAGATACTTTGTCCAATCGTAGCAACGGTAATATGATAAACGCTTGCCATCGATAGGAGGTGGAGCTGAATACTCCAAGCTGCAAATTCAATCATATGACCCAAGGCATTGGGAAAACCAATTTTAAAACATTGCCAAAAATAGTAAAAATCGAATTTGATGATATGTGTATTAAATCGTGAGCGATTAGCTTTATTCAAAAAGACAAAAAATAAAATACAACATTGAAAGAGTTGCGAGATAATGGTTGCAATTGCTGCGCCTTTGGTTCCCATAGGCTCAAGCCAGGATGAAACACCAAAGATAAGTATGATATCAGCAATTATATTAATAATATTGCCGAATATAACAACATAGGTTATAAGTTTTACTTTACCTTGCCCTATGAAAAAAGCACAAAGCGCAGCATTCATACCCACAAGCGCAGAAAAGCTCAGTAAGATTTTAAAATAGGGAGCACCTTCTGTGTGAAAGCGCTCAGGAATAAATGCTTCAGGAACCAGTTGGGCTATTGGAATAAGAATAAGACTACAGGCTAGAGAAAACCAAATCATTTGCCAGACAGGGGAGGCCACTTTATTATATTCTTTCGCGCCATAATGTTGCCCAACATACACTTCAGCAATACTTGCCACACCGATTACCAGTATTTGGAAAACAAGCACGGACATACTTGCAGTAACCGCAGCATTCATTGCTGAAATTGAGTAGTGCGCTAATATAAAGCGATCAAAAAACATCATTAGAGCGCCAGATAAAGCGCTTAGCATTAAAGGGATTGAAAGTGTGGTCATTTCCCTTAAGCTACCAACAGGGTATTTGGTGAGTGGATTAAACATAGTTTGTTGTGTTTGTGTCATGGTGCTTCCAAAGTGATTGGCCTGCTATAGTCTTCGCACATGAGTTTTCAAGGGTGTTGTCTTCGCCATCTCGCAATCCTCATGTACTTTTGTGTACGTTCCGGTTGCTCGAGGCTCGACGCCTACTCGAAAATTCATCTGCTGTGACTATATGAATAGTTTTTTGTAAGGCATGCACAATATTCTGAATGAAAGCATGTTGTTTATTTTTATCTAACATTAATTTTTGATTTAATTCTAGCTCAAGGCCAATATAAGATTTTTCTGCGTAAATTTTTCTTAAAGCCGTTGTTAAGCCATCACTGCTTCCTAAATAGGGATAATTCATTCTTACTCTTAAATTTTTATTTTCGCATTTAATATGATGTTTGAGACGAAAGCAAAAATCACGCTCATAAGGTCTTTTAGGATCATACAATAAACCAACTTCGGCATTTCTAACTTCATGATTCATTTTAGGCGTAAAGCTGTGCACAGAAATATGAATAATACGATCATGTTTAGAAAGCAGTTGTTTTATTTTTTGATGGATTGCTTCTCTATAGGGTACATATATATCGTGAATGATCTTATTACGTTCATCTGCATCTAATGTTTGGGTGATTTCAGAAAATAAAGAACGATGATGCAGTGAACGATTCAGTTCAATCAGAAGACGACTCCACCTTGCGTATTGAGATTGGCAAGGTATAGCTTTTATAATTTCTTGATAGCATTGATATGCGCCAATGTCCCAGCCTCTATGTGTTTCTAATAGCTTTGTATGAGGTGCAAACAGCGATTTATATTTGCTAGGAATTTTATTGCTTGCATGTTCACAGGTAATTAAATAGCCAATTTTCATATTTTTAATAATTGATTTTCTTGTAAACACTGACAAAGTTTATTGTACAGCGGATATAGATCTTGAGATTTAAATACTTTGGGTAAACTTTTGAGTATGCGTTCAGCCAGATTGCCGTTGGCTAATATATATTCCAAAGTTGCATGAAACGGAGTAGGGATATATATTGCACTTTTGATCAATAAATCTTCCCATAAATGTCTTGCTGTTGCATATTTATTTTTAGCTAAGTCAAACTGTTCTATCCATGTTTTTTGATTAATCTCGCTGGTCATACCTTCTTGAATAGTTTGAAAAAATATCTGTTTTAATAATTGATTATCCAGCGGATTTTGCAAATAAGCATCTGTGTTTGTGATGATATATTTTAAAATGCCCGTAATTGCAGCAGCACAGGCAAAATCAGCAAGTGCACATTCTTGAGAATCTACAACACGTATTTCAATGGCATCTCTATCAAAACGTGTGATTGCACCTCTAGAATTAAGCCACTCTTCTTGCAAGATTTTTTCAGGATCATAAGGCGCAATGGCATCAAACATTGGATTTAGAATAGTGTCATAATAATCAGAGAATCCTTCAATATATTCAGGAATCACATCGCCGCTAATTTCCGGTATCTTTTTTTGATTATTAGCATAATAGGTTAATCGAGTAGACAGACTTCCCGTTGCTTTATTTTCACAAATAGGCGTGCTGGCAAATAAAGAAGGCGTAAGCGGTAGGAGTAACCGAATGGCATTATGTAGTTTTATAAACTCATTCTCATTTGCAAAAGGGAGATTAATATGCACACTTTGTAAATTTGACCAACCATGACCACGACAGTCAAATATTTTGTGATACATTTCATAAATGCTTTTATCACCATGAGGCCACAATTTTACGCCATGAGCAGGATTCATCCATGGGTGCATGCCGGTAGGCATTAATTTACAATTCTTTTCATCTAAAAGCTGTGTTAAATAATTAAGTTCATTTTGAAAATCTAACTGAGCTTGCCATGGATTGTCCGTAGGGCCGTTTGTTTTTAGCTCAATAACATGTAAGGCCAATTCATTGTTTAGTGCAACATGATTGCGCTGAATCTCATTGGTTATTTCGCCTGCAATTTTTTCAAATACGGTATCTACAATGGGTTGAATATCTAATGTCGTTTGATTGACCACCATATATTCAATTTCAATGCCAAGAACAGAAAAGAGAGAATGTTTTAATTTTCTAGGTATATCCATGTGCATGATGTATTCTTTTTAGAAAGTAGTTCATTATTTTAAAGTATAACTCATCTCCCAATAATGTGTCTTCTACACCATGATCGATATTGGGGTTATCGTTGATTTCAATTACATAAACAGAGTTATCTGCTTGTTTAATATCAACGCCATACAAGCCGTCACCAATGAGTTTTGTCGATTTTAAAGCAACCTCTATTACTTTTTTGGGAACCTCATAAATAGGAACCGCATCAAAGTTGCCTTCTGGATCTTCATTTTGCCAGTTATATATTTGCCAGTGATTATCGGCCATATAATAACGACATGCAAATATTGCTTCGTTATTCAGGATGCCAATGCGCCAATCAAATTGAGTTGGAATAAACGTTTGGGCAATAATGAGATCGGAATCTTTAAAAAATTTTGCCAAGGTTGTCTTTAACTCTAGATGATCGTTTACTTTTACAACACCTTGAGAAAATGCGCTATCCGGCAATTTTAAAACACAAGGCATAGGAATTTCAAATAACAGATCTTTCCAATTGTATTTGCTTAAAATATAAGTAGGAGGGCAAGGGATATTATGTTTTGTTAAAAGTTCAGATAAATATACTTTGTTAGCGCATTTTAAGATAGATTCTGGATGATCCAATACCACTAAGCCATCGCTAGAGGCACGTCTTGAGAAGCGATAGGTATGATGGTTAACAGAGGTTGTTTCCCGTATAAATAAAGCATCATATTCTCCTAAGGTCTTATATTCATCTTTTTCTATTAATTCAACGTTTATACCTAATTTATCACCGGCTTCTATAAATTTATCAAGCGCAACTTTATCAGAGGGAGGGGTCTTCTCATTAGGATCATATAGAATAGCTAAATCAAATTTATATTTTTTGTTTTTATATTGAGTGAATCTTTTCTTATTAAAATAATCTTTCAGTGCTTCATTGAGAAAAGTGGTATGAGATTCTGGAACATCACTGATAGAAATAGCGGTGCATTTTTTTATTTGCCAAAATTTTTTGAATTTGAATGTGACACGAAAGAGCGGAACTGGAAATAAGCCATATAGTTTATAACAAAGCTGGTCATATTTTTTGGCCATGTTTTTGCCAAAATAGACACTTAATGTAAATTCATCTGATTTAATTGGTTTGAGTTCTTTATCAAGCTCTTCTTGAATGGTTTCACCGGCAAGCGCAGTAATGGAAGGGCTTTTTAGGTCTTGGATAGAGAGAACAGAGGGGATTATCTTATGACCTCTGGCTTCTGCAAGCAAAGAAACATAGTATCCAATAGATTGATATTCATAGTTTTTGCAAAGATTGATGACGCGCATCATTTTGCCATTTGTAAATTTTAAATTTGATAAGTACTCTGTTGCTGGTACAACAGTTGTGTACTGAGATGCAAACTCCCATTTTCGTTCTTGATCTGTTACCAAGATGGTCTGCATTCCAAACTCCTAAGGTTTTTCTTTCGGCTCTATCACAAGTAAATTCGCATCATGCGTTAACACACCGAGCATGATGGAATTAATTAATCTACTGACATTTACTTTGTAATAGTTATTATGAGAGAGGGGATTTTCGCGGTGCGGATCTGCCACAACGATATGTCTTCTTTTTTCATCATAACCACACAAGATAACGAAGTGCCCACAAGGCCCGCCTTTTAAATCATCGTAAACAGCCATGCCTGTTGAGCTTTCAATTTCGCGAGCGCTTTGATACAGATAAGTTGCACTTAATCCGGTGAGTATCGGTATTCTGTTATCAAAATAGTGTTTTAGCAAACCGACGGTTAAATCTCTAAAGTGAAGTTCTCCCCCTAAGTTAAGAAATTCTTGGTATGCAAGTGAGGATTCAATCACGCGTGTAGAAGATTTATAGAGCAATTGATCGTTCAATTTTTTCGCGAGACGCTCGGATGATAGCTTTCTTGGGTGAAACCAAGAAGGATCAAAGACATCTAGATTGAAGGCATAGATGTTGGCTTGATAGCCCCGTTGTAGCGCATGCTTGCCAAGCATTGGCGCAAGCGTTCCACCACTGTGTGAACGTTCAACCTCACTGATAACAGTCTGTAGGGTGATGGGGTCATTATAAAAAGAATAAATACCATGCAAGCTAGTTGGCCCACATGTCTCATCGTCCGGTTGAGTTTGTATGTCTATATCAATCATTGATTTTGTGGTTCAGCGCATAGGTTCGTAGCGTTTATTAATTAGCGTAACATAAGTCAATAAGGCGATCTATAATTCATATAAGACCATAATTGTATTGTGTACCACAATGAGAATGATTAAGAAATGGTTAAATAACCACCCTGAATTAAAACGCTCCTTAGAAGGCCTTTTTAAGCTGTCCGGCTTGATTATTTTATTAGTTGTGGTGTGTTATTTAATCCAAAAAGCAGCGGGAACCTTAAATATCTTATAAAAGATTGCTTTTTATCTAAATAGCCAGTTATATTCTCTTGCTTGTATTAAATAAACATTGCTAACTATGTTGTTGAAAAGAATTATTGTGCTGTTTTCAGTTTTTGGTCTTTTGTTTTTTAACTTTCCAGCGTTCTCTTTAGATAAAAAGTCTATGTACGCCTATAGCAACCCTGTATCTTATGGGGACAGCGGTGTATTGGCTTATTGCCATTCCAAGCATGGGCCGGATGGTAAAATACTTCTCGACCCTTATCTTGAACCCTTTTTTGAGAATATGCGCGATCTCACTGTCCTTGATGCGGGATGTGGTGCGGGTCCATGGTCTTTAAGAGCGGCTCAAAAAGGCGCTTTTGTACATGGGGTTGATATACAGCCTCAAATGATTGAGCGTGCCAAGCAATTATTAGTTGAGCATGAGCTGGAGCAAAAAGCTTTTTTTGAATTGGGCGATATTTTAGAATTACATTTTCCCGAACATTATTTTGATAAAGTAATGAGCATTAATGTGATTTGTAATTTGCCATTACCCAGAAAAGGATTATCTAAGCAGAACGCTTTACTAACGCATTTCAATGAACTTCATCGCGTCTTAAAAAAGAATGGGCAAGTCATGGTGAGTGGTCCAGCATCATTAGGTGTTGTGCTTACAAATGGTAAAAAGTCTAGAGAAGCCATCATCAACGATATTAAACAATCGATCATTCATGTAAATGTGCAAAATGATCGCGGTATTATTCATCATATTAATCAAATAAAAAATGTACAACGCGCCACCTTTGTTGTAAGAAATGAAAAATTAATTTTGATAGAGAATGAGAAAGATTTGATGGTAGGAGAGAAAATTTGGCGTAAAATTCCTGGTTTAGTGGTGCCTAATTTTTATTATCCAGAAGAATATTGTGTGAAAAATCTTGAATTGGCTGGCTTTAAAATTCTTAAAATAGAGCGACCTACTTTAAGCAATACAAAATATGATCCCGCAATGGCAAGTGATTTGGGTGAAGAATATAAGAATACTCATCCTTTTGTGATTATTAATGCATATAAGGCATAACGCATATGCCGTTACGAAGAGCGTAACGGCAGCATTTTTTTTCTTAAGTTTTAGGCTAAGCGTGCCAGTCGTTGTTTAGCCTTAAATTTTTCATTTATCTTCCTTGATTCTTTTAAATAATGAAACTTATCCAGTACAAGCATGAGCATGCCATTGCCTAAAACATTTACGCAAGTAATGATAGGATCCAGCAGCACATAGAGCGCAGTAATAAATGCACACATTTCTGCGTTAAAGCCTAAGTATTGCATTAAGATAGGTAGCATGACTAATATTCCGCCGCCAGGCACCGCCGCAACAGAGAATTTTGATAATACAAAGAAACAGCTGAAGATAAAATAATGATAGAGATCAGGTAATGGGTGTCCATAAGTAATCAGTAGTGCCATTGCTAAGAAAGGTATACCAATACTGTCACCAACCAAATGAATATTAGTGCTAATGGGCAATATGCCACCTACCCATTTTGAATCCTGGGTATTCTTCTGTGCTGCCTGTAAGTTGAGGGGAAGTGCTGCTAGGCTAGACATAGCACTAAAACCCACCCAAGCGGCAGGTAATACGTTTTTAATATGTATATAAGTTTTTTTTAATCTCAAACCAGAAGTGAGATAATAAGTAAAAAACAAATAAAGCAAATAAATACCCACCATCATGAGCGCTAGTTTTGCATATGTATAAAATATAGTGTTTAAGACGCCATCTTGATGCATTTTGATAAAATAGCCACCGATAAAAATAGGCAGCAAAGGCATTAAGATTTTATTGAGTATCAAATGAATGCCAGACTTGCTCAAACTATCTAATCGTGCACCAAGGGGGGATGGCTTGATACTTAAGAGTGATCCAAATAATAATCCAATCATGAGTGCCCATTCGTTTGCTAACCATTTGGGCAATACAAAATTAAAAGCAGGTAGGAGTAAAGTAGTATGCTCTGTATGCGCTTGTTGCAGCGCTGGTGTAGATACAATATGGCTGACACCATAACCTATCCAAGCTGAGAGAGCATTGGATAGACAAATAGTTACAACCCCCACACAAATCATAAGAATCCCCCCACGCTTTAAGTGGTACATGCACTGGAAGGCACAGCCCATGATAAGCAAGGGCATCATAAACATAATAATTTCTTTAATCAGGATACTGATAGCTAATAAGTTTGAAAGTGCATGCGGTGTTAAACAATAAGATAATCCCAGACTTAAAATCAGAGCAATAATGAGGCATACAAAAAAATGCTTATGGAAAAGAGAGAATAAATTGCGCATAACATAACTTCCTGCAGGCTGAAGCGAATTACAAAATTGTTCAATGAAGATTGAAATAAACAGAAAATTTAAAAATAGAATATGTGTCGCCCTAAGGCGTCGTCGTATAGGTAGCTGCCATCAAAATAGATGTGCTTAGAAGGAGATTGTGCGTTAGAGATAATGCGTTCATGCAATTACGTTAACACAGCAATAAGCAGACAACAAGCCTTAAACAGCGCATAAGGCCAAGAGGTTATTTATAAGCGATGAATACATTTTGAAGGTTTATGGAAGCTTTTTCCCTTATATTTATAAGCCTTGCTTGATGTATCTTGCTTTGTTATAGTTACCACCCTAACAAATATGAGTTGGTATTCTAAAGCATGATTTCGAACGTAGCTTCCCCTAAAAATGAGACTGTTGTTGATGATATTGTTTGGTATGAACAGGCGGAATTACACCAAAGTTTTTTAGAGATAGCAAAAAAACAAAGTTTTAGCGAACGCATGAAAGATTTTAAAAAGCTTTTTACTGAGGTAGATGCCTGCTATAAATTGTGGGTGACGCTTAAATCTAAAACAAGAGGTGAGCGAGATCTTTTGCTTGCGATGGTTGATACAGATGAGTATTTTTCAAATGCTTTACCAGAAGATTTTGCTCTTCCAAATAAGGCTCAGCCGGTTAAGAAATATCATGTAATCTGTGGCTATGAAACGGAAGATATGGATAAGAAATTATTTCAGTTGCGTATTTCGCAAGATGGTGAAATCGGTGAAATTGTTTGGATTGAAAAGGGAGCGTTACTTACAGGCAGTGACTTAATGTGTGGTTTTAGTCTTATGAATGATGCATTGAAGATCAATGCAACCTTTCTAAAAGATGATGCCAAAGACAAAGAAGGTATTCCTTTGCGAGTGATGCGACCCATCGCTCGAAATGATGAGCAAACGTGGTATCAATTATACGGTTTTGAAGTGCATAACTGTCGAAATCAACCACAGGAAGAGCCTGAGTTTTTCTACAATCAATCAAGATCGAAGTTTAAAACAGCTGTTCAAGCGATTAAGAAATATACTTTGGAAAGTGCTTTAAGCAAGTTGTCAGCTGATGTAAAAAACATGTTGCAAATGCTTGTGCAGCGCTATACACCTTCTAAAAAACAAACCCTAATTCGTGCGAAGCCTGAAACAGTGGGGGGATTGTGCGAGCGTGTGTTTAATGTGCAGACAAAAATAGCAAAGACTGAAAAGCAATCAAAGAAGCAAGTTCAAGCTAAGATAGATTGTGTCTTTTTGTATAAGCTGTTTCTTAAACCGAGCAAGCAAGCTTTTGGTACAAGCTACCACAAGAGCGTTAATACACTTCACGATACAAGTCTTTTTGTGATGAAAATGTAATTAAGAATATAAACTAAGGTTTTAATATAGTGTTCAAAATCTGAACACTACATTATCTTATTGATATATATGTAGAAAATAACTTACTCACAGCTTTCTACCATCTTGTTACAAGATTCTTCCACTAAAATTGTGGAGAAATACACCCTTATTCACTTAAGAGATGTTCAAAAAATGAACAGCAATATAACCTATTGAAAAATAATGGAATATTTCGTTATTCACAGCTTTTATACATACTATCCGATCATTCATCCACGCAAATTGTTGAAAACTCATTGCTTGAAACTCAGTCTTTGAGCTTCTTTTGCATCTCATGCATTGTTGCTTTAAAGTCTTGCTACTTAGGATTTAGATTATTTTCATTTTTGATAGCGATAGAGAGATAGACGATTGAAAAAATTATTTATGCTTATCATTGTAATACTATTTTGTAGTTTTAAGGTTGTGTCCGCAGCAACCATTAAAATAGATAATTTCTATGATGTGAAGAAGCAAGCTAAAATTATTTGGCAAGATCATCGTATTACTTTTTACTGTGGCTGTAGCTTTGATAAACATTTGAATGTAAATCATGCTTCATGTGGATATGCTCCGCAAGATATGAAGCGAGCAAAAAGAGTAGAATGGGAACACATTGTTCCTGTTTCGTGGTTTGGTGCTCAGCGTCCGTGCTGGCGTGATGCGCTGTGTAAACATAAAAATGCCAAATCTTATAGTGGCCGTAATTGTTGTGAAAAAATAGATCCTGAATTTAGGAAAATGTATTATGATTTGCATAATTTAGTACCTGCCATTGGCGAGGTCAATAAAGCAAGACAAAATTATCGTTTTGTTGAGCTTAATGTCCGCGATAAAATCTACAATGGCTGTGAACTTTATATTAATGATGATTTGAGAATTGTAGTACCTAAAGATGAGCTAAAGGGGATGATTGCCCGTGCTTATCTTTATATGGCAAAAACATATCCTTTTAAGCTAAACAAAAATTCACAAAAGTTATTCATCACTTGGCACAAGCAATATCCACCCAGCGCATGGGAAATAGAATGGAATAAGCGTGTAAAAGCAGTGCAGGGCACAGACAATGTCTATATCAGTGCTTTTGAAAAGAGGCGGCCTCAAAAATAGTAGCTTTGTGTTCAGTTAAGGCATAGATTCTGTGAACAGCGCAGCTTACATAGCTATCAATGCGCAGCATAAAAGAATCTATAAGGAAGAAGCAACACGAATAGGTACTTTTGAGACAGTTTTTATTCTGGGTTAGAGGGTGTGGGTAGTACATTTTCATGCTTAAGCTGGAGATTGATATCTTCTTGGAGATGAAGCTCTGTTTGAGAAAAAGCGTATTTGATTGAATGCTCTCTAAAGATTTCATCAATACTGAAATATATATCGCTTCGCACAATAAATTTATTATTCACATTATCAATAGAGCACCACAAACTAAAATTAAGTGCACTATTGTAATAGCCTAAGCAAAACACCAATGGCTCATCTGAACCTTCTTTGATAACCTCTGGATGGTTCATGGCTACTTTAAGAAGTAATTCTTTGACTAAGAGCGGCGCTGTATTATATTGCACCACGATATCAATTTTAATTCTAAAGCGTTTATTATTCATCATATAGTTCTTTACTTCTTTGCTGATTAAATCTGAATTAGGCACAATAACATGTGAATGTTCAAGCGTTTGGATATGTGTAGAGCGAACACCTATTTCTGTGACAAAACCTTCTTTATCTCCGACATGAATTCGATCTCCTTTTTTGATAGGACGCTCTAATAGTAGTACCAATCCAGAAATAAAATTATTAAAAATATTTTGTAAACCAAAGCCAATACCAAAGGACAAAGCACCGGCGATGATTGCCAAGCCTCTTAAGTCAACACCAGCTATCAGTAAAGAAAAGAGTAGGGCAAAAGCAACACCTAAGTAACCGAAGATAATTAAATAAGCTTCTTGTGCGGCTTTATTGATCGCATTTTCTTTGGGTTGAAGCTGATGTTTAATTAATTTTATGATTAACGTGAAAAATGAGAAAAATAACAAAGAAAATACAATTCGTATGGGTTGTACTTTTGTTTCCGCTATAATAATACCTGAAAAAATGTACTCTCTTAATTTTATAGACCAAAGATCAGATATGGTCCAAAAATCATTTAAATAAACAATTAATCCTCCCCATAAAATGAGAAAAATAGTTAGCTTAAGTGTAATAAGCTCTAGCATTAAGCTATTTTTATCAAAATGTAAAAATTTAAAAACTCGTTTTTGCCAAGAGTATTTTTGGGAAAAAATATTCTCTAAGAGTGATACAGATATCAAATATAAACTAACAGTTATTACAATACTTGAAAGAGAATATATAACACCTTTTAATATATATTTAGAAAGTGGAATGTAACCATTCCATTGAGTAAATAATACTGATGTCAAGAACAAATAATTTAAAGATTTACAAATAAATTTGTTGGTGGGACTTGTTTCAAAATATGCACTGAGCCTTAGATAGCAGCTAACAATCCAGGAAAAGACAACAGCAACAGCAGTGTAGTAGAGTGCAGAGCTAAACTCGGAAATGATTTCTTGCTGGGGTAATAGAAGATCTATTTCGGATATGAAATATTTTGAGAGTAAAATAAGCAACATTGCATTCAAGCTAAAAGTAAATATTTTGAGCTGTGATTTTTTGTAGGTTTTGAAATGATTTTTGGAAAATGCTGGAGATTTGATGAAATCAATACCAATTTGTAAAACAAAAAATGCTAAAGCCATTAGCAGTATATGATCAAATAATAAGTCATAATTAATCAGATAATCATGTACGGATTCGTAAGCGAGTAATGTTAGTAGTAGTAAAATGATTGTTATTCTGCGTGTAATAGAGTGAAGAAAAACGCTGAGGTATTTTTCAAAATTATTTTTTTGTTTTATATGTCCAGAAATGATGAGTAAACTTGATTTTATGTAAAGCGATATTAAGTATGCAATAGATAGACATATAGCAACTAATATAAGATCATTGTAGGTATAACTGGTTATTTCTATATTGATATAAAAGTCTTCGGATTCAAGAGCATGCATCCATTGTGAGAAACTATCAGGCAGCATTTCAAGTTTTTCAATTAATGGGTTGTTGCGTGTGAAATAAAAAGATTTTTTTATCGCTTTTGCTTCTTTGCTAAAAGCGTTTAACAGCTCATTGGAACGAAAAGAGAAAAGCTTGCAAGCTGATAGGCTATCATTTATTTCATTTTTTCGAGTAAATAAAAATTGCTGATCTGCTGTGAGTGTAATATCCTCATTAGGCTTTACTTCAGGGAGTTGGCTATTGATTACAGTAAGTTCTTTGGCTTTTTCTTCTACACAGATTTCAGCTTGTTTTTTTTGCTCAATGAGATCGCGCTGTATTTTTTCTAGTTCTTTGGCAGATAACTTCTCTACAGATAAAGTGATAGAAAGTTTGTCTAAAGATTGATTTGCTTGATGGGGATCAAAAGCATAGCCTATACCCCAGATTAAACTGAGAATAGGTACAAGTAGTAAGTATTTATAGCCTGCCTTCAACATCATTGAGACTGTTCATTAACTTTTATGTGCTCTTCTGTTTGTCGGCACAGCAGTCACACTACTTAATGATTTTTGAGTTATTTTCCTATCACCTATATTCAGAGATTTAATGTTGTCATGCCAGCGAAGGCTCATAGGCGTCAACTTAAGGCATTTCTGGGTGTCGATTATAAAATATTGCTGCTTATTCTTCGTTCGCAAAGCGAACATTTTCTCACTTTATAAAGGGAGAAGCTTGGCAGCAGCGTAGCTGCGCCGAGCAGAGGGATTTAGCTGGTTGACCTTAAATCCACGGCATAAATCCCCCTTGCGCACTTATCAGTGCGCGTCCCCCTTCAAAAAGTGGGAGCCTGATTCGCTATGCTCATCGATAAGTATGTCCGCCCTTGCAGAGCACAAGATGTGTGCATCTCGTAGACCAATTTTGGGAGTTAGGAGCTTCTTCGACGCGGATGAGAGTTAAATACGTTAATTGCTTTATTAATTATATTCTTAAGTTGACGCCTATGAGCCTTCGCTGGCATGACACAACAATATTAGCATCTCGTAGCAAAATTAGGAGAAGAAAGTCAGGTGATGGCTCAATATAGGGGAAGGAACCTAGTGTCTTCGATCAAAACGCTTATTTTTAGATAAATTTTCTGCTATTTGCTTGCGCTCCTCAGGGGTAGCCGCTAAGAGTGCATCTAGTAATGAATCTTGAGAGATGGATAAGCTTTCGTTAGCTAGTTTTTGAATCGCCTTTAAGTGCGCTTTTATTTTAGCCTCATCTATTGGATCCTTCACTAATAGTATTGCAATTTCTTGACGCTCATTTTTAATTTTTGCTCTGTTTTCTTTTAGTTTTTCACGAGATTCATGGAATGATTGCTTTAGTCTTTTTTTTGATTCTTTAGGGAGATCTTTCAATGCTTCAAAAAAGATTGGCTCATGCATAGGACGGTGGAAGGGGAAGGTTTTTTTTCCACCAATGACATAGCCTATTAAAAAAACGTTTAATACAATGGAGAGAAAAAAAATAATTTTTAATGAGTGGGGAATTCTCATAAGTTAATCTCACTGTCATTAAATGTGTAAGAAAAAGCGGTGTTCAGTAGATCATTTGAATCAATTATATTTGTATCTTCAGGAGGAGAATATATGCCAACTGAAATGCCCAAGAGCAGGCTGAGTGCTAAAACACTGATTTTGGGAATAAATGGTAAGAGTATACCTTGCAAAGAAAAAGAGGGCTCATCTTTGATTCTATTTAAGATGAATTGAATATTTGCATCGTAATTTTTGTCTGCAATGGGGTTGTCATAAGTATCTAAAATAGATTCAAATGAGTGTTCACTATTGAGAAATGAGGCCGCTGTGGGATTTTTTTCAATCCATGCGTGCATATCTTCCTTCATATTAAGAGGCCAATGATGGGGTTTTGCCCCATAACTCAGGATGAGATTTTCAAAAATAACTTGGGTCATTTTTGCTTTCATTGTAGCCATGCCTTCAATTTTTTTCTTGCTCGATATAAACTTGATTCAATTGCACTGGAAGATTGCTTGAAAATTTCACATAGCTCATCTTGTTTCATATTGTGATAGTAGTGTAAAACAAAGATAGCCTTCTCATCTATTGATAGTTTGGAAAATCCGCGCTTGAGCTGTTGAATCATTTCTTCATCTTCAAGCTTTTCTGTTAAATTTTGCGTTCTATTCATTGAACTATGCAAGCTGTCGTCATAAATCTCTGCTGCACGAACTTTTTGACTGCGTAATGCGTCAATACAATGTCGATAGAGTAGTGTATAAGCCCAAGTATTTACTTTTGCAGAGGGCTTCCATTCATGACGTGAATTCCATATTTTAATACAGGTTTCTTGCACCATATCTTCTGCTATTGTTTGATTGTCTAACATCCGAACTGCAAAATGCAGCCAAGATTGATAATGTCGCTTTAAAAGTTGTGCAAAAGCAGGCTGATCGTCATATTTTTTGATCTGATGCATCAATTCTGCATCTTCCAGCTTTTGCACAGTAGCATTATCCTATTTGTAATTATTGTTTATCTTTAAGCAGGGTCATACCATATAATTTTAAAACAACCCCTTCTTTTTTCAGCTCTAATATTTTATCTATTTTTTCCTGGTTTTTGGCAATGAAAGCGTCTTGTTCTGCTTTGGGTAGTTCAGCCCATTTATTTTTTACGTCATCTCTAAAGGCTTTGCGTTCTTTAGGGGAGAATTGCACCATCTTTTCTTTGACGGCTTTTAGCTCAGCGCGTTCTTCATCAGACAGATTTTGAAAATATTCTGCCATAAATTCATGTTTTCTTTCACCTTTCTCATGATGGCCGGCAAAAGTGCTTAAAGACACTGCTAATAGTGTGGTGGATAATAATACAGGAATATATTTCATAATCATCTCCTAACTTAAGTTGAAAAATAGTGTTCTACCTATAAAACGGCTCAGCTCAAAAAATCTTGTATTTTTATTTTTGTATCCATACAAGTTAGCATATTGATTGAGAATATGTATTATAGGTGTATATGCTTGTAATCGTTAGGAGGATTTTTAGGAACAAGAAAAAAAGAAGACAAATGCTCTTTGATGCGTTTGTCTTCTTAGATTAAATTTAAATTTTTAATCGATGTAAACGTTCAACAATACTATCTAGCTCTTGATTAGATTCAGATGCATCACTTTGAGTCGAGTCAGAACTACTCAAGCTTGCGTCAATAGAAGAGGATGTTAAAAATCTTTGATTTAATTTTAACTTTCTTTCCATCAAGGGAAGCAATCGTTTTTTAACCTCATCTCTACGATCGGGAAAAGTGATAGGAAAATCACTATCTAATTTTGCGCCCACAAACTCTGTTTGCCAAGCTTCATTACCTGTTAGTACATTAAAGGCCAAGCTTGCATAGCTTTGACGATTCTTAGAAAAAGGGCGGATCCCAAGTTGGAATTGTCTCTCCAATCTCTCTGCGTCAGGCAGTTCGCAATGCTGCTTTTCCACTGGAATTTTTTCTTTTCTGCTACGTTCTGCAAGATTTTTTACAACAGAAGCTTGTTTTAATTGTTGCAAGCAGGGCTCAAATCCGGATATATGTTTTCTTCTTTCACGTCTATCTTGTTTTGATTCATTTGTCTGATAAGGATAAGGGTTGGTACGTTCTCTTTCTTGCATTTCTTCATAGCTTAAAGATTGTGGCATTAGCTTTTTCCACTCTTCAACTTTGGGTATCGCTGCTGAAAAATGCGTTGCAAGTCGAGTATATCGTTCTTGATCAATTTTGTTCCATAATTGAATGGCTGTTTTAATATCTTCCTCAGTCAATTGTTCTACTGGTTTTGAATATCGTACTTCATGTTCAATTTTTTCTAAAATAGTTCTAGAGAGTAAGCAATGGGAGAGAAAAGCATGAAAAAACCCCGTTTTATTCGGTAAATCTTCGTTTTTTACTTCACTTTTTATAGAGCTTTCAACTATGTTAACGGACGACATTTGACCAGAAGCCAGCTTATCTGCTAATTGAAGTTCATAGATCCATTTTTTAAGGAGAACGGTTATATTCTCTATTGTCACAGGCTTATCTTGCAGTCCTGAGCGAATGAGTTGTAAATAATTTTGAACTTCATTTTTCTTTTTTTCAAAATCTTGGGCAAGTAGTTGATAAGAAGATAATTGCTGTATTTGTTTTTCTACTGCTTGAGAAATAATTGCTTCTGAGTCACTAGACTCTTCTTCAGCAAACCTCTCTCTAAGATACTGAACTTTTGTTAACCTATTGGCTTGTGGTGGGTTCTGTAATAACACACGTGCTGCTTTTTTTTGAAAGCTCGCAAATAGGAGCTCTATAGTGTCTTCTGAGCTTAATGCTTTCTCTTCTTTCTCATCAACGATGGCGGGATGATTATCATTGCTTCTTGAATGTAGTAGGACAGATGTTGAACCCAAATCTGAACTTGAGACCAATCTGGTTGATTGTTTTAATAAATCGTCTTGTTGATCTGTATCTATGCTTTTTTCTACTCCGCCTTGCATATATCTCTCCTTGAGATTCGGATTAAAATCTAATTCTTTTATTTGCAATAAAAATTATCTTATTGCTTACCCAGACAATAGCAATAGATGGCTTGAGTGTGAAGATCTTTTAATGTTCATCGCGACATCAAATTATTTAGGTTGCCAAATTATAATTTTTTCATTTTTGAGATGTTATTTATGGCTGTCCTGCAATTTCCTGGAATTTATTGTTTTGGCTGCCCCTTATCTTTGGGTGTCCTGTTTATTTGTAGTTAAAAGTAAGGTTAAGTGCTTGAACATGATAGTTAACAAGCCTATAATTTTTGCAGCACTCAGTAATCAAACTAATATAAGAGGTTTAGTATGTATCACTATGCTTTTGGGGCAGGTGTTGGGGGGATTTTTAGTTGCTTATGGGATTTATCAAAGCTGCTGTAAAAAAATAAACCCTGAAGAAGAAACACATGAACAGCTCGAATCATTAACAACTGTATTACGCAAATCAACGGAAGAAAACTTTGATGCATTTGCGAACAACTTGGGGCGGATTCTTGATCTTTTTGAGGTATGGCCCTATAAGCTGGATGAAAAAGGTATTTGGGATTTGAGTAGTTCTTCTCAGGAAGTTGATATGTATCAACGTATACTGGGTGTCCCACGAGAAGATGCTACTTTTCAGGCAATTTTAAAGGCAGATTTTCAAAATCACTACAATCCAATAACAATGATTTGTGTCCTTAACTTAAATTTACAGGCTGATTTGAATTCAATTTTTAGTCGATATAACGATACAAAAAATTTAAGAGAAAACCTATTAGCAGAGAAAGATGATGCTGCTGCTGTTGCACAGATTATTACTCAGCATCTATCTCAATTAGTGCGTCAGGGGCATGTGAAAGAAGCTTATGTATTACATAATTTTTTTCATTTGTTGCATAAAATAAATCAGCATTCTGATAAAAACTTGGTCTCAGAAAATCGTTTAGCTGAACTACTTATGCCTTGGGTATGTAAATGGTTGAGGATATTGGATACAACGCAACGAATAGAGCTTGCTGAGAAGCGATGTGCTGTGAAAAATATTATTCCTAAACTGATCGCTGCACCACTTTTTAAAGAAAGCTTTAATTTATCCGCCTCTCAGAATTGTCTGCCACGTAGACATATAAAACCTCGCTAAGCGCATAATACCAGTCAGTTAGACTCCCTTTGGAACCAAAGGGAGTTATAAAATAAAGATTTAAAAAAATCCATCAGCTCACTCTTGTTTAACCTAAAGACTCTGTATTTTGTTGCTGCATTTCCATCTCATATGCCAAATTAGCTTCCTGGCTAGGAGAAGAGAAATCACTATCATTAGTAGCCAAAGGTGGCAAATCAGATGAACTGGAATGACTTGAGTTAGCTTGTGGTGCTTCATCTTGAAATAAAGGTTCTTCAACGATGATATCTACATATTTTAAACTGACATCATGAGCATTTAAGCTATACCCCTCTTTATGGTGAAGTTGAGATACGCCATGACTAGTACTGGCATTCAGGTGTTGAATTTCTTCATTGGTTAGTAAATCCAATCGTTTAAAACCGAGCTCATCTAATGTGAAAAATTCGCCTTCATCAGAAAGACCATTCCCATTTTTATCTTGCCAAATCCCAAATTGTGCCCAACTTTCATCTTCGTTAGTCAATGCACCATCACCATTGGTATCAAACACATTGCGGAGTGCTTCCATATCGGTTTGCGCATTTTCATCCCACATGGTAAAGACAAATTCTTTGGCATCTGTTACTTGGCCATCGCCTTGAAAATCAAAAGCGAGTATACCATCATTAGCGCCAACCCAACTGGTTTGCTCATCAATACCATCTCCATCGATATCATACATAATGCCTTCAGAAATGGAGCTTACCTCAAGTATCCCATCACCATTCATATCAATGACAACTGGGGCAGCGCCTGTGACATTAATCGTAAAGCTGCTAGTATCAGTCCCTGAGCTGTTGGTGATTGTGTAGCTAAAGGTTTCAGTATAACTGTTTCTGAGAGTGGCTAAAGAAGCTTCATAAACAAAAGTGCCATCAGCAAGAACCGTGATAGTGGCACCGTTTGCAGTGGTAAAAGCTACCCCAATAGTGCCCTCGTTACCATTTTGACTAAAGGCAGAAACAATAGGTGTGTCGCCATTTCCAGGATCGTCATCGCTTAAAATATCCCCAGTGATTTGCTGAGTATCCGTTAAAAGAACATCTTCAATATCGGTTAACGCTCCATTGGTGCTGCGTACTAAAGGATCGTCATCTGGGTTTGCAATGCGGGAGAGCGCTGCCATGTTAGTACTACTACCAACACTAACAGCTATAGAATCAATGTCTTTGTCATCAAGCAATGGATACCATTGTGTATTATAAAACGCATCGGATGGAGAGGTGCCTTGGCCATCAGTAACAAAATAAAAGATATTTTTAGCATCATCCGGGGCATTTGTAAGAGCAGTATAAGCTGCTTGCATAGGGAAGTTGAAATTAGTACCCCCGCCTGCTCCGAATCCGTTTATAAGATCTTTTACGTCGTCGATATCATCAGACGTTAGCTGGCCTACAATAGCGCCATTAAAGAGTATAACGGTTATAGTTATTTCGTTAGAAAGTGATGCATAGGTATCAATTAATCCTCCTGAACCAGCCACAAACGCTTTTAATGCTGCTATGGGCGTGCCTATCATTGAGCCCGAATAATCTAAGGCTAAAACCAAGTTGATTTTTCCTAATTCTGCCTCAAACTCAAACGTATCTGGGGTAGCAACAGGAGGGATGACATCTGGTTCAATCAATATCGTTAAATCAGCAGATGCCGTGTCGCCATCTGAGTCTCTCAGTTCATAGGTGAAACGGTCAATAGCAAAACCATCTCCATTTGTCTCAGGATGATTCTCATGATCCACAGGATTAGTGAAGGTATAAGTATATTGGCCATTATTAGCATTAACAGTTAATACATTCCCTTCAGTAGTGGTAACGATAATGGTTCCGTTTACAGCGGGGTGTTCATTTCCACGATAGGTGATACTGTTTACCACAGAACCATCAGCCCCGAGCGCATTATTGGGGTGGTCGTTAAATAAAGATCCGCTTTGTTGTAATACGGTACCACTTGGATCCGAGCCACCCGGTAAATTCCCTTGGTTGAATGTACCACCATTTATATCATTGGCCTCTGGCATATCATCGATAATATTTACTACTAAGTTTGCACTAGCAGTACTACCATCACCATCCGTTAAGGTAAAGACAAAGGTATCAGTTGCAGTATTTTGAGTTGGGTCATGGTCAACGGCACTATTAAGATAGTAAGTATATTCACCCGTTGCTTGGTTGACCTCTAATCGGTTTCCTTCAGCGGTTAAAACGATAATCATGCCGTTTACTATCGTATTGCTGGTTTGGCCAGCGATGGTGACGCTAGAGACAACGCCGCCATCTGCACCAAATTTATTATTCGTGCCATCCATGATAACGCCTGTACGTGTTAATTGATTGGCATCTGGATTAGTACCATCTGCAAGATTATTTTCATAAAGATCTTGAACTAGAACGTTTGCAGCAACAGGGGCATCATCTGCAATTGTTACCGTTAATTCTGCATTAGCCTGATCTCCATCTTCATCTGTAAATTGATAACGAAATACTTCAAGTACATCATTACCGTTAACGTGGTCAATGGGTTGAAGCAGTGTGTACGTGTAGGCACCTGTGAAGCGATTAACACTGAGTGTATTACCTTCTGCAGTGGTTGTGATGATAACATCGGGATCAGAATAATCGGTGTTACCCCCATCTATTTCGACCATCGTCACTTCACCACCATCGGCTCCAAATTGATTGTCTATACCATCAATCAGAAAACCGGTTAAAGTCAATGGATCTGTGCCAGGGTTGATTCCATTGCCTAAATTGGATTCATCTAGGCTCCCAACCTCAATATCTGTGGCAACAGGCACATCATCCATCACAGTAATCGTCAAATTAGCAACGACTACGTCTTGGTCATTATCAGTCAATTCAAAGTCAAACACCTCTAAGGCTTCATCACCAGAAGCATTCTGATGATTGTTATTATTAATTGGATTGCTGAGCGTGTAAGTATATGCGCCGGTTGCTTGATTAACCACTAACACATTCCCTTCACGCGTCGTGACAGTGATGACTCCATTTGCAGTGACATTGCTGATTTCATTTTCAATAGAGACTCGTGTTACTAATCCCCCGTCTGCACCAAAGTAATTACCAACAAAATCAATTAAAGAACCAGAGATTTCTGCACTCACTGTAGCTTGGTTTGTGCCACCGGGAAGAGAATCGGCGCTTGAAATATTGGATTCATCAATTGGGGCTGGTGCCAAATCGATCGCTGAAGGCGCATCATCGATGATCTGTGCGACAATTTTACCCGTGACGCTATCGCCATTGCTATCAATAATGGTGTATGTGAAGGGTTCTATGAAAATTTGTATAGGTTCTCCTGTATCAGGATGGATGATATCCATCACCTCAAGAGCGCTCGATGCATGTGTGATGGGACTATTCAGCGTATACACATAATCTCCTATACGGATGTTTAAAATAGGTTGATCTTGTGTATAAAGGGTTAGTGTATTACCTTCTGGTGTCGTAATGATAATGCCACCAGGAATGAAGCTTTTTTGATATCCTTGAGCGTCTCCATTGACATCAATACCGCTCAGCCCATCTTGACCGGCATTAGCGCCTTGGTCAAATACATTACCTTCAAGTGTTGTAGAGCTTGAGGTTCGAAGAAAGGATTCAGGCCGAAAAAAATTAATATCAGGTGCCACTGGGAAATAATTTTCTGGAGAGGGGAATGGTATAAATCCATTAAAGGATGAAATATCTTGCTTGTCTTTTCTATCTTCTAATGAGCTAAATAAGTTACCCTGAAGCCCTAAATTCCGTTCAACAGAATTCACATCTCCCCAACTGGCGCTGTAGCCATCACCAGGTAGTTCTTGAACGGTACCTTGATTGACAACATTTAATGCAGCAAACGAATGAATAGATTCATCAGGAGCATCATCCGGTGGTGTATTTTCTAAGGTTTCGTCGTCTGCCTCTTGCATAAGATCTAGAGGTTTGTTCAGTTCAGCATCAGGTTTATCTACACTGTTTGGCATGAGATCGAGGGACTGATGTGCCTTTTTATGGATGAGGTCATTGCTTCTTTCTTCAGATGATATTTTTGTGTTAGTACTGTTTTCAGAAGTTGTTACCATTTTAGTCTCTTGCCTTTAGATTACTTATCTCCATTGTGATTAAAAATAAGCAAGAAAAAATTGTACTTTGGTAAGACTCAAGCATTTGGTCAACCAACTTTTTTGGTTTGACTCTCAGTGTTGGAGCCTCGCTTAAATAGGTGTACCCTCAAGCTAATAATATTTATAATTTTATCTGTTGTGTACAGCAGCGTTACCATCCTTCTTATCTTCCTAAAAAGGGTAATTCTAATTTTAAAGAGTGTATTGAAGTTGTTGAAGAATGTATTAATAGAGATATTTGACATAAGCTAGGGAGCGGTCTTGAGCAAAAATATACCTGATGCTAGAAGTAATTATAATTTAGAAGAAAAACTTCTTTCTGTTATTAAATCATTTTTAATCAAGCTTGAGCGTAATCGTTCTGCTTTGGCGGTTAGCATACACTCAAATTTAGATAAAGATCTTGGCATTGATAGTATTGCTAAAGTTGAATTGTTCCATGAGATTGAAGACCATTTTCAACTTTATCTTTCGGATGAATTGCTGGCGCAAGCAATGACTGTGAATGATATCTTGGAAGCATTAAAAGTCGGTCATTCTGAAACGAGCTTTAAATCAGATATTATTCAAAGCGCTCCTAATGCCACGCATTTTTCGGCAGAATCTTCTCAAAGTCTTGTTGAACTTCTTTTATATTGGGCAAAGCGTGAACCGCAACGCCCCCATATTTATTATCAAGACGAAAAAGGGACAGAGAAGATTATCACCTTTAAGCTCCTTTTAGAAAATGCTCAAAAAGTTGCAAATGGTTTATATGCTTTAGGCATTCGTTCTCATGACACGGTTGCCATTATGTTGCCGACCTCAGAAGCTTTTTTTTATTGCTTTATGGGCGTGCAATTATTAGGGGCTGTGCCGGTTCCTATTTATCCGCCGTTTAGACCAGATAAAATTGAAGAGTATGCATTAAGAGAAGAAAAAATACTTAAAAAAGCAGAAGTAAGTGTTTTAATTACTTTTGATCGCGCTGAAAAGTTAAGCGAATTATTGAGCGCGTTTATTCATTCGCTTAAAACAGTCACAACCTATGAAAAATTGATTGTGCCCAACAAAAAAGCACCTATTCAAAAAGTGAAAGAAGATCACCCTGCATTAATTCAGTTTACTTCCGGGAGTACCAATGTTCCTAAGGGGGTATTGTTAAGCCATCGAAATTTGCTTTCTAATATTGAATGCGCAGGACGTGCTATTGATGTTCGTTCTAACGAAGTGGTTGTAAGTTGGTTACCGCTGTATCATGACATGGGGCTTATTGGTTGCTGGTTTGGCAGTTTGTATCATGCTTGTCCTTTAGTGATTATGTCGCCTTTAAGTTTCTTATCCCGACCAGAACGTTGGTTATGGGCTATACACTATCATCGTGGCACTATTTCGGCTGCACCTAATTTTGCTTATGAGCTTTGCATTAAACGTATAAAAGAAAAAGACATTGAAGGGCTGGATTTAAGTACCTGGCGATTATCACTTAATGGCGCAGAAGCGGTGAATCCGAGAACAGTGGAAGGATTTATCAAAAAATTCCAACCTTATGGCTTCAAGCCCGAAACTTTTTTCCCTGTATACGGACTTGCGGAAAGTACAGTTGCTTTGTGTTTTCCTCCCATTGAGAGGGCACCGAAGATAGATCGCATTGATTTGATGGATTATGAAAGGCAGCGTATTGCAAGAGCAGTAACTGATGAGTCAAGAAAGCATTTAAAATTTGTTTGTTGTGGTCAGCCTATACCTGAACATGAAGTTAGAATTGTTAATGAGCAAAATCAGGAACTACCGGAGCGTATGATTGGCTCTATTCAGTTTAAAGGCCCATCAACCATGCAAGGATATTACAATAATATTGAAGCCACACAGGCAATATTTAAAGAAGGTTGGTGTGAGACAGGTGATTTTGGCTATTTTGCTGAGGGTGAAATTTATATCACAGGTAGAAAGAAAGACATTATTATAAAAGCAGGGCGCAATTTATTTCCGGAAGTAATTGAGGATGTCACCGGTCAAGTCAATGGAGTGCGTAAGGGGGCTGTGGTTGCTTTTGGGGTTGTTGATAGTAGATTAGGTACAGAAAAGTTAATTATTGTTGCAGAATCTCGAGAGCATAGTAAAGATGTGCAATCCAAAATGATCCAAGCCATTGTTGAGCGTGTAACCCTTGCTATAGGGATACCACCGGATGAGATTAAAATTGTTTCGCCCAATACAATTCCAAAAACATCCAGTGGAAAATTGCAACGATCGCAATGCAAAATGATGTACGAGTCAGGAAGCCTCACAAAATGGAATCTGCCTTTATGGCTTCAAATTACTAAAATTTTTCTAAAAGGGTGCTTCTCTAAAGGTGTAAATAAATTAAGCACTGTTTTCCAATTTCTATATACATGTTATGTCTGGATAATATCTATTATAGTCATTTTCCCTGTTTGGTTCATGGTCATGACCTTGTCACCTGTCAAAAGCAGAGGCATTGCAAGAATAGGCGCAAAAATACTCTTAAAACTCGCTTGCATTAAAATTAAGATTATTGATCCCTATCAGTCACTTAAAAATGATGTTGCAAAAGTATTGGTTGCGAATCACGCTAGTTATATTGATGGTCTCATTTTATATTCTATATTGCCGGATAATTTTTCGTTCATTGTTAAAAAAGGTGTATTTAAAGCGCCTTTGTTAAAGAGCTTGATGCTAAAGCATCAGCATTTTGGGGTTGATAGAGAAGACTTCCAGAAAAATATTGAAGATACAAAAAACATTATAGACTCTTTAAAACATGGTCGTTCATTAGCTGTATTTCCTGAAGGAACGTTTATTGCAGCTAAAGGATTGAGGGCTTTTAAATCTGGTGCCTTTAAAATTGCAACACAGAATAATTTGCCTGTATTACCGGTCGCCTTGTCAGGGACAAGAGAGGTCTTACGCTCTCAAGAATGGCTATTAAAGCCTAATACTATTCAGGTTACAGCTGGAGAACTTCTTTACCCGAATGAAAATTCATGGCAGGAAATGACACGGTTGCAATCTCAGGCAAGAGCCTTTATTGTTAGCCACTGTGGTGAATCTAGTATTGAGATGTAAAATAAAGTAGTACCAAGGAGTTTGTTCAGATGCAGGTTTTATCTGATGATGAAGTAAAAAGTGTTGCTGGTGGTTATAGTATGTTTGACATTACCATCAGCACGACGGTGTGGGGTGGTCTATTGAGCTTATGGAAAGGTGATCCTATTTGGCTAGTATGCGGTTTAGCTACAGGGCTCATTCTGAGTGCGACCAAAGTAGCTGATGATAAACTGGGCTATACAACTAAAGAGAAGACTGGTGAGATTGATCTTCGTCTTTAGTTGTTTAACTTCTTTTAAAAACTCCCTAGCCTTTGCTTAATTTTGATAAATCAGAGTTGATTCTTATTTTTGTGGGATGATGCCATATAAAAATCGTTTCAATTCTGTTCTTTCTAAAGAACCTTGAACATAGTAAATATGTGGTTTTTTATTCAGATCTATGCCATAGATAACGAAAGTAGGTGTGCCAGAGATTTTAAGGGCTTTGGCAAGTGCATAATTATTAGAGATGATTTGATAGGTTTCTTTGGATTCCATATCACGTTTTAATTGTTTAATATCTAGTTTTAGTTTTTCAGCTTGATGAATAACAGCACTATTTGTGAGATCGTTGTAATACATTAATGCACGATGATAGCCAACATATTGATTTTGCTGTTTGCTCGCTATTGCTGCTCTTGCTGCATATCTTGCTTGATCACCTCGAATGGGGAATTCTTTGTAGATAATTTGTATATTAGGGTGTTTCGCCGTAAAAGAGCTGAGTCTTTTGGCCATTTGTTTGCAGTGACCGCAAGTATAGTCAAAAAATTCTACCAGTACTGGGTGCTCTATTTTCAATAGATCTTGTGTTTCAAATATTTCTGTTTCACGAGTGATAATGGTTTGTTTAAGTTCAGCAATTTCTTTAGGGGATGAGTTTCCTAGCAAACTTGGGCTAATGATGGTAATCATATCTGGTGTAATTGCTGCCGAGACAAAGAAGGGAAATAGTAATAAAGTAATGACTGCAAAATGGGCCGCTGATTTTTTAAACAGATCGATGGCTTTGGTGATTTTCATATCAAATATTCCGTTTTGAAGATGCCAGCTAATTTAAAGAATTATAGTAGCCGAATTATAGCTGAATATAAACGCGTTTATGTCGTTCATTGTATAAAAATCTTAAATAGTAGCAAATAAAGAGTGCGCAACAAAAAATTGTAGAAATTTGGATGGTTAGTATAGGAGCACCTTCATTGACATATACAAATAGATAGACAGGGAGCAAAAAGAATATCCAGGTGCCAATGGCATTCATATAAAAAATAAATTTAGTATCACCAATCGCTGTTAAAATACCATCTACGACCCAGACCATACCATCAAAAAAGATAGCTATCCATAACCAAAGCAAACTACTTTGCACCAAATTTATAAGATTTACGCTGTTTTGTGTATTCTCCGGCAGAAAAAGACTGATCCATAACTTAGGTAAGACCATTAAGGGGATTGCTAGAATAATCATAAAAATGGCAAATATTTTGAGTCCTGCTTTTAAAATTTCAGGTAATTTTTCGCGATGATTTGCGCCGATATAATTTGCTGCTACGGCAGTTGTACTTTTTTGCAAGCAATCTGTTACAAAATAAGAAAGCATCCATATAGATAAAGCAATAGATGCCAGAGTCACATGTTCAAAGCTTAGTTTACTTAGAAAAATTAAATTGAGTGCCCAAGCTGTTGTTGCTGATAGATGACCCAGTGCGTTGGGTAACCCAATTTTAATTGACTTTTGAAACAGTACTTTGCTAAACATCCATTGATGGGTCCCGTACATTTTTCGATAAGCCGGCTTGATAAAATCTTTTAAGAGGATAGAAAAGATAATGATATTTGCAACGCCAGTAGAGATAGCTGCACCTTGTGTGCCATGTCCTTGCACGATCCCTTCTATGCCAAAGATAAATAAATAAGAAAGTGGAACATTTGCTAAGTTGCCAATAAAAAAAGCAATAAATAGTGTTTTGAAATCACCTCTGCCCAAATAAAAAGTAGAAAGGGAAGCACACAGCGGAAACAAAGGTCCAAAAATCATAATCCAAGTAAAATAAGGGATGGCATGTTCTGCAATTGACGTTGTAAATATATATTGACCGCCCCATATACCAATCGGAATCATGACACAGCCAAATAATAATGAAAACCATATCATTTGCCAGACGGGTGAGCCTAATTGTTTATATTGCTTAGCACCATTGTATTGGCCAACAAAAACTTCGCCAACCATTGCGATGGATACTGAACCAATTTGAAAAATAAAAAAGATATTAGCTGCAGTAGTTGCAGCAACCATGGCTTGTGTATCATATTGTGCTAAGAAAACTCTATCTAAAAAAATCATTAAAGCAGAGGATAATTCTGTGGCCATTAATGGTAAACATAATAAAAATAGTTGTCGAATACCAAAATGTTTTTTTGAAACTAAATGATTATTATTTAATTTTGCATGTAATAGAGAAGCGGTTGTCATAAGACGCCCAAATAAGTCCTAAATAAAACTGTAGAAATGACAAGATAAAAATATGTGCGCTATTTGTTAAAATAGTCATTTAAAATGAAGATTTTTTCAAAAATGCAAATCATAAAATTAATAAATATTAAATTTATTCATAATGGTAGCATATTTTATAAAAAACAAAAGCTGAATACTTTGCCCGGTATATAAAAGCCGATAAAAGTGTATAAATAGAACTGTATTGAAAAAAAGATCAGAGAATAATGCATGTGAATATGCTAAATTGTGTACATGCTATGCATATAATTGTATGTAAATTACATCTTAAATAATTGACTCATATGTGTATATCGATAGATATTGATTCAGTGCTTCAAATGTTTTTGTTGGCCGACTTAATTAAGGAAGATACATGAAACTTTATTATTCTCCTGGTGCATGTTCACTGGCTCCACATATTATCCTTGCTGAATGTGGGGAAAAATATACTTTGGAAAAAGTAGATTTACAAAGTAAAAAAACGGAATCAGGCAAAGATTTTTTCCTCGTTAATCCGAAAGGCTATGTGCCTGCTTTAGAGCTTGAAAATAAAGCAATACTTACAGAAGTAGGGGTTATTCTTCAGTATATTGCGCATCAGCACCCAGAAGCACAATTGGTTGTTGATTTAAATAGTTTTGAGCATTATAAAATGCTTGAATGGTTAAGTTTTATTAGCTCTGAAATTCATAAGAATTTTGGTTCTTTATTTGCGCCTCAAATACCAGAGGCTTATGTTGAAATGATCAAGCTAAAAATTAACAATAGATTGAAGGTATTAGAGCAATCTTTAGAGGGCAAACAATATCTTTTTGCAAATCGCTTTACTATCTTGGATGCGTATTTATTTACAGTTCTTAGATGGGCGCATCATTTAAAAATTCCGGTGGAAAATTTTGGCGCAATAACGAATTATTTTGCAAGAATAAAAGAGCGCCCTTCTGTTAAGCAAGCGATGCAGGAAGAAGGTTTAATTAAAAAATAATGGGTGATTTTTCTCCATAAGAATGTTTTGGTAAGCAAGTATTGCTTACCAAAGCAAAGCGTATTTTTAAGATAAATAACTGCGATTTCTACGTATATATTGGCATTCAAGAATTAAAGCGGAAACTCAAAGGTCAATATTACCGTTTATAGTGGTTTTTTAGTTAGTATGAGCGAAGCGAATAAGAACCCATTTTGTAAGCTGAGGAATGCATAGGTTTATGCCACAAATTAAAATCAAAACAGCTAAATCCCTCTTGCGCTGCGCGCTTTCTCCCTTTACAAAAGCTGTCTCTTCTACACAAATATGTTTAGTGCACTATAAGTTGATTCTTAATATTCGCAAAGCGAATAAAAATCCCACTTTGTAAAGTGGGAAGGTGCGAAGCACCAGGGGGATTTATGCCACGAACAAAGATTTTCCCACTAAATCCCTCTTGCGCTACGCGCGTCTCCCTTTACGAAAGTGAGAAAACTGATTCGCTACGCTCATCGGAAATTCTGTTAAAAAGTAACTTTGTCGTGTAATCAAAAATGTGATTAAGAGTCAGCTTTACAAAAGTGAGAAAATTGATTCGCTGTGCTCATCACATGTGTGCATGTCGCTGCGAGGAGTGTACGACGAAGCAGTCCATCTTAAAATACACATGGATTGCTTGCGAAACGCTCACAATGACAAAATACTAGAGTTTACTGCTTGAGTCATTTCTTTTGAAAAGTAAACATTTTTTTTCTATACCAATTCTGGTAGAAGCGTTATGATTTGCTTTTGTGAATCAAGAACTCTTAAAAAAAATAACTTTTTAGCATTTACAAATAATTGCCTTTTTTTCTATCTGTACCACAGCCAAATTGAGAATGATCTTTCTTTTTAGCGTTTCGATTTTGTCGTTCACTTTGGGCTGAGTAGCTTGACATGGGAATAAAAGCAGCTTTCTCCTCAAATACAGATTGCGTTATTTCAATTGAGGTTGATGCGTTGAGTGGTTGTGGCTGTTGTTGTCTTTGATTCTGATAAGAATAATATTCTGTATATTGTTTATATTGAGATAATATTCCCATCACCTGATATTCGTGATCTTTCGAGTGTCTTGTTGCATCAAACATAAGAGAGGCAACAATTTTTTGTATTTTATTTCTTTCTGCTAATTCACACGAGCCTGTATAATTTGTAAAGAAATTATTTAAACAGTGCTCTAATTTTTCTTGAAAAGAACTTGCAGATGTAAGTTGCAACATGGGAATAAGTGCAAATACAGCGAGGATATGATAATAATTATAATTTTCTTGTGCTAGTGAAAACTCATGCAATTTTTGATTAACAAAGCTAAAAAGCATTGGGTTTTGATGTAAAATCAGTATATTTGTCATATTTAACAATGGGCAGACTTGATGAAAAATATGGCCTGTCAGAATAAGCTCTAAATTTTGCGTAGCATATGTACTTACAAAGAGATATTCTATGTTTTTTAAGTAAATCCCAATATTAAGATTTTTTATTTTTTCTGCATGTTTGCGCAATATTTTCCAATCATGAGTTGAAATAGATTTTCCTAACTGCTGAGAAAATCGAATAAACCGCATCATCAATGAAGGATCGTGTTCAAAGCGTTCTTCAATATCTCCTAGCATAATAAGACAAGTAGAATGTAAATCTTGTTTTTTATCTAATAGGTCATATACAGCACCATTGTCTTTACAGATAAAAGTATTGATAGATAAATCACGCTGTTTTAATTTATCTTCTAATTTATGCCATGGCTCACACCAAAGATCTATTTTTCCTAATTTCAGCTTTCTGCTTTCAAGCACTTCATGCGAAAACCCAGATTTAATACCTGGTGGCAAGTCACTGGCCTGACAGTTTACAATGATATCAATATCTTCGTGTGGTGAGAGCGGTATACCTAATAAACGATTTCTAACAAAGCCTCCTGCGAAATAATATTCTATACCTACTGTTTTAAGCTCTTTGAGGATATAAATTGTTTCAGGTGGAAGTATAATGTCGGCAAAAGGTATCAGTCCATCAGTTGCTGGACGTTGAGGGGTTGATAGTTCTTGTTCACGCTCAGAAAATGTTGCTCTTTGAGAGTTCTGTAACGATGAGATTTGTATTTCTTGTTTCTTTCTTTCTATCTCAATAGTTTTCTTATGTTTTTCGTGATAAGTAACTTCTAGTTCATGTATGGTTTTTTCATGATTCTCTATAATGCATTGAATATTTTTCTCATGTTCGCTTCTTAATCGTGAGAGTTCAGACGCAAATCTTTGTTGTAGCGCACTTGTTTCCTTGTGTAAATGCTGCTCGAATTTTTCTTGGTGCATTTTGATTGTTGTAGCATTGCTTTTGGTTAGTGTTTGGATTGTTAAATGATGGTTTTCATGCATGCTTTTTAATTTCTGCTCATGCGTGATTTTTGCTTTTGAAATGGCCTTGTTTTGGGTGACCTCTAATTGTTGTTTGATTGTTTTTAATTCTAATTCAAACTTTGCTTCTTGAGATGAAATGTCCTTTTGATGTCGCACTTGTACTTCTATAGTCATTTGGGAATGAATTTCTTTAAATGACTGAATTTCCTGCTCATGTTTTTTTTGCAGTGTTTCTATCTTTTTGTCATATTGTTTTTTCTTTCTTATTTTAAATTTTTCAAAATTTTTCTCATGTGTTTCTTGTTCAGATGCTAAGACATTTTTATGCTGAAGAGTGAGCGATTGTATATGTTTTTGGTAGTCGTGCGCTAAACTAAGGCTGAGTTGGTTTTTTTCTTTTTGATGCAATTGATGCATTTTTGCTTTATTTTCTTCATGCAAAGCGTCTATTTTTTTTGTTTCTGCGAGTAATTTTTGCTCATGTTCTGTGCGTAAAGACACGAGAGAGTGATGATGTGCTTCTTCCGCTGCTTTTAGCTCAATATCATGATTGTGCATTAATGCAATTATATGCGGTTCCGATGCAATATCCTGCTCTGTACTGGGCAACTTTTCTTCGTGTTTTAAAGGAGCGGATGAATGGTTGCTTGTTTCAGGTTCGCAATATGCATTTCTCTCTTCTTTTGCTTCTTGAGGCAGGGACGTTTCTACTGTATCTAAAACCAAGTCGCTCAACTGATCTGCTACACTTTCAATAAAATGATTGAACTCAGTATCATCTTCTGTTTCTATTTTTTCTAGTTGGGGTGAAAATGATTTTGAAGAGGAGGGAGATTGAGTTTGTGATTCTTGCTTTTTTGTAGGAAGTACGTTTTTAAAATCATTACCGAGATCATCTGCTAATTTTTTAAATAAAGCTACAATTATTTGGTGGTAAAATATATTATCCAATGTTCTGGACTTGGCTGCTTTGTAGAGCGTGAGTGCTAAACTAAAATGTGTTTGAATAAGTGTTGGGTTCTTTAGCTCATTTGGAATAGTTTTGTATTGTGAAAATAGAGCAAGTGCATTTCGAAATTGCATCGTCAAAGGCAGAATAGCCTCTTTTTCTTCCTCTTCTTTTTCAATCGCCGATTTACATTCGTTTACTGCTTGACAGATGTATTCTATATCATAGAACGTAGGATCTGTAAAAGGCTGGCCAGAGGTAGACATCCAATCTCGCTCATAAAAAAAAGATAGTGTGCCTAAAAAAGGTAACCATGTATTATCCAGTACAGTCTCTGCTATTTGATCTATATGCTCATATTTATCATGGTGCCATTTATATATACCGTCAATAACCTCTATTGATAGTTCAGATGAGATAAACCGATCTCTGTATTCATAGGACTCTTTGAGAAAGCTTTGTGCTATCTTATGAATTGTGCCAGCCTGTTTGTCCAGCTTGCAACTATACAGAAAAGAAGCAATTGATTGATAACATTGTAAGAGCTCGCAGTTTTTTTTCCAGGCAACCTGTTTGTCTGACACTTCTTCGCAAGGTTGCGTCTGTAAATAAATTTGATATTCTTCTGCATAACAAATCAACCACTCAGCTTTTTCTTGGAGATATACATAGCAATCATAATAATTGACAGTACTTAGCTTGCAGAGAATAAAATAATTAATTAAATAAGAGGTGGACTGTGTTAAATCCACAAACATATTCATCATAGATTTCTGTCTGAGATTTAGTCGTTTCTCGTCATATTTTTCAAGTAACGTTAGTACAGTTTGCCATACATTTACTTTTTCATAACCCAGTAAAAACAAATGCTCAGCTTCTCGTATTTTTTTATTGAGCAATTCAATTTGCTTGTCGTGATCGCTCTCGATTTGTCCCATTTGGATCTGTTGTAAACGTTGCGTAATGAGAGCATATGGAACTTCATGTTTTTGTCGGAAGTAGATTTCAATGGTATTAATGAGTGACTTAATATTTAATCGAATAAAATCTTTATTTCTTAGGAAAAATGAATTTAATGATTCATCTCTTTTGGGTTTGCTGTGTAATTTTGCAGCGTTAATGAACTCGATAGATCTTGCTTCAAGTGTTTTTATTTGACTAAAGATTGCACTAACCTCAGGTGGCAGGCCAGACTGTTCTGGGTTTGTTAAAGCTTCTTCTAAACTGACGATAGATTGTATGACGGGGGTAGGGGTAGAGGTAGAGTGTTGTTGTTTGGTTTGTTGCTTTTTTATGAGTTTTTTTCGTGTGACGCCGTGCTTAGACATGTAATACCTAAAGTAAGTCATTAAAAATAATTATTGTAGTTAATTATATTGCTATTTTGTTGCAATGACTACTTTAAGCGACGGCTCTCTTTATAAAGAGAACCGTCAATAAAGTTCTGAGGAAAGAATTATTGATTAGGCAAAAGAAGTAGGTTGTTTTGCTATAGACTTATCTCTTCTTTTTCCTTTGTCTTTCATGTCTCGACTTCTCATTTTTTTATGATCACGTTTAGGTTTTTCACTACGGTGTGCGCCATCTGTCTGCTCACCGTTGCCAGTATAGCGAGAGATACTAAGCTTGCTACCAGCAACCCATACTTTTTCTAAAGTTTGTAGCGCTTTTGTTGGAAGTTGGCTCGGTAGTTCGACAACACTATAATCTTGGAAAATTTTAATGTCGCCAATATATTCACTATCTAAAGAAATTTCATTCGCAATGGCACCAACAATGTTGCCTGGGCTAACGCCGTGTGAACGACCTACTTCAATACGATAGGGAGACAAATCTAAATCTTTTCTGAATCGCTTGCCATAAGGTTTTGATGAACGCTCTCCTTCATCTCTGCCTCGACCCTCTCTGTGTTCGTCTCTTCTAAAACCGCGGTTTTCTTGGAAAGAAGAAGGTGCGAATTCTTTATTTGCTTTATTGACTTTACTGTTGAAATTGCTGATTTTATTCCCGAATTGGATTTGCGCCAATGCACTTGCAACGGCTAATTCTGAAATTTCATTTTCTTGGCAATATTCCTTGATTAAATTCTCAAAAATCTGATCTGCTTTTCCGGCTAAAACATCGGTAATCTTTTGTTTGATTTTTGCCATTTGATTCTTGCGAACAAGCTCAAAAGAGGGCAGTTCCATGAGAGTAATTTGTTGTTTTATCACACGCTCTAAGGTTCTTAGTTTATAAGCGTCACCACGTGTGCAGAATAAGATTGCTTTACCTTCACGTCCAGCACGTCCTGTACGACCAATACGGTGAATATAAGCATCAATGTTGTGAGGCATATCATAATTGATAACATGTGAGATACGACTTACATCTAAACCACGTGCAGCAACGTCTGTTGCAACGATAATATTAAACTTGCCAGACTTGAGCGCTTCAACTGTTTTTTCACGTTGTTTTTGCTCCATTTCACCATTCAAAGGAGAGGTGTGGTAGCCTAAATCACGCAATTGGTCTGCTACTGTCAGGGTTGTTACCTTTGTGCGTACAAAAATAATCACGCCGTCTGTGGGTTCTGTTTCTAAAATACGCACTAAAGCATCGAATTTAGTACCTTCTTTAAGCACTAAGTATTTTTGAGCAATCGTTGATGCTGTCGCTGTCTTTGCTTGAATTGTAATTCGTGCAGGATTATTTTGATGTTTCTGAGCAATCTTTTGAATAGGCGCAGGCATTGTTGCTGAAAACAAAATCGTTTGTCTATCTTTTGGTGTTTTATTAATAATTAATTCAACATCATCAATAAAGCCCATCTTCAACATTTCGTCTGCTTCATCCAACACAAAATGTGTAATATTTGAGAGATCTAAAGTGCCACGATTAATATGATCAATCACCCGACCAGGTGTTCCTACAATAACAGAAGGAGCATTTCTTAGTTGATTCATCTGGATGGTATAGCTTTGTCCACCATAAATGGTTGCAATTCTAAATTGCTTCATATGCATGGCATAACGGCTAAAATTCTCCGACACCTGAATCGCTAATTCTCGGGTAGGCGCTAAAATCAATACTTGCGGGTGTCTTTCCGTAAGATCAATCTGAGACAAAATTGGCAGCGCAAATGCTGCTGTTTTACCTGTACCTGTTTGGGCTTGACCAATTAAATCTCTGCCTTCTAAAAGCAAAGGAATGGATTGCGCTTGAATTGGAGAAGGTTCTTTATAGCCAACCTCATCGAGCGCCTGCAAAAGGCTGGGGTTTAAATTAAAATCATTAAAACTCGTTGCGGTTGGGTGCAAAGAAGACATTCATTTACCTCGAAAATTATATAAATTTACTATGACTATTGTTATCAAGTTACTAAGAAGTGATTACAATTGAAGCAGTTAGCCGGCATTCTATGCCTTTTCAGCCCTAAAAGCTATAGGTTTCGAATAACTTTTAGAAAGCTGAGGTATCCCCACGAATGAAGGTTCGTCATTGCGAGCAAAAAGACGCAGGAAAAAGGTGAAATAAGAGATAAACTATCACGTCTTTTGCGTGGCAATCCATCTTAAAATCTTTCTTTCCATGCTTTTCTTAAAGATTGCATGATAGATTGCTTCGCTTTAGCCGTGAATTTTTTGTGTTTTTTCAATCAATTACAGACGGCTTCCGCTCGCAATGACGAAGCTTCGTGGGGATATCTCAGTTTTCTGGTTACTCGTTTAATGACTCGGTAGGCGGATTGATAGAGCGAGTAGTTGCACGTTCTTGCGTTACCCCTGAGTGAACGAGTCGAGTATAGTCCTTAACCTTGTATCAGACCAAGTCTTACTTTAACATACATGCAAATTTATGTGTTAACTGTTAAACTCATGTCGAAAAACTATGATGTCGTGATTCTTGGTGCTGGCGCTGCTGGTCTTATGTGTGCCATTGAAGCAGCTAAGCGAAAACGACAAGTGTTGGTTATTGATCATGCCAATAAACCAGGCAAAAAGATTCTTATGTCTGGTGGTGGGCGTTGTAATTTTACTAATCTTCATACCAGCCCTGACAAATATATTTCTCATAACCCACATTTTTGCAAATCAGCACTCAGCCGCTATACACCTTGGCATTTTATAGAACTCATTGATAAATATAGAATTGCTTATCATGAAAAGCATCTGGGACAGTTGTTTTGTGATGAGAAATCTAAGGATATTGTAGATTTATTGTTGGCAGAATGTCAAAAACATGGGGTTAGCATTCAATTGAGCCAATCTATCTCAGAAATTCATCAATGTGCAGAAAACCAATTTATACTTGAGGGCATTAACAAAGTACATTATCAATGCGAATCTTTGGTGATTGCAACAGGTGGTTTGTCGATTCCGACAATGGGGGCAACTGGTTTTGGTTACAATATTGCTAAACAATTTAAAATACCGGTTCATCCAACCCGTGCAGGCTTAGTACCACTGACCTTGCATAAACAAGATGTTGAACGTTTTGCTAGCTTGTCCGGTGTTTCACAAGATGTTTGTGCAATGGTTAATAAACAATCATTTAAAGAAAGTATGTTGTTTACCCACCGTGGTCTAAGTGGCCCTGCTATTTTACAAATATCTTCTTATTGGAAAGCAGGGGAAGCTGTTGTTATAAATTTATGTCCTAACCAGAATATTGCAAAGCTGATCGAAACAGCACTTAGTACTTCTGGCAACCAATCTTTAAAAACATTCTTAAGGCAATTACTTTCAAAACGTCTTGTAAATTTGCTATGGCCAACAGATTTTCTTGATAAAACATTAAAGAGTCTTAGCTCAAAAGAAATCGCAGCATTAGAAAAATCAGTGCATACCTGGGAAATCATACCGAATGGCACAGAAGGTTATCGCACGGCTGAAGTAACTTTAGGTGGTGTGGATTGCAATGCTGTTTCCTCTAAAAGCTTTGAGGCCAATGCAGTGAAAGGACTTTATTTCATTGGTGAAGTCTTGGATATGACAGGTTGGTTAGGGGGTTATAATTTTCAATGGGCGTGGGCGTCCGGCTGGTCAGCCGGACAATTTGTGTGACAAAAATGTTATTTTTAATGTATGGCAAGATTTTGAGAAAGTATATTTCCTTGTGCAATTAAGCCATCTGTATTATTAGCTTTGACCGTGCTAACCTGCTCAACATTGAATTTTTCCATAAAAGCACTTACCAAGATAAGATTGGTAATCGCCGTTTTGCTAAAAGATGGATTTTTTAATTGTAATAGACCTGCAATTTGTTGATCATTTAAATTATATAACAACTCTGCCGCTTGAGAAATTTGCGTTTTGCTGTAAGTGTCTGTATGAATATTTAAGACTTGATTGATTGTATTTTGTACGGATGCATTATGCACAGCGCCGATAGCTAAGATGTCGGAGCCTTGTTCAATACGGGCTTTTATAATCGTACTGTCGTGCTCATTAAATACTAATTGTTCTTTTGCTAATGCTAGAGCCTTAGAAAATTCCATGTTATTGATGGGGTTAGGGGTCACTGACAGATCTTCTAGCGCTCTTATATGTTGATTAAACAATGTCATAAAGGTTGAAGAGGCAACTGTGCCTTTCAAAATAGTAAATTCACCATCTTCTTCTTGATGTGTTACTTGCATGCTACCGCCACCAATATCCCAGACAATAGGATCAGACCAGTCAATCGGATCTCCATGAATATTTTCTTTTGCTGCAGCAAATTTTGCGGCGTAATAACCTAAAACACCTTCTTCTTCTTGAGAAATAATATTGATATGAATATCCAACTCAGATTCTATTTTAGATAAAAATAAATCAGCATTTTCTGCTTTTCTAAAAGCGGCAGTTGCTACCCCATAATGTTCAAGCGCTAAGTCTAAATTTAATTTTTCAAAATCAGATTCTATTAGTGCTTTATGATTTTTTAACTGTTCAAATCCTAGATCCATGATTAAATCTGAAAATTGATTTGTTTCAGATTGCTCTAAATCTAAGCTATATGTCATGGGAAAAGAATATTCTGCGAATACGGCTTCAATATGCATTGCTTCGATATTAAAGAGCGCACCTTTTATTTTTGTGCCGCCTGACCCCATATCATAAGCCACACGTGCTGAATATTGATTAAGATCAATGTTTTTAAAGTTGAGATCATGCTCTGTGCTTTCTGTAGGGGACGTATTATCTGAAGAGTATGTCGTTGTACTATCAAGTGTTGCATCAAAATGGTTAGGACTGTAGAGGGCATCAAAAAAACCATTGAAAGAATCAAATGACTCAAGGGTTGATCCTGCATCAAAACTATCAAAGACCATAGGAAGTTCTTATTCTAACATTATAACGAAAATGTGAGTATAGCAGCTAAATTGGGTTTGTAAAGTTGCAAACTTATATGGGATATGATTGATTGGTGTATACACTCGTATTTTTTTAACTAAGAGAAATTCTTCATATTTAATCAGGAAATCCCAACCATTTATCCTTGATAAATAGATCTTTGACCCAAGTTAAAGTTAGTATGCTTTCATTGATGGGGTTTTTAGATTACACAATGAGGCAAGAAAGAAAATGTTTAATGATTGGTTTTATAAAAATGTTACAGAATCCGCACTTACTTATATCCCCTCCAATTTTGAAAACATTCCTAAAAATGGTGTGATCGAATATAGCATTAGGAAATTAAATGAGACAGCGGTAGAAGTTGTTCAGCCAGATTGTCCTTCACAGATCGTAGATTGCTCGGATTTAAATGTAGTGCATAATATTAGTTATGCTGCAGATAATTGCATCTCTATGAGCTTTCAATGCGGCCATGAAGTAAAACAAGTATTTAGTATGGATGAGGTAATGGCTTTGCCTTCTTCTATGTCGAAAGTGGCTGAAGAAGGGTTGGGCGATTTGATGCAAGTCACAACACAATATGGCGACCAATTATCACAGATTTGGCTAGAATGGCAAGGTGCTGCAATTAGAACAATCCCTGATGCAGATACTGTTACTGGTGTGGCGAAAAGTTTTTTTGAGAGCATTAATCCTGTAAATCTGTATCGACAATCTATACAAGCTGTGAGTCAACAGTATGCTGCAGGCTGGGCTGATTATATTGGTGGATTTTTTAGAGCAAGCACTCCAGAGATTACAGCTATTCCCCTGCAAGAAGAGGGCACAGCATCTTTGCTGAATCCTGCAAACTTAGCAAGCAAATTAATAAACTTTGCAAACAGTTATTTTGCAGAAGACGTACCTGAAAAAGTTGCATGTGCTTGGGATGATTTATCGTGTCATCAGGAAGCTTTGAATGAAGCAATGCAAGCTTGTTCAAATGAAGAAAAGCTTGGTTATCTTCAATGTGCCTTAAGTACGCTTCAACAATATGTCAGCGAATATGATATAAATGAAGTCCTCGAAGATATGCAAGAAAATTATTTACCAAGTGCTGCTGTAACTGGCACAGCCGTTGCTGCAATAGCAGGGATTGTGATAGCGGCAACAGCCATTCGTCGATATAACAGAAACAAGGCTGCCCAATAGTATTAAATGGATTTTTAATCGTATATTAAAAGCTGTCTAATAGTAACTTTGAGACAGCTTTTCGACATTGTGATATACTTTTACTCATTCAAATACGCATAGATGAGAAGGTAAAAGTATTTTGAAGATACTGGTTGATGCAGATGCCTGTCCAAATGTAATTAAAGAAATCTTGTATCGTGCTTCAAAGCGAACCTCAATCTCTTTGATCTTTGTGGCAAATAAGCCACTGCAAATACCTCGTAGCCCCCTTATCAGATTTGTATTAGTTGGCAGTGGTTTTGATGTGGCGGATAGTACCATTGTTGAAATGACTGAGCCGAATGATCTCGTTATTACGGCTGATATCCCTCTTGCTGCACAAATTATAGAAAAGAAAGCATATGCACTGAATCCTCGTGGCATCTTCTATGACAGTGATAACATGAGTCAGAAGCTTGCCATGCGTAATCTTATGGAGGAACTTCGCTCATCTGGCTCATTAATAGGAGGAGGCCCTGCTCCTATTGAGAAAAGAGATCAACAACAATTCGCGAATGCACTTGATAGCTATTTAGCAAAAATGCGAAGACAATAAAACAGTAATAAGACACTTTTTTACATAATTTGTATAAGGGGTAGGGGAGCAGCCACCTTCCCCTGAAAAAAAATATTTTATAACTCTACAGTTTCTGTCACTTCTTGTAAAACAGGAGGCGGAGGTGACCATTCTGCGATAGGCATCTTTGAATCACTGCTTTGAGGCACTTCTGCGTAACTCAATAAAACGTCCGCAGCTGCTAAACTTTCACCATTCGCTTTTTGTGCGCTAATGGTTCCAAGAATGGTGTTTCCATTTACCATTTGCAAATGCCCATCTGAGGTCAAACTAATAGAAATAATACCTAAATCATCTAGACTAGAATATTCCCCTTCATCTGTAATGCCATTCTGATTTTTGTCTTGCCAAATACCCATTTGTTTCCAGGCAATGTCTTGTGCATCGAGTATATTATCTTTGTTACTATCAAAAACCAGTTGCAAGCCCTCTAAATCAGATTTGGCATCTGGATGCCAATTTGCAAAAGAAAATTCATTTGCGTTCGTGATTTGTTTGTCATTAAACAGATCGAAAACAAGTATGCCATCATTAGGCCCAACCCACGCTGTTTGTTCTTTTACGCCATCGTTATCCACGTCGAATAAGACATTGGCTTCTTCATGAGAAAGTAAATTGAATAATCCGTCCCCATCCAGATCAAAGACAATAGGTGGAGTAATACCACCTGAAGAGGAATCTGTATCGCAAGCATCATTTATAAAATCAGAGAGATTATAGCTATCACTTTCATATGTATTATAGATGCCAGGGTCAACATCACCATCTGGTGTACCAGAATCATTATCCAAATTTTGATCTAAACTAAGATTAGGTAAATTTAGATTGCTGTCATCTAGCTCGTAAACACCATTGTATCCCAATTCAAAGGATGAATTGGAGCCATCAGAATTAAACCCTGATAAAAGTACTATCGAAGATCCATTGGGTGAAGATAATGTTAAAACCAATCCATCACCGTCAGGCACCACTAGATCTAAGGTGACTGTCATAGAGAGTGGTAAGTCTGAGCAAACATTCTCAACAAGGATCGACATTGTATCCAAATAATATGGAATATAAAGATAAGGGGGCTGATTAGGTTCATCCCAATTAAGGCTTGTGGCGCTACTAAAAGTCTGCCCATTACTGAAATTCAAAGTAATGCTATTAATGATCCCTGCAATATTGATTTCTTCACCCCATTGGCCAGGATCGTGCCTAACCTCTAAAATCCACTGCCCACTCAAATCACAGTTACAGCTGCAACCACATCCTTCTTCTGTTGCAAGGGTAACGGTGCTGGGTAAAACTTCTGTATAAAAATTTTCTGCATAAAAACTATGATCTGAAATATCCAAGTTTCTTGCTTGAGAAAAAACGAAAGTATTGTTGCCAATGCTAATATTTACATAATCCTCATCCCAACCATCACGAATAGAGAGTGGATTAGGAAGTGGTGTTGAGTATCTATTGAATTGAGATTGGCTGATCTCAGTATGGGCTTCTGTATTACTATTGTTGGATTGAGTTTCAGCGGATTGAACGTCAGAGTATGAGGATACATCATCTTTTTGTTTTTCAGAATTCTCATCGTCGGCTTGGGGTTTTACATTCTCTTCAGTTGTTTCTTGCGCTTTAATCTCTTCTGCGTGAGCGTCTTGTTTGTCTTTTGCTGTTTTTTTGTCAGCATCTAATTTTGCGAGCACCATCCCAACCATATCAATAGATATTATGTCTTGCGTACCTCCATCAAAAGCGACGAGTGAGGAGGTTACATGATAACTATGTGTTTTTTCAATAAGCCAGTCATGAGAAGAAAAAGCTTTAGAAATACTTTGTAAGATATTTGGTGATAGTACGTTGAGGTGTTTCATAATGTGCCTACTACTAACAATCTAAAAACTGTTCTTTATCTGACCTAAGATCTATCATGACAAATTGTTAGTCGAATAGCTATGTGATTTTTTCACCAGTGAGGAGCAATAAAACACACCAGATACAAAGAACTGCTATCAGATTAGATAAAATATTCTTTTATAACAATGGATTAGAAAGGGAGAGGGGGAGTTGTTGTGCACTAAACAATGTTTTTTCTAGATTTAGAAATTAGAAAATTTATGCTGCAATTACACTGAAAATGGCCATACACCACTTATAGAATAGATTAGCATTCATTATCCTATACTATAAATAATATTTGAAATAGGGTTTTATGGAGAGCACATACAATGACTGATGATGATAAACCCATGAAAATTCTTATTGCAACGCCCTGTTATCAAGGTATGTGCCATGCTGACTATACGCTTTCTCTTGTGAAAACTTTTGCTTATTTTCAAAATAAAAAAAACATTAAAATTGTGCATAAATTTATTTTATACGATAGCCTTGTGCCTCGCGCTAGAAACTATTTTTCTGCAATGGCATTAGGTGATAAAACCATTACGCATTTATTATTTATTGATGCGGATATAGGATGGTTGCCAGAGGATATAATGAGATTGATTTCTCATAATAAGCCCATTGTTGGTGCCGCGATTGCTAAGAAAAAATATATATGGGAAAAATTACGTAACAAGCATGTTAGACAGATTTTATTGGATGATAGTTTGCCAATTGAAGAGTATAGAAATAAAGTTCGTGCTTGCCTGGTCGAGTATGCTGTTAATTTTGGATCTTCAAGGGAGATTAAAGAGGGGGTGCTTGAGGTTGAGCATATTGGTACGGCATTCATGCTGATACAAAGACAAGCTTTAGAAAAATTATGTCAACATTACCCTGAATTAAAGATTACACAATCGAATCATGAATTATTATCTATAGAGGCGCTCAAGCATTTCTACTGCTTATTTGAATTAAGGTTACAAGAAGGGCGGTATTTGTCTGAAGATTTCAGCTTTTGCAAGAGGTGGAATGATTTGGGGGGTAAAATCTATGCCGATCTTAGTGTAAGTCTTATGCATCATGGCGCAGAAGATTATTATGGCAATATTCTTGGTATAGATAAGACAAAAAGAACATAATTAAATTATCATTTTTTATGTGCATAGATAAAAACATCTACTTTCTCAACAGCATAATCTTCTATCTGATGTGAAAACTGAATAGATGTAGGATTTATGTCTTGAAATTTTCCAGTTTTTGTATCTACTAGATGATAATGGTGATGTGTGTTTTTATCATAGTATATTGTTTTTGAGCCAGGGGGGCTCATTGCATGAATCATGCCTTTCTCCACGAAAGCATTCAACGTGTTATAAATGGTGGCAACGCTGATCTTAGGGCAGTGTTTTTGGGTCCAGTCAATGATGTCATCTGCTGTAGGGTGATCTGCAATTTCATAGATGAAATGTAAAATCATAATACGCTGATTTGTCGCTGTTAGACCTGATTTTTCAATCAATTTAGATTCTATTTCATACATGATTTTAGACAACCTTAGCGTAACTATTTGATATACATGTATATTACAACACCTCATACTTTTATTATAGAATACATTTAAAATTATAACAATTATAAATATTGAATTATTACTAAATTAGAACTATTCTAAATTTAAGGTTTGATTATAAATAAAGCGAGAATAATATGAATGTACACCCAATTGAAAAGCAGAATGCCAAAGTTGCGAAAATTTTAAAAACGGTTTTAGCTGATACTTTTGTGATCTATCTTAAAACATTGAATTATCATTGGCATGTCACTGGAAATTCTTTTTATAGTTTACATAAATTATTCGAAGAGCAATACAACGCACTAGCAGAATCTTTAGATGAAATTGCAGAGAGAATTCGCCAATTAAATGAAATAGCACCTGCCACGACTAAATCAATTTTAACGCACACACAGTTAGAAGAAACCGAAAAGCTCTTGAGTGCAAATGAAATGATTAACGATCTTATTGAGAATCATGGCATCATCAATGATTTCTGCAAAAAAAGCATAGAGATAGCTGGAAAAATTCATGATGATGCAACAGTTGATCTGCTTACACAGCGTGTTGTATATCATGAAAAGGTAATTTGGATGTTAAAAAGCATGCGCAAAGACGATAAAGCGTGAGTGCCTGTAGGAGGCATAATGGTTGATAATGCATTGCCTGCCCTTGGTCTTAGTTTTTTGGCTGGGTTGGCTACAACAATTGGCGGCTTACTCTGTATTTATATTGGGAAAGAGTCATCTGTAAGAATGGGAGTAACATTAGCTTTGACGGCGGGTGTAATGCTCTATGTGTCATTTATGGAGCTTTTGCCTGAAGGACAATTACTTCTGTCAGGCACTTTTCCCAATGTCAGTGTATTACTAATTTTACATTGTCTTATACTTACACTCATTGTTATTTTCTTCTTGGAGAAAGGTCACAAAAAATGTTTATCTGAGGAAGCATTATTTTATAAATCCAGCCTTTTTATTGTTGTCTCATTGACATTGCATAATTTTCCTGAAGGGATGGCAACACTTGCTTCTACATTAGCAGATTTTAAGCTAGGGCTTGTTAGTACATTTGCAATTGCACTGCACAATATCCCAGAAGGGCTTGCCATTGCTGTGCCTGTTTATAAGCTGACAGGCAGTTATAAAAAAGCCATATTTTATTCTTTTTTATCTGGAATGGCAGAACCCATGGGGGCATTAATAGGATTGATTTTTTTAAACCAATTTATGAATGAGGCAGTATTAGGCGCCATTCTTTGTGGTATTGCGGCTATTATGATTTATATTTCAATGATTCAGATTATTCCATTAGCACGAGGAATGGCAAGAACGAGCGTTGTTACTATGTCAACGCTCGCTGGTATGCTGGTGATGGGACTTAGTATCTTTCTCTTAAGTCTCTAATTTTCTTGGTTCGAATTGTAGTTGCCAAGCATAGCTGTGCTATTTAGAGGTTAATACAAATTTAAAACAACTCTCACTAAGTGGCATGAAGCGCGTTTCAGATTAAATTTAGGTCTCAATTATCTTTAAGTTGACGCTTATGGACACAACGGTCGTTCCCTACAACTGAAATTAATCGCTAAAATGACACCATATTGTGGATAAAGTCCATCCTACGGCTCCAATGACATGCGGTACTCTCAGTGTGCAAATATGAATGCCTGCTGTCCCTTGAATGCGCCTCTTTATCTGATATTGGTATGTTTTTTTTCTTAATGCGCTATATTATCGGTTCGATGATGTAAAGAGATATTTGGTTCTTGATATGAAAGAATTTATACGAACATGTGCAGAAAAAATAGGTGTTTTGGATCCTGTAATGGAACCTGTCTGCGAGCATATCAGTGATTTTCTCTGTCATTATACAGAAGGAGCACATAAATTAAACGATTATTTACCAAACCGCTTTTTTGACGTTGCGGATTGGTCTTATGAAAATCCTTGGGCGGTTGCTAAAAATGTGTTATCTGTTGTAGGTATAGGATATTATCTTTATGATCAGATGCAAAACAATAAAACATTAAGCTTTGCGCTTTCCTATGAGTCTATCTACAGTAAATTGAAAAAAAATGCACATAAAATTGAGAACTCTCTTTATTCTTTACAGAATAAGCCCAATATTTCTGATTTTAAAGACAATGTTGAGGTAACGGCTCTCATTAAAATGTATGAAAAAACATATGCTGATGAGCATGGGGCAGAGTGTTGTTTAGGTGAATTTAATCGTAGGCCTATCTTAAAATTAGAAAATGGCGGTGTTTTTCAAGCTGTTACCTATGTTTCCGTCAACACATCATTGCCTGATAAACAGACTGTGAGTGAGAGCTTAAACGATTGGCTTATGAATATATTGGCTTTTTATATTCTAACAGATCAAGACGTTCTACCCTTTGAATTTAGAACCATAATGATGATAAATCATAGTAATGCCCATTGGACTGTTTTAAATGCATCTTTAAAGACAAACGAAGCAACACAAAGTTTTTTTAGAGAAGCAAAAAGCAGGTATTCTCATTTGTTTGCATACCAACATAATAGCATCATCGATAACTATTTGGACATTAATAATGCTAAAAATATAATGATGGCTATGTTGTCTGAACCTTGTGCACCTGTATTATCATTTGCAGATATTGAGTTAGTGCATCATGACTCTATGAATCACAGTGGCTATCATCAATTGGTAGAAAGTTCTTTGGCAACATTTAAAACAGCTTTTGAGAATGCAAATTATTTTTTTGAAGAAGTACCACAGCAGCGTGGCAATACCTGTGCAGATCATGCTGTCTATATGGGAATGTCTACCAGTTTGTTTAATATTCCTGTGGTAGAAGCAAATTCATCTGAATTAAGAGCCTTGACAGAAACTGTGCACTCACGAGTTGCAACACAAAGAATATTAGAAGAGGAGCATCACTCTTATACTGAGTTTGAAGTGGAATCTGCAGATGCTAAGAACGTTAAACGTTTATTAAGGATATAATTTACAAGGATTATCAGACTACAATATTAGCTTTTAATATGCGCGAAACGCTAAGATCTAATTTTATCTTCTTCGTCATTGCAAGTAAAAGACGAAGGAAAAAGGTAAAACAAGATATAGACTATCACGTCTTTTGCGAGGCAATTCATCAGAAGCGGATACGCTACAAACCAGCCAGTCTATTCAATCTCCAGAAGAAATGCCAAACTTTGATTACACAGAGATGAATCAACAACTTGCTTTGTTTCTGGATATGTTTGTGAAAATATAAACAAAAATTTTAATTGTCCATCCATTAAGTATTTAATTTTAGGAAAAGCTTGTTTTATAAGGTAGTTTGGATAGATTGCTTCAATACATCCACCAATGCTTCTGGCTGTCCAAAAAAGGGACAATGATCCGTTTTTAATTCATAGACATGAGAAATATTTGCTCGTTGTATCATTCGTTCTTGATCGTAAGGCAAGATAATTCTATCTTCTAAACATTTAATATATGTTTTGGAGACAGAACCAAAACGTTGAGGCGATAAAGATCTTACTTTTGTGCTAAATGCTTTAAGAGGCTCTGGAACCATTGACTGAAGCTCTTTTTCAGCCAGTATCGGCGGGCAACTATTATAAATCAGAGATTTTGCTCTGTCAGAGCGTTTAATTTCTATCTTATTCAATGCTGGATATGATATTGCTTCTGTTGAAATACCTGGATTGCCAATAGTAGCAGCCATATCAAATAAGCATTCATCGGATTGTGGTATAAAAGCGGCAATATAAATAAGTTGCTTGATAAGATGTGGTTGATTTTCTGCAACTTGAGAGATAGTTAAGCCCGCTAAACTATGTCCAATAACAATGCAAGGTTCACCAATAGACTTGAGATAATTTTCTAGGGTAGTTACATAGTCGTTCAGTGTGAGTCGCTTGTAAGTCGAGGAGTTTTCAAAAATGCGACCTGGCATATTAATAGCGTGGACAGTGCCCAGCGTTTGTAAGCCTTTTAATATTTGTTTCCAGCATGAAGCTGTGTGCCACGCGCCATGAACGAGAACGATATGCATAGTTTTAAGAGGTATGTAGTTACTGTAAAGGAATAGTATATCTGCTGAGGCTTGATTTTTCACCTAGAGAGAAGGGGGGATTTGAGTGAAGTCCCCCTATTTGTCGCTATATGTAAGGATTATTTGTATGAAGATATCGCTTCATATATGTTGTAGCCAAGATAGTAAATGCTTTGGGCAGGGAGGATCACAAAAGCACAAGGAATACCAATAAGGAATCCTGCCGTTGCTCCTACAGTATCAACACCTGCTTGAAAGCCTGTTGAAAAATTAATAGGGGCATTGGGATCAACAGGAATCAGCAGGTTGATGCTATTAGCGCCCGATACAAAGGTTTGTTCTTAATTTGATAATACTCTCATTTTTTAACACCATAAAAGCTAACTAACAAATAACAGGTGGACATGGTAGCGGTTTATGATATTAATATCAAGTCTACCAACTAGAATATTTGACAGCTTTGAACTCAAATGTTAGTTTGGCCTTTTTATCCCGTTTTAAATTAGGGTGAAGTTATATGTTGTCTTCTTTCACGCCAACAGATTCTTGTGTTGAACCAGATATCCATCCCCTACAGAGTCGCTTGCTAGGCTTATTAGATCAAACTTGGGATAAATGCGAAAAAAATTCTGTAGGTGTAGATAATCAAGAGCGATATGCAATGGTAGCACAAGTGCCACGTGTTGTAGAAAACAGGGCTAAAGCCAACATAGCATTTGATGCGATATCAAGTGAATTGAACAATATTCATAGTGACGAAGCTGTACTTGCTTTTTTAGAAAGCCCCTTGATAAAAAGCGAAGGGCTATTTTTTAGGATATTAAGAGGAAAAATCAATAAGTACCTTATTCCTGATTTTGAGCCTGAAGTACAGGAGAAGATTCGTTATCAGAAATAATATCCGTTTATTATCTGCGAAATGAGTCCTTATTGAAGGATAAATTTGTATTGGGCTCAGGGCTTATAGCGTCTTCTTTGGTTGCAACAACAACACCTTTGCTAAAACATATAGGTTCTGCAGATATAGAGAGTGTGCTCACACTGTAATCTTGTGCTTCATCTTGTATTGTTGATGAAGATGTTGTTAATGAAGATAATATTGCCAATGAGAGATTTTCCAATTGATACTTCTCTAACTCATGTGCAAGCACATTAATCTGATCGCTAAACACTCCAATCTTAGATTGAGCAAATAAAGTAAGTGTCGATCTTAGAAGTGCTTCGCATTTTTGAGGACTGTTTAATTTCACTCTGCTATAGAGCGCTATCAAGTCATTAAAACATAAAATGCTTTTATCGGCATCGCCCTGGTATTGCAAAGCAACAAGTTGTAATAACAATAATTCTAAATGAATAATGTCTCGTTCTTCTTGAGGAGAGATAGAGTCTAATCGCTTAAATGCTAATTGAATATATTGCAAAGCAAATTCTGTATTATGAGATTCAGGTAATAGATAAAAATTTGCAGCAAATACTAGACTGAAAACGATCATGGATTTGTTTTCTAGTCTGGATGCAGCGCCCATATAAGACAAAGAGATACGAAATGCTTCGGCAGCTTTAGGGTGATTGCCAGACTCATAGCTATGTTTTGCATAGACTAAGAGCATGGTTAAGACTTTTGTTTGAGCGCTTGTTGCACAGGCATGGGCCGTTTTTTCAAATAATGATAAATCATTGAGTAGTGTGAAGGCGGTGCTCCACTCTCTTTTTTCCATCAATAATAAAAATAACTGGGAAATAATAGAAACGAGAAGGGGATGCACATTATTATTATCATTTTCCAATTCATCAGAACTGACAGATAAATAGAGTTGATATGCATTTTTTAAGGCTTGAATGGCTGCATCTATATTTTTATTCATTCGATGAAGCTGGCATAAATGATACTGTATTTCTAGGTTAGAATTCAGATAGTGAATGATGCCGATAGCGCCATTACTGCGCCATCTTGTCAGTGTATTTTGGCAAAATTGTAATTGTGTGTATCCTGCCTGGGTATCATGTTGTTGTATATATAAAGTAGCTAGTAATAAATTGCTTTCTATCCACTTAAGATCATAGCCTTGCTCATCATTTCCGTGACAATAAATTAATTCACCAATAGCCTCGGGTATTTTATCTAGTAATACATAAGCGCGTGCTCTTAAGTAATAAGAATTAATACTTGTATATTCAGCACTAGGTGATAGTTGCTCCAAGATTTTTAGGGGCGCATTTAGTTGTAAATAACAATCACACAACCAGCTTTGCACTTGGCGATAGAACTCTCTTTTCTTCTTTGCTTCAGTTGTCTGGGATAAGGAGGAGGGCGTTAATCGCTCAAGCGCGACAAGATAGTCATTTGCAGCGCTCTGATATTGTTGATTGCGGAAAGAATCCTTCGCTTGAAGGAGCAAGCTTTTGAGGTCAATTGCTCCGTGATTCTGGGTCGTAGTTGTCAATGTGCGCTTGTCGCCTAGCATTTTATTTTAGTCCCTGACATTGAGGGGTATTGATGCTGAAACATTTTTTATGTATTGACATTCAATAATTTCATACAGCTAAATAAGCGACTACTCTATCACAAGGCAGAGATAGATTTCACTATAATTTTTAGAGTATATGCACCAGACTATTTTATATGGTAGCTGTGTGCCTTTGCTAGGCTTTCTCTTCTTGTTCTTTCTACAAAGCTTAGGTTGCCATCTTCGGCTATCGCTTCGTTCTCTTCTTTTTCAGTGTTATAGCTTAAAAGAACAGAAGGCGGATTAATGACTGGAGGTAGTGCGCTTGTTGATTGTGCAGACGTTTCTATAGATAAAATATCTAAAAGCATATTGGTTGCAATAATAGGTAGTTGTATTTTCTCTAGCTCAATTTTAAAGATAGCGATTTGATTTTGGAATGTAAGATTATCGGTTGCGTCAAAAAGTGGTAGTAATTTTTCAAGCAAAGTACAAAGGGATGAAGGAGAGTCTATTTCTGCCTTTAGCAGCATTAATTGATTGAATATTGTGATAGCATCTGCTGTTTTATCTAGTTGCTGTTCACAGATGAGTCGCATCAATAATATTTCAATGGTTGCAAGCTTCTGTTGGTCTCTTGGTAAAAAAATAATATTTTTTTGAGCAATATTCAAAAAAAGTAAAGCTAGGTCGATTCTTTTACTTGTAGGTTGTAAGTAAAGATTAGCTGCAACGATACAAACTTTGCAAATAAGTTCTTTGGGAATAATGTTTTGCTGCGCCCAAGAGAGCGCGCGGTTCAATTGTTCGATAGCGATTAATATGTTGCCTTGCTCATAATTAAGCTTTAGTCCGATTAAGTATGCATTGAATGCTTTGGTTTTGGCTTCTAAACTGGCGTAGGTTATTTCTTCATCCATCAGTTCTACCAGTGATTGATGTACTTCCAAAATTTCAGTGATATCTGATTTTTTATTTAATAAAAGCAGTAAGGTTGCATTGGCGGAGAGTATATTAAGTTTTATATCTTGATCAATGAGTGTGCTAAATTCTTGCTTATATTGTTTGTACAGATGAATGGCTTTTTGCAAACTATGAATGGCTAAAGAAATATTGCTTTCAGCACGATAGATATTACTGGCGTGACAGAGACATTCAATTTGAGTAATCAGAAAATATTTTGTTGTGCGATTTGCTACTGGAAGATCAGAAAGATAATTAGTAATAATAGATAATAATCCTTTGGCTTGAGTGAATTGGTGTTCTTCAATTAAAAGTGGTATTAACCAGAAAGCGGCTTCTATGGCTGCTAATTGCTGAAAATCATTTTTTTCAAGCGGTGCTGTTGCTTGTTGAAGTTGCATTATAGCTTCTGTTCGCTTTCCCAATTGTAAAAATGCTCTTGCTTTTAATATTAAAGTCTCGCATTGAGTATGATCATTTTCAAGAGAGGGATAATTTTTAATTGTTGTTAATGCATCTGCTGCGTGCAAAGTGGATATTTGGCATTTTACAAGTGCGAGTAATGCTTTATGGTAAAGCAAAGACAACCTAGGCCCTAAAGGCTTGTTAAGCCGAGTCGTTTGAGCGCTTATCTCATGAATAGCTGCTTTATAGTGTAATTCAGCTGTTGAGTAGTCATTTTTAGCAAAAGCAGTATTTGCAGTCAATAATTCTTCTTTAAAATCAATGATTTTTGTGTGTTTTAAGCCATTGAGCATTGACTGATTTCCCCATTGATTGACTGTTATTTAGAGCCTGTTCTCACACAAGATTACATCGAGCTAGTTGACGAAATCAAAATATTAAAGATAAACGGCATAGCTTTATCGACCAAAGGTTGTTTTATTCATAGGAATAGATTTTCTACTTTAAAAAAATATATTGAATTTTTCTTTGATAATTAAAATTTTTTGGCAACCATCTCTTTTTTATTACAGTTTATCTGGAATCATTACAGTCTTGGATTAAATATTGTTATAAGTATTCTAAATAATTTATTAAACAATATGGTTTCTTACGGGTGAGGTACTATGTCTAATGATGGGCCAGTTAAAATTGAAGATAAACAAATAATTGATATGCCATTTTTATATCCTGATCGCATTTTGGAATTATCGAAAAAATCAGCGTTATCTTCGAAAATAGAGATAGAGCCAGCTGTAAAAGCCACAGCAAAAGAAGTTATTGAAAGTAGCATGGACAGTATAGACGATGAATTTGATCTATCAGAAGATGAACTTGAGTTTTTATCGCCTGGAGAAGCATCAGAATCCCAAGCACGTGTAGACCTATCTTCCAAAGCAGCGGATGATATCGTCATAGAAGAGCATAAATTGAGTCTGCTTGATTTTCTGATTGCTCGTTCTGGCTATCCTATTCAGGATATTGAAAATTATTCTGAGCACTATCGCTTGCAATTTGAAAATATTATTCTAGAAAAAGATGGTATTTTTGAAAAATTCTTTTTGGCAGTTCAAAATAATATTGAACTGCTATCAGCAGAAAAAGGCAATGAAAAAAAATCTAAGGCAACGATCACAAAAGAAGCAAGAGAGAAAGCTTTGGTTGATTTTGGTCCAGCTATTTTTAGTAGATTGGGCGCCTATTATGCCAAAGATAGTAAATACTATTTTGAACAAAATGAATTAGCGGTTGAATTATCTGCCTATTTTTTAAAACAATTATATCAAACACCCGTTGTAGCAAAGAAGATGCTTCAGTCGCACAAAAATAAAGTTGATGCGCACCATAAAATTAAATTAGCTGAATTGCAAGAGAGATTGCCAACTACTTTTTACGGGGAAATTAGTGAGCTTGCTCTGATTAAAGATGATTTTGATTTATTTTTATTGTCTCCAAGCGTTCTTTCATTAGCTCAAAACCAACCATTCAAGTTTGTTGAACCATCGTTTAGCCGAGGATCTTTGTTGCTTGAATTACAAGAAGTATTAGAAAGGTCGCACAATCTTTTTAGAGTCAAACATGGCTGTTCTCAACGAGACATGTTGAGCAGCGTTTCTTCAGATGTTGAATATTATGATATTTGGTCAGAAATTGAAACTCCAGAGCATGAATTAGCAGAGAGATTCTCGCGCATAAGCTTTGAACGAGAAACTGAAATGCTACCATCAGAGTTTTTAAATATAAAAATCAGATATTTTAGTGATTTTTTATTTCAAAATAATTTTGACTTCAATATTTTGAACAATTTAAATGCAGTTGAAAAAATATATATAGTAAAGAAATTTGTTATAGATACTGTTAATAATATATTAAAGCCAAACCTTTTATCTGAGATAAAAGCGAACGAGGGCAAAATCAAAGCTGTTAAATTGCAATTAACACAAGCAAGAAAAAGGGTAGAGGATAAATACCTTAAGGATAATCACGGAGGAAAAGCGCTAAAAGATCTTTCAAAAGAATTAGGAAAAGGTGCTGCAGAGATTTCTGCTAACATAAAAGCGCAAGTAGAGGTCGATGAAGAATGTATCCGTCTAAATGGAACGTTAGTTGCTTTAGAAAATAAACAAGCACTAGCATCTTTAGATGCGATTGAAAAAGCTGCACAAGAATTTAAAGATGAATTTATTCATTTGTATCATCCTGAGATTTTAGTTGTAAAAAAAGCGCTTGAAAAAAGCTATAAAGAACTATGTGATGCTCAAAAAGCTACAGAAGTTTTTTTGAAGACTGGCGGAACAACAAGTTGTTTGACATTTTTGCCAATTAAAATTTCTAGTGATTCTCCTGGTCCTGATAGGTATGAGTGTTTAGTTGCGATGGCAGGAGCAGAAATTCAAGAAACAGATGATGCTATTAATGCACACGCTTTATTAGAAGCGTTCTCAGCAGGGTTAGAGCAATTTAATGATTTTACTTTCCGTTATGTTGGTCAAAGCTCTCATGCTTTAGATTTATTGTTAAAACAGATTGGAAAAGGTTTGTCTGGCAGAGAATACGCTCTTTCTTCAATGAAGCAGGACATTTTGCCTGTGTATGAAAAATCTTGTGCAGAAAAACGCTTAATCAATGAATTAATTGCTTTGTTTTCTTCGTATGGTGAGCAGGTACAAGTATTAGGTTGTGATAATATTGCATTGCCAAAATACATTGATACGACACCGGAAAGGCAGAAGGCACTTGCGCCAGTTGTCGAAGAGCCAGTATGTGATGATAAAAAAGCAAAGAAAAAGCAAGCGTCTAACAAAGAAGACTCTTCAAAGAAAGGCTCAAATTATTTTACAATTGATGCAAAGCTTTCAAATGAGAAAGATGATATCACTTATCTTTCCGCAGAGCATATTACCTGTTGTTCGTCTTGCCAAGCACAAAAACCAGCTGTGATGACGGTTTTGTTCAATGCTTTAAGACAATCGGAAAAATTAGCAGAAAAACAACGTGTATTATTATCTGCAATGCCCGTCAAAGAGGAAGAAAAGGTTAGCATTGTGAATGCTGATGCAAGACATTGTGGCATGCAAAGTGGTGTTATTGAGAGTAAAGACGCTCGAAAAACACTCGTTTGTTCTATGTAGATAGAGCACTAGAATAACTTGCCAAGAAGAGGTATTGGAAACAGTACCTCTTTTTTTGTTTATATTTTTAGTACTAATTTGTTATATTGTCTTTTTATAAAATTCTGATAAATAAGACAAAGTAGTATGACTCAATTATCTAAATTCTTTTTATTTATCCTATTCTTTTCACTGTCTGCTTGTAATCATACGCCTTCGCTTGGCGAAAGAATGATCCTTAAAGGTTCTCATACACAAGCATTGGGTGAAAAATGGACAGAAGGGCATCAGTTAGTAGAGAAAGGCAATAAGCAAATCAAAAATGGCAAGGAAATGGTCAAAAAAGGTGAGCACCTTGTAGACAAAGGAAAAGCCAACATTCGAGCAGGACAGAAGATGGTCAAGCAAGGGCAAAAAATGATGGAAAAAAGTGAGTCATCCTTCCAAGAATAAGTGTTTATATATGAAAGAAAAAAAGATTATATTTCAAAATATTTTTGGAGAAAAGTGGCAGCACTTACCTGAAGTTTTTAAAAAGCATTATGCTGTTCGCGAATACAGCAATGACAAAATAACCTCCACAGGGACTATCACAGTGCGCCTCTCATGGCTTACTAAGTTGTTCAGTCCATTTATGAGTTGGATGGGAATTTTGCCACCTTTGAGTGAGGCCAATATCCCTATTACCGTTATTTTTTCTGCTAAACCAACATCAAATGCTTTTCATTTTGAACGAATATTTTATTATTCAAAAAGAAAGCCTTATTTTTTTAAAAGCAAGATGGTTCCTTTAGCGGGTAACAAGATTGTTGAGTTAACTCAATGGGGTATGGGATGGATGTTTTGCTGCGAGTTTTCAGATAATCTTGTAAAATTGCGTCATGAAGCCTTTGTTTTTAAGTTATTTTCTTTATATATTCCGCTACCTCTTGCTTTAATTCTAGGTAAGTGTTTTGCAGAAGAAATGGCTGTATCAGAAGATAAATTTTGCATGAAAATGCAATTCGTACATCCTTGGTTTGGCGTTACCTATGAGTATTTTGGTAGCTTTGAGATTGAGAATCCTAAGGCCGCTCAATCTTTGAAACACCCAGAATAAGTAATAGCAGATTTCGAATCGATCTTAAAATAGGGTATAAGATTCTAGAAAGTGTTTTAGATTTAAAAATAAAGACATTGAGCTGGTTAAAAAAATCACTGGAAGTGCCCACCAAGGAAAGAAAGTGCACGGCTTCTTGACCGTGATAATATTTGTCCTGAAATTTTACAATAAAACCTTCATTTAAATCATAACCTTTGCGTATGACCTCCTCAACCAAGGGGTGAGGGTTACGAGCATTCACAATTTCTAAATGTCCCACAGAGTTTCTGATTTTAATAACCCTTGAGCAATAAGAGCAAATGGGGCAATCGCCATCATAAATCAGATAAAGAATATCGTTATTACTGGGGGTTGTTGACATTTTTCTTCTTTTGGCCTTCGAAGACTATAAGTTTAACTGAAATACGCCTCATTACGACGCAGATACTTTAAAATTACCACCCCCAAGAGATAAATAAAAGAAAAGGGCGAGATAAAAATAAGCATGAGTGGCCACAGATTTGAGCCAGCTATTAATGCAAATATTGTATATATGCCAAGTGGGATCATCACGAATAATGGTATACGCGCTGCCTTTCTCCAATTATCTTCGTATTTACACAGCGTATAGATTTGCAAAATCAAATACCCTGGTGTCATTAAAAACATAATCTGCATTAGAAAACCAAATAGAAATGAACTTTCTGTATTCATGGCAGCGGTGGATACTGAATTTTGCTGTATGTTGTTCAATGTCTGTGCCCAGTCTGCAATAGGCGTGGGGGTAGAGGCAATGCGGTTTGTCCAGTTTGCGGAGAGATTTAAATCTTGACTGCCGATTTGTTGCCACTGCTGATTGTAAATATTTACACGAATTTTATTAATGCTTGTTGGACCGTCATAGGCTAGCCATGCAATAGCCTCACCCTGTCCTTGCGCATAAACCGGAGACGGGTTATAGCGTACATTTTTTTCATTTTCTATACCATTCAAGAGGCCTCTTGCCTGAAAACGTAAAGGTTGTTCAGATTGATATTGAATACGCACGAAAAGCGCTTCATCTTTATGCAAAATGGTTGAGAAGCTCGGACTTGTTTGAGGGCTGGTTTGTGTTAATTTTACCTCAAAGGCCAACAAGCTCCCATGATATATCCATAAGAAGATAATGAAGAGTAGACGAGAAAGATGCATGCACTTTGCCTTATAATTAATACAGTACTTTCAAAGAGGCTGATGAATGCTTCTTTTTCTCATATTCTCATAGACTCTATGAAACGGAATAGTATACTAACCTATAGATAGCAGATTATTGAGATTAAAGACGGAATAGCTAGCGCGCAAACATCGTGAGACGCGGTATTTTGCGTGGTGCTCGCCTGCGGTGAAATAGGATAATCATTTTATGCTAGCCGACAAAAAAATTCTGCATTTACGCCTTTTCAATACCAAGCCTTTACTATTTTATGGTTAGCGGCACTTTTTTCTAATATTGGTACCTGGATGCATTCGGTAGGCGCGAGCTGGTTAATGGCTACTTTATCTGCTTCGCCATTTATGGTCTCTTTGGTGCAAACAGCTACTACTTTACCTGTCTTTTTCTTTGCATTGCCCGCGGGTGCTTTGGCTGATATTTTCCATCGTAGAACCATACTACTGATTGTTAATACATATATGGGTGTAACAGCAATGCTATTTGCTTTGCTGGTTTGGCAAGACTATATCAATCCCAGTCTTCTGCTTATATTAACGCTTTTAATGGGGGCAGGAACGGCTTTTATGGCGCCAGCTTGGCAGGCAGTTATGCCAGCACTTGTCCCCAAGGAAAACTTGCCAGAAGCTGTTGCTTTAAGTGGTATTAGTATTAATGTGAGTCGAGCGATAGGGCCAGCATTGGCTGGTATTATGATTACAGGTCATAATATGGCATCGCCTTTTTTTGCGAATGCGCTATCTTATGTTGTGATCATTTCAGCATTGTTATGGTGCAAAAAATATTTACCCTATACCCCTAAAAAAACGCCTCCAGAACGTGTATGGCATGCAATGAAAGCTGGCGTTCGCTATGCTTTTCATAGCACACCACTGAAAGCAACAATGTTACATGCCTTAGGTTTTATGTTTTGTGCTAATTCTTTTTGGGGATGGCTTGCGGGTGTAACCTCTATTCAAATAACCATGTTAGCGTCCGCTCTCAGCAGCATTGTTTTTATTGCTTGCATTTATCGAGTCAAACTTCAGCAAGGCGCTATGCTTGATTTAACCCCCTCAGAGCATTGGCCTGTACCCGTTGTACATGAAAATGTGCGTTACGATAAAGGGCCAGTGATGATTACAGTTGCTTATCAAGTTGCACCTCAACATAGACATGAATTTATCAAGGCAATTTATGAGCTAAAAAATGTACGATTGCGTAGCGGTGCCCATCATTGGGGGCTTTTTGAAGATACAGAGAAACAAGGTCATTTTACAGAATATTTTTTGGAAGACAGTTGGGCAGCACATATACACCACCATGAGCGTGTGAGTAATGCCGATCTCCCCTTGCAAGCTAAAGTAAATGCCCTCCATGAAGGGGCGGATGCGCCCAAAGTATTTCATAATGTGGCTGTGTATCCTGAGAAAAAGAAAAAAGAGAAGAAAAAGAAGCAAGATAGAAAATAGCCTACCATAGATATACTATAATATATCGAACATGTTTTCTGATATATTATAGTATATCATTTGTTTGATTTTTTTGTTGATATACTATAATATATCAAATAAGTAAACTGATATATTAAAGAGCATCAAATGAATCATGTGCCTGCACTAGAATACTTGGCAGAGACATTGCGACATGCCAGGGAAGCTAAGGGGCTTAGCCAGCGCGCACTAAGCGCTAAAGTAGGTGTTCCACAAAGCCATATCTCAAAAATAGAAAATGCAAATGTTGATTTGCAAACATCCAGCCTTATTGAAATTGCACGTACGCTTGATCTTGAACTGATGCTGATTCCTCGTCCGTTGATAACGACGGTAAAAGCGTTAAACCAAAATAGAGCTTCGGTAGATATCAATAAAAAGAATATGCCTGTTCCTGCCTATCGTTTAAATGATATGGATGAGGAGTAAACAAGGTGTCAGCGTTGATCGTCTTACGCATTATGCTGCATGATAAAGAGATTGGTACTTTAGCCCAGCTTCCAGATGATAGAAATCTGTTTGTCTTTAATGAAGATTACATAAGTGATCCAATGCGCTCAACCTTAAGCTTATCTTACAAGGATAAGCTAGGCGGATTGATTAGCCATACAAGGCCAACCCAAACACGATTGCCAGCTTTTTTCTCTAATTTATTACCAGAAGGACGGATGCGTGAGTATCTTGCAGAGCGCGCACTTGTAAAATCTGAACGAGAATTCTTTTTATTGTGGATGCTTGGACAAGATCTACCAGGTGCTATTAAAGTGTTGCCCGTTGATAAAGATGCGCTACCTAAAGAAGTCTCTCGTATGCAAGAAAAGCGCAAGCATATTACCCAAGATGAAAGAGTGCTACGTTTTTCTTTGGCAGGTGTTCAGCTCAAGTTTTCTTGCATAAAAAAAGCACGAGGTGGCTTAACTATTCCTGTTGATGGGATTGGTGGTTCTTGGATCGTAAAACTACCAGATACACATTTTAAGGGGGTGCCTGAAAATGAATTTGTTATGATGGAACTAGCAAGACGCATAGGGATCGATGTACCAGAAACAATGCTAGTTCCTTTGGACAAAATTGTCGGTCTTCCCAAAGGTATTGAGCAAGCTGGCAGGCATGCTTATGCCATTAAACGTTTTGATAGAACAGAAGATGGCAGGGGCATTCATATTGAAGACTTCGCTCAAATTTTTTCTGTTTATCCAGAAAAAAAATATAGTGCAGCGAACTATCGCAATATTGCTGAAGTGATTTGGGTTGAAATGGGAGAGGTGGGTATTGTTGAATTTATGCGTCGATTTATTTTCAATGCATTGATAGGCAACGCAGATATGCATGTAAAAAATTGGTCTATTATTTATCCAGATGGGCGTACAGCAGCACTAGCGCCCGCTTATGATTTTCTTTCTACGATTCCTTATATTAGAGATGATGAGTTTGCGCTTAAATTTGTAGATTCAAAAGCTTTTGATTCTTTAACAGTTGAGCAATTAAATCGATTTTCTGCGAAGGTTGGTGTGCCTAAAAAGCTTATACTAGATACCACAATGGAAACGATTGAAAATTTTCAAGAACATTGGAAGAATATAAATGATTTAGGGCTTTCAAAAGATCTAAAGAAAATAATCAATACCCATTTAAAAAAAATACCGCTTTATCGCCTTCGATAAAGCTTTCAAATTTAAAATAGATCTGAAGATCGCTTTTTGTTTTTCTTGCTATCGCCCAAAAGAGCGTAATCTTCTGTAGAAGATTCTGCTAGCAGTGGTGTTGTTTCGGAACTGGAGTTTAATCTAAGCTTCGCCTGGTTATTTTTATAGCTAGGGACAATAGCTTTATTCTCAGATTCAGAAGCAAGAAAACCCTCTCTATATACGCTTAAGCATCTTGCTACATCTTCAGCCGCTCGTATGAACGCTGAACCTAAATTTTTATCGAGCCATGTACGCTGTGCAGATGGTTTAATTTCTTCAATACGCTCATTAAACGCATCAGCTGTCAAATTTGGATGAATATGCTGCAACAAATAAACCACAAGCGCTTTAAATTCACCGTATTTTTGAAAAGATTTTAAATGTTCAATGGCTGCTGAGAGTGGGTGATGACTTTGTAACATCCTTATAAGCCTCTTATCATTCGAATGGTTGCAAGATCAAATGTGTATTTAAATGAAAGCATATAAATGCCTTTTTGACTACTGAACAGAATAGCAAGAATTATTGTTGTTTAAGTGATTATACACACAATGGCTTATCCATAAACAGGCGAATTATGTGATTCTTTCATTGATCTTAAATAGCATTGTTAGTAAGATTACAAACCCGATTGCTTAAATAACTTTATACTATGATTTCAAATGCATCTTTAGCCAATACACCCCCCCATACAACAGACACACAACTTGTTGCCTTTAACCACTCTTATTCTCAGCTACCCAGTGTTATGGCTACTTTATCAAGTCCTGCGATTACATCTCATGATATGTCTGCAGAAGAATTTCAAGCTAGATTAAATAACATTGCTGCCCTTATGGAGTGGCGAGCCAATAATATTGGTTATGCGTTTGGTGTGCAGTTAGGGCATATGATTGGAACACGTGCGTGCACAGATGATGGTTATTCTTCCGTCCAAAGCGCTTCTTATTTTGAAGAATATGACACCGTGGACATGGAAGAGGGCACAGAAAATGAAGATAATATACAAACAAATGCACTGGTTATCCGAGAAACGACGCCACAGCAGCAAGATAATTTTTCTTCTGATCCCAACCCTCTTCATTCATTTTGGCATGCATCGATAAACAGTATCGATGGACACTTTTCAAGCATGCGACAAAGATTAAATTCTGTTGTACAAGGGGCTGTAGATACAACTTGCAGAACAATAAAAAATGTATATGAGCGTGTACTTATACATGCTACAGAGCCATTACAATTTACATTTAAGCAAATGAAAAAATATGAAAATCTCAAGGGAAGTATATTACCTAAACCGAAAGCAATTCAGTTCGTTACCGCCAATGATCCTGAAGGTGTTTTTGCTGCTGATGGTCATGTAAATAGATTTAATGAGGCTTCCTTATATCAGCAAGGATATAGATTGTATCGGGAGCCAATTAGCAGTGCAGAGCAAATATGTAAAATACTTTTTACCGATTATAGAGGTAAAAAATTTGATTTTATAAGCATTGAAGGGCATGGTTCTACTTATTATGTAGAATTTAGTCGAAATATGGGGGATAACGATCCTAAGTTGACTGCCAAAAATATTCGAAAGCAACTGCATTGCCTGCCACAATATATGCATGAGAGATCGAAAATTACTTTTCGCTCTTGTTCTACAGGTGCTTTCTCAAAACTACCTTATTACAATAAACTGCTAGAAGAAGATTTAGTTTTTACTGTAAAAGACTATTTTCAAAGTGGTATAGATTATTTATTGTATGGTAATCAAGATAATTTGGCGACAGCGACTTATCGTTTTTTATCCAAAACAAATCCTGGTATAGAAATATCTGCCCCTGGATTAAATACATATGGTTCTTATGTACATTCTATTGAACCCTTTGATGTTGTATCTCCTTCACGACTGAATGGTCAATATTATGCAAACAGCAATCTTATTTATAATAAACACAGTATTGCTCTCATAGATAAATTAAGAGAATTATCAGAGTTTGATCCTGAAAATTCGCATATCACATTTTTAGATGATGCAAATCTAAAAGTAGAATGGATAAAAAAAATCCAACCAGATATTCATGAACTTAAAATGGCATTGAAGCTAAATATGCGTGATAAACGTGTACAAGATGAATATTTATATGGGCAAATATATCTAGATGCAAACACAATGATTCTGCAAATGATGTTCACTTATGCTGGACAGCTTGTTTTAACATTGTCCGCTGGATTAGCCGTTAACTATGCACGCAAAAAATTACGACCAGCAAAAGTGAACAAAGTATAGTATTAACCCATACTCATTCGCATGGATTGCTCGCTTGCCATGCAGCGTTGTTTAATCTGTTCAAGAGCAGTGGCGCTATCTAATCTGTCATTTGCGTGCACACGGAGTAAGCCGTCAATAATTGGATTGCCGCTTTTTTTCGCATACGTTACTATGGAGATAGTCGGTTTTTTGCCATGCATTAATTCATAATACATCACACCAAGCGCCCAACAATCATTAGAAGGACAAGCTTTACCTGGTTCTATGATTTGATCTTTGAAACGATTGAAGACATCTTTGCCAAGTGTTCTCAACGAATTAGAAAAATAATAATTGTATTGTTCTGAATTCCTGTCTTGATAATAGGCAAGAATTTGGGGGGACTCATAACCCAGTGTACTTAATGGTGCATGAATATTGCGATTATTTTTAACAGAAATACCAAAATCACTCAGCTTTGCCACTAACGCCCCTGATTTATCTCTATAAATAAGAATATTTTGTGGTTTAATATCTTGATGCACAACATTTTTAGCGTGTGTAAATGCAACAGCATCCATGATTTGCATCATTAGAATTTCTTTTTCTTCTGGTGAGCATGAAATGTTTCCATTGATAACATCTTCTAAAGTACCAATAGCCAACTTAGAATACAGCGTTATTTTTTTTCCATTTTTATATCTAGTTCCAATTTCAAAATGCGCAATGTGCGGATGCACTAATTGATTGGTAAGCTCAGCTTCGGAAATTGCTTCTCGTATTTCGCTTTTAATTTTAGAGCATGCCCAGGTTTTGGGTATATCAGAATCAAGCTGATAACAACGTAATACCGTTTTAAACGTTCCTTTGCCAAGCAATGCATTGGAGAGATCTTTTGTTCCCATTTTAGATTTTCTATTCGTCTCTACAAAAAGTCTTAATTTTCCTGAGGCGGACTTTGAAATTTGTAGATTTCTCGCTAATTTTGTTGTTCCTTTATTAAGGCGAATTGATTTTCCATTGACTAGATTTGACAGCTTGGTCACATTTCGAGTCACATAATTAATAACATACTCGAAAATATTTTTTAAATCGTCTTGAAAGAATATATCTTCAAGCAGATCAGGTACAACGTTTTTATTTGCATTGTTGCGCAACCGTTGAACAAATCTACCCAATGCAGAAAAGAGATCTATTTCTTTTCGAACTGGTGTTCTAACAATTTTGCGTTTTCTTTTGATTTTTTTTATTGGCTTTTCTGCAATATCAATCAATTGTTTTTGCGCAGGTTCTTCTCGTCGAATACGTTTTGCAGTGTTTGTAGCTTCGTCAGGAGATTTTAGCGATGCTTGAAATTCAAATCGTGATCTTTTTTTAGCTCTTGTATCTTCTTCAATCAGCATAGGATCGTCTAGCACAGGCACTTGAGAAAATTTTTGTATTGCGAACGATTGAAAATCAGCTGCAAATGATTTTTGAACGAGAGGCACTGTAGGGCCAGCTATAAAATTGTAGATTTTAGAAAATAGCGATGGCTCTGTTTCTTGCGTTGAAAAACTATTACCTAACATGTGTGCCTCAGTTCATAACTTTAGAATATTTTTTTAATGCAAAGCAGTCTAAATATAAAAAAGTAATTTAACAAACATGTTTGGATGAACGGCTGAAATTGTCCTACCGTTAGCAATAATCTTATTTTATAGGACAGCCATAATAATATTTTTCTCAACTATTTGATTTATTTATGAATAATACTTCGGTAATATATGGTTCTTAACTAAAAAGTGATGTAGAGAAATGTTATGGTGGTAGGTGTCCCTCATCAATGGTCTTTAAGTCAAGCTTCGCGTCTGCTTACAGTTGCGCGTCTATTATTTACACCAGACAGTGGCTTTTATTTAAAAAATTCTAAAGCTTTAGGTTTGTTTAGAGAAGATCCTGACACTGAGTTACTGAATATGTGTAGAGAAAAAATGCTTGCATTTTTTGATTCACCTGAATATTTGGAGCAGTTGCTTCATTTCTGCTACATAATCAATTCCTCGCCCACTGCGGCGCAGAGAGAGGAATTAGCAACATCTGCATTAGCAAAGCTCATGCTTGAGATAACAGACACAGAAAAAGCAAAAATATGGGGTTGGCTCATTAAAGAGTCTTTTCGCCAAGGCGATATATTAGATATAAGTAATCCGTCTGTTGATAAATATTGGCGAATATTTTGCAATAAGCTCAAAAAAATAGCTAAGGCCAGAGAATTTGATTCGACAAAAATTGTAGATTGTGTCTTTACTTTTATTGAAAAACTAAAAGAAATTAAGGCGGATAAATCTGCTCGAGCTTTTGAAAGTTATATCGACTTGGCCAAAATTATAATGCATCGCTGGGAGCAGGAAAATACAGATCCTGAGGTATCAATTTCTTCTGTTTTAGGAATGCTGTTGGGGCCAAGCTTATTTACTGCATTGAAGCTACAAAACCAGATATTTTCTTATAAAAAGCATGAAGCGCTTGCTGTCAAACTTTCCAAAGAGTCAAAGTTTAGCAGAACATTTATGCAAGCAATATTGTGTATGCCAACTTTAGAAAATGATTTTATATTAGCAGAAGATCTGGTAGGTAGATTAAATCAACTTACCATCACTGATTCTTCTGAGGCGCAAACAGTGTATTCTCCTCAGTTCAATATTAATCCGCTCTTTGACATATCTGCTGTGAAAGCGAAGAAGCAAGCAATCAAAGGGGATAAAGAAGATATTCAAGTCCACATGAATCCATTATTTGGAAAGATGTTGCCAGATTCAATGAGGCGCAGCCCAACGAATAAATAGCAGCTGTCTCAACAATAGAATTGATGACAAAGGTGCTTGATTACAGCAGAATTAATGCATTTTGTTGGAAAACTTTCATAAAAGTGATGTTGGAGTGATTACAGAATTATGCTTTAATTGGATGTTTTTTGAGGCATATGACTGTTAATAATAATAAACAACCTTGTTGCCTAGTAACTTCGTTATGCAGCAAGGTGATAATAAACTATGAGGGAATAAATAATGGCAAATAATGGCCCCATGATTCAATTACAACTTTTAATGTTAGCAGATTTGGCAAGACCAGAACCAAGGCGAACACTGCAAGATGAAGAGAGCGCTAGAAAAAAGGATTTGAACTTTCTCTATAGCGAAACTAAACATATACAGAAAGTAGAGCGGAATCAGGAAAAAAAACATCGAGGAAACAAGCCTGTTCATTATGGCAAGTCATCCACAACTATACAAAAGAGAAAAGGCAAAATATAAACCTAGATTAA
>JBFWLB010000001.1:0-129507 GCA_050252335.1 Candidatus Berkiella sp. | reverse complement strand
ATATCAGAGACTTCTAAGCGATACTGCTTTTTGTTCCCCATCGGCGTTACCATAATATAGGATATTTTGGTTGAAAACGCCCCTCTGACGCCGGTTAATCTTTCATAAATAACATCACTAATATGGTGTGCCAGCGATCTAAAACTGTGCGCAGAAATATTTTGATATTCTTTGGAAGTCAAAATCCCACTATTACCAGCCTTTACAACCAGTTCACCCTCAGAGAGTTGAGTACCCGCTGATTGAGTCTTAAAGACATCATATAATTTAAAGGATACCGTATAGCGATCACCGCCATTGGATTGTATGGCGCCCGTGATTAAGTTTTCAACGCCCAAATCTTGCCATTGTGCAGAAGCAGAAGGATTCATTCTAAAAGCATTTGGTATGTCATTGGGCGATAAAGGCTGAAAGCGCCCACTGGTTCGTAAATCATTGCGTACAATACTCGCAATCTCTTCAAAACTAACATTACTATTGCTATTTTCAGAGAGAACAGCAATTGGCACAGCGCCTGCCATACCTTTGGTAATTTCAATATTTAATTCCGCAACACTCAACAGCGGCCATAAGGTGAGTGCACATAAAAACGATAGCGCATGTTTTAGTTTCATGCTGTCTCCGGATTAAAAGTAAAGGTAAATTTCATAAAACTCTCTAGAATATCCCTATCTTCGGGCAAAGGTAAGGGAGATGCTTTTCGAACAGCCAATTCAGAAGAACGATCGAATTCAAAATTACCACTCGACTCGACAACACGCGCTTCCAAGACATCACCTGTAGAGGATAAGCGCACAGAAAGTTTGCATTTAAAGCCTTGAATTTCTACACCCACGGGTTGCCGCCAATTTTGCATGACTTTATTACCAATCAAGGCCGCATGTCGCATCGTTTTATCTAAAATAGCTTGGCTGTTACGCAAATTGGCCAAACGCTCTTCTTCAGCTTTTTGCGCTTTGGCTTTCGCTAAGGCTTCCGCCTCTGCTTTTTTCTGTTTTGCCAAAGCCTCTGCTTCCGCTTGTTTTTTGGCTTCTTCTATTTTTTGTTTCTCTTTCAACAAAGCTTCTTTTTCTTGCTTGAGCTTCTCAAGCGCTACCTTCTCTTTTTCTAACTTTTCTTTGGCTTCCTTTTCTGCTATTTTTTCTTTTTCAATACGTTCTTTCTTTTGCTTCTCTTCAGCAAGCTTCAGCTTTGTTTGTTCTTCTTTTAGTTTTGCAATGCGTGCTTCCTCTTGCTTACGCAAACGAACCGCTTCATCTTTTTGCTTTTGCAAGGCTTGCTGCTGCTCTTTTTCTTTTTGACGTTTTTGTTTTTCAATATTCTCTAAACGCGATACTTCAGTTGCGATTTCACTTTCATTGATAGCAACGGCATCAATGATGGGCTTAGCAAGCACTGGCGCCATAGCCATCGGCTCTATATTGATGGTTTTGTCAAACTTAGAGAAAAGCAAAACGCCCAAAACAATATGCAGCAATACAGATAAGCAAAAACATATCTTATTGGAAGTAGTATTCACACTTAAAATCTCTTTATTTCTGCGCGACATTATCAACATCACCATAATCTTGCGTAATCAAACCAACCCCATTAGCTCCCGCTCGCTGCACTAATACCATTGCAGAAACTACTTTACCGTAATTCACAACTTGATCACCTTTTACTAATACTTTGCGATGCGGATTTCTTTTCAATTCCGCCGCAATTCTTAAGGTCAACGCATTGTCATCTATGGTATGCGTTGGATTATCTGCAATATTCAGATAATAATTTCCCATTTTATCAACGCTCACAATGATGGGTTCTAAATCTTGCGGTGGCAAAGCTTCCGCAGAAGCTTGTGGCAACTCAACGGAAACCCCTTGCTGCAACAAAGGTGCTGTCACCATAAAAATCACCAGCAATACCAACATCAGATCGATATAAGGCACAATATTGATTTCAGCCGTTACGTGATTATTCGCACGTTTTTTGCGCATGTAGACAGCTCCTATTTTAAAATAGCCGTTTCAGTCTCTGCTTTGCTGTCGCTTGAATCTGTGGCATAAAGCTTACGATGCAATACATTTGAAAATTCATCGGCTAAATTATCATAACGTCTCATCAAATCTTGTACACGGAAACTAAGGCGGTTATAGGCATAAACCGCTGGAATCGCTGCAAATAAACCTAAAGCTGTTGCAACCAGCGCTTCAGAAATACCAGGCGCCACCATTGCAAGGGTTGCTTGCTGAACATTGCCGAGCGCTCTAAACGCTGTCATTACGCCCCATACAGTCCCAAACAAACCAACGTATACACTAATGGATCCAACAGAGGCGAGAAAAGATAAGTGTGCTTCTAATTGCTGCTCTTCTTTAGATAATTCAACACGTAAGACTCTGTCTGTACCATCCATAATGGCTTGTGGTAAGGCATCTTGATTGTATAACTTAAGAAATTCTCTTAAGCCTGATTTGAAAATTTGCTCAATACCCGTAACAGCATGACGTTTAGACGCTAAGTAATTATAAAGTTGATTGAGATCATAGTTACCTTGAAAACGCTCTTCAAAGTCATTCAACCATTTTCTTGCTTTTAGCAAGGCTGAACCGCGTTGAAAAATAATGGTCCAAGATAAAATAGAAATGATTAATAAAATAACCATCACAAATTGAACCAAGAGGCTCGCATCTGTAAATAAAGTAAGCAATGACAAGTCAGTTTTCACGCTTTAATCTCCCCTAAAATACGCTCAGGTATTGCACAAGGTTTATACTGTAAATCTGTACATACAATAACGATATCGCCTGAACAGATTAAGCTGTCAGGACGCTCTACATCAATAAAAATATTTTGCTTAAAGTGCATGCTTGCTCGACCAAACTTAGTAATTTTTGTTGCTACCGTCAAGGATTGCTCTAATCTAGCAGGTCTTTCGTAAGAGATACTCGCAGCACGTACCAAAAACTGCACCTTATCTTGCGCAATGATATCACTTAGTTTAATACCTTTTTGCTGTAGAAAAATAGTTCTAGCACGCTCCATAAATTTTAAATAGTTTGCGTGGTACACAACACCCGCCGCATCTGTATCTTCATAAAAAACAGTGACAGGGTAATAAAATGTTGGTTGCATTGCGTCTATCATATTCAAAGATCTTTTTTAGGTGTCAAGCCAAAGTGCAAATAGGTTTTTTCTGTTACTTTTCTGCCTCTTGGCGTTCTTATTAAGTAGCCCTGCTGAATTAGATACGGCTCAATCACATCTTCGATGGTATCTCTCACTTCCCCAATGGCGGCAGACAAACTGTCTAAACCAACCGGCCCACCATCGAACTGTTCAATTGCGCAGCGCAGTAATTTACGGTCTAGTATATCAAAACCAAGACCATCTACCTCTAATAAATTTAAGGCCAACTTTGCAATCGCTTCTGTAATAGCGCCTTGTGCCTCTACCTCCGCCACATCACGTACGCGTCGCAGTAATCGATTTGCAATACGGGGGGTTCCGCGTGCACGTTTTGCAATTTCTTGTGCACCTTTTAGATCAATGGGAATGTTGAACACATCCGCGCTTCTTTGCACAATAGTGGTTAATTCGGCATCATTGTAGAAATCTAATCGTAGCACAATACCAAACCTATCCCTCAAAGGTGAGGTTAACATTCCTGCACGCGTTGTTGCGCCAATCAATGTAAAGGGGGGCAAATCCAGTTTAATTGAGCGTGCAGCAGGCCCTTCACCAATCATAATATCAATTTGCCTGTCTTCCATCGCCGGATACAAAATTTCTTCGACATGGGGACTTAGCCGATGAATCTCATCAATAAAAAGTACATCTTTAGGCTGTAAATTTGTAAGCAAGGCAGCCAGATCGCCTGCTTTCGCAATGATGGGGCCTGAGGTATGTCTAATGTTAACGCCTAATTCATTCGCAACAATACTGGCTAAGGTTGTCTTACCCAAACCTGGAGGCCCAAACACCAACATATGATCTAAAGCATCTTGGCGCATCTTAGCCGCTTCACTAAAAATCTGTAACTGTTCACAGGCTTTCTCTTGCCCAATATACTCAGACAAATATCTGGGTCTTAATTGCTTCTCGCTTTGTTGATCGGGATAACTTAGATTGGGATCAACTGTCCGCATTTCTATGTCATCTTCTATGAAAGCTTGTTTGCTCATGCTCTTGCGAGTCCTTGTAATGCAACTTTGATCATTTCTTCACAGGCCAGTGATTTATCTTTTATCTTATTGACTGCATTTTCAGCATCTTTGTTTTTATAACCCAATGCCACCAACGCTTGTATTGCCTGATGGATAGGAGACACAATATCCTCATTACTGTTAGAGGATAGTAGATCACTACTGTATTGCCATTTATTTTTCTTATCTTGCAATTCAACAATAATACGTTGAGCTGTTTTGGGACCAATACCAGGGATTTTCTGCAAATTATCAATATCTGCGTGACTAATGGTCGCCTTCAAATCTTGGGTGGTCATGCCTGAGAGTAAAGCCAAGGCTGCTTTTGCACCGATACCATTTATTTTTATAAAGTCTTGAAAGAGTCTACATTCTTCTTTCGTCAAAAAGCCATATAAAGACTGCGCATCTTCTCGCACAATAAAATGTGTATGCAAAATAATTTCTTGTTCCGTCGTTGGTAAATAATAGAAAGTACTCATTGGCACTTGCAATTGATAACCAACCCCCATCACATCTACCAAGATCCACGGTGGGGCTTTTTCAATCAACAAACCTCTTATTCTTCCAATCATGCTATCCCCCAAGGTTGGTGACTGTGTAAATGGCAAATAGCAATAGCTAAGGCATCTGCTTCATCTGCTTGTGGATTCTCTGTTAAACGTAACAGAAATTTCACCATGTGCTGCACTTGTGCTTTCATGCCATTACCAGATCCCACCACCGCTTGCTTAATTTGCTTAGGCGCGTATTCATAAATAGGTAATTGATGAGCAACAGCAGCGGCAATTGCAACCCCTCTGGCTTGACCTAATTTCAAAGCACTCTGTGCATTTTTATGCACAAATACCCGTTCAATTGCAACTTCAGTCGGCTTAAATTCAGTAATAAAATGATGAACAGAAAAATAAAGCTGACTTAAGCGCTCCCCCATTTCTTCTTGCTTGAGCGACCAATGCCCACTGGTAATCCAAGTCGGCGCTTTGGTTCTGTCAACAGAGGCCACTAACCCAAACCCCGTAATACGTGAGCCTGGGTCTATACCAAGTATCCTTTTAGTTTGCAAAAAAGCTCCTTATAATTGTTTACCAATTGCCTCTGATATCTCAGCATTTGAATAAACATCTTGCACATCATCTAAATCTTCCAACATGTCTATCATTTTCATAAAGGTTTGTGCATCTTCTAAATCATCTAATGCAACGGTCACCATTGGCACCATATTGATTTCAGAATCTTCAGGTTTCAAACCCTTTTCTACCATTTGATCGACAACAATATTTAAGAGTTCAGGCGCTGTATTGACAATAAAACTACCATCTTCTTGACGCACCACATCTTCCGCACCGGCATCAATGGCCACTTCCATTAGGGTATCTTCATCCATTTTAGAACTAAAATAAATTTGCCCATATTTATTAAAATTAAAGGCAACGGAGCCAGTTGTACCTAAATTGCCCCCCATTTTAGTAAAAGCATGGCGCACATCCGATACCGTACGATTACGATTATCGGTCAAGCAATCAACAATTACTGCCACACCATTAGGACCATATCCTTCATAGCGAATTTCTTCTAAGTTTTGATCATCACCCCCACCTACACCGCGTTTAATCGCACGATCAATGGTATCTCGAGTCATGTTTTGCCCCAGCGCTTTATCAACAGCGGTTCTTAATCTGGGATTGGAGGCAGCATCACCGCCCCCTATTTTTGCAGAAACGGTGATTTCACGAATCAACTTAGTAAAAATCTTACCTCGCTTGGCATCTTGTGCATTTTTTCTATGCTTAATGTTAGCCCACTTACTATGACCTGCCATTACCTACCTCTTGTAATCGATTTAGCTGTAATTATTTAATGAAATTTTTAATTGCAGATTGGTTAGAAGGTGAGGCCATTATTCTAATCGCCTCTTCCTTCGGCAACCAACAATATTTTGTATGTTCATGGCTTATACAAATGTGCTGAGGTGCCCTCATCACAAAACAAAATACATGTTCCAAGTTAGTTGTTACGCCTGGTGCATAACGATGCAACCACTGCGGATAAATTGCAAAATACGCTGAATGCTGACAATCGACTAAAGTGCCATCTGCTTCACACAACCCTGTTTCTTCGTATAGCTCCCGTAATGCAGCTTCCTGTGGCCGTTCCCCCGCCATCAAGCTCCCCGTCACGGATTGCCAAAAGTCAGGATAATCTGCTCGCAAAAGGCATAACACCTCTTGCGTCACAGAATATACTACAACCAATACGGATTCAGGCCGCTTCACTTCAGTCTGTGCTGATGGTTTATTTACCAGGGGCAACCTCTGCTATTTTGACGCCCAATTCTTTTAATTGCTGTGGATCAACAGCGCTGGGTGCATTTGTCATCATACAGCTTGCTGTTTGAGTCTTTGGAAATGCAATCACGTCTCGAATAGACGTTGAGTTTGTCATGAGCATTACCAATCTATCTACCCCAAAGGCCAAACCACCATGTGGAGGACAACCATATTCTAAGGCTTCCAATAAGAAACCAAATTTTTCTTTGGCTTGCTCTGGATTAATACCCAAAATATCAAAAATGCACTGTTGCACTTGAGGATTATTGATACGAACCGATCCGCCCCCTACTTCCATACCATTTAAAACCATATCATAGGCACGGGAATACAGTTTTTCTGGATTTGCTTTGATCTCTTCTGGGTTGTTCGTATTGGGCGCAGTAAAGGGGTGATGTTGTGCTTCAAAGCGTTTTTCTTTTGCATTGTATGCAAACATGGGAAAGTCAACGACCCACAATGGCTGCCAGGCTGCGTTCACCAAGTTTAAATCCAAACCGATTTTCACACGCAAAGATCCCATGGACTCAGAGACAATTGCACTATCCCCAGCCCCAAAGAATAACATATCGCCATCTTGTGCATTTATTTGTTTAAGCAAGGCATTCACAATTGCATCGCCTAAGAATTTAACAATCGGAGATTGGCAACCTTGTGCGCCCTGAGACACATCATTTACCTTGATGTAAGCTAAGCCTTTGGCCCCGTAAATCCCAACATAATTTGTATAATCGTCTATTTCTTTACGAGACAATTTACCGCCTTGTGGCACTTTCAACACAACAACACGTCCCTTAGGATCATTGGCTGCTTGGCTAAACACTTTAAAATCAGAGGTTTTAACCAAATCAGCAATATCCACAAGCTCTAGGGGAATGCGTAAGTCCGGCTTATCCAGACCAAAACGGCGCATTGCCTCATCATAAGGCATTTTGAGAAAAGGTGTCGGTAAATCAACATTTAATAGGGTCTTAAATAAACCAGAGATCATTTCTTCCATGATCGTCATAATTTCAAATTCATCTAAAAATGAGGTTTCAATATCAAGCTGGGTAAATTCTGGTTGTCTATCCGCTCTTAAATCCTCATCTCTAAAACAGCGAACAATCTGATAATACCTATCAAAACCTGCCATCATGAGGATCTGCTTAAATAACTGCGGCGATTGAGGCAAAGCAAAGAAATTCCCCGGGAAGGTACGAGAGGGCACTAGATAGTCTCTTGCTCCTTCAGGTGTTGCTTTGGTTAAAAAGGGTGTTTCTATGTCCAAAAAGCCATTTGAATCCAAGAAATTTCTAAAATACTGCGATACTTTGGCGCGCAAATGGATCTTCTTTGCCATCTCTGGGCGTCTTAAATCCAAATAGCGATATCTTAAACGTGCCTCTTCACCCACTTCATGATAATTATCTAACATGAAAGGTGGCGTTTTAGAGGCATTTAGAATTTCCAGCGAGTCAACCACAACCTCAATTTTACCTGTTGCTAAATCTTGGTTCTGCGTGCCTTCAGGACGAGATTTTACAACCCCTTCAATTTTAAGCACAAATTCATTTCTAATTTTTTCAGCAATGGCGAATGCTTGTTTATTCTCGGGATTGATAACAACCTGTACCAACCCTTCTCTATCTCTTAAGTCAATGAATACCACCCCACCATGATCACGACGTCGATGCGCCCAACCATAGAGCGTTACCTTTTTGTCCAGAAACTTTTCTGTAATGTTGCCACAATAATCCGTGCGCATAGAATTGGCCTTATATTATTAGTTGGATTTTTTTCGCCAGACAGAATGATGCTATTTGGAAGCAGCCGCAGGCTCATCCTTTGTTAGAACATTTCTTTGTTTTTCTTTAGGTTTCTCATCTGTTTCATAATAACCTTGACCACTAAAGCGAACTTTAGGGGCAGAAACCAATCGAACCAAGGTATTCTGACCACAACCTTGGGGACAAGCTTGATCTATGGTTTCATTCATTCCATGTAGGATTTCCGTCTCATGATGACAAACAGAGCATCGATATTCATAAATGGGCATCTCAAAAACCTCTTTAACCTTTTTTTGCTGGGAAAATTATAACATGTTTATCTTTTACATAAAGATAAGTGACAAACTCCTTGATGAGAAACTACAGATAAAATTAAATGTGTAAATACAAAGATTAATGGCTAAAACTTACATATAATGGTGTTTCAAGTAGAAAATAAGTTTGAACAATTACTTTTTGGAAGAAAATGCTAGTCCGTATACTCATGTTTTTCTTAATTTTGTGGTTATTTGCGGTAGGCGCAATTTGGTTTGCTATCCGACAAATTAAAAGCTGGCTTAGCGGTACACGCACGGGCACACAAAGACCGTCAGGGGCTGACCACTCAAGCGCTCATAACAACCACGGTGGCAATCAAACAAAACAACAAAAACCACTCTCTGCACAGCTGGTTAAATGTGCAAAATGCGAGAGCTATATCCCTGTTGAGCAAGCCATATTAGAGAATAATTGTTACTATTGTGATCCACCTTGTGATTAAAGGATACTTATGTTGCCACTTAAGGATATCGCGGCACACTCTGACACGACAACCCCAAGCAAAGAGCTTTGGAAGACTTTACAACTTTATTCTATTTATCGATTTATTTTGTCGGCGACCTGCCTTGTCATCGCCTATCAGAATAAACTCATACCCATCTTTGGGCAATTTTCAGAAGGTCACCCGACACTTTTTTTGCACACCAGTGCTGCCTATTTGCTCTTTGCCATCTTTAACCTGCTCCTCAGTTTAATTCAAAAACCCAACTATTCTATACAAGCCAATGTAGGGATCTTCTTAGAGATAGCTTTTCTTATTGTCATTATGCATGCTTGCGGTGGTGTGTTATCTGGCATAGGGCTGCTCTTTATCCTCCTTGCTGCGGCACACAGTATTCTTTATCCGGGGAAACTCTCTTTTCTAAGCGCTGCACTTATTAGCATTGGTCTCTTATTAGAATATTTTTATGCGAAAACATATGGCTACAATCTATTGAATTCTTCCAATCAAGTTGGATTATTAGGTCTCATTGTTTTTGCAACCTCTCTCTTAACAAATTTTTTATCGCTGAAAGCGCGAAAAAATCAGGCGATTATTCTAAAGCAAGCAAAACAATTAGCCTCTTCTTTTCAATTGAATTCTTTTATTGTCGATTTGATGCAACAAGGCGTCATTGTTCTTGATAGTGATCAGAATATTCGAATCATTAATTTATCTGCGCAAAAACTTCTGGGCATTCCACTGAACGAAAAAGCGCAACGCTTATCCGATCTACCCACTAGCTTCCAACACTGTGTCCTTGCTTGGTTAATGAAACAAAAAAACCTTTCTCCCATACAAATAAACCCCATGTACCCTAAAGTACGATTAGATTTTCAATCCATTGATCCTAACAATACACCGGGATTGATCATTTTTATTTATGATTTTCAAGCAGAGACCCGCAAGGCTCAAGATCTCAAACTAAGCTCTTTAGGACACTTAACCGCCAATATTGCACATGAACTTAGAAACCCTTTAGGTGCGGCAAGTCACGCTGCTCAAATTCTTATGGAGTCCGAAGAGCTCAATCAGGAAAATGTAAATCTTGCAGTGATGATTCAACAAAACTGCGAACGCATGAATCAAGTCATTAAAAATGTATTATCCATCTCAGGGCAAAAATCAAATATCAAAATACTTGAATTGAACCGCTGGATTAAAGAAAACGTTCATCATTTAAAGTTTACACAATATCCAAATGCACAAATTATCTTTTCTCCCAGTGAAGAAGAGCTCTGGGTAGGCGTTGATCCCAGCCAACTGATGCAAATCATCGTCAATCTGTGTGAAAATGGTTTACGCTATAGCGAAAAGAAAATTGGCAAACCAACGGTAAGCTTACACACTCAATCAGGCATTCATCCTCATGGTGTCTACTTAGATATCATCGATCAGGGGGATGGTATACCCGAGGAGAATAGGGATTTTGTCTTCGAACCTTTCTTTACAACAGAAAAAACAGGGACAGGGTTAGGCTTGTATTTAGCAAGAGAATTAAGTCAAATTAATGGTGCACACATTGACTATTGTCAAAGCACATTAGGCTCTCAATTTCGTATCATTTTTCCACATGAAATAAATACTTAAAAGTAGCTTATATACTAAGGCACACATATGAACAAAAAATCCATTTTAATCGTTGATGATGAGCCAGATATTTGTCAGCTACTCGGCATAACACTCTCAAAGATGGGACTTGAAACACAAACCGCCTCTACTTTTGATTCTGCTCAAAAATTATTATGTCATCAACAGTTTGATTTATGTTTAACGGATATGCGCTTACCCGATGGAAATGGACTGGATCTAGTACGCCATATTCAAAATAACTCACCACACACGCCTGTCGCTGTTATTACTGCACATGGAAAAATGGAAACAGCCATTCAAGCTATGAAATTAGGCGCCTTTGATTTCATTAATAAACCTGTTGATCTAAAAATATTACGCAATCTAATAGAAGATGCATTGAATATTAATTACAGCGCAGATAGTAAATCTTTCAATTTAATTGGCGAAAGTGAATGTATTCTTCAGCTCAAAACACAAATTGAAAAAATAGCAAGAAGCCAAGCCCCCGTTTATATCAGCGGGCAATCCGGCGTAGGCAAAGAACTGGTTGCACGCCTGATCCATCAAAACAGCCCCAGAAGAGAAAAACCATTTATTCCGGTGAATTGTGGCGCAATCCCAATTGAACTCATGGAAAGTGAATTTTTTGGCCATAAAAAAGGCAGCTTTACAGGTGCGCATCAAGATAAGATTGGTTTTTTTCAAGCAGCGCATCAAGGCACTCTATTTCTCGATGAGGTTGCTGATCTGCCACCCAATATGCAAGTTAAATTATTGCGGGGTATTCAGGAAAAATCTTTCCGACCTGTTGGCGACACCAAAGAACACAGTGCAGATGTACGTTTTTTATGTGCGACGCATAAAGATTTAAGCAAACTTGTACAAACTGGTTTTTTTAGAGAAGATTTATTTTATCGATTAAATGTCATTGAAATCAAAGTCCCCTCACTGATACAACGTATTAATGATATTCCATTGCTTGTCTCTTATATTTTAAAGAAAATTATTCCAAACAATGTCTCTGTACCGAAAGTATCGGCCGAAACCCTAGAGGCATTAACGCAATATTCTTTTCCAGGTAATATCCGAGAACTAGAAAATATTCTAGAAAGAGCTTATACCCTAAGCGATGGAAAAGAAATTCTAATAACTGATTTACAATTACCTCCTCAAGCACCTAAAAAACATAGCCATGCTTTTAATATGTCTTTAGATGAACATTTAGAGCAGGTAGAAAAAGAAGCCATTTTAAAAGCATTGGATGAAACAAAAGGCAACAAAACCTTGGCCGCTAAATTACTGGATGTTACTTTCCGCACCCTAAGATATCGCCTCAAGAAGCTAGGCATTGATGATGATTTGGAGAATTAAAGGATTTTCTCTACTTGAATTATTAATAGCACTTAGCATCCTCGCCATTATCATGGGACTGTCTAGTAGCGCATTTGTGGGCCGCATACAAAAAGAGTCCAGCGAAACCATCGCACAACAAATCTTTCACAGCTTACATTTTGCACGCATGGAAGCCATCAAGGCTAATCAAATAGTGAGTGTATGTGGTACAAGTGATTTTCAAAGCTGTAGTTTAGATTGGACACAAGGCAGCATGGTATACATTGATGTAAATAGAGATGGAACATTTTCTTCAGAAGACACCATACTCAGAATCAATAAACACAAGCCCAATCTCGTTCAAGTGACATCCGGCAAAGTGATCTCTATTAAATATGCTCCCGATGGAAGATGCACGACACGCAGCACACTCATCATACACAATAACAACACACCTGCATGCAAGATTGTGGTTTATGACAGTGGTCGCGCACGTATCGAATATAAACTTGCATCTTTAGCCTAATTCATCTATCCCATAAAGTATGAATATCGATCCCAAAAACCGTGGCTTTACACTCATTGAATTGATTGTAACGGTTTCTCTTTTAGCCATCACCATTGCATTTGCTGCGCCTTCGTTTGTGTCGGTCATTCAAAATAATCGCTCTATTAATTTGACAAACGATCTGATTGGTAGTCTTAACATGGCAAGAAGTGAAGCCATTAAACGAGGTTTAAGCGTCTCTGTCTGTGCTGCAAGCAATCAAAATTTTAATAGCTGTGGTAATAACTGGAATCAAGGTTGGATCGTTTTTGTAAATCCTGATGAGAATAATACTTTCGCTAATAATGCCACTGAACCCATGATCCGACTACAACAAATACATACACAATCTGCTGATATTAGCTTAAGTCCTTCAGGTGTGATTACTTATACCAGTACTGGCTTTGCTGCCGCTACCAGTGCTAATAAGCTTTTTAGTATTTCCTCTCATAATTGCGTGGGCAATAATGCACGCCGCATTAGCATTTCACCAACCGGACGAGCCATTCTAACGCAAACGGCCTGCCCCTAATTGCTTGTTATTTTTAACACTGTTTATTTTTGCATTTTTTACAACTTAAGCTTCAACCCTAACCATTTATCTACGTTTTTTAGCATCAACAACCACTCCGGACTATACCTAGTAATGAGATAAATCTCTTCTTAGCATGTATATTTAATGGGGTATGTATTTAATGTCAGACAGCATTGATTGCAAAATATCCGGGTTCACCTTACTTGAAGTACTCATCGCAGTACTCGTATTTTCAATCGGCTTACTCGGTTTGGCCAGCCTACAGGTAACAGGGCTGAAATTGGGGCATGACTCTGCATTACGCTCCGTAGCAACCATCGCAGCCAGTGACATTGCAGACAGAATGCGCAGCAATTTGCCTGCTTTAGCACGTGGCACTGGAAGCCCATACAATAACCCCTCAGCAAACATGACCGGCAATCCTAACTGCTTAGGCAAAAATACTTCAGGGGCAGCAATCAATACACAATGCGATGCAAATGCAATGGCATTACATGATTTTTATGAATGGTATGCAAACCTCCGAGGCCAAGCAGCAACAAGCTGGCATCCTCAAATACGCTCAGTATTACCAGCAGGTGATGGCATCGTTTGCATTGACAGCACGCCAAATGATGGCGTACCCGGTAATCCACAATGTGATGGTATTGTGACAACAGCAGGTAGACCCGTATTTACTATTAAAATCTGGTGGCGAGAAAGAAAAGATGAGACATCGCCTGGCACTTTACAACGTTTTGTCACGAGTTTATCACTATGAAGATAAATAAGCACAGTGGCTTCTCTATGCTTGAAATCATGGTTGCAATCACAATCAGTCTTATTTTATTGCTCGGTATTTTGCAAATTTTTGTCAGTAATAAAAATACTTATCGCCTCCAAAATAATCTTGCCATTTTACAAGAAAATGGCAGATTCTTGCATGAGTATTTAAGGATAGTCATACGCAATACTGCTTTTAGAAGCTCTGTACAGAACCAGCATTTCGCTGCTTTAGAGGATATTTTTGGCGCCAGTGGTGGATTTATTTCCGGCACTCGCACAGGCACAAATGGCAGCGATGTTTTAATCGTTCGCTTTCAAGGCAGTGGCACAGGCTCAGGGGTTCCCGATAATACAATCAGAGATTGCCTCAATCGTGGCGTGGATGCATTCACGATTGCAACCAATACCATTTCTCTTAACGCCAATAATCAATTAACGTGTCGCGCTCAAAATGCAAATGGTACTCCCACTGATGATACACAGGTTATTTTAGATGATGTTGAAAATTTTCAAGTGCTCTATGGTGAAGATCTGAATAATGATAAAACACCCGATAGATTTGTATCGGCCAACTATCCTTCTCTCAATTTTAATAATGTGGTCGCGGTAAAGCTTGCCATTCTCTTAAGAAGCACCGAACAAAACAATCCAGTAGCCGATTCGAAAACTTATAATTTATTAGGGACACTGCACACAGCGGGCGGAGACAGATTCAGTCGCCAGACGCTGAGTTTCACCATTATGCTGCGAAATGCAGTCACTGAAGTCGCTTTGTGAGGATTTATGAACATCATTTCTATTGGGGCTGAAAAATCTGAAAAAGGTGTGATTTTAATTACTGGACTTATCTTATTATTGATCGTCACCTTAATCGGTATAACCAGTATGCAGTCTGTCATATTATCTGAAAAGATGACCTCTAATATGAGAGACACCAGTATCGCGTTCCAAGCCACTGAAAGCGCCTTATCAGATGGGGAGCGCTGGATAAAATCACAAGCAGCAAAACCAGATGCTGTTAAGTCTTGTAGCGCTAGCCCTTGTCCTGTCTGGCAAGACAGTACACTCTCAAACATTTATAAAAATTCTCCAAGCTGGTGGAAAAACAATGCAAGATCTTATTCTACAAGCATCTATGGCATTCATACGCAACCCTATTTTATCATTCAAGAATACGGATTTGTGCCCTATGAACTTTCACCCGATGCACGCTCAAAGGGAGCAGGATATCACTATTATCGCGTGACAGCTCGCGGCACAGGTGAGGTTGATACAACCAAAACAATGATTGAATCAATCTATGCGACACAATTTAATTAGAGATGCATATGAACAAAGCGCTGAAACTACTGGCAATCCCCTGTTTACTACATGGCAGCATTTCACAAGCTGCACTACTGGGCTTAACGGATACCCCCCTATTTTTAGGCACATCGGTTGATCCCAATGTATTTTTTGAGGTAGATGACTCTGGCTCTATGGACTGGGAGGTATTAACAAAACCTTACTGGAATGTATGTGCTTATGATCCGCATGCAACCGGCTCTTTTTCGAGTGCTACTACCTGTGGCACAACGGTCGACAATAGTTTAATACGCAGTTATGGAAATAATAGTTTCCGGCATTTCTCCTATATATATAATAATAGCGATAATCTCTATACAGATAACTGCTCAAACACAGATTACAATTCGATAGAAAGCTGTAGTGCGGCTGGCACAAAAGAATGGCGCGTCTATTCATCCGATCTCAATTTTACTTATTATAATCCTGAAAATACCTATATACCGTGGGCAGGTGCCTGCTTAACAAACGGCACCTTATGCAGTAATGCAAGTTTTACAGCAGCAAGAAGCAATCCTAGACAGGGCACCAGTGGCTATTCTATTACAAAAAATCTTAATGGCGCGATTTATCACGTTTGGGTGGACACTCGAGGTTATAGAGCAAGTGATGGCAGGCCACTACGCGCATCTGCTGTCAACGCAACCAACACACCCAATGGCGAAGTCGATCTATGGGATGCGCACTATTTTATTAAATTAAACGCTAATAATGCTGAAATTCGAAGAGTAACGTATGAACCCAAAACCAATACGATTGGTGAAACAAATGTACTAGAAGCAACCTTAACGAATACAAGTGCTTGTTATAATATTCTTGGCCCATCAACATTAGTAAGACAGATTTTTAACAATACACTGGGCGTCACAAGCACAGGCGCGGATGGTTGCCGAACGATTACAGAAACAAAACAAAATTTTGCAAACTGGTATCAATATAGTAGAAAACGCTCACTGGCGGCCAAAGGCGCCATCAGTACTGTCATTAATCAATATCCTAATTTTCGCTACGGCCTCAGTGTTATTAATGATTACAACGCTTTATTTCACCAAGTACCCGCCAGCAATGTTAGCAATTATACTTCACACAATGCAGCATTACTCTCTAATCTGTATAGCTATGGCTGGCAAGCATTAGGTACACCGCTACGCAATGGATTAAATCGTACGGGACAATATTTTGATAATACTTTATCTGGCTATGCCGATCCCATTATTTACAGCTGCCAACAAAATTTTACGGTTTTATTGACCGATGGGTTCTGGAGTGAAAATAATCCTACGGGTGGGCCTGGTGACGACGATAAAGATGGCATTTCTCTTACGCTTGCCGATGTTGCAAAGTATTATTATGACAAAGATTTAAGCCCTCTACCCAATAATGTTATTCCAAGTGCCGCAGATCCTGCCACACACCAACATATGGTTACCTATACCGTTGCATTTGGCGTATCAGGATTACTGGTAGATACGGATGGCGATAAATGGCCCAATCCCCCGTTGATAGAAAGCAGCAATTGGGGCAATCCCTATAACTCAGATCCTGAGAAAATTGATGATTTATGGCACGCTGCTTATAACTCCAAAGGAACCTTCGTTAAAGCACAAACACCCAATGCATTGGCAGCAGAGCTTGGCAATGCGCTCGCCAATATTACCAATCGCATTAGCTCAGCGGCCACTGTCGCGCAAAACTCCACGGTTCTTAATACTGATTCACAAGTCTATCAAGCACGATTTGATAGCAATCAATGGCGCGGCGAATTGCTGGCTTTTGCCATCTCTCCTACGGGAAAACTTGCACAAACACCAAGCTGGAATGCCGATTGCAAACTAACAGGAGGCGCTTGTATTTTACCGCTCATGGATGCAAGCAGCAATCCAGGGATCTCGCACACACAACGAAAAATTATCACGCGCGCTTTAAATGGAAATAACCAAGGCGCCGCCTTTCAATGGCCAAGTAATTATACTAATCTCAAAGTCAGTGGTAGTCTGCCACAAAGAATCGCTGATTTTCTGCAATATGCCCCTTATAATGCAAATACAACAACGGCCTCTGAAATCACAGCAAACCAGACTTATGGGGATAAACTCGTCAAATATCTTCGTGGCAATCGCGCAGATGAGCAACAAAATGGCAGTAGTTATGCTTTTAGAAATCGACAAGGGTTATTAGGCGATATTATCAATTCTGATCCTTTATTTGTTGGCCCTCCTAATCGATATTATCCATCCTCTTTAGAAAGTGCGAGTTACGACACATTCAGAACGCAATATGCAAATCGCCAAAAAATTGTGTATACCGGAAGTAATGACGGCATGCTACATGCTTTTCGCGCAGATACAGGTCAAGAAGTACTTGCCTATATTCCGGGTGATAGAAGATTGTATAAAAACCTATCTGAATTATCTAAAACAACTTATACCCATAAATTTACCGTAGATGGTTCTCCAACCGAAGCAGATGTTTTTATCAATGGCAGTTGGCGCACAATCTTAACAGGCGGCCTCAGAAAAGGCGGTCAAACAGTTTATGCGCTGGATATCACCGATCCTGCTCAATTCACAGAGGCTAATGCCAATCAAATTTATTTATGGGAATTCTCAGATGAAAATGACGCAGATCTCGGATATATCTACGGCAATGTGAAAATTGCAAAAGTGCGATATAACTCAACAACGACAAAATGGGCGGCTATTTTCGGTAACGGCTATAATAATTCTGAAAATGATGGCTATGCCAGCACTACTGGCAAAGCAGCGCTTTATATACTGTTTATTGAACGAGGTACAGATGGTACTTGGACAGCAGATACAGATTACATCAAAATCCCTGTTGGTACAGGCACACCCACAACCCCCAATGGATTAAGCGAAGCTTATGTTGTTGACATAGATGGTGATTATGTTGCCGACTATATTTATGCGGGTGATCTTAAAGGCACACTCTGGAAGTTTGATTTAACCAGCACCACGCCCACGCAGTGGAAAAGCAGTGCCACAGCCTTATTCACGGCGCAACAAACAACCACAGGCGATCAAGCCATTACCACAGCACCTATTGTTGGCCCTCACCCTACTGGTTTAGCACAAGGCGTTATGGTTTATTTTGGGACAGGAAAATTTTTAGAAAAAACCGACAATATTTCAACAGGTGCGGTCACCCAAGCTTTCTACGGAATTTGGGATAAACTCGATGGTAATACGGTCAGCAAATCTCAATTATTGCAACAAAGTATATTACAAGAAGTAGATATAAATGTAGATACAAATGGAGATAATGTGACAGATACCACAACTTCCGTTAGGCAGATCAGCGACCTACCTATCAACTGGGCTGCGCCTACACGTTCAGGCGATCCCGCACAACATCGTGGTTGGTATATAAATTTAATTGTGAAGGGCGCATCTTCTAATCATGGAGAAAGACAAATCTCAAAAGCACTCCTTCGTAATAATAATGTAATATTCACCACTTTACTTCCCTCTAGCTCTGCCTGCGATTTTGGTGGCAGTTCTTGGATTATGGAATTAAACGCCGCTTCTGGCGGCCAACCAGAAACCACGCCCTTTGATTTAAATAACGATGGCATTTTTGATAGCATTGACTATATCAAAGTAGACAATGCGCTCGTTCCGGTTGGTGGTCAAAAATCATCCGTCGGTATCACGCCCACACCCGCAGTCTCTTTGTCGGGCGATAAGTCAAAAGAAATAAAAATATTAAGTGGCTCCATGGGATTAAATACTCTCACGGAAAATCCTGGTACAGGTCCACAGGGGCGCCAAAACTGGAAACAAATTATGGAATAAGAACTCATGATGAAAAAAATATATGCTTCTGCTTGTCTCTTGTGTAGCCTGATATTTTATATCAATGCTGTAATGGCAAAATCAGACATGATGAATATGACGGGCTTACAATATCAAGGTACTATTAATATGATTGATATTGAGGCGGGTACAATAGAAATTAACAAGAAATTTTTTGCTCTCGCAACACCGCTTAAAATTGTCACCACGGATAAAACCATCGTCAATCTGTCTGTGCTTGCTGCTGAACAATTCGTGGAATTTTGGATAGATAATAATGCCATCAAACAAAATCCTGAATTACCATATGCAACCATTCATCAGTTTCGTATAATCTCTGGCATCAATAAACAATCTATTACTCATTGATAAAATTTATATTAAAAGGCTTTGATATGAAGAAAATACATGGATTTAGCTTAATGGAATTGATGATTGCTGTGGCGATTGTAGGCATTATTGCGGCAATTGCATTTCCAAGCTATACCCAGCATGTGCAACGTACACGCCGTTCAGATGGACAAGCCGCATTGCTTAATCTTGCCGCACGGATGGAGCATTATTACACAGAAAATAACACTTATGTTGGGGCAACCACGCCAGCAGCAGTCGGCGCAAATGCAAACTCTCCTGAAGCTTTCTATACACTGTCTATTTCTAATTTATCCGCAACAAGCTTTACGCTCACAGCAACACCTGTTGCAGGCGGCCCACAAGCAACAGACACCTGTGGCGCATTAACATTAACAAATACAAACTTAAAAGGACCAACAACAGCGAATTGCTGGTAACTGATAGACCTATAGCCCACAACAGCTATGTTAGCTTGTCGTCTCTAACACAGTATTAATTGCCTTAAAAGGATTATGAATTGGCACATCTCTTAATTCCTTGGGCATGGAAAAAGTCATGTTTTCATCAATGCCTTTCACATTATTGACTTTTACTACCTTAAATCTTGACTGTATGGCTTGAATGATTTCGGTCACCAAGATCTCAGGGGCCGATGCGCCCGCTGTAATGCCAATGTTATTTACGCCATCAAACCACGCCCAGTCTAACATTGCTGCATCATCAATCAAGAAGCTTCTGGCGCCACAATGCTCTGCTAATTCTTTTAAACGATTTGAGTTCGAACTATTGGTTGAACCAACCACCAACACAATATCACACAATTTTGCCAGTTCTTTTACAGCGTCTTGACGATTTTGCGTTGCATAGCAAATATCATCTCGTTTAGGTCCTTGAATCTCTGGATACTTTAATTGTAAAGCTGCAATAATTTGCTTGGTATCTTCTACCGACAAGGTTGTTTGTGTGACATAGAATAAATTTGAGGGATCTTTTACAGAAAGATTTTCAACATCTTGTATATTTTCTACCAAGTAAATACCACCAGCGTCATTTTCATATTGCCCTAGTGTTCCTTCAACCTCTGCATGCCCTGCATGCCCAATCAGCACACATTCATAACCTTTCTTACTCTGACGCGCAACTTCCATATGTACTTTTGTTACCAATGGACAAGTTGCATCAAAGACTAACTGCAAATTTCTATTTTTTGCTTCTTCTCTCACAGCTTGGGATACACCATGCGCACTGAAAATAACAATACTCTGCTCTGGCACTTCAGATAATTCATCTACAAAAATAGCACCCTGCTCACATAAACTTTTTACCACATAACGATTGTGCACAACCTCATGACGCACATAAATTGGCGAACCATATTTTTGCAATGCTGCTTCAACAATATCAATTGCTCTATCGACACCGGCACAAAAGCCTCTTGGATTGGCTAAGAATATCTGAACTGCTTTACTCATGCTTTATGCGCCTTTGATGAATCTTTTTCTTCAAAAAGAATGGTTTTTAACAACAATACGGCACCTACCGTAATAAAACTATCTGCAATATTAAAAGTCCACCAATGCCAATTTTTGTAGTAACAATCAATAAAATCAATCACATGCCCATGCATAAATCTATCAATAATATTACCGAGGGCGCCCCCTAAAATCAGCACTAAGGCACTACATACCCATTTCTCAGTACGAGGTGTCTTATAGAGCCATACACTGATAAAGACAGTAATTGCTATCGCAATTGCTAATAAGATAAATCGTGTGACCAATAAATTATCATTATTAAACATACCAAAGGCGATACCATAATTATGTGCTAAGGTTAAGCGCAACCCTGGCATCAATGGTATTGTTTCACCTATGCTCAGTGTTTTTAATATCCAGCTCTTGGTTAATTGATCTATGAGCACCAAAAAAGGCACCCAGATAAACCATCGTAATGATGTTGCTTTTTCTTTCATTTCCCAAAGTCTCTCAAATTATTCATAATAGTTGCTATACCACAGCACTCCGTAACATTCATTTTTAATATGAGCGAAGCGAATAAAAGATCCCACTTTTTGAAGGGGGACGCGTACTGATAAGTACGCAAGGGGGATTTATGCTGGGTATTCAAGTTCAACGACCTAAATCCCTCTGCTTAGTACAGCTACGCTGTTCTAAGCATCTCCCTTTACAAAGTGAGAGCATTGATTCGCTACGCTCATCGAGCATTAGGCATACATTCGCTTCTCACCTTGTTGATGCGTATCAATATTTTCAACACAACGACCACAGATTTCAGGAAAATCCGGGTTTTTATTGACATCTTCTCTGCGATGCCAGCATCGTTTACATTTAGGATGCGAAGAGGCTGCGATGGTTACAGCCAATCCAGCAATCTCTGTCTCTAAAGCATGATCTGGCTTTTGAGACAATGGTTGAAGATCTGCTTTTGAGGTAATCAATAAGAATCGCAATTCATCTTCGAGTTTAGCCAACAAAGGATAAAAGGCATCATCCGCATATAAAGTTATCTCTGCTTCTAATCCTGCTCCGAAAGCCCCTTTTGCACGTTCAGACTCAATGGCCTTGTTTACCGCATCACGAATAGCTATCATCTTTTGCCAGAAATCATTATTAAATGTACTTTCTGCGGGTAAGGGCCTTAGCGCATTGTGCCAAGTTGATAAAAACACCGATTCTGTTGTTGCATCAGGTAATATTTCCCAAATTTCTTCTGCGGTAAAGCTCAAAATCGGCGCCATCCATTTCACTAAGGCATGTACAACATGATACATCGCACTTTGTGCAGAGCGTCTTGCATGACTGTTTTCGCGCAGCGTATATTGTCGGTCTTTGATAACATCTAAGTAGAAACTACCTAATTCTAAGACGCAAAAATTGTGTATTTTTTGGTAAACCGTATGAAATTGGCATTCTTCAAATGCTTTTATAATATCTTCTTGAATATAATAGGCTCTATCTACTATCCACTTATCAAGCGCTAACATTTCATCAAACTGAATTTGATGCTGATGCGAAAAACCACTTAAATTGCCCAACAAAAATCGAGCTGTATTACGAATACGTCGATAAGCATCACTGGTACGTTTTAAGATTTCATCAGAAACATGTAATTCACCTTTATAATCTGTTGCAGCAACCCATAAGCGCAGCACATCTGCGCCTAAAGCTTTGATGACTTTATCAGGTGCAACGACATTCCCCAAAGATTTAGACATCTTTCGGCCTAATTGATCAACAGTAAAACCATGTGTTAAGACAGATTCATAAGGTGCTTTTCCATCAATGGCAACAGCGGACAATAAAGAAGATTGGAACCATCCTCTATGTTGATCAGAACCTTCCAAAAACAATTGGGCGGGATATTGTAATTCTTTGCGACGCTTAAGCACACTTACATGACTTACTCCTGAATCAAACCACACATCTAAACTATCTCTTGATTTTTGATAGTCAGACATATCTTTAAAAGGCAAAGAAGCAATATCTAAAGTATGCCATGCCTCAATCCCTTCTTGCTCCACACGCTGAGCAACATACTCAATGATTGCAGCGATCTCTGGATGAACTGCTTTGGTTTCTTTGTGTGTAAAAAGTGGAATTGGCACACCCCACGTTCTTTGTCTAGAGATACACCAATCAGGTCGTCCTTCAATCATCAAGCTAATACGAGATTCGCCCCATTCAGGGATCCAATTTACTTGCTTAATTTGTTCTAAAGCGGTTTGTCTTAACTTAGCCTCATCCATACTGATGAACCATTGTTGAGTTGCTCTGAAAATAAGCGGTGTTTTATGGCGCCAACAGTGTGGATAACTATGAGATAATTTTTCATCATGCAACAATCGATTTTTTTCTTTCAAGAGCGCAATGACCTGTTCATTTGCTTTGAAAACATGCACGCCGCCTAAAAATGGGGTGCTTGCATAATATTTACCATTATCATCTACTGGACCATCAAGCACTAAACCGTATTTAATACCCAAATGATAATCGTCCATGCCATGCGCTGGTGCGGTATGCACAGCACCTGTACCGGCTTCTGTCGTGACATGCTCGCCAAGGAGTATAGGCACATCTCGCTCATAAAAAGGATGTTCTAACAAAACATGCTCAGCCATCTGGCCTTTGAATTTATGAACGATACTATATTCTTTGCAACCGTAGCGGGACATGCAACTCTCTAGCAAAGACTCAATCATGATGAATGCATCAAAAGGCACACCGTCAAGCGAAGCTTTGACAATGACGTATTCTAATTCAGGATTAAAGGCTACAGCCTGATTCGCAGGGAGTGTCCATGGTGTGGTTGTCCAAATAACCACGGCGGCCGTCTCAATATTCTTATCAGCCCCTATTTTCTCTAAAAAGGCTTGGGTATCTTTTACTTTAAAGCATACATCAATGGCTTCAGATGTTTTGTCTTGATGCTCCACTTCTGCTTCTGCCAAAGCAGAACCACACTGCGTACACCAATGTACGGGTTTAACACCTTGTTGCACATGACCATTCTGATAAATTTGCCCAAACGCACGCATAATGTCGGCTTGGTATTGATAATCCATTGTCTTATAAGGATTGTCCCAATCAGCAATAACACCAAGGCGCTTAAAAGATTCACGTTGTACATTTACTTGAGAATCTGCATATTCACGGCAGGCTTGACGAAAAGCTGCAGGTGTCAAATCTACATTAGGCTTACCTTTTGCTTTCTCAACATTTAATTCAATCGGCAAACCGTGACAGTCCCACCCTGGAATAAAGGGTGCATCTTTATCGCTCAGTGTCTGCGCTTTAACCACCATATCTTTGAGAATTTTATTTACAGCATGACCAATATGAATATCGCCATTGGCATAGGGAGGCCCATCATTTAAAACATATTTCTCTTTGCCCTGTTGCTGAGTTCTGATTTTTTTATATAGATCTAAATGCTGCCATTTTTTTAGAATCTCGGGTTCACGTTGCGGCAGATTAGCCCGCATAGGAAAGGAGGTTTGAGGTAAATTGATCGTATCTTTGTAATCTACTTCGCTCATGATTTGGCCTTAAGTTATTCAAACAACATTTGAATCTATAATTGAGAACTTACTTGTTTTGCGAAAAATTCTTTCGCCACTAGTGTATCATGTTTAATTCGCTCTATCAGTTCGGAAACATTCTGAAATTTTTGTTCATTGCGAATTTTTTTCAAAAATTCCACTTTCAAATATTGGCCATACAAATTACCCGTATAGTCTAAGAGATGTACCTCTACTTTTTTTCTAAAACTATTGACCGTAGGCTGATATCCCACATTGCAAACTGCCGGATACTTCTGCTCACCCACAATAGCCCAACAAATATAAACACCATTTAATAAAATTGATTTAGGGGCAAGCGCAAGATTAGCGGTTGGAAAACCAAGTGTTCTCCCCAATTTTTTGCCACTTTGGACTCGAGCAATCAAGGTAAAGGAATAACCTAATAATTGATTCGCGCGCTCAATATCTCCCACAATCAATGCTTGCCGAATTTTTGAACTACTTACTTTCTCTCCATGCACAACTACATCCGACAACACATTGACTCGAAATCCATGCTGCTGCCCCATCTTCTGCAAAAGCTCAACATTACCACGCTTCTGGTAACCAAATTGAAAATCTTGCCCCATATTCAGAACGCGCACACCCAATGCTTTGACTAAATAGTCTTCTACAAAAGCTTCTGCGCTCACAGTAGCCAATTTCTCATTAAAGGCTAACAACCCCAAATAATCGATAGGCCATTTTTTTAAAAGATGATACTTCGTTCGAAGCGGCATGATTTGATGCAAAGTTGTTGGCTTAAAATAAATATATGGCAATGGTTCGAAGCTCAATACAACAGAAGGGATTTCTAGACTCTGTGCTTGAAGGAATGTCTTTGTAATTAAGTTTTGATGTCCTAAATGCAATCCATCAAAATTACCAATGGTTACTACAGAGGCATTTAGCGCCATTGATTGAATGTCACGAAACAACTGCATATCTATCCTTTACGCCTTATGATTGAGAAAGTGCTCTCATATTAAAATGTGTAAATCGCAAGCCTACAACCCATAGGGCGGCGCCATATACCACAACAGAACCCGCCACTAAAATGCCTAGCTGATACCCGCGCCATAATCCAGAATTTTCCAACCATGCATCAGCCTCTGGGCTTAAGACAACCAGAAAAGCAATCATGCATGTATTGGCAAGCACTAAGCGAAATACATATTTTAGCCAACCCTTCGAGGGCATGTAATGTTTCAATTTGAGAAGCACATATAGCAAAATGCTAAGCTGAACAGCTTGAGACAAAGTCGAGGCCAAAGCTAAACCAGCATGCTTAAAAGGGCCAATTAATATAAAATTAAAAATCACATTACAGCTAATCGCAACCAACGCAACTTTTAAGGGTAACTTAGTATTTTGGCGCGCATAAAAAGCTGAGACCATGATTTTAACAACTAAAAACCCCACCAACCCTAGAGAAAGCGCCATTAAACTATAGCTTGTGAAAATCACATCTTGTGCCGTAAAACGCCCGTACTGGAATAAAGTTGATAAAATAGGTTTTGCAAGCAGAATCAAACCAAGAGTGCATGGAATACCAATTAATAAAATTACTCTAAATGCCCAATCAATACTATCTGAAAAAGCATAATCATTTTTGTTTGCATATTGCTTAGAGAGATGAGGCAACACCACTGTGGCCAGCGCCACACCAAACATACCAACCGGAAACTCAAGCAATCTATCGGAATAATATAGCCAAGTTAAACTACCTGCCGGCAGAAAAGATGCAAAAATCGTATCGACTAATAAATTGATTTGCATCACAGAAGCCCCAATAAGTGCAGGCAACATTAATTTTAATACTTTTTTCACATTTGGATCAAAGAAAGCAATTTTAGGCTTTGGCAAAAGACCTAATTTATAAATAGCAGGCAATTGAAAAAACAATTGCAAAAAGCCACCTAATAAAACGCCCCATGCAAGCGCGATGACTGGATCAGCGGCAAAACCCGTCAAATAGAGCGCCGCAAAAATCATACTTATATTTAAGAGAACAGGCGTCAACGCAGGTAATGCAAAGCGATTGTGCGCATTTTGAATTCCTGAGAAAAACGCGGTCATTGAAATCAGTAATAAATAAGGGAAAGTCCAACGCAGCATCTCAGAAGCTAAAGCAAATTGCTTTGGATTTTCATTAAATCCAGGGGCAAACAACGTAATTAAAAAAGGTGCCCCCACGCATCCCAAGATGGTAATCAGCGTCAAAACTAACAATAAACAACCACAGACTCTATCAATTAAGAATTGCACTTCAGGCTGGGATTTAACCGCAACCGTTTCGCTAAGGACAGGGACAAAGGCTTGTGAGAATGCGCCCTCAGCAAAGAGCCTACGCATGAAATTCGGTATTTTAAACGCCACCAAGAAAGCGTCTAACCCTGCACTGGCTCCAAACATATGCGCAACCACCATATCTCGAATGAAGCCCAAGATTCTGGAAAAAAATGTCATTGCACTAACTGTGCTAGTGGACTTTAATAACTGTTTGCTCATAGTGAGTGTTCGGATCCTAATAAAGGCCTATTTAAAACATTGACATCTCAAACTAAAATAGCGATGATTGCAAGCTTTCGAAACAGCTTCGGGGATAAATACTTTGGCTAATACAAAACAGGCTAAAAAAAGAGCACGTCAAAATGAAAAACGCCGCCAAGAAAATAAGTGGCAAGTTTCAAGAATGTACACGCATGTTAAAAAAGTACTGCTTACTATCGCTACTGGCGATCATGGCAAAGCACAAACAGAATATCAAATAGCGACCTCTTATATTGATCGTTTAGTGATTAAGGGTTTAATTCATAAGAATAAAGCTGCACGTCATAAAAGCAGATTAAATAAGAAAGTTTTGGCACTGGCTGCATAAAACCCTGCCCAGGTACCCGATTTACTCCCTTTGCTTTAACATTCCTAAAGCAAAGGGGTTGTAGCTTAGTCATGTTAAAAAGTTACTTTGTTGACTTTTTTCTATATATCTTCTCTCATTGGTTGATCGCAAAACAGTAGCTATACTTCAGTTAGCTATATCTCCCCTCTTGGCTGCTCTTAAAATATATGTGTATAATCAAATAAATTCTTGCTCCGCAGGGGATGATATTGTGCATTACACCATATCAATGCGGATGGCGAATCTACGCAGCCATAGATAAGCAAAAAACATAAGGACATGGGTTTTAAAATATGCTGATCCTCATTGGGTATTTAGCTGTATTGGCTTCTGTTTTCGGCGGCTATGCATTAGCAGGAGGCCATCTAGCAGCCTTATTTCAACCTGTAGAATTATTAATGATTGGTGGTGCCGCCACTGGCGCCTTTATCTGTAGTAATAGTGGCAAAGTACTCAAAGCCACCCTTAAAGAGCTAGGTCGTGCTTTTTTGCCTTCTAAATACAATAAAGCCACTTATGCGCAGCTCTTAAGCGTACTCTATTCCCTGCTGGTAAAAATCCATCATCAAGGCTCTATTTCCTTAGAGGCTGACTTAGAAAATCCTCACGAAAGCCCTATTTTTTCTGCCTATCCTAAAATATTAGCCAATCACCATGTTGTAGAATTTATCTGTGACTATTTCCGCATGATCATTAATGAAGATCTCAGTGTGCACCATGTTGAAAATCTGATGGATAACGAAATTGAAACGCATCACCACGAAGCACTTATGCCTTCACATGCTATCGCTAAGCTCGCTGATGGTATGCCTGCCTTTGGTATCGTTGCCGCCGTAATGGGGGTTGTACATACCATGGAATCTATCAGCTTGCCGCCCGCAGAACTCGGTATGTTAATTGCAGCTGCACTGGTTGGAACTTTCTTGGGTATTTTGCTCGGTTATGGGTTTATCGGCCCATTAGCGGTCATCATGGAGCAACGCGCCAATGAAAGTACTCAAATGTTTCAATGTATTAAATTGGTCATACTTGCACAAATGCATAAGTGCTCAAATCAAACAGCCATAGAATTTGGTCGTAAAATTCTATTCTCTACAGAACGCCCCTCTGCAAAACAACTAGACGAAATGCTAGAAGAAGTTAAAAAAGCAACACGTAATAGCGCAAGCGCGAGCACATAAAATATGGCAGAAATAATACCTGGAACAGGTGCCACAGAAGAAAAGCCTCCATTGATTGTGATAAAGAAAATTAAGAAGGTCAGTGGTGGTCATCATGGCGGTGCCTGGAAAATTGCTTATGCCGACTTTGTAACCGCCATGATGGCCTTCTTTCTATTGATGTGGCTAGTAAGCTCTGTGAACAAATCAAAACTAGAAGGTATTGCCGAATACTTTAAACAGCCGCTCAAAATTCTCAATAAAGGTGGCGATAACTTAGCAGAGATCACACCTAAAACTGTATTACAGCCTAAAATTGACACAACGGAACGAGAAAAAGAAAAGGAAAAAAACGCCCTTCCTTCTAAACCAGATACGAAAACCATGGACGATGTTAGAAAACAAAAAGAGCTAGAACATTTACAGAAAATGAAAGGCGCTATTGAAAATATGATTAACAGTACGCCCGAGGTCTCTAAATATAAAGACCAAATTAAGGTAGATATCACCTATGAAGGCTTGCGCATTCAGGTTATTGATAATGAAGAGCGCCCAATGTTTGCGATGAGTAGTGATGAATTAGAACCCGAAATCAGGCCTGTACTTAGATCACTTGCACCTCTTTTCATGCAAATTCCTAATAAAATAAGCATTATTGGTCATACCGATGGATTTGAATATAATTCTGAAGATGTGAGAAAGAGCAACTGGGATCTCTCATCCAATCGCGCAAATTCAGCACGTCGAGAACTGGAAGCCGCAGGCATGCCAAAGGATAAAATATTAAGGGTAATGGGATATGGCGCTTCCATTTTGCTGGATGCTAGAAATCCACATAATCCAAAGAATCGTCGCATTAGTATTGTTGTGATGAAAGACGCAGTAACCACAGAAGCCATTGATCAGAATAAATAGCAGCAGAACAAAGCGCTAATCTACTGCTTGAGGCCTGTTACCAATCTTGAATTTCTGTGTTTTGAAATTCTGTGCTCTCATTCTCTACTCTATTGGCAAATGCTTGTCTGTAAACAAGTAATGCTTGCGCAATCTCTTTACACATTTCCAGTGTACCTCTACGCTCAGCAGCAGAAATAACAAAAATAGGCGTGTCTTCACCTTTGTGGGCACGAATACGCTGCTTAAGCTCATCAATGCTTGCAGCGTCAACACAATCCGCTTTATTGAGTACCAACCAACGTGGCTTTTCTAATAGCTCAGGGCTGAACATTTTTAATTCTTCTTCAATCAACAAAATATTGTTGAAGCAATCTTCTTCTAGCATATCAACAATGTGCAAAAGAAGGTGTGTACGTGTGAGGTGCTTTAAAAATTGTAAACCTAACCCCGCTCCTAAATGGGCGCCTTCTATAAGGCCAGGGATATCTGCAATAACAAAACGGGTTGAACCATCAAGGCTTACTGTGCCTAATTGAGGATAAGTCGTTGTAAAAGGATAATCTGCAACTTTGGTCGTGGCATTGGATACCGCTTGAATAAGCGTTGATTTGCCTGCATTCGGAAAGCCTACAACCCCGACATCGGCAAGCAATTGTAGCTCCAAACGTAATTTACGTTCTTCACCCGGCTTACCCTTGGTAGTCTTGCGTGGTGCGCGGTTCGTAGAGGTTTTAAAATGCACATTCCCTAAACCACGTGCCCCACCTTGGGCTATCAACATCGTTTGGCCATCGGTGATTAATTCAGCCAAGATTTCCTGAGTTTCCTCATCTCTGATGATAGTCCCAGCAGGAACCTTTACCCAGCACGATTCACCATCATGACCACGGCACTGTTTACCATGACCACAATCGCCACTTTTAGCTTGAAAAACGGTTTGATAACGAAAATCAATTAAGGTGTTGATGGAGGCATCTGCTACAAGATATACATTACCGCCTTTGCCACCATCTCCGCCATCAGGGCCACCAAAGGGCACAAATTTCTCACGTCTAAAACTAGAGGAGCCATTACCACCTTTACCAGCTTGAACACGGATGATTGCTTCGTCGACGAATTTCATATCTTGATGCTTTACTACTTTATTGAAGACCTTCTACTAAATACACTTTAGCAAAAGGTCTTGAGAATTACTCTAAATTAAGCTTGTGCGGGAATTTGTTGTGCGGAGTCAGCGGGGATAATACTAACAGTGCGGCGATTCAATCGACCTGTCACTTTAAAGCTAATATATCCTGATACTTTTGCAAATAAAGTATAATCGCTACCTTGGCCTACAAATACACCGGCATGAAATTTGGTACCTTTTTGTCTGACAATAATACTGCCAGCAGTTACCCATTCACCACCATAACGCTTAACACCTAAATACTTCGGGTTAGAATCTCGACCATTGCGAGTACTACCGCCTGCTTTCTTATGTGCCATTTCTGCCCCTTGTCATTTTTTCTTTAACGCAGCGAGCAACCTTCGAAAAGGATTATGCTGCTTGTATATTAGTAATTTCGATTTCAGTAAACGCTTGGCGATGCCCTTGTTTACGACGGTAGGTTTTACGTCTTCTCATTTTGATAATGGTTACTTTATCACCACGGCCATGTTGAACAATTTTAGCTTCAACCGTGGCTTTCTCTAGGAAAGGAGCACCTACTTGGATTTTTTCGCCTTCACTAACAAGCAATACAGATTCTTTGCTAAATACAAATTTATTTCCTGGTTCGCCAACCAACTTCTCAACTTGGAGCTTTTGTCCAACCTTAACACGGTATTGCTTGCCCCCTGTGGCGATGACGGCAGTGGGATTTAATTCACTCACAGAACTCTCCAAATTTATTTTAACTTTTTTATATGGCTTTCGCCTCGACTCACTTGAGTAATTGGATCTCAAGCCTCAAGGGCAAAAATTTTACTTTAATTCTTAGCAAAAAAGCAATAATTTAGTGTATCCTAACTAAACTATTCAATAATTAAGCAAGTTAACACATGATTATTCAGCCCCTGCGACAATGTGTAAGCAGCGAATTACAAGCTGTTGACACGCTTATTGTCAGTAGTTTGGAATCCAAGGTTGAGACAGTTAACCAGATAGGGCATTATATTGTCAACAGTGGCGGCAAACGAATTCGCCCTTTAGTCGTTTTACTTTCTAGTAAAGCATGCAATGCTCAATCCGAAGAAGCCATTACAATGGCTACCATCATAGAGTTTATTCATACGGCAACCCTGCTACACGACGATGTTGTCGATCGCTCCCTCTTACGTAGAGGTAAACCCACAGCGAATGCTGTCTGGGATAACGCTTCAGCCGTTTTAGTTGGAGATTTCATCTACTCTCGTGCTTTTCAAATGATTGCTAGGCTCAAGAACTCAGAAGCCACTGAGATCTTAGCCGAAACCACCAATGTGATTGCCGAGGGAGAGGTTTTACAACTAACTCATAGACAGCAGCCCGACATCAGTGAAGCACAATATTTACGCGTCATTGAATATAAAACAGCAAAACTCTTTGAAGCAGCTTGCCAACTTGGGGCTGTGTTGGGCAATCAATCTCGTACCATTAAACAAATGCTGGCTTCCTATGGCAGGCATATTGGAATTGCCTTTCAGTTAGTCGACGACTTACTAGATTATCAAGGCGATAACCCAGATTGGGGCAAAAATATTGGCGACGATTTGGCAGAAGGCAAAGCTACCCTCCCATTAATTTATGGTATGCAACATGGAGACGCTGCGCTTGTCGATCTCATTAAAAATGCCATTCTCAACAAAGGCTCTGATAAATTAGTTGAAATACAGAGTGGCATTGTGTCATGTGGTGCGATTGATTACACTATGCGCCTGGCTTCTGAAGCCATCAGAAATGCCAAACAAGCTTTAACACTGCTTCCCGACACAGACTATAAAGCAGCTTTAAATGATTTAGCTGATTTTATTGTCGCAAGAAATTATTAGTAGTGAAGCAACCGGAGTGTACACAAGTACGTGGAGATTGCGGAATGATGCCCACAACATATGATTTATCGGGTAGGCGCCAAGCTTTGAGCAACCGGAATGTACACAAGAGTACATGAGGATTGCGAGAGAGCGCAGGCAACAACCCCGATGATTCATATGTGAAGGGCGCGCGGCATAAAGCAAAAACACAAAATGAATTGCTCGAAGTGGTTTTGTTTTAGGCAAGACGTCAAGTAGCGAGCAACCGGAATGTACACGAGTACATGAGGATTGCGAGACTACGAAGACAACGCAGCATAAAGCAAAAGCACAAAGAGCAGAAACGGGGTGTAGCTCAGCCTGGTAGAGCACTGCGTTCGGGACGCAGGGGTCGTAGGTTCAAATCCTGTCATCCCGACCAAAGCCAAAGGGTCAATATCTTCTCAATACTTTATTGCTAATTTTTTGAGCTGTTTCAGACTCTACGAGTTGATTGACTACTTTTTTGGTAGGTTCATATAGGCAATATGTTGTAGCTGCACCGGCAATCAACCAATCCGATAGATCTTCTTGACCGTTTAATGTGTGATAGGCAGTGAAACCAAATAATAGCGTTTGGCTAAGATTTCTCATTAAATCACTATTGTTCTGCGCAATGTCTACGGTAGGATCTGCGATGATTTGATTCGTATCATCCAAATATGCCAAGCGATCTAACTCTATTTTTCTTTTTGAGTGCACACATACACTGGCCAAGCTTTTTATTGAAGCAATACCTGTAGACACAACACGCCATAGAAAAGGAACATTGAAGTTAAGCATTTTATCCCTATATGCCATTTTTGATTAGAATTTCAACATCTTAATACAAGCCAATTATTTTATGAACCTTTTCTCCCTGTTGTCAGACTAAATTCAAAACAATAAACAACAGAGCGTGTATATGCTAAGTTCTTCTGAGCTAAATGACAGTCATCATGCAAACACAAATGCAATAGGACTATTTGAAGATCTTGCTGGTCAAACTCGCTTAAAAGAAGCCTATGAATATCTATTAAAAGCTGACACAGGGATTGTCGGCGAATTTTTCAATATCCTCAACGCCTTTAAAGATAAAGAAAATATAGAAAGCTGTAAAACCGTAGAGAATGCCTTGGTAGAGTTTTTTGCTCAATTCAATATTGATTTTAGAGCAGGTCTCTCTGATATCACACAACTCATCGCCTCAAATTTAGAAAATGATTTACAGCGTCAGCAAGCATTATATTTATTGTGTTACACACATATGAACCTCAATGTGAGCGCTGGTGGAGAAATCACAACAAAATATGTTTTTGATGAAAAATCACAAAGAGAAATTGAAGCCGTGCTGATGGCTCTAGAAGAGGTGCAATTTAGCCCCGCCTATCATATGCATACAAAGCTCTCTCACGTTGATCCTGACTACACTCCCACCTTAATGCTACAAGGTGCACGATTAGGCAATATAGAATGTCGTTATGCCTATGTTGCTCGATACTTAGGTCATATGGCAGGAACCGCTATCATGGCAACGCCACCTGCCTTTGAATTCCCAGAAGGGATAGATCAACAAACAATGATAGCATGGATAAAAGAAGCAAAAAGTACAGGGTATACAGCTGGTGTATCTAACATACAAAATTTCATTAGTAATGTATTTGGCGCACTGGGCGCTATACATCAACCACCAGAAAAACAAGTAACCGAGGCTCAAAAAACACGACTCATTGAAATGGCAGAGCTCGTCAAAGCTATTTCTGACGATAAAACGGTGAATAAAGCGATTGATGCTATTTTAAAAATGGATGTGAAAAACAAATCCTATGAAGAAATAAAAAAACAATATCTTAAGATTGTAGAAGATGCTAACAAACATCTTTCAGAACAATACAGCACCCCCTTTAAACGAACGCCTTTAAAAATAGAGCAATGTTTATTCGACGGAGAATTAAGTGCCATACAAATACATATGGAGCAAGAAAGAAGTCGTTTACAAACACTGAATTCTGAAACCGCACATGTTTTTGATAAACCTATCGAGAAAATGGCAAAACACAGAGTAATGTTGTTAAATGCACAGGATCAAAAAGAGACCAAAAAAGTATTAGGAAAAGTGAACGCGAACATAGGACGCCTACATGAAGAGGTCAAAGAAAAAGAAGAGGTTTCGCATTCTTTTAGAGCATTTATAAAAAGAACTGTGAATAAAATAAAAACCTGGCTATATAATAAATTTCATATTGAAACTCAAAAATCCACCTTACATACACCCGCCATTGTTAAAACCTATGATATGAAAACAGAAGCCTCTAAATTACTTAAGAAGGTCGCCATGCCCTCTAAACAAGCTGATAAAACGCCCGAACAGATTGTGAAGAAACCTAAACAAAGCTAAAGAACACTCATTTTTTATCCAGTTTGACTTTAGAGGAATTTTCATTATTTAATCAAAGGGCATTCAAGCTAGAATTTAACAAGAAGCTGTCTCAAAAAGAGATCAAAGGAGATTGACTCATGCCCAATATTGCCACCCTTATTTTAGGCGCACCGCAATATCATGCGGACACAAAAAGCTCTAGCGCAAAACTTGCCGTAACTTTCGAAGAAAATGTCCAGGTAGACGACTTATATTTAGAAGTAAAAATAGCGGATCGCCTTTATAAAATACCTGGTATCGTGAAAGATGCAAAAGAAGCCTATCCTGAGCGACACTCTGATTCAAGTCAATCTAATTCTGCCATCCCAAACTCAAGCAAGCATATACATTTTTCAATTGAAGATCTGATCCCTAATCAATCTTTTACTTATAAAGTAAAATCAAAAACCAAACAAGCTATCTACGAATCCCCTAATGTTTTACACGATAAAGCAACCAGACATCAGGCAGTAACTGTAAAAGCCCCACCTACAGATAATTTTAAAGGAAAAATCAGAATAGGCTTCGGCGCCGATCAAGAAATAATGGACTTAATTCAAGCCATCAAAGCAGATGATAAATTAGCTAAAGCTTTTGGACTGAGTTTGGATCAAAGCACAACCACTGCTCAGATCTACGAAATGCTAGCGCAGAAAAATCTTGATCTCTTCATTCATGGTGGCGATCTAATGTATGGAGAGAATTCACTTCCTAAAAAGATGGTTACCACCTTGGAAGAATTTCGTCATCATCTCTATTTAGATTTTCATCAAATTGTTCGCACAGCTCTAAAGCAAATGTATGCTTTAAGAGGCTTAGATGATCATGATCTAGGTCGTAATAATGCTTCTAAAGAAGCGGTTGATGCAGATCCTCATGCCTTTGAAAATGCACTGAATGCCTTTAATGAATTCTTCCCTGTTCCAACAGAAGCAGCCGATCAACACCGCGGATCTTTTTTTAAAACAAAATTTGGTCCAATTGAAATATGGTGCTTAAATACTCGTCTCTACAACACAGAAGGCCAATCTCTGCTGGGTGATGCACAGTTTAAATGGCTCGAAGAAACCTTAAGCGCCTCTACCGCAAAAGTTAAACTTGTACTCACGCCCCTGCCTTTAGTGATGGGGAAAAAACCCGCCGAAGATCATCGTGGCAATGCCCAAGCTTGGCTCAAACTTGTTAATCTGCTCTTTGATCATAATGTAAATGGTGTTCTCTCAGCAGATATTCATGCGCGCTCACGTGTTGATTTGGCAAGAGAGAAAGAAGGGGAACGCAAAGAAATGTTCCAAATTATCAGTGGTGCCTTAGGCGGTCGTCCACAATCTATTTCAAAAGCAGAAAGAAAACAACTACCCAGACCATTACTACCCGAAGGATTATCTGCCGATGAGAAGGCAAGCTTCAGCGCCAGTCGCGTTCGCTCCTACTATACTCCTTTGCATAGTCCCACAGATGTACCTTTACTTGGCGGAATTGGTAGATTGCCACTTGGTAAAAAGAAAAGGCGTGCCTACAAAGATGAAGCTTGGGTGGGTAAGTCTTATGCCAGTGGCCAATATGGTATCGATTTACTGGAAATTGATACCAAAGCAAATACCATACATTCAAGCTATATTGCTGTAGGTAAAAAGGGATCAAAGGCGTTTTTTACCGACGAGGCAACTTATTCTATTTCTCCTGTCCCCTTAGAGAAAGAAGAAGATCTACATGGCAAGCTGGCTGAATATATGCGCACCTCTACAGATGAAACCTTAGATCTATCAAAGGCTGAGAAAACGCTCACACCTTTAGCAAGACAGGCATCACGCCCGCAAGAGATGCCTATTATCAGCGAAACAAAGGAAAAGAAGCGCAAAGGTGCTAAAGCTACGCTTTAAAACAATAAGCAAAGCGCATATTTGCGCTTTGCTTCCCCTTTCAAAATCTCCTCTCAGATATACTCCAGAATATAGGACAGCCATAACAATGTTTGTCAATTAACACAATTGTGTGTATTCTTCTTTCAATTACCACGCCTTGCGTGTACTATTCACCTTTGCTTGAATGTAGCTTGCCTAAAGGTTTGTTAAGTCTCTTTCATATCTACTTTTGATTTCAACTTGAAGACTTCTATAGGAGGGTAAAGCATGCCCTGGGTGCTTGTACTATTTGCTTTATTTGCGGGCCTATTTACCTTAAGTAAATCAGCGCTTGAATACTCAGAACCCTTCTTTTTAATCGGCTCAAGGATGCTGTTTGCGGGCATATTGCTGCTTAGCCACCAATTTCTGCTTCAGCGCAAAAATATCAAGCTAAAGCTTAATCATATTCTGCCCCTCTTTTTACTTGGACTCGTCAGTATTTACATTACCAATATTGCTGAGATCTGGGGACTGCAATTTATGAGTTCTTCAAAGGCTTGTCTGATCTATAGCCTTTCCCCTTATGTGGCAGCTTTATTTGCTTATTTCATGTTAAAAGAACGCTTATCTTTGAAAAAATGGGTTGGGCTGTGCATAGGCTTTATTGGTATATTACCCATTCTCTTTGCTGACTACTCTATGCAAAGCTTCTCAAAAGAAATCTTTATTTTCTCTCGTGGCGAAATAGCACTGCTTATTGCCGTATTTGCCAGCGTTTATGGTTGGATTTTGCTGAAGAAAATTATTAATGATTTTAAGCATTCACCCATCTTAGCCAATGGCTTTGCCATGGTGATCGGTGGCACTTTTGCCCTCTTTCACTCTTATTTAAGTGGTGAAACGTGGTCTCCTGTTCCCGTCATTAATGGGCAATATGCCGCTTATATTGAATGCGCATTATGGATGACACTTATCTCAAATATCATCTGCTACAATCTATATGGTTATCTACTAAAGCGCTTTACCGCTACTTTCATGGCATTAGCGGGATTGGTTACACCACTGTTTGCAACCTTTTTTGGATGGTATTTCCTTAACGAAACCATTACCTGGCATTATTTCGGCTCTATGATTATTTTTTCTATCGGCCTCGTCTTATTTTATCAAGAAGAGCTACAAACCAATTTCGATGCCCCCATTGAAGGCAGAGAAGCCAATTCATAAGCATTGCGTGTGCGCTAGAATTTCTTTTTTAACGCACACTTCAAATCTCTCTTGAACGTGTCTCCCAATATATTAGCAAAGCACCAATACACGCAGCTGTCGCCGAGGCTAATAATATTGATAATCGACTTTCTGCAGCTAATTGTAGATGATTCGAATCAAAAGCAAGAATACTAATAAACAAGCTCATGGTAAATCCAATACCACAAAGAAATGCCATCCCAAGCAGTAATCGTAGATTCACACCATTCGGAAGTTTTGCTTTAAACAGCACTATCCCAAGCCATGTTCCCAGCAAAACCCCTATAGGCTTCCCTAATAATAAACCACTTGCTACACCGTGTGAAACAGAGCCAAGAGAAGCCAAAGCCTGTACATTAATAGAGACTCCCGCATTGGCAAAAGCAAATAATGGCAAAATGAAAAACACAACATAAGGATGCAATGCATGCTCTAATTTTTTCAAGGGTGATATCGATTGAGCAGTACTTTGCAAAGGAATACAAAGTGCCAATAGCACACCAGCAATCGTCGCGTGCACGCCAGATTTCAAAACACAAAACCACAAGGCGCTACCTAACAGCATATAGGGGAATACAGGATAGATATTTTTGCGATTCAATAGATAAAGCGCAGAAACAAATACGCCAGACAAGCCAAGTGCGAGCAAAGACAGTTGTGAAGTATAAAAAATTGCAATAATTAAAATAGCACCCACATCATCGATAATGGCCAATGTCACTAAGAATATTTTCAATCCAATAGGAATGCGAGAACCAAACAAGGATAAAACACCCAATGCAAAAGCAATATCCGTAGCTGCAGGAATCGCCCACCCTCTCATACGCGTAGGATCATCTTGCGTGAAAAAAACATAAAACAGCGCAGGAACAATCATACCAAAAAGCGCAGCAATACCAGGCAAGACTCGACTTTTTGCATTCGATAATTCACCCTCTAACCATTCTCTTTTTAGCTCTAGTCCTACGAGCAAAAAGAAAATCGCCATAAGGCCATCATTAATCCATAACAAAAGCGACTTATCTAATCCAAAGTCACCTATTTTAACGACGACAGGCAATTGAAAAAACTGAACATATGCTTCATTGAAAGGAGAGTTTGCAACGAATAGCGCAATCACTGTTGCAAAAGCGAGCAGCACGCCACCGACAGCCTCCCATTTAAAAAAATTTCGGAGATACGCTAGCATGCATCAAATCCCTAAATGACTCATTTTATAATTTACAAGATATCTGATAGTTTTAATAAATGGCTCTATTTAGATTCTGCCACTCTTGAAAAACAGGCTCTACCTCAGCATTCAGTGACATCATTTGACAAGGAACATCACGATTCTCTACAGGCTGTGCTATCTGTTCATAAAACAAAGCATCATCAAAGCCATACTTTGCAGCAATTGTTCTATCTGCGCCTACATATATTTTCTTGATCCTAGACCAATAAATAGCTGCAAGACACATAGGACAAGGCTCTACCGTTGTATAAAGTTCACAGTCAGAAAGCACATGTGTTTTTAATTGTTTACAGGCTAAACGAATTGCATTTATTTCTGCATGGCAAGTTGGATCTGAATCTTTGAGTACCGTGTTATGAGCAACTGAGATAACTTTATCATTCAACACGATGACTGCACCAAAGGGGCCACCTTCATTATTTTGAATACCCTCTCGTGAGCTTTGAATAGCCAATTGCATTGCTTCGTCTAACATTGTGCACCATTTGATTGAAAAAACTTACTTAACTGTAATCAAATTTTCAGTTACTTTCAATTCTTAGATATCCCCAGGGCGCTGCAAAATGCCAATCAAGCGCTTGAGAAACATGAGACAGGACTTCGTGCCCTCTGATACTGCCTCCTTTATCATTTAAGCGAGGACTACAGATTGCAATGCCACCACGACCTGTTGAAAGAGAAATAATAAGACCAGAAACACCGCTTTTAGAAGGCATACCTGTTTTTACAAGATGCATACCAGACTCATCATAAAGCCCACAAGTTGCCATAATAGAAACCACACAGTTACTGGTTCTTTCTGAAATAACGCGTGTGCCATCTGGCAATAACCCCCCATTGGCTAAAATCATAGGCAAATAGGCGGCGGTTTGAATATCAGCCTCATATGAACATAAATAAAAATACGTCTCCAACGTATCATCTACCGATAAAGGCAATTCTCCTTTGCTTTTTAATAAATAGGCAATAGAACGATTTCTATCGCCTGTTGCACGCTCTGAAGCAAAAACTTTCCCATTCACATTTAATTCTTTACCAAAAAGCTTTGATGCCCAACTATCTAACCATTGCGATCGCTCTTGTGTATCGCCTGGAATATGACTGCACAATGCAATCGCACCTGCATTGATCATTGGGTTAACAGGTGTTGCACCATACCTATCCACTTGTGCAATAGAAGAGAAAGGCTGCCCAGATGATTCCGCATGAATCCAACTAAAAATCTTTTCTTCTCCATATTCTTCCATCAAACCAATCAACGAGATCAATTTTGCAACACTTTGCAAAGTAAAGGTATGCTGCTCATAATCTCCGCTGGATATTTGTGTTCCATCTGATAATAAAATAGAACCTGATAATAGATCAGGATTCACATTTGCAAGCTCAGGAATATAATTTGCGGGCATACCATTTTGATTATTTTTTGCACGTTCAATTGCTTGATTTAAAATCATTTGAATTTGCTGTATATATTTATCTCTTTCCATTGGTAATCAACTAGGCAAATGCGAGTGTTATAACTAAATAGAATAGCGCGAAATGAGACTATCCTCAAGCACAGCATGGCTTACCAGCATATACACTAGAAGCTGTTTCAAAATATACATACGCTTCATACATTTATGCATCCTCGGTTTAAGTTAACATTCAATCTAGAAATTAGCATTTATTACAAATACAATGTGCGCTCTGTTTTATAACTGAACTAAATCATAATATTCATAGAAAAGGATGTAATATGCGTTGTCTTAAATCCACTCTCTTTTTAATCTCCTCTACATTGCTCTCAGCAACACAAGCTTATGCAGAATGGGATTGGAATCTTTTGTTAGGTGCCTCTGCAGGAATAGCGAGCAGAGAAGGTAAACTGACCACAGAAATGGATTATACAAATAATATTATTCCACCAGGATTTTTTCTCACAAATGTAAAAAATAATCTTAAAGATACTGGCTTTATATGGGGAATCATTGGCGGTGCACAAGCAAGCTGTGGTGCTTATATGTTTGGTGTGGAAGCCAATGTTGACTGGCCTCATTATGATTCTGCTCATGCCTTTGCCTTTACAGATTCAAAAGGCGTACAAGGCTGGAATGGTCTTGCCCGATATGAACAAGGCAACAATATTGCCTTAAGTATTCGCGCAGGTTATCGCGTATTCGATTGGTTAATGGGTTATATTAGAGTGGGCGGTGAAACCAGTAAGGATACATTACGCGCGCAGTTCTCTGGTAATGAATTTTATCCTTTTGGTATTAGCATGGAAGACTCTCGAAGAAGCTTACGCTTTTTAGGCGGTGCAGGCATTGAAATACCATTCCCCTTTATTTCTGGTTTGGTTGCGCGTGCAGAATACAATTTCCATTCTAAAGGTAAAAACTTAGGCGTTCACGGTGCAATAACGGATAATTTTAATATCGATCCTTCCTTTGTCGCAGAAACTCGACAAAAAATGCATTCTGGTATTGGCGCAATTGTTTGGAATTTTGGTTAGGCTGGATAGACAAATGTTTACAATCCCTCTCTCTAGTATATCAAAAGAGAGGGATTGCTTTGTGGTTTAAATGCTCTCAACCTGTTCGGGTAACTGCCAATTAATCGGTGTTTGTCCTGTTTTTATCAGAAAATCGTTAATCTTTGAAAAAGGCCGACTACCTAAAAAACCTCGATTTGCAGATAAGGGTGAAGGATGCACAGATTTCAACACTAGATGTCTTTGCGTATCGATCACTTGTCCTTTTTTTTGTGCATAGGCGCCCCATAAAACGAAGACAATGGCACGAGGTTGCAAATTGAGTTGCTCAATCACTTTGTCAGTTAAGGTTTCCCATCCTTGACCTTGATGAGAGGCTGCTAAACCTTTCTCCACCGTTAATACACTGTTTAATAGAAATACACCCTGTTCTGCCCATGATAATAAACAGCCATGTTTGGCTGGCTTTATTTGTAGATCGGCTTGCAACTCTTTATAAATGTTTAGCAACGAGGGCGGAATAGCAACGCCTGGCTTGACTGAAAAGCAAAGCCCATGCGCTTGTCCAGGACCATGATAGGGATCTTGACCTAAAATAACACATTTCACTTTTTCAGGTGGCGTTAATTCAAAAGCGCTAAATATTTCACTGCTTTTAGGGTATATATATTTTTTTTGATTTTTTTCTTGACGAAGAAAAGCTCTCAGCGCTTTCATGTAGGGCTTGTCAAATTCAGCTCCAATAAGGGATGTCCATTCATCAGGAATACCCACTTTAGATGTTACAAGGTGCGTCACACATATTCCTCAGATAATTTTATCTATGCATAGCCGTAAAAACGCTGAGCATATCATTATTCTGAAGATATTTATAGCTCATAACATTTCCTCTCATCATACAATTCTGGGTCGTAATGAATAGCCACCTTTATTGTTTGATACATCTATTTTTTCTGTTTCAATATTTGTTGATTTTTTGCGTGCAAACCTGGGAACCCATTGCTTTGCTACGGGCGTCATTACAATCGATTCTACAAGCTTTTCTTTCATCTGTGGTATATAATCATTTGCATCTACATGATAGGTCGATTTTAAAATCTGCTTTACCAGTCTTCGCGTACCTTGCTTTCCTGCCTTATCTAAACCACGCTGTTCTTCTGGTGTAGCTGAAAATTTCAATGGATTCCATCCTAAGCTAATGGCCACTGTTCTCGCTTTTACACTGTCTGACAAACATAAGGGATCTTGAAAGACTGCCATTGTTAATAAATTACACAAATAATCTCTAAACCCAATTAAGGTTCTATCCGAATCATCGTTTAAAGCATAAGCTGCACTATTATTCACAAAGATAAATCCAAGCTGTTCTTCTAAGGGGCGATTTGGATCGCTACCCACACCCCAAGGATAGTTTTTTATAATACCGCCATCGGCAAAAGCTTCTAAATCACCTTTTTCATTAGAGAACCATTTAGGAGGGTATAAAATAGGTACGCTACAAGATAGACCAACAGCCTCTGCCACCTTCATTTTGGGTGTGGTTTTATGAGAAAGAATTGTCATTTTTTTCTTAGACACATTGGCAACAATTACACGAAATTCCTTATGTGATTTTGCATAGAGCTCTTCAAAGCTTGGATCATTCAACCCCGAATGATGTTTAATAATTTTTCTAAAATAACTGGGCATAAATTTCCCCTCACACAATCCCCAGTTTTGAAAAAAATCTGTAATAGAAGATACTGACCAATCTTGAAACTGCTCAGTTGGCATTTCATCGAGCATTTTACTCATTGCCTGTGTGGACATATTGAGCACAATGCCTAAACCCATAATCGTTCCAACAGAGGTTGCACACACAACTTCAACTTTACTTAAATCTAAGCCAAATTTAACTGCTTCACTCATAGCTTTGGGTAAAGAACGCCCCGCTCCACCACCGCCAGCAATAAATAACTCTCGTACTTTACTAAAAATGTGACGTAATTTTGGAGTAGGGCGCGGTAAATTTAAGCGATCCCATTCAAGCTCTTTGGCATTGGAGATCATGATATCGTCTGATGCTGCACTTTTGAGAGTAGAAGTTTGCGCCACCTCTGTAAAACGAGATGAATGCTTATAGCGCGTCAATGCCTTCATTACGGACAAATGATGCTTATCTATGCTCATTGGCTCTTTCGGTGTATGTCGCCATTTTGTGAGCGCCGTTAATACAGCGCGATCATGGTCATGTTCTTTGTCTGGCATACTGAGACTCCTGTTTTTGCAAAGACAGAAAGATTGAATATTCCTTTATTCTTATGCTAGAGTTTGCCAAATTTATTTGTATTATGCCTTCTGCAATGCATCAGCTACTGCCCACGCCACCTGAAACGACCTCTATTCTTTTAGAACGTGCCCATCATTTGGCGGGTATGACATTAGGTGAGTTGGCAAATAAACTTGATGAAAAGGCTCCTCCTAATCTACTACGCGCCAAAGGTTGGGTCGGTCAACTATTAGAAAAAGCGCTTGGCGCATCGGCAGGGAACCTAGATCTTCCTGATTTTCCACAGTTAGGCGTTGAATTAAAAACACTTCCTATCAACGCACAAGGCATCCCTCAAGAATCCACTTATTTGTGTCGCGTAAGCTTACCGTTACAAGAAAATGAGTTTTATCTTTCACGTGTATGGAGAAAATGTGCACATATTTTATGGATCCCAATCCAAGCTTCTTCACAATTATCTTTGCTGAATAGAAAAATAGGCACTGCCATTTTATGGGCGCCCAACAGCCATTTAGAAGCAACGCTGAAAAAAGATTGGGAAGAATTAACTCAGATGATACGACTGGGACAATTTGATAAGCTCAGCGCCCACCATGGAACCTATTTACAATTACGCCCTAAAGCAGCAAATGCAAAACAACTGGTAACGGTTACCAATGATCAGGGCAAATCGATTGCCATTGTCCCCAAAGGCTTTTATCTACGAAGTTGTTTAACACAAATGATTCTGCGTGAGTATTACGCATAGGCCGAAAATAGGCAGTATTTTGAAAAAAGCTAAGCACTTCATTATTTTCCCACCACTTCGGCAACCCTAAAAAGGGAAATGGCTGCAAAGCTCTAGGATTATTGCAATTTGAGGCAACAAGTACAAATTGAGATAACATATGATCTGAAAAGGCAAGGCGCTCCTGCATCGGTAATTCAAAATAGCTTTGATTCACACCAATAAAAACTGCTTTGCCTGTCATGCCAATATAGGGATTTAATCCTTTTTCCATTAAACCATGACCAAATACAAAGGCTTCCATCCATTGTAATCTGCTCTTTTGATGATAAAACAATTCTGACCATTGGTGCTGAAAAGAGAGCTGTGCAATCAAGGGATCAGCAGAAATAACAATAAAACCGCATTCATCTAATTGCGCTAAAAAACTTTGTGTTTGATTACGATTCGCCGTCTCTCGTGTACTTTCTTCAGAAAAATAGCGTTGAATGATTTGCCATTTGGTTTTTGGCCAGATAATCCATGAAAGATTGTTAAAGAGATCATGCCAATTATTAAGGCGTGTCATAATTTGACGGTGTATAAAAGCCGTTTTCTCAAAAGATTTACTAAAATCCTGTAAGACAAAGGCTACCTGATAGGCTTCTTCAAGCGCCATTTTAGCATACATCTGTGTTGCTAATTGATTATAATCTGCAATACTTGGGAAATGTGAATACGCATCAAAACTGCTCTCAAATAGCACACCTAAAGGCTCGTAGCCTTTAAAATCTCTAAAAAAGGTGGGCTTCCAAAAAGCGTTTGTTTTTAAATTCTCTTGTGACATTCGGATCTTGTGTTGAGGCTATTTGCTGCAAATAATGCAGATAAACTTCTGGCAAACGATGCTCTTTTGCACCACTTAAGACCAATTCTTTGTACCATGAAAAAGGCACTAAATCTTGAAATACATTCTCTTTATGCGCAACATAGGTAAAGGCAAAACAAGAACTATTATCTGTCTCTCCACTTGGCATTAAAGGCTCTACTTTGAGTGTAATTTCTTGATTACCATAGCCCAATGCGCCTGCTCTATCGAGCAAATGCTTTTCTCTTGCAACCACCTCATATAAAACACCATAAACAGACTCTTGTGAGTCTCTCACCGGTACTAAATTGCATTTTCCAGAAGGATCCTGTGAACCTCGATTATGAAAATACAATTTATAGCCAACAACTTTGGCAATACCTAAGCATGTGGCTTCTTGAAGAATACTGTGCAACAAGGGCGAAAACATTTTATCATCGTAAGCAAAGAATTTCATAGGTCATGCCTCATTTATGTTTGTACCATTTTGAGACTACAAAAAGATCATTGCCTGCCTGTCAGTGTAATGCTAAGCCTCCTCTATTGCAAAATAAGTTAGCCAATTATATCTTGACTTCAAAGTATTTAGGAAACAAAGAATTTCAACTAAATAACAATTTAGTTGAGGGTTTCTAAAATTTTTCTATCGTGTAAGATGCTCATCCTTAATAAGAAAACATTATTGTGTAAAATTTAATAGTACATATGCTATTGGCCACCCCAGTAAACCATGCTAGTCTGCGCCCGATAATAGACATCTTAGGTAAAGGCTTAGTTATTAGTACCATCAACACCACAAATTTAGTTAAAAAATTAACTTTGGAAGTGCCCATCTAATGGACAGCTGGTCGTTTTATCTTATTCTCGCGAGTATTTTCGGTTTCTTAATGGCATGGGGTGTCGGCGCAAATGACGTTGCTAATGCAATGGGAACCTCTGTAGGCTCCAAAGCACTTACCATCAAACAAGCCATCATCATCGCCACTTTTTTTGAATTTATTGGCGCATTCTTTGCGGGTGGCCAAGTTACCGATACGATTCGCAAAGGTCTGATTGATGTGGACAGTATCGATATTGAGGCGAATATCCTGATACTCGGCATGCTTGCCTCTTTGCTTGCAGCTGCAACCTGGCTGATTGTCGCCTCTCGCTTTGGCTGGCCAGTCTCAACCTCCCATACGATTGTGGGTGCAATTGTTGGTTTTGCCGCCTTCACGCTTGGAACAGAGGCCGTTGAGTGGGAACGCATGTCCCATATTGCACTTAGCTGGGTGTTATCACCGCTTCTCGGCGGAATTTTGGCATACATACTTTATAGTAGTGTCCAAAAATTGATCTTAAACCAACCCGCCCCCTTTCTGGCCGCTAAAAAAGTAGTCCCCTATTATATGTTCTTAGTTGGCTTGGTCGTAGCCTCTTTAACTTTTGTCAATGGCATTGATCATCTTGGTCTTGACTTACCTAATTATATTGCCTGGGTGATAGCCATCTTCTTTGGCTTAGGGCTTGTGCTCATCGGGAAATTTTTTATCCGTCGAATTAAAGACAGTCCTAGTGATAATCAACATTTTCATTATGCCAATGTTGAAAAAGTGTTCGCTATCTTGATGCTCTTTACTGCATGTGCCATGGCTTTTGCACATGGCTCAAATGATGTTGCCAATGCGATTGGTCCTCTAGCAGCCATCGAACAATTGGTCACTAGCGGAAAAATTACCGAAGCACAAGAAATACCTGTCTGGATCTTACTGCTTGGTTCTTTGGGGATCGTGCTTGGCTTGATTATGTATGGTCACAAGGTTATTGCAACTGTAGGCTCTGGTATCACTGAACTGACACCTACTAGAGGTTTTGCTGCAACCTTTGCTGCAGCCATTACCGTCGTTATGGCTTCCGGCACAGGGCTTCCCATTTCAACGACCCATACCCTCGTGGGAGCAGTATTAGGTGTGGGACTGGCAAAAGGAATCAACGCACTGAATTTAAATGTCATTCGGACGATCTTGATGTCTTGGATAGTCACACTACCTGCAGGTGCCTTACTTTCTATTTCCTTCTTTCATCTTTTCAAATATACCCTACATATCTAATTCAGAATCTAAGCTCAGAACCTAAGCAAAGCCTCTTGATTATTCATCCAAGGGGCTATGCTTAGGCTTGCAAAATGTTTCTTTAATAAAGGGCACTAAAAGAAAGGCTATTAATAAACAAATTGGCAGAAACATTAATGCTGTGTTGTATGCATCTATACTGTAGATGGGGCTGCCATCTGCATTCACAGAGCGATCCCACAAATTATCTAATATTTTTCCAACAATAGGCTGCGCTAAGGCACCACTGGCATTATTCAAGGTATTAATAAAACCAATTGCTGTACCTGTTAGAATTGGTGCATTAATCTCGCGTACAATCGAAAAAGCAAGAATAAAGCCACTGGAAAATGCGCCTAATAAAAACATGAGAACATACATCCATTCTCTAGAAACGGGTAAATATAAAATGGCAAACATCACACATACCGTTGCGATCGCAGCAACGCCCATTGGTATTTGACGTCGTCCTATTTTATCTGACAACCATCCATAAAATGGCCCCCCAACAGCCCAGCCAAAAAAGATCATGGAGGTTAATAAGCCTGCCGCATCCTTGCTGAGATTAAAGCGTTCACCAAAATAAGGCACACCCCACAATTGACCAAAGCCAGTGGTGGGCACAAACATAAGGCCCGCATAGAGAGAGGCTAGCCATACTTGGGGCGAACGCATCACTATCAACAATCCTTTTAAAATAGGATAATTTTTTTGCATCTGCCTAAAAGGCATATTGTTGAATGGTAAATCAGAAATAACAAACCAAATAATGACACTCAATACAGCGCCTAATCCCGCCCCCAGGAATACCGTATGACGCCAACCATAAAGCATCACTAATTTAGCAACAGGTCCTTCTCCTAATACGCCCCCCATCATTCCAATGGCGACCATAAGACCGGTTAGTAAAGCAAAGCGATTTACCGGAAACCAAAGGGAGGCTAACTTTAGGCATCCAACAACAGCAAATGAACCACCAATACCCATGACAAAACGCCCTAACTCAGCCATCCATAATTCTGTGGCTGTGCCAAAGATAATACTCCCCAAGCAGCAAAACAGTGATGCAATTGTCAGTAATATACGGGGACCATATTTATCCATTAATAATCCAACAGGGATCTGCATGGCGGCATAAGCGTAGTAATAAAATGCCGCTAAATTACCGAGTTGTTCAGCACCTGTATTAAAGGCAAGCATCAAATCGTTATGCATCACACTTGGAGAAACAAGTAGCATTAATTCATAGAAGTAAAAAATAGCAGCTAAGCCCCAAACGCTAGCAGCTTTTATGGCTGAGCGTTTGGAGAAATCATAATTATCTAACATAAATTGTTCTTGAACGGTCATTAAAACTTGGCTCCTTACTAATCACGCAAAGCCAAGCCTCCCATGAATTAGTTCTTCATACTTATACCCTTCACAGATGAGTCTTACCCGTAAAGGGCACAATGTCGGCGTTGTTGGCTTCGTGCCTCTCACAATAGTCATGTATTTCGTATACACGCCTACTGCTCGAACACTCGCCACCTAACCAGAGAATCATCTGTTGTGGGTATATAAGACGAGACTAGGTATTACTCTCCTCGATGAGGTTATGATTCTTATAGTGGTGATGATATTCCTTAGATGTCGCTAAGGCACGCTCTATTTCATTGGGTTTCATATCATAGAGGATAGCTTGTAGCATCTCTTGAATATTCTCAAGTCGGCTATCTGCAGAAATTGACCACCAACCATAGGCCTTGGTTTTATCTTCTTTAACACCAGAACCTTCATAATACATACTGGCTATTCTGTATTGCGCATATTCAGCACCCATTTTAGCCGCTTTACTAAACCAATTGAATGCTAATTTACGGTTTAAAGCTGTACCTTGACCATTGTAATGCATCAAACCAATATTATAGTAAGCTAATGGAAAGCGCTGGTTAGCCGCTTGCTTAAAATAATTCATAGCTAATTTATAGTTTCGATTAACGTCCTTTCCTTTGTAATACAATTCGCCCAGTTCATTTTGGGCGAGGGCATAACCTTGTTTTGCAGAGAGTTCATACCATTGAATGGCTTCTGTAACATCTTTATCAAAACCAGTACCAAATTGGTATAAACGACCAATTCTGTATTTTGCTGCCGCATTACCAGCTTGTTTATCCGCCATTTTGTGCCAATAAACTGATTTTTCTAAATCATGATATGTACCAATACCTCTGAGGTACATGATGCTCGCCATATATTGCGCATAGGGATCATTTAACAATGCTGCGTCATGAAAATGTTCAAAAGCCGCCTTATCGCTTTGAGGTAAACCACGTCCAATCATATAATGATCGGCCAAACGTACATGCGCCGTCATCAAATTCCAGCTGGCAGCAATCTTATACCAGTAATTTGCCAATCCATAATCTTGAAGAACGCCCTGACCCGTTGCGTACATTTCACCCAGTCTGAATGCTGCATAAGGGTAATCATAGTCGGCACTAACGCGATACCAATGAAAAGCTTTCTTGTAGCTTTGCTCAATACCATCCCCTATTTCATACATAACGGCTAAATTAAAAGCACCTTTTGCAGAACCATTTTCTGCAGCTAACAAGAAACAGTGATAAGCACGCCTTTTGCTCTGAGCAACGCCTATACCATTTAAATGCATTTCACCTAATTCAGCCCATGCATCTGCATAACCTTGATCACCTGCTGCTTCATATAAACGAATCGCCTTAGGATAGTTTCGACCTAACACATCATTTGTTGCATACAAATACGCAAGCCGGTACTTCGCTTCAGCCATATCTCTATCTGCTGCTTGCTGGTAATAGGCTTGTGCTTTTGTTAAATCTTGATAGTTCCTAGCCCATGCTTGATAAAGTTGACCTATTTTAATGAGAGCTTCGTCTGCCCCACTTTGTAATGCACACTGATACCAATACAGTGCAGTATCGTAATTTTTAGGAACCCCTCTGCCTTCTTTAAAGAGATAACCCGTTGTGAGCTGTGCTTGTGCTAAGCCTTGCTCTGCTGCATTCAAATACCAAAAAGCTGCTTTTTCATAGTTTTGATCTACGGTCAAACCATGATAATACATATCTGCCAACTGATTTTGTGCAAATTTATTACCCATTTTCGCGGCTTCGGTATAAAGATCAAAAGCTCTTACTAAATCAGCTTCTTTGCCTCTTTTGAAGTATTGATTTGCTTGGGCATAAATGGATTCATGAGAGGTCATATCGAGATCTTTTTCACCTCGAAACCACCCTAAGCCCCAATGCCCTGGCCACCAAGCGTTTTGAGCATTTGAAAAAGGGGTTACCGTGACATCAGCAATATATTTAGACTTCCACCAATCCGCAAAGCTCACAGGTCTTCTACTGACATCAGGAACAGGATTAGGATGGGTAGGCGCTGCACTAAATAAATACCACTTCGTTTTAGCTTTGGGCTTCATTAAAACGTTGGGTGCAACCGGATCTGAAGGCGTGGCAGCCACATCATCACCAACCACAATGGAAGGTTGCTTGTTGCTTTGTGTCTGAGCCACTTTTTTATGACTCTCTTTATTCCACCAAGCTTGTTGTCCTGATTTTTGACAACCCACTAAACAAACCACAGCAGTCAACGAGACATAGGCTAATTTTTTATATTGACGCACGCTTCATTCCCTCTTGGCGTTATAAACATTAAAGTTTATAGGTTATTCCTAAAAAACCACCAACTGATCGCAAAGTCTTTGCCTTAAATGCTAAACCATCATAGGGTTTTACTGCATCTACAGGACCAAACTTAACAGCATCTAGGTCTGCATATCGATAACTTAAATCAAGCAAGAAATGGGGCGCTATTTGATAACGAGCACCTAAACCCAATTGCCAAGCAAAACTAACTAAACTGCTTGAATGTGTTTGTCTTGCTTGGCCAGCTAAAGTTAAAGCGGTAATATCAGCCGTCTTTAAGGCTGCCCCAACTCCTAATAAGGTAAAGAAATGTAAATCTCTTGGTTGAAAATCGAACCAATGATCAAAGGTATATTCAAAGTTATTAAAGAGTGCAATTTTATTGATATCTGCTTGGATTTGAATGGGTGTACCTGGTGTAACAGGCTTTGCTTGATATTTTAAGGTTTCTGCTAGCATGAGTTCTAATTCCCATGCCCACTTCTCCCAATGGTAACCCCAAGCCAACAGTACCGTAAATGAATCATCTTTTTTCTCAGGCTCGCTAATGGGTACACCGCTTCTATAAACAACATCCGTAGGCACAAGCCCAGCAACGGTTGGGTTGGAAGGATTTATACCATTCGTTTTATTTTCAATGTTTTTTAAGCTAACCCTGGGTTGACCAAACATAACGCGCGTATACCAACGCTTGAAGCTACGACTTTCTTCGACACTCGCCAAAAAAGCACGATCAGAATCACCCAGTGATTCCTCACCTTCTACAGCACTTTTAAAGGTTTTATTTTGTGCATTGCCATACACACCTGCACCTTGAGGCTCTTCAACAACACCAAAGCCAGCAACAGCTGGTTTACTCATTGCAAATATAGTGCAAGCGACTAACATAGCAAAAAAATGGACAACTTTGCTGTTTTGGTACACTTTCGATCCCTCTTAAAATTAAACGAATTATACTTTATATAGAGCGCAAGCTTTTCAATTCACATATCTATGAAAATTAAAAGGTATGCAAAATTTAAAGGTAGCGACACAGAATGTCCACCATTTATTCGCTATGCTTCACTGCTTCATTCACACGCTCTCTAAGTTCCTTGCCTGGTTTAAAGTGAGCAACGTACTTTCCTTCCGTATTCACATATTCACCCGTTTTGGGATTGCGAGCAACGCGTGGAGAACGATATCTCAAGGCAAAACTACCAAAACCTCTTATCTCAATTCGCTGACCATTCTCAAGTGCTTCTGACATTTGATCAAAAACGAGCTTAACAGCCTGCTCTATCTGTTTAATAGGAGTTTGTGGTTGTTTGTTTGCAAGAATATCAATCAATTCTGCCCTAGTCATAACCTCATCATCCAACTTATTAGCTTATGTACATACCTAGGCATTGTATCACTACCTTCACGAATATTAACTGCCCATTTCTTTTACATTTATTTTTTTATTAGTTTTCACACTAACAACCAAGTCATTGTATTTAAAATACTAATTCAAATTGGCCTCTTTTATGCATGTAGTATGTCAAACAAAAAAAATATCTCAAAATCAAAAGCTGGGGGAAATTATGAAACAACCATGGAACGGACCAATCGATTATAATCCAAACAAAAGAAAAGCTTCAGCGTCTGTGGCAAGTGAAAACATCGAGCTAGAAGACTTAAGCATTAATGATACAGAAGAAGAAAATACCCACATCGATCTACAAGAATCAGATCCCACACAAATTTACTTAAGAGAGATAGGCGCTACCCCGCTGCTCTCTCAAGAAGAAGAAGTCCATTACGCAAGACTTGCACTCAAAGGCGATCTCAAAGCGCGTAACCATATGATTCAATCTAATCTACGATTGGTTGTCAAAATAGCACGCCGCTATTTCAACCGAGGCCTCACACTTTTAGATCTTATTGAAGAAGGTAACTTAGGGCTTATCAGAGCGGTTGAAAAATTTGATCCTGAAAGAGGGTTTAGGTTCTCAACTTATGCTACTTGGTGGATTCGTCAAAATATCGAACGCGCCTTGATGAATCAAACCCGTACAATACGACTACCCATTCATATTATTAAAGAGTTGAATGTCTATTTAAGAAAAGCGCGCGATATGTCACAAGCACTAGATCATGAACCTAACTTTGAAGAAATTGCAAAAACACTTAATATCGAAGCGGATAGTGTAAACAAACTCTTTCGTTTAAATGAAAGAACCCTTTCTTTAGACTCTCCCATGGGAGATGAAACAGACAAACCATTGATGGAAGCGCTTGCTGAACATAATACTCAATCGCCCCATCATGAGTTTGAACAAGATGATCTATTTACACATTTAATGAATAGTCTAGAAACATTAAATGAAAAACAAAAATCAATACTCGCTCAAAGATTTGGCTTATTTGGCAATGAAGAAACAACACTGGAAGATGTTGGTAAGGTTGTAGGCCTAACACGTGAACGTGTACGTCAAATACAAGTGGAAGCCTTGAAAGAACTCAGAGAAAAAATGGAAAACGAAGGTATTGTTAGCGAAAATTTATTTTGCTAATGCCTTAAAATTGATCTAACCTCACCCGCCCTTCGGCTCCCCTCTTCTGACATCAGGAGAGGGGAAGTGCCATTACCTCACAATACAATCAAGAATCAGAACTCAGTGCTTGCTCGTCTCTCTCCTAATTTTTAGGAGAGGATGGTTGTAAGCTGGGTGAGCTTAGCTCAAATATTAACAAGAATATTTTTGATGTCTAATGAGGTGCATAAGACATCACGATTTTAACTGCCATCACAATCATCAAAACAAAGATTGTTACCACAATAATACCTAATACAATGAAAACAGCGGGCTTTCCTTTCTGAAAGTCGCGTTCTCTATTTTTACTATTTTGCACACCAAACATTGCCGCTAATACGCTTGCAAACATTTCACGCAAACTTGGTTCTTTTGGATCTTCTATGTTTTTCATTGATTCACTTATTTTTAAAGTCGTCACTTTATTTAAAAAAACGAGTATCTAAATCTAAAATGAGCACACTGTAGTGTTAATCATTAATATGAGCGAAGCGAATAAAAGATCCCACTTTTTGAAGGGGGACGCGCACTGATTAAGTGCGCAAGGGGGATTGATGCTGTAGATTTAAGTTCAACCAGCTAAATCCCTCTGCTCGCACAGCTACGCTGTACGAGCGTCTCCCTTTACAAAAGTGAGAAATTATAATTCGCTACGCGAATTGAGAATACTATTAAAAATAGCGTATTAGAAAGCATATAGACTTGCTATGCTCACCTAAGCCTTCTAAAATCTACCTTTATTTTTGTTTTTAAAGCCAAACACCAGAGGAATATTATGACAACCGATCTTTTTCTACAACTCGAACAAAAAGTTGAGTACGCTGTTGATACAATTGAGCTATTAAGATTACAAATTGAAGAGCTTGAAGAAGAAAATTTAGCATTGAAAGCAGAACATGAAAAATGGAGAAGTGATTTAACATCCTTAATTAATCGCTTAGATCAAGTAGATGCTCAAGAAGCTACACCCAGCCTTGATTATGAATCTGAAGATCAAAGCCTAGAAGAAGAAACTTTTGTAAGCGCTTAATATACCCTTCACAGATGAATCTTCGGTGTTGTTGGCTTCGCGTATCTCACAATAGTCATGTATTTTGTATACACTCCTATTGCTCGAACGCTTGCCGCCTAACCGAAGAATCATCCGTTGTGGGTATATTTTTAACATCTTTCGCCCTTTCTTGAGCATAAAGAGAAGGGCGAGCGTCAAAAAAATGACTAATTTGTAATCAATAATTGCAGCCGATGCCCAATTTTTTGCGCATGATCTGCAATTGCACCCGTAATATCAAAAATCTTATACAAAAATATTGCATCAATCGGTGATAGGCTTCCTTCAATGGCAAAAAGCTCTGCTCTTACTTGCACTTGAATCTCTGTCGTTTCTCTTTCTAATTGATCTAATTCGCAAATTAATTGCTTCACTAAACGTACTTCACGACCTTTAAACCCAGTCTCAAGCAAATCTTCTAACTCAGAAACAGCTTTATACGCTTTCTCCGAAGCATTTAAACACGCATTCACAAAACCGCTAAAACCTTCACGAATACTTTCTGGAATAATGAGTCGACGCCCCAGAATAATGCTAACAGCTTTCTTAACATCATTTGCAATAAAATCCTGTTCACGCAACAATTCTAATAGCTCGGAACGTGAGACAGGCATAAATAAACTATGATGCAATTGCAAACGTATTTGCTGTTTAATTTCATCTGCGTCACATTCAAGTTGAACAATTTGGCGTTGAAGATGTTGAGCCATTTCCCAATTTTTTGAAGAAACAGCTTCAATAAATTCTGGTAATAATGTTACACATGCAAACACCGTTTCCATATGTTTTTGTATGGGTTTGAAGGGAGAAGAAGCAAAAATGTTTAGGAAACCAGTCATGGGACTTCACACATAAGCATCATTTTCTATCATCCTACCGCGATTTTAATCGAATTGCATCTTTTTAGGCTTTTTCATACTTAATATGAATCTTTATGGAAATAATCGAAAATCTGTGATCCATTTTCGTTTCACACAAGTCGCAAATATCGCATTCATATCGATAGCAGGATCTTGTTGCAACAAGTGTTCACAAATATCCGCAAAACATAGACCTTGCTGAATCTGAGTTAGCATTTCAAATTCATGTATACTCAGACGCTCTATGTATATATGCCAATCATATCTAAACACAAACAAACGCTGTGGCTCTGATGCTAAACGAATCTCACGTTGCATTGTTGATTCTGGTTGATTCATTTCCCAGATTGTATAAATAGGAAAATCAGAATACAGCAATGTACTGGCAGGTGGTAACATAAAAATAAGTCGCATGTGCTCTGTTTCTGACAGTTGAGATAAAGCACTGCAATCCAATCCATCATATTCTTCGCTATCTAGAGCCAAATGATAAGCCCACTCTAAGCGTGCAACCTCTGATAAATACGGCAATACATGCTGTACAGGCTCAAAATATGCCAAAAAATCTGCAAATTGATCACCATAATCCGCTAAAGAAAATTGCCGATGCTCATATATTGCAATATAGCGCACTGCCAATGCAGAAAAATACTCCTCCCCCACTAAACGCAAACACACGGGATAGGCTGCTTTTAAGCAAGCTATCAAATTCCCTTTAAAACTATCTCGGTAAATGGCAATACGTTGTTGCCCAGAGAGACTGTCACTACTTTTCACATGTACTTTTAATGCTTCGTCACTTTTTGCTTCACGTACGGCACTTAAGAAAGCAGCTTGTAGCTCATTTAAGTTCATTAGCACCAAGCCTCTACATGATTCATAATACGCGTTGCCTTCTTTGCTTCATCGAAGAGCACCTTGAAATCAGGAATATCATTATCCCATTCAATACAGACAGGCACATTATGAAAACGCAGTTGCGCATACTCAAATAGTTCCCATACAGCAGCATGCACCGATTGGCTATGCGTATCTAATAAATAAGCATCTTTTTTCTCGAAACCACCTAAATGCAATTGTTTAAGGCGTGCAACAGGCATTGCGTCAATATAATGACGCGGATCAAAGTTGTGGTTGATGGCATTCACATAGATATTATTAATGTCTAATAAAAGATAACAATCCGCTTGAGCGGCAATGGCAGTAATGAATTCCCACTCTGGCAAAACAGAATGTGTGAATTGAAGATAAGAAGATATATTTTCGAGTAAAATACGCTCTTGTAAATAATCCTGCACTTTCAAAATGCGCTCAACCACATGGCGGATGACCTTCTCTTCAAAAGGCAATGGCCATAAATCTGGAACATATTGATGAGAGAATGATGACCAACAGAGATGATCAGAAATCCAAGCCGCATCAATGTGAGATCTAAGTGCTTTTAAAGACTGTAAATACGATTGATTTAAAGGATCGGTAGAACCAATAGAGAGGCTTACACCATGCAAGACAATCGGGTAATTGGCTCGAATAGCTTCCAAATGACGCAGTGCTAACGCACTCTTACCCATATAGTTTTCGCTAATCACCTCAAACCAAGGGACAGCAGGACGTGTTTCTAAGATGGTTTTATAATGTTGTGCGCGTAAGCCAAGTCCTACACCAGTGATTTCTTCTTCTCGTCTTCGCGCACGACTCACACCCGCAAAAGGTACAATATCAGAGGAAGGTATCTCGCAATCCTTATTTGCTACTATCAGATCTTTGAGATTTGACATGATTACTTTGTTTTGCCACCTGAAATTTTATCGCAAGTTCCTTTTGGCAAATAAATCCATTCATTCGGATCTTGATCTTGAGTGCTTTGCCCTGCGCAAGCATGAATACTTGTGCCACAATCATTTTTACCAGCTTTGGCCACACCATAGCATTTTTCTACATCACCTTTCTTAGCTTGCGCTAATTCACTGACAGAGAAAATGCCAACCCCTACTGCCCCAACAATAGCAGCAGTAACTATTTTACTTATCTTCTTGCGCATGATTACTCCCTTGTATTTTCACCACTATAGAATTTGGGTTTACCTAATACTATATGCTCTATATATTAGTGCTTAAATTCCCGAGTTATATGTCAAAAGAATGTCAACCTACTTAAGAAACTACTCTCCACTAGACAAGATGATTTCTCGCCTTGATCAGTGTATACGCACTTTGCTTGTGCCAGCAAATGAATTTAGCAGCACACATCCAGGTGCAACACTGGAAGAATCGGCAGAGCTAAGCAGCACAGAAAAAGCAAAGATCGCAAGTTTTATGCGTATTAATCACAGCGGAGAAATCTGTGCTCAAGCACTTTATATAGGTCAAAGCTGGACAGCCAGAGATCCCCGCATTGCTCATGCCTTAGAACATGCAGCAGCAGAAGAAACCATGCATCTTGCTTGGTGCGCTCAAAGAGTTAAAGAACTCAATGCAAAAACAAGCTATTTAAATCCTGTATGGTTTGTTGGCTCATTGGCTATTGGCATACTCGCCGGATTGGCAGGAGACAAAATAAGTCTAGGCTTCTTACATGAAACAGAAAATCAAGTGGTAAAACATTTAGATAAGCATCTTCAGCAATTGCCCACGCACGATCTTAAATCTAAAGCTATTTTAGAACAAATGAAAATTGACGAAGCAAGTCATGCAACCCTCGCCTTACAACAAGGTGCCGTGCACTTTCCTATGTGGGTGAAAACAACGATGCAGTTAACGTCAAAGGTAATGACGACCGTTACCTACTATATTTAAGATATAAAAAAAGCCCGCAAATTGTGTAATGCCAGTTAGTTAAGAGCCGCTTGATATTTAATAGAATAGCGAATGAGCGAAGCGAATTGATTTTCTTTCTTTGTTATCAAAGAAAGAGGCACCCTTAGGTGCAGAGAAGGATTTTTAAAATAAAGATTAAAAAAAATCCATCTGCTCACTAAAAGTGAGCCTCTTCCCTTGATACCAAGGGAAGAGCATTATTCACTTCGTTCATTTCTGAACTGACTGGTATTACAAATTGCGGGCTTTTTTATGATATGCGAGATTTAGCAAGCATATACGCAAACAATTTTGTTTTTAGCTTAGGCACCGAAAGTCGAGAACACCTAAGAACAAAATGGGAAGCGTAAACGCACAGCATATGGCTTTTAGGCAAGGCGCTAAGTGCTCAAGCAACCGGAGTGTACGATAAGTACATGAGGATTGCGAGGGCACTTAGCAACAACGCCTAAGAGCCAGAGGCGAAGCGTTTATTACATCATGCCGCCCATGCCGCCCATACCACCCATGCCGCCCATGCCCATATCACCAGGCGCGCCATCGCTGTCTTTATCATCTTTAGGAAGATCAGCAATTACGCAATCGGTGGTCAACATGAGACCAGCAACAGAAGCTGCATTTTGTAATGCACTACGTGATACTTTAGTTGGATCCAAAATACCCATTTCTAACATATCACCATATTCACCGGTTGCTGCGTTGTAACCAAAGTTACCTGTGCTTTCAGCAACACGATTGAGAACAACAGAAGGTTCAGCACCTGCGTTAGCAACGATCTGACGAAGTGGCGCTTCTAATGCACGAACAATAATGTTCACGCCAAGTTCTTGATCACGGTTATCAGTCTTTGTGCGTTTAACAGCGTCAATTGCACGAATGAATGCAACACCACCACCAGGAACAACACCTTCTTCAACAGCAGCACGGGTTGCATGCAATGCATCTTCAACGCGTGCTTTCTTTTCTTTCATTTCAACTTCAGTAGCTGCGCCCACTTTAATAACAGCAACACCGCCAGAAAGTTTAGCAACACGTTCTTGTAATTTTTCACGATCGTAGTCAGAAGTTGTATCTTCAATTTGTCTACGAATAGAATCAACACGTGCTTTGATTTCATTTGCTTTACCAGCGCCATCGATCAAAATAGCGTTTTCTTTGGTAATTACAGCGCGTTTAACAGTACCAAGTTCTGTCAATTGGCATTTTTCTAATACTAAACCAACTTCTTCAGAAACTACGCTGCTACCTGTTAAAACAGCAATATCTTGTAACATAGCTTTGCGACGATCACCAAAACCAGGTGCTTTTACTGCACATACTTTAACAACGCCACGAATGGTATTAACCACTAAAGTAGCTAATGCTTCGCCTTCGATGTCTTCAGCAATAATCAACAATGGGCGGCCAGCTTTAGCAACACCTTCCAAAATAGGTAACATTTCACGAATGTTAGAAATTTTCTTGTCTACTAATAGAACATAAGGATTTTCTAATTCGCAGCTCATGTTTTGTTGGTTGTTAACAAAGTATGGAGAAATATAACCACGATCAAATTGCATACCTTCTACAACATCCAATTGATCATCCATGCTAGTGCCATCTTCAACAGTAATGACGCCTTCTTTACCAACTTTACTCATTGCTTCAGCAATAATATTACCAATGATTTCATCAGAGTTTGCAGAAATCGTACCAACTTGAGCAATGGCTTTGCTGTCTTGGCAAGGAACAGAAATGCTCTTTAATGATTCAACAGCGGCTCTTACTGCTTTATCAATACCACGTTTTAAATCCATTGGATTAATCCCTGCTGCAACCGCTTTGTTGCCTTCAGCAAAGATTGCGTGTGCTAACACAGTTGCTGTGGTTGTACCATCACCGGCGTCATCAGATGTTTTAGAAGCAACATCTTTCACAAGTTCTGCAGCAAGATTTTCAAGTGCGTTAGGTAATTCAACATTTTTAGCAACAGTTACACCGTCTTTGGTAATCAGGGGTGCACCAAAAGATTTTTGAATCATAACATTACGACCTTTAGGCCCTAAAGTTACGCGTACGGCGCGTGCTAATTTTGCAACACCTTCTAAGGTAGATTTACGTGCTTCTGCATCAAATTGAAATTGTTTAGCTGGCATATTTGTTTCCTAAACTTAAAATTAATGAATTAAAATCAATCGAAACGATTAACCTTCCACAACAGCGATGATGTCATCTTCACGCATGAAGAGTAATTCATCTTGGCCAATCTTAACTTTGGTTCCAGAGTATTTACCAAAAATAATCTTGTCGCCTTCTTTCACGCTTAATTCGCGAATTTGGCCATTATCGAGCTGTTTACCAGGACCGACACGCACAATGGTGCCATACTGAGGTGCTTCTTTAGCGGTTTCAGGTAAGAAGATACCGCCTTCTGTCTTTTGAATTTCTTCGTCTTGTCTAACCAATACACGATCACCAAGTGGATTCACTTTGAGCTTAGTAGCCATTCTTCAATCTCCATTAAAATAATGAATAGAACCTAAAATAAAGAGTTAACTTGCTTTCTATTAGCACTCTGCCTCTCTGAGTGCTAATAATATGGACTAACATTTATGAGTTCAAGGGCAATACATTAATTTTTTGAATCAAAAACCCTCAGTCGCTTGGATATGGACTAATTTTTATTAAGAATCCATCGTAATGGGCACTAAATAGACAAAGATTAATGTGAATATTCACGGTATGATGGATAAGTGCATATGCTAATATCTGAGTAGTATCAAGCTGCGCTGACCACCTATACTATTCTTATACTAGTCTTAACTATCTAGGGACAAAGAATCACACAGCGGCTAGAAAAATAGCCGTACAACAAACTTATAACTGTGGAACTTGGATGAGTAAAAATATACGCCCCCCACAAATAAACAACATGGAAGCTAAGACCCAAGGAGTATCTCCTAGCATTTTGCATACGTTTCCACAAATGGTGAATCAATTATCCCATCTTGTTTCTAATCTAGATATAAAGTCCATCTCACAAGAAGATCTACATACGCTACAAAAAACCATTGCAGAGATTCAAAACGCTGTGCATGCACTCAATCAACCTGCGATTAGAATTGTTGTCGATAAAATATACCAGTTGATTCACAAGAATATAAGCGCCAAGCATAAATCACTTTCACGTAATGCCATCAATACGCTGCAATCTCAAGTAGACATGTTACAACAAGTCACCCAGATTCACTTAGAAACAGATATTCCCCCGGCTTCCCATGAAAATACACAAAAATTACATCATCTGATTATTGGACTACGCGATAAACAATTGGTTGAAGAAATCATTAACCAAGTAAAATATTTCAATTATACGAGCTCCTCTTGTGATAGTTTGGAGGAAATCATAGAACTCATCAATCACCACCCACCCAATAGCTATCATGCCATTTTATTAGATACCGAATTTTGCGCACATAAAGATCCCGCTCTTATTAAACCAATATCAGAAAAAGTACCTATTTTATTTGTTTCTTTTGATAACAGAGTAGCCACTCGATTATTTGCAGTACGTGCAGGTGGCAGCGCTTATCTCGTGCGCCCCGTCGAATTTACACATCTAATAGAAAAGATTGATCATATTGCACTCAATAAAAATGAAATAACGCCTTATCGAATTCTGATTGTCGAAGATTCTCGTACTCAAGCAAAATTTATCCAGCAACAATTGGAAAATGCGGGGATGATTACAGAAGCTATCAACAACCCAATGGAAATCAATAAAATCTTACAAGAATTCCAACCCGAATTAATTTTAATGGATCTATACATGCCAGAATGTTCTGGCTTCGAATTAACGAAGATGATTCGTCAACAAGAACCTTATATGAGCATTCCCATTGTCTATTTATCGGCAGAAGCGGATATGGATAAACAACTACATGCTATCAAACTAGGTGGCGATGATTTTCTGACCAAGCCAATGGATCCTGAGCATTTAGTATTAGCCATTCAAGCACGTTCAGACAGAGCAAGAACGCTCAGAGCTGAAATGATCCAAGACAGTCTAACAGGGCTATTAAATCATACTCGCATACTAGAACAACTTGATCTCGAGATAGCTCGCGCTAAACGAAATCATTTACCGTTAAGCTTTGCCATGATTGATATTGATTATTTTAAAGCCATCAACGATAACCATGGACACCCTATTGGCGACAGAGTGATAAAAGGTCTTGCACGATTGCTAAAACAACGTTTGCGTAAAACAGATAGTATTGGCAGATACGGCGGTGAGGAATTCGCAATTATTCTGCCACAAACAGATAGAAATGTAATTTTGCCTTTACTGGAAGACATCCGTAAAGGTTTTTCAAAATTGTTACATCAAAGCAGTGATCCACTTGTTGAATTTACGGCAACAGTGAGCTGTGGCTTGGCTGAATTTACCACAACCAATAATACGGTCGGCAAACTCGTGCAAGCCGCAGACAAAGCTTTATATGCGGCAAAATCTCAAGGTCGAAATTGTGTTGTACTTGATGCAGAATAATCTAGGAAATACCTCAAAAATAATAGCTTTTTATTCAGATCAGGCGCAGATTTTTTGAGCAACTCAATTTACACAGCTATAAAAGAGTAATGCTCAAAAATCTGCAACGTAAGGATCAACAGAAAATGGCTTTTTTGAAAACACTTCTATTCTTAATCTACCACTTCGTTAACCCACTCCAAATACTGCCGATTGCCATAGATGATGGGCATTGCAATAAACTCAGGAAACTCATAAGGATGCACTTCTAAAATAGCTGCCTCAACCTGAGTTAGTTTGCTTGTTTTTGTTTTAATGATCAGCAAAAGTTCTTCACCTTTTGTTATTTTACCTTGCCAGATATAATGGGAGCTTAAGTGAGGCACAATGTTAAGGCACGCAACTAAGCGTTTTTCTAATAATAATGCCGACAAATTCTCAGCCGTTTCTCGATTTGGACAGGTACAATAAATAACACAATAATCAGTACTCACACTGGCTCCTTAGCATTGAAAGCATTTGAATAAAAAAGTAATAAAGTTAAAAAATATATGAAAAATCTCGTCTTGGCGTTGACACTGATCCTTAGCTGCATACTAAGTGCGCCTATCCTAGCATCGGCTCAAACACAATCGAATGATTTAACAGGCTTGGGTATTTCTAAAAGTAATTTCTTATCTCAAGCGCAAGCCTTCCAGCTACAAAGCTTCATCAATCCACAAGGCGATATTACACTCTCCTGGATCTTAGCGCCTGGATACTATCTCTATCAAAAACAACTCTCTCTCTTCCTGCACTCTGAACAAGGCAAGAAAGAAATTCAGCTTTCAGATTTAGAATTGCCACCAGCCAAGATCATTCATGATCCTTATTTTGGAGAACAACCCATTTATGAGGGGATCTTAGAGTTTAGCTTAGCACTTAAAAATATAGTGCCAGGCTCAACTTCCCTTAAAGTTCATTATCAAGGCTGTTCAGAACAAGGTCTATGCTATCCACCTATAGATAAATCTTTTAATATACATTGGCAAAACAACAAAATCCTCACCCTAACAGAAAGTCAGAATATATCGCAAAAAACACTGGCACCAGAAAATACCATACTTAAGCCCACGTCACCAACGACACCTGAGACAAACACACTTTTTAGTGCATCTATTTTAAAAACATTATTAACTTTTTTAGGCTTAGGTACGCTCTTAAGCTTTACACCTTGCGTACTACCAATGCTACCTATTTTATCTTCAGTGATTATAGGTCAGAAAAAACTCAATACAAAAAAAGCATTTCTTCTTTCGCTAAGTTACACAATGAGCATGGCATTGACTTTAGCACTGCTCGGTGTCATTGCTGTTTTTTTAGGAAAAAACTTTCAAGCCTTGTTTCAACAACCACTCTTTATTACTGCTTTTGCAAGTATTTTCATGTATCTCGGCTTAGTGCAGGTAGGTATTGTACATTTTGGTTTACCATCCAGCCTCCAAAATAAAATAAGCCAATGGCAAATGAACTTTCCAGCGGGTAGTTATCTAAATGCTGTGGTCATGGGCACACTCGCAACATTGATTGCTTCACCTTGTGTCAGTGCACCGCTGGTAGGTGCTTTAAGTTTTATTGCCCAAACAGGAAATTACTGGCTCGGCGCTAGCACACTCTTTTGTCTGGGGTTGGGCATGGGATCGGTTTTGATGATAGCCGGAACTTTAGGGGGACATTATTTACCCAAAGCTGGCCAATGGATGCATATTGTTAACAAATTTTTTGCTGCAATCTTGTTTGCCTTAAGTATTTGGCTTATCAGCCGCATACTAAGCAGTCAAACAGCGCTTATCTTGTGGTCTTTATGGTGTTTACTGATAGCCTATTGGTTAGGCACCTTCTCTCATCTCAAAGAAATCAGCGCGCGCATAGGTGTTTTATTTATGTTAGCGGCCTGTATGTGCCTCCTTACTGTTAAACACAATGATAATAGTCCTCAACAACTATTAACAAATTTATGGTATGGCACAACGCAAAACAAGGTTGCAGATCTTCACTTTAAAACCATTGATTCAATTGAAGATCTTCATCAATTTTTGATAACGGCGCAAAAACATCAATCTCCCACTTTAGTAAAAGCCTATGCAAATTGGTGCACGACCTGTAAAGACAATGAAAAAGTCATTTTTGCAAATACAATCGCACAATCAAAGCTGAAAAATTGGCAGCTGCTCATAATTGATATGACAGAAATGACCGCAGAAAAACAAGCGCTCATCAATCATTTAAATATCTATGGGCCACCTGCAATACTGTTTTTTGACACAGATGGAAAAGAAGCCCGAGAAGAACGATTAATCGGAAAAAGCAGTTTAGCGCCTTTTCTTGCAAGGCTTAGCAAAATATACCCTCAACAAATGACTTAATAAAGAAGATCTAATTTTAGAATAATTGGCCACAGCACATGAGGAATCAGCTAGAATTATGTTAGAACAAACCATCATCGAAGCTGAAGCAACAAAAGATATGATGACCAAGCGCAAAACACCTACACCCTACCTTGAAAATATCAAGGCGCTCTCAGATGAGCTGGTGAGAGCACAGGAGCCAATACGTATCTTAGATGCCATAAAGTGGAATGAGTCTATCAAACAAGATTTCTTTAAGCACAAATGCAAACAACAACCTAAAATTTCTCAAGAAAATTATCTTCAGCAGAATAAAATAGATTTTAATGCGCAACGAGAAGTCTTTTATACCATAGAAAGACAAGTTACTCGAAAACTAGGCCAATTCAATACAGTTGGCAAAATGTTGAAGAAAAAATGCAATGAATACGTACTTGTATTGCGTATGTTAGAAGCCTGCGGCACGCCTGAGTTTTCAAATCTATCTAAGCTATTGTATGGATCTGCAAAAGATGTCTTTCATGCGGGTGATCCCACGATTGCAGAACTAGGTCAATTAATGACAGAGGCGCTCTGTCAGATTGATAAAAGCGAAGTCGTTCAAGAAGATCCAAGAACGATTAATGCTGAGAAAGCCGTTGAAATTTTACAAAAAAAACTCTCTAGGCATTTTCAAGAAGCAGATAAACCCTTAAGAGTGATTATCAGTGATGGCATTGTTTCTGACGCAGCCGCAGGTGCAGATTACATTAAGCTGCGACAAGATGCGTTATTTAATAGACGTGATCTGAATCTCTTAGAAGTGCACGAAGGTCTAGTACATATTGGAACAACATTGAATGGAAAACTACAACCTTACTGTACCTTCTTAAGCAAAGGCCCTCCTTCTTCCACTGTCACACAAGAAGGTTTGGCTGTACTCATGGAAATCTTGTGTTTGGTATCCTTTCCAGCACGTTTAAAAAAACTGGCGAATCGTATTAGAGCTATCGAGTTAGCAGAAGAAGGCGCAACCTTTGTTGAAATATTTAATTTCTTCTTAGAAGAAGGATACGATGAAGATACAGCCTACTCTTTTACAACACGCGTTTTTAGAGGCAGCTTACCAACCATGGGCCCCTTTACAAAGGACTTATCTTATACAAAGGGTTTTGTGACGGTTTATAATTTTATACAGCTTGCCGTTAAAAAAGGTAAATTAGAACGCATTCCTATCTTATTTTGTGGAAAAACAAATTTAGAAGATATTCGTGATTTAGCGCAACTCGTTGAAGAAGGCATTGTCATCGCACCTAAATTTCTGCCTCCACAAATTAAAGATTTAAATGCCATTGCTGCTTGGATGTGCTTTGCAAATTTCTTAAATTGCTTGAGTACACATAAAATTGAAAGTGATTATGATTATTTGTTGAGCAGCTAATTTTTCAAAACGCCACTCACATATAATCACCGCACATAAATTTTAGCGGCAAGGCATGAAGGGTTGCCTAATTTTTTTCGATGCTGAATCGAATAAATTCATATATAATTGGCCAAATGTTTATGTGTGCCCTCATTGTTGAATGCCTGAAAGCATTATACGACTCATTCTTTGAGGCGCCTGTGAAGGGAAAAATCATCTGTGAAGGCGTATACGCAATTAAAGATTAAAGTATGATCATTAAAGCACTTTCAGCACCCCTTAAAGAAAATCTTCTAGAAACGGCGCTTCTTACCGTTATTTTTCTTTTTCTCTATTTAATTGCCGTATTATTTGTAAAATTTAGAGTCAAAATGGTTCGACGCAAAGAAAAGGTACGGACTCGATTAAAATATCTTTTCTTAATTATATTCTTTATGCTGCTCGTGCAAATTTGGATAGATAAATTCTTCCAAATACTTGCCTTTATTGGCTTCTTATCTGCTGCTGTTACCATTACACAACGAGACAATATTACCAATTTTATTGCTTGGTTTATTATTAATTGGAGAGAATTATTTCTCGAGGGCGATACGGTTCAAGTTGGAAAAATTACCGGCCGCGTAAAATCAATTGGCCCTTTATACATCACTATACACGAAACTTACGAGGCACAACCTGCTTATTCAACAGGCAGAACCATAAAGCTCCCTAATGGCATGGTTTCTAAAAATCCCGTTATCAATTTCTCCACACAACACAGGCTAACACATAGAGTAGAATATTTATTTGACAGCAAAGCTAATTTGTCTCAATTAAAAGCATATGCAGAACAATTAGTGTTTGAGTTGAAGGAATATTATAAATCGATTGGTGAAAAAACACAGCTAGAGGGATGTCATTTTAATTTTAACTTACAACAGTCTAAAATGAGTGGGTTGCTCTTCACTTTACAATTTCAATCTGGCCTAGAAGAACTGATACTGCTCAAACAATTCCTTGATGAAAAACTGTTAGCCACGCACAAGAGCGACTCAGAAATAAAGTTAGTTATGGAATAATAAAAAGTTAGTCAAAAAACATTGTAACTGGTCGTTTTTTGTACGATTGTGGGTATTATGGGCTTATCTTGTAGACATCTTGCATGGATTCAGGCAGAATCGGCGACAAGTTGCACTTCAAGGTGATTTTATCAAAGCAGATGGCAAAAATAACCATCCTCCATGGCCCCAATTTGAACTTATTGGGGCAAAGAGAACCAAATATCTATGGTAATGTATCCTTAAAAGAAATTAATGATACATTACACACGCTTGCTCAAGGTCACTTACTTGAGTGCTTTCAATCCAATGCTGAGCATGAGCTGGTAGAAAAGATTCATTTGGCGAGCAAAGATAAAGTCGATTTCCTAATCATCAACCCTGCAGCGTTAACTCATACCAGCATCAGTCTTAGAGATGCACTACTTGCCACAGGGATTCCTTTTATCGAAGTACATTTAAGTAATCCGCTAGCAAGAGAAGCCTTTCGACATCATAGCTATTTTTCCGATATCGCTGTGGGCGTAGTCTCAGGATTAGGCGCACAAGGATACTATGCTGCCCTCAATGCAGCATTATCAATTCTTAAACACTAACTATTTTTCACATTACCGAGAAGTTTATGGATATTCGTAAGATTAAAAAATTAATTGAGCTTGTAGATGAATCTGGCGTAGCCGAGATAGAAATTAAAGAAGGGGAAGAATCTGTACGCATTCGCAGCCGTATTGATGTTCCTACCTATTCTCCCTCTATGGTTATGCCTCCCATACATTCTACGGCACCTAGCATTCAGTCTACCACGCATATCGTTGAGCAAAGCGCTCCACCTAGCAGTGGATCTCAAGCCCCCACTCATATGCCTGATGGACACGTTGTTAATTCTCCAATGGTTGGCACGCTGTATAGAGCGCCTTCACCAGAAGCGCCTAGCTTTATTGAAGTCGGCAAAGAAGTAAAGGTAGGTGATACACTCTGCATCGTTGAAGCCATGAAAATGATGAATCAAATAGAAGCAGATAAAAGTGGGGTTATTGCAGCCATTCTCGTAGAAAATGGTCAACCCGTAGAATATGGTCAACCTTTAGTAATCATTAAGTAATCGTTATGCTAGATAAAGTTGTTATTGCAAATCGTGGCGAAATTGCGCTTAGAATTTTAAGAGCCTGTCATGAACTGGGCATTAAAACTGTTGCAGTTTATTCAACAGTTGATCAAGAACTCTTACCTGTGCGCTTGGCTGATGAAGCTATTTGTATAGGGCCAGCCCCCTCCCAGGAAAGTTATTTAAATATTCCCGCAATTATCTCTGCGGCTGAAATAACTGACTCTGTTGCTATTCATCCAGGCTATGGTTTCTTAGCTGAGAATGCAGATTTTGCAGATAGAGTCGAGAAAAGTGGTTTTGTCTTTATTGGCCCTAAACCTGAAACCATTCGTTTAATGGGTGATAAGGTATCGGCCATTCTAACGATGAAAAAAGCAGGTGTACCTTGTGTACCTGGTTCAGATGGTCCTCTTGATGACAATCCTGATGAAAATTTAAAATTGGCTAAGCAAATAGGCTACCCTGTCATTATTAAGGCTGCAGGTGGTGGTGGTGGTCGTGGTATGCGTGTTGTACATACAGAAGCCGCACTGCTAAATGCCATTTCTTTAACACGCGCAGAAAGCCAAGCAGCATTTAACAATAATATGGTCTACATGGAACGCTATCTGTGCAAACCACGCCATATTGAAATTCAAGTATTGGCTGATAATTTTGGGCATGTTATACACTTAGGCGAACGTGATTGCTCTATGCAACGTCGCCATCAAAAAATACTAGAAGAAGCACCAGCGCCTTTTCTCACCGAAGAACAGCGTCAAAAAATTGGCACCATCTGCGTCGAAGCCTGTCAAGCAATTGGCTATCGTGGCGCGGGTACTTTTGAATTTTTATATGAAGATGGCGAATTTTTCTTCATTGAAATGAATACCCGTGTTCAGGTTGAGCATCCAGTAACAGAAATGATCACTGGTATCGACATTGTGAAAGAACAGCTTAAGATTGCCTCTGGTATGCCTTTAACTGTTCAACAAAGTGATATCAAAATTTCTGGTCATGCGATTGAATGTCGCATCAATGCAGAAAATCCAAAAACCTTTTTACCCTGTCCAGGCAGAATTGATTGGTTCCATGCACCAGGTGGTCCTGGTCTGCGCGTAGATTCTCATATTTACAGCTCTTACAAAGTGCCGCCTAACTACGATAGCTTAATTGCAAAACTGATCGCACATGGAAAAACGCGTGATGAAGCTATTAGCCGTATGAATAATGCCTTGAATGAAATTGTCATTGATGGCATACAATCAAATATTCCACTTCATCAAGATTTAATGAAGGATAGCGAATTTAAAAAAGGCGGTACCTCCATTCATTACCTAGAAGAGAAAATGAAATCTTGAAAATGTCGTGGCACGAAATATCTATTACGGGACCAAAAGCTGAAGTGGACACTGTTACCAGTGCGCTTGAAGAACAAGGCGCGCTGGCTGTTACTTATAAAGACGGTGAAGACAATCCCATTTTTGAACCTTCCCCACAAGAAGTTAACTTATGGGATAAAGTGGTTACGACAGGTTTGTTTCCTATCGATTGCGATCTCGAAAAAATAACCTTGTACTTAAATAAAATTTGTCCAACTTGTTTTATTTCTTATCAACCCTTGGTTGATAAAAATTGGACCACCGCCTGGTTGGAACATTTTAAACCGCAAAAATTTGGCAATTCACTCTGGGTATGTCCAACGCAATCATTAGAAGCGCCAGATGCATCCTTTGAGGGAACCATTGTTGCACTGGATCCTGGTCTTGCTTTTGGCACAGGGCAGCATCCAACCACAAAACTATGTTTAGAATGGTTAGCATCAAATAAGCTCGATGATAAAGCAATTATCGATTTTGGCTGTGGCACTAGCATACTGGCAATCAGTGCCCTCAAACTCGGCGCAATGATTGCTTATGGCATTGATCATGATGATCAAGCCATTTTAAGCTCACAAATGAATGCCGAAAAAAATGCTCTCAATGCGGATCAATTAAAACTCTATACCAGTGTTGATTCTGCTATCCCGGCTTGTGAGCTGATTGTTGCAAACATTCTGATGAATCCACTTTTAAGCTTAGCCCCCATCCTAGCAGATTTATGCTTACCGGGTGGTACCATTCTTTTATCCGGACTCTTAGAGACTCAAGCAGATGGCATTTTAGATTGTTACCAAACCTGGTTTGATTTCAAACCTTATTGTGTTGATAACGGTTGGATTCTCTTGGTTGGCACCAAACGTCCTCAGATTGCATAATTTAAGTGGAGTCTTTGCAATGACAAGCGCATCCCTTAGAAATTATGATAAAGGCCTAAAAATTGGCCCTTACCATATTGAAAAACCTATTATATTAGCGCCTATGGCGGGCGTAACCGATCTACCCTTTAGGCAACTTTGTAAAGAATTGGGTGCTGGCCTTGCCGTAACGGAAATGGTAGGCGCAAATTCTTTGCTTCATGGTAGCGAAAAAACCAAACGTCGCGCTAATCACAATGGCGAAACCAGACCCTGCTCCGTGCAAATTGTTGGTTCTGATCCTCAGAAAATGGGAGAAGCTGCGCGCTTTAACCAAGATCAAGGGGCAGAAATCATTGATATTAATATGGGATGCCCTGCCAAAAAAGTATGTAATACACTTGCTGGTTCTGCCTTGCTTCAAGATGAACCCTTAGTACAGAGAATCTTAAGTGCAATTGTTAAAGCTGTCGAAATACCCGTCACCTTAAAAATTAGAACTGGTTGGGATAAAGATCACAGAAATGGTATACGCATTGCTAAAATGGCAGAAGATTGTGGTATTCAAGCACTGGCTGTGCATGGAAGAACCAGAGCCTGCATGTTCAAAGGGGATGCAGAATATGAAACCATACGCGCCATCAAAGAAGCAGTAAGCATACCTGTCATCGCAAATGGTGATATTACAACCCCTGAAAAAGCAAAAACAGTATTAGAACTCACCAATGCAGATGCCATCATGGTTGGGAGAGCCGCTCAAGGTCATCCATGGATATTTAATGAAATCCATCATTACTTAACAACCAATCAAATACTTGCAGCCCCCAGTGTGCAAACTATTCGAGACACTTTATTAAATCATCTACAAAATCTGTATGCATTCTATGGCAATGAGCGCGGTGTGCTCGTGGCACGCAAACACGTTTCTTGGTACAGCAAAGGCCAGAGAGCTAGCAGCCATTTTAGGCTCGCATTTAATCAATTAACCGATGCAAACGAACAATTACAATTGATTGAATCTTTTTTTGATACCTTGCTTGAAAACGAACAACGCAACCATTAATAATAAAAATAATCATTATGACAACAATAGAATTATCCCCTCCAGTAGAGAGCAAAACACTCCCATTACGTGATGTTGTTTCTCATATGATTGAGCAATACATTATCACCATGGAAGATCACCGGATTGAAAATCTGCATGCACTTGTTATCAAAGAAGTTGAACTTGGACTCTTTAAAAAAGTTTTACATCTCTGTCATGGTAATCAGAGTTTAGCAGCGAAATGGCTAGGACTTGCCCGAGGAACTCTACGCAAGAAATTATCTGAATACCAATTAGATTAGGTGAAGTATGCATAAACTAAGAACCATTAAACGCGCGTTGATCAGTGTCAGCGACAAACAAGGCATTGTTGAATTTGCTCAAAAACTTGCTTCATATGATATTGAAATCTTATCGACCGGTGGCACAGCAAAGCTTCTACAAGAACATCAGGTAAATGTCACAGAAATTGAGAACTACACCGGCTTCCCTGAAATGATGGATGGTCGCTTAAAAACCTTACACCCCAAAATTTATGGTGGCATTCTCGGCAGAAGAGATCAAGATATTGAAACTATGACAAATCATGATCTACCCGGCATTGATCTCGTGGTTGTCAATTTGTACCCCTTCCAAGCAACCATTGCACGCCCAGATGTTTCGCTTGAAAGCGCCATCGAAAATATTGATATTGGCGGCCCAACCATGATCCGAGCAGCAGCCAAAAATTTTGCTTGGTGTACCGTGGTAACAGATGCCAATGACTATGCTAAAATAATAGATGAACTCGAAACACAGCAAGGTGCACTTTCCTATCAAAGCAGAATCGCTTTTGCAAAAAAAGCTTTTTCTCATACCGCACAATATGATGGTATTATTTCAAATTATTTTACTAGCTTAAATCAAGATGAAAAAACTGAAAATTTCAGCACTGTATTAAATCTACAATATGAATTAAAAGAAATACTGCGCTATGGTGAGAATCCTCATCAACAAGCGGCTTTATATCTTGATCCCAACCATAAAAGAGGTCTTGCTGCAACAACACAACTGCAAGGTAAACCACTCTCTTATAATAATATTTTAGACAGCCAAGCCGCTTTAACGCTTATTAACAACCTTAAGCAGGCTGGCTGCGTCATCGTCAAACATACAAATCCATGCGGTGTTGCACTTGGAGAAAATGCATTACAAGCTTACCAACATGCTTTCCAAGCCGATCCACAATCTGCTTTTGGCGGTATCATTGCTTTCAACCAAATGGTTGATGAGCAAACCATGCAACACATTCTCAATAACCAATTTGTAGAAATTATTCTTGCACCTGCTTTTTCTGCCGTTGCTCTAGAAATTGCACAAACAAAACCGAATTGCCGATTACTGTCCTACCTCCCCAACCAAACAGGTAGCAAGACACAATGGGATCTCCGCAGCATTGATGGCGGTGTTCTGGTACAATCCAATGTCATGATCCCAGATCAGCATTTTGAAATAGTGACACAGCAACAACCCAGCGCTGAGATCTTCACTGACTTAAGCTTTGCATGGGATGTTTGCAAATCGGTCAAATCAAATGCGATTGTCCTAGCAAAAAATGGACAAACCTTAGGGATCGGAGCAGGTCAAACTTCTCGGGTTTTTAGTCTTGAAATTGCCTGTTTGCGCGCTAAACAAAACAATTTATCACTGCAAGGTGCTGTCTTAGCTTCAGATGCATTCTTCCCCTTTAAAGACAATGTTGAGCTTGCTCATCAAGCTGGCATCGCCGCTATTATTCAACCCGGCGGTTCACAAAGAGATGCAGAAGTCATCGAAACAGCCAACGCATTAGGAATCGCCATGGTCTTTACGAAAACCAGGTATTTCTTACACTAATAATTGAGGTCATTCATGAAAATACTGGTCATCGGTCAAGGTGGTAGAGAACATGCAATTGCATGGAAATTGGCTCAATCTGAAATTACAACACACGTATTTGTAGCACCTGGTAATGCAGGAACCTACCGTGAACCCAAAGTAGAAAATGTTGCTATTAATCCGCTTGATTTTGAAGCATTGGCTAATTTTGTTAAAACCAACAATATCTCTTTTACCGTTGTGGGCCCTGAAGCTCCCTTAGTTGCAGGCATTGTTGATTATTTCCAAACGCTCAATCTGAAAATATTTGGTCCGAATCAATTTGCTGCGCAATTAGAAGGTTCTAAAATTTATGCAAAGCAATTTATGCAGGAACATAACATTCCCACCGCAAAGGCTGCGTATTTTAGCAATAATCAAGAAGCTCAACAATTTCTGCAAAATTGCCAGTTTCCCGTTGTCATCAAGGCCGATGGTTTGGCTGAAGGTAAAGGCGTTGTGATCTGTCAAGATCTCATTCATGCACAAACAACAATCGATGATTTTCTCTCGCAAAAACGCTTTGGCAAAGCCAGTGAAAATATACTCATCGAAGAGTTTCTTACCGGCACGGAAGTGAGCTTCATTGTATTATCAGATGGCAAACAATACATTCCCTTAGCAACGTCTCAGGATCATAAAGCAAGAGACAATGGTGACCTTGGTCCTAACACAGGCGGGATGGGCGCTTATTCTCCTGCTCCCATGATTGATAATGCCTTATATGAAACCATTCTTGCGACGGTTGTTGAACCCACCCTCAAAGCAATGCAAACTAAAAATAATCCCTTTGTTGGCTTTTTATACTGCGGGTTGATGATTACGCCAGATAATGAACCTAAAGTATTAGAATATAATTGCCGCTTAGGCGATCCAGAAACACAGCCCATCTTAATGCGTCTACAATCTGATTTAGCAGAACTTTTCATGCATGCGATAGAAGGAACTCTCAACAGCGTAACCGTCCAATTTGACAAACGTATTGCACTTGGCGTCGTCTTAGTCGCTGATGGCTATCCAGGTCATTATGACAAAGGAATCATTATTCCTGCTATCAAAGAAATTCAGGCACATGCCGATCATAAGCTCTTCCATGCTGGAACCTTGTTGGATCAAGGCAACATAGTAACCAATGGTGGCCGAGTACTCTGTGCAACAGCATTGGGTGATAGCTATCAAGAAGCACAAAAAGCAGCCTACGCATTGGCACACCGTGCAGCATGGGATGGTGCTTATTATCGAACGGATATTGGCTACAAAGCTTTGGCTTTTGATGTACTACCTAGATCCTAAGAAGCTGACGCTTAATCACTTTTTTTGATTACACACTGTAAAATTATTTTTTTGCAGAACCGTCGATTCGCGAAAGCGAATCATCACGCCTCTCCCAATTTTGGGAGAGGATAGCTGAAAGCCAGGTGAGGGTTAAATACAAGTAGCGCATAAATGAAAGTAACCCTCACCCGCCCTTACAGGGCACCCTCTCCCAAAATTGGTAGAGGGAAAAATGTTCGCTTTGCGAACTAAGAAAAAGACAATTTGTGTAGAAGAATCAAATTATAAAAAGTAAGAGCCGTCTATGCCAGAGTTACCTGAAGTTGAAGTAACGCGCCAGAGTTTGTTGCCGGTTGTTCAGCATGCTGTGATAAAGCAGCTGATTGTCCGACAAGCACAATTACGCTGGCCTATTCCAAGCAAGCAACTCGCTAAAACGCTCAAAAATGCTCAAATCTTATCTATCTCAAGGCGTGGAAAATATTTATTATTTGAAGTAGCCAATGGATTTTTTCTCATTCATTTAGGTATGTCTGGGCATTTGAAATTTTTATCCACACCAGCACCGCTGGATAAACACGATCACGTAGAATTCATTTTCGATACAGATGCACGGTTACGCTATTATGATCCAAGACGCTTTGGCGCTGTGTTATGGCTTGGCCAACATCCATTTGAACATCCACTCCTAGCGCATTTGGGCTGTGAACCATTAAGTCCAGATTTTAATGCGACATATTTATTTGAAAAATCTAGAAAATCCAAACTGGCTGTTAAAACTTTTTTGATGGATCAAAAAATAGTGGTTGGTATTGGGAATATCTATGCAAGCGAAAGTTTATTTCTAGCTGGTATCCATCCTTTAAGACCCGCACATCAACTATTAGAGCAAGAATGTAAGACGCTCGTCCAGGCAGCTAAGAAAATCTTGAAGAAAGCCATTACTCAAGGTGGTACCACTTTAAAAGATTTTGCACATACGGACGGTAAACCTGGCTATTTTAGTCATTCACTACAAGTCTATGGCAAGGCTGACATGCCTTGTACAAAGTGCAAAAAGCTCATCATACAACTGCGTATTAATCAGCGTAGCAGCTATTTTTGTGAATATTGTCAGCAATAAATGAATCTTTGAAAGAAAAGCGCTCTCTTAACCTAATGTCAATCAGTTAAATGAGAATTGGCATTTAATAGAATTACATATTCGCGAAGCGAATTGATTTTCTTTCTTTGTTATCAAAGAAAGAGGCACCTTTAGGTGCAGAGAAGGATTTTTAAAATAAAGATTAAAAAAATCCATCTGCTCACTTAAGGTGAGCTTCTTCCCTTGATACCAAGGGAAGATAATCATTCACTTCGTTCATTTCTTAACTGACTGGCATTACTCTATTAACGAGCCTCTATAGTCACAGCAGATGATTGTTCAGGTAGGCGTCGAGCCTCCTCCGAGCAACCGGAGTTTACAGAAGACTATAATAATGTAGCCGCTTGACGTTGCGCCGCATGAATAGCATGTGTGATCTGTTCATTGGCTACACTTGCATCAAGATTCTTTTCAATATACAGCGGCTCACCTAAGTAAATACCCACTGTAGAGAAAGGTAAAGGAATTTGAAATTTATCCCAAGATTTATCAAATTGATATTTTCTCGAGTAGGCTGCGCCTAAAGGAATCAGCGGCACGCCTGTTTTTGCACTGATAAATGAAGCTCCAGCTTTTGCTTCATAAATAGGTCCGCGGGGTCCATCCAAGGCTATTCCTACAGAGTACCCATCTTTTACAGCTTGGATCAGCTTCACAACCCCTGTAATTGCTTTTTTGCTGGAAGAACCTCTGATAACTTCATAACCCAAATGCTTAAGCCATGTAGCTAATATTTCCCCATCTTTAGAAGTACTTACCAGGCCTGCAGATTTGTTGATGATCTTTTTACCCACAAACATCACAGGCGCAAAGTGTGTACCATGCCAAAAACAATAGACCGCTGGCTTCTCTATGGCAACACTTGGATGCATTTCAACCTGCATGCGCAATGTCTTTGCCAAACAGTGTGTAGCGTAGTGGGCAAGATGCCCAATAAAAGTAGGGGAAAGTCGCGGCATTTAAAAGACAGACAATTAACTAATGAGTGTTACAATTATACGGATTTCCACATATTTTACAAGACACTCAAACATAAATAAGTCTTTTCTCAATTTACATTATCAGAGTATTTTTCAGCATTTTACATCATTGAAAGTTACTGAAACTTACAGGCTCGATGCTTAGAAACCACATTATCTGTTTTTCGATCTGCTTGCTCGACAAATTGTGTATGCAATCCCTGATAGGTTATGGGCAATCTATCAGGCTCTGCCATGTAGCTCGCAAAATACCCTTTGGAAGTTGTCAAATAAGCTGAATCTCTAGCCGCCTCATCCACAAGCATTAAAGCTTTGTCCCAATAAACATTGGGTGCTTGAAACAAGGCTGGTAACTGTGATTCTAATTTCGACATTAAATCTAAAACACTGCGTCGCTTTGCTGCTGTTTTATCTGGATCAAAGGTATATTGATCGGATCTGAAATAGGTACCTCGTTGTTTATGTGCTAAAAACATCCCTTCTGTAAACCAATTTTGAGATAAATAATGTGTTAAAGACATAAAACTCATGATAATCGCGTCTGGAGTATGTAATTGGCTTGGAAATACATCCTGCATCCGTACACTTTCTCTTGCGTCATGCTCTTTCATACAAAGGAAAAACTGCATAATCGTATGATCACAAGCATTGACCATATCTTCAGAATCTCCCGCAGAATGAGAAAATTCAAGCCCAGGACCAACCTTCACCTTGTGGGAAGCTAATACATGCGTCAATAAGAGTAGCGCTTCCTCTCTGGCAATGCTTGTTAATTCAATCAACCACGCATCCACAGGTTGCTTCAAAAATTTTTGCCTCTGTGTTTCTACAAATAAAATATTTTCTTTCTGGTCAACATCATGACTGCCTAATGCACGTGCTTTTAAAGATTGATCTCTTGCATCTAAGATCTTCGTACCCCAGGCTTTAATAATTTGTAATTGCCTTGCATAGCGGGCTAATACTAGCATTTTCACATCGGTTAAGGATTCTTGCTTGAGATTATTGCCTAAAACCTTCATGAAATCATCATAAGTAGAATGAACGATTTGTCGCCAGGTGACACCGAATCGCAAAGGCATATCATCAACGAAGGTGGATACCTGTAAAGGGTTTTGATAAAAGCCTCGTTGCTTAATAATGCCTACACCCGCCAATGGAATATTCGTCCAATCATGCTCAAGCCCACTGCGATTCTGATGAGAAGAAGAAGCGGAAAGTAAGAGGTTAGATTGTTCTTCCTGTAGCACATCCTCTTCTGCTCGCTCTAGTACATCTTGTGCTTTTTTTTCACTCTCTGCTTCATTATTTTTGACATGTAAGAGCACTTCCCCCATTACAGGCGATGTACTGGTATTTAAATGCATTGCGGCAATCTGAGTGACAAGTGGATCAACAACGGCTACTGGTTCACTATTTCGTCTGTGTTGTACAGGTGCTTCTCTCAGTAATTCACTTGGTAATTTTGCAGTTATCGTTGTTTCTGATTTATAGCTGAATTTTTCTGCCAAATGCGTTTCATAATCAGTACATGATAATTGATAATTAAAATAAGCTTGTATTTGTTCCAAGCAGTAACTGATTGAACGAATAAACAACATAACATTATCCTTACTGAGTCTATGTCCTTCGCATTTGATTTTTAGATTTTAAGCTGAATTTTAAATACTTAGCCGGAATCTATTGTGGGTATATGATAGCAAAATCTGAAATTCAAATACGCCGAATCAAGGTGACAAAACTATAATCGAACAAATGCTTTTCATCTTTTAATTTTTTCTCACGCGCAATTTCTTGCCATTCTTCTTCAATCAAGGTTGGGAAGAAGGCATCTCCTTCAATATGTGCGTGCACAATGGTGATATGAAGCTTCGTTACTTCTGGCAAAAATAATTGATATATTTTAGCTCCCCCAACAATCATCACTTCATCGTCATGTTGGCAATAGTCAAACACAGCTTGTTTATTATGCAAAACTACACAACCAGGCGCATCGTAGTCAATATTTTGCGTCAAAATGATATTCGTTCTACCAGGCAATGGCTTACCAATAGATTCAAAGGTTGTACGCCCCATGACAATAGGCTTACCTAAAGTGGTTTGCTTAAAATGCTTTAAATCATCAGGTAAGTGCCATGGAAGGCCGCCCGCTTGGCCTATGGCATTATTCTCAGACCGAGCCACAACCAAACTAATATTCATAGCCACTCCTATACTGCAACTGGCGCTTTAATATGTGGATGTGATTGATAATCTTTTAACACAAAATCTTCAAATTTAAAATCATTAATGTTGCTAATGTCAGGATTCAATACCATGTTAGGCAGCGGATAAGGTGTTCTAGAAAGTTGTAATTTTGCTTGTTCAAGGTGATTACTATATAAGTGCGCATCACCTAAAGTATGAACAAAATCACCTACTTGCAGACCTGTCACTTGTGCAATCATGTGGGTTAATAAAGCATAGGAAGCAATATTAAAAGGGACACCCAAAAAGATATCTGCACTTCTTTGGTATAGCTGACAAGATAATTTGTTATCTGCAACATAAAATTGAAACAATAAATGACAAGGTGGAAGCGCCATTTCATGCAGCATCGCAACATTCCAAGCGCTGACGATCAAACGCCTTGAGTCTGGATTTGTTTTGATTTGATCGATAACCGTTTGTATTTGATCAACCTGCGCACCATTTTGTATTGGCCAAGAGCGCCATTGCTTTCCATAGACAGGACCAAGATTCCCCTCTTCATCTGCCCACTCATCCCAAATGCTAACTTGATTCTCTTTTAAATACCGAATGTTAGTATCACCCTTTAGAAACCACAGCAGCTCATGAATAATAGAGCGCAAGTGGCATTTCTTTGTTGTGACCAAGGGAAAGCCTTTTGATAAATCAAAGCGCATTTGATGTCCAAATACACTCAAAGTACCGGTGTTCGTTCTATCTGTTTTAGAATGACCTTGCGTTAATACTCTCTGCATCAACTCTAAATATGCTTGCATAAAAAAATGCCTCTATACAATTTGTTCAATCAATTTTGCTTTTCTGGCTCTTATGAATAAGATGCCCCCAACCACTATCATCGGTACACATAAAATCTGCCCCATGGTCAACCATCCCCACGCCAAATAACCATATTGAGGATCGGGTTGCCTAAAAAACTCTTCAAATATTCTAATCAATCCATAAAGAATCAAAAATAACCCGGTTACAGAACCAATCTTACGTGGCAGTCTCGTGTACCACATTAAAATTGAAAACAATAAAATACCCTCTAACAACACGGCATATAATTGTGAGGGATGTCTTGGCAAAGGTCCCGCATAAGGAAATACCATTGCCCAAGGCACATCCGTCACTCTGCCCCATAATTCACCATTAATAAAATTACCCAGCCTTCCTAAGCCCAAAGCAAGAGGCACGCAGGCAGCCATTAAATCTCCGAGCATCAGGATAGGGTAACCATACCTTCGTGCAAATAACGCTGTTGCGATCACAACACCTAATAAACCACCATGAAAAGACATACCACCTTCCCAAATACGAAAGACGATACTTGGATCGTGGAGCCATCCCGGCAGAGAATAAAAGAGGATATAGCCTAAGCGCCCCCCTAAAATCACACCTAAAGCGTTATAAAAAATTAAATCACTGACACGATCCTGCGTTTCCCAACCTGGAAAGCGTTTTGTTTTTTGACGCAATAATAGCCAACACAACAGGAAGCCTATTAAATACATGACGCCATACCAACGGATCTGTAACTGATCTGTTATATGTAAGATGACTGGGTTTATTTCTGGATATTTTAGCATGCATGCATTTTAGCATGTCACACAGCAAGCATTAACCAAGCAATGCATAAAAGTAGTGTCGCAAAGAGCTTTCTTAAGTAATAACGTGGCAAAGTATGGGTAATATGCACGCCTAATTTGGCGGTTAACACACTAACTATACCTTGAGTAAGTGCGATAGGCCAAATAACATAGCCTATGCTAGGCAAATCAATCGGTGGCGCATCCCAGCCGAAATAAATAGCACTCACGGTACCCGCAATCACGGTAGGTAAAGTACAGCTCACCGATAAGGCACTGGCTTGCGGCAAACTAAAATGTAGCATTACTAACAAGGGAATTAACAAAAGCCCCCCTCCTACACCTAGCATACCTGCAATCGTGCCAATGAAAACGCCTATCACCGTTAAGGCATATTTTGGTATGCGTAGTGACTGTTTTTGTTTTTCTTCAGCACTACCTTCAACAGGCTCTTTCCTAAAAAATAATAGCGAAATGAAGACGCAAAAGGCAGCAAAACATATCTTTAAAAAGCGGCTAGAAAAAGAATCTGCAATAAATCCGCCGAGCAATCCACCCAAAACCGTGCCTGGTACGATATACCAGAATAAAGGCCATAATACTGCCTTCTTTTTATGCTGGAAAAAACTAGCGGATAAAGTACTAAAGACCATAGTTGCAAGAGAAGTGCCCACTGCATAATGCATCACCATATCAGCAGGGATTGGCGCATGTGTAATAGCGAAGGCATAACTGAGTAGTGGCACGACGGCAACGCCCCCCCCAATACCTAATAACCCTGATAACAACCCCGAAAATGCACCAATCACAACAGCAAAAGCATAAATCAATTTATTTGCCAGCTCTTATCAAGCCACCTAAGCCTGCATCTTCTAATGCTTTTTCTAAATGCTGCCTGACATCTCGAGCATGATCTAAATCTTTCACTTCTTCAAATAATTGTTTCGCACGTGCAACGGTAAAATTACGAATAATCCATTTTACTCTTGGTAAAGAGTGGGCGTTCATACTCAGCATATCAATACCTAAGCCTAAGAGTATAACAACAGCAGCAGGATCTCCTGCCATTTCACCACATAAACTCACTTTTTTGTTTTGCAGATGGGCGGCATCTATTACAGCTTTAATGGCACCAATGACAGCGGGATGCAATGAATCAAACATAGACGCTACATAAGGGTTATTGCGATCTACTGCAAGTAAATATTGTGTTAAATCATTACTACCAATCGAGGCGAAATCGACTTTAGTCATCAAAGATCGGGCTTGATATACAGCAGAAGGCACTTCAATCATTACACCTGTTTGAGGAAATAATACCGGCGATCCTTCATCGATCACCTCACGATGCGCCTGCCTTAACAATCGGAGTGCTTCCTCTACTTCTTGTATAGAAGAGATCATTGGAAACATCACTCTTAAATTATTCAGACCACTACTCGCACGCAACATGGCACGTAATTGCACCAAGAAAATTTCAGGATGATCGAGCGTTACACGAATACCGCGCCAACCTAAGTATGGATTATCTTCTTCAATTGGAAAATAAGGCAACATTTTATCGCCCCCCACATCCAATGTGCGGATAGTAACTTGCTTCGGCGCAAAACTTTCTAATAATTGCCGATAGATTAAATATTGTTCTTCTTCCCCTGGAAATCTATCGCGAATCATAAAAGGCACTTCTGTGCGATATAAACCTACGCCTTCTGCCCCCGCTTGAAGTGCAGGACGAATATCAGCAACCAACCCTGCATTTGCGCACAAGGGAATACGCACACCATCTGGTGTTTCCGCTCTTAACTCACGGAGCTCGCTTAAGCCCGCATATAGCTCTTTTTCTTCTTCAGCTAATCGTAAAAATTCTATTTGCATGGATTGGCTTGGAGAGGTAAATACCTCTCCATTATAACCATCCACAATGATGCATTTGCCTTCTAATTTATAAACCGGCAACCCACTTGCGCCCATGACAGCAGGAATGCCCATTGCACGCGCCAAAATGGCGACATGAGAATTTGCAGAGCCTTTGGCAGAAACCACACCTACAATAGATTCTTGCGGCACTTCTGCGAGCATAGAGGCCGTCACTTCATCCCCCACCAAAATGGTTTGTTGAGGATAAGTCTGCGACGTCGTTGTTTCACTTTGTAAATTTGCTAATACTCTCTGCCCCAAATCAATGAGATCTGTGGCACGTTCGCGCAAATATAAATCTTCCATGGCTTCAAATTTATGTACCTGGCGCTTGATAATTTTACGCAAGGCATAAGGTGCCCAATGCTTTTCCTCAATCAACTCAATAATGTCTGCTTTTAAACTCTTACTATCCAGAATACTTAAATAAGCATCAAATAAATTCTGCTCTTCTGGTAAAAGCATTTTCTCTAGTCGAAGCTTTAAACGCTCAATATCAGTGCGTGTATCCGCCAGTGCCTTTTCAAATTGCATGATTTCATGCGGCACATCTTCAATGACTCTATCTGGAACAGTGTCCAAATCTGCTTGTTTGTATACAACAACGACTTCACCAATCCCAACCCCTGATGCAGCTGGTACACCCCGAATGGTTGTATGAATTTGATTATCAAAATTAGATAACTCATCCACCATCCCTGCAATCTGGCCATGCGCAATGATTCCGGCCAATTGAGCTGAAATGGTAACGAGGAAAGCGACTTCACCCTCATCAAAACGTCGTGGTTCGCGTTGTTGTATCACTAAAATACCAACCAATCGACGCTGATGAATAATAGGAACACCTAGAAATGCCTGATATTTTTCTTCGCCTGTCTCAGGATAATAGCGGTAACGAGGATGTTGATTGGCATGAGATAAATTAATGGGCTCTTCACGCTCGCCCACAAGGCCTACTAAACCTTCGGAAAAACCAATTGTGATCTTTCCATTTACACCTTCTAAGAATCCAACAGAAGCGGCTAACAAGAAATGATTATGTCGTCTATCTGCTAAATAAACAGAACACGCTTCAACAGAGATACTTTCTGAGACACGTTTAACCATCAGGTGTAAAACCTCCTGAAGGTCTTGTGCCTCATTGACTTCTTGGACTATTTGCCTCAGAACATTTAACAACAGCCCCTCCTGAGCATTTTCTATGGACTCACGAGATCAAGATAATCTTCACGCATGAGTAAAAGTGATAAAAACTTGTTTCGTACTTGATACGGGATTTCTGACGCTACAGAAATGAATTATACAACAATGCCGGTATACGCATTCACATTCGGAATGTAAGTTTTGTTGGCTGCAGGCGCTCACCCTCAGTCTGGGCTATTTGTGCACCTTTGAGGATTCGCTCCCTCTGTGCCTACGCAACATTGTGCCCCTTGCGGGTAAAACTCATATGCTGTGACTATACCTCACAGATGAATCTTCGGTGTTGTTGGCTTCGCGTATCTCACAATAGTCATGTATTTTGTATACACTCCTATTGCTCGAACGCTTGCCGCCTAACCAACATTATGCCCTTTACGGGTAAGAATCATCTGTTGTGGGTCTATATGATCACTATTTTACAATTGGATCAAGCATAAATATTTTTTTTCTTTTTTCATTAATGACTGGATAAAACTCTAATAATGCTTGCCTGTATACTTCACGCTTAAAGGCAACGACTTGATGTAATGGAAACCAAAAGTTTACCCATCGCCAATCATCAAATTCAGGTTTAGCGCAATCATCCAGTTTTATGCTTTTAGCATCAGACTCTAGCATAAGCAAAAACCACTTTTGTTTTTGCCCAACACAAACAGGCGCTGAATCCAATCGGATCAACCGCTTAGGTAGCCTATATTTTAGCCAACTCTTTGAACATGCAAGAATAGAGACATCTTCTGCTTTTAAACCTATTTCCTCATTGAGTTCTCGAAAGAGTGTTTCTTCTACTTCTTCATTCTCATTCAAGCCACCTTGCGGAAATTGCCAAGCATCTTGACCAACTCGTTTGCCCCAAAACAGCTCTTTTTGTTTATTAGCTAAAATAATCCCAACATTTAATCTAAACCCATCTTCATCTATCACAAACAAAAACCTGATGACAATAATTAAGTTTATTTTTCCACAAAGGCGGTAAACTAAGCAAATAGATTATGATGAGATTTAAAAATTAAAACAAAGCGCTCTTTTTAAGGAGCGCTTTGAAGGAAGGTTTGGGGTGTTACTTATTTGACTACTTAACCTATTATAAGAAGTTCCAAACCACAGAAGCTTTACCAGAATGCGTTTTAGGCTTCATATTGGAAGCAACGAAGGTCAAATTGTCACTTGCCACCCCTCCCAAATCAACTGCTTTGCCCTTTCCATGATAGTTATACTCAGCTCTTAAAGATAAGCCTTGTATAGAAGGAATTGGCACTTCAAGTCCTACACCACCTAAGAAACGATAAGATCTTCGATCATCACTCATCGCAAAACTTGGTGTATTTGCTGGACCAAAGGCACCCACAACAGAATATTCATCATTACTGGTTTCAGCGCCTAAGCGAATGTATGGCATGAGGTAAGGTGTCATTTGATAACCTGCTCTAGCCGTTAAACCAACGACAGTTCCTCTGTCATAACGTGCAACAGTATTCGCTGCTTGTAGCGCACCGCCAGCAACACGATTAAATTGATGTTGTCTTGCATCATCAAAATCATGCCAATCTACGTTAAGCTCTGCACCAAACAACCAACTATTGCAATGTGCTTGGAAGCCTCCCAATAAACCCCAAATAAAACCACTATCAGAATGGTTTCGCGCTATTGTTGTTCTTTCTAGCGCTGGTGCAGGTGTTACGGTTGTAAAGTGATAATCACCACTTCTATCAGCATAGCCTGCTGATGCACCCACTAAGAAATTATATTGCCATTGTGCCTGTGCAGCAGATGCACTTGCTAATAAAATTGAAGACACAATTACTGCTTTAGATAATTTTTGCATAACATTCTACCCCAAACGTTATTTAGTTAAACAAACACAACTAAAGGTATAACCCTAGATAAATGCGGTGTCAAGAAATTAGGAAAAATGTATTATTTATTCTTAAAGTCTCAATAAAAGATATGAAGAAATAAACAGCGAAGCAATTGTGCAGCGCGAAATTTTATCTACAAATTAAGAAATAAAGCTTATTACAAAAACAAAACATTAAAACAAAAACGCCGATCTCAGATCGGCGTTTTAGGTGATTAGGCGAGTAACTATGAATTACATGAAATTCCAAACCCAAGCAATTTTACCAACATGTGATTCAGGGTACTTAATACGATGTACACCAACCATTGAACCAACATTATCATCAATCAGGAATCTATCCGTACGAATGTAATTGTATTCAAAGCGTACACTAGAATTAGCGAAGGCAGGGAACTCAACACCCACACCAGCTAATACGCCCCAAATATCATCTTTCTTATAATTGATAGGTTCACTGACTGGGGGCAGTTGTCTTGCAGGGATCACATAGGTTAATTCATCACGACTATATTGCACACCCGCTTTCACATAAGACATGAAGAAAGGTGTCCACCAATAGCCACCACGCAGTGTAACACCGTAAGTATTACCTCTGTTGTATTCAACAGTAGCCGCAGTAGGCCCAAAGGGAGGGAATACGAGCACATCAGAAATTACGAAATCTTTATGCTTGTCAAAATTATGAAAATCAACATTTGCTTCAATGCCTGCTAACCAGCGACTGCAATGAACTTGCCAACCACCTAGTAAGCCTGCAAAAGAACCAGCATCTGCAACACGAACAGAATTTACATTCAGTACTGCATCAAAAGGTGCTGGTACTAAAGCTGGGACATTCACAATTTGATATCTGGATGTAAAGTGTGCGCGTCTAGATTCAATACCTAACTCGCCACCTAATAAGAAATTGCTTTTTAATTCAGCACGTGCAATTGTGCTAGAAACCAAAGTAAGTAGAAGCAATGATGCTAAAAATAAGGCTTTCACTCGCATGGAAATCGTCCTTAATCACCTTCATAGATTATTGTTTTAGAAATATTAAAACCCAGCCTTTTAACTAGGCTTTCAGCATATTAACCGAATTTCTTGCTCAAGCCAATGACTATTTTACCTAATATATAGTCGCAGTGCATGAGATGAATAAGATGCAATGTATTCACATTACATCTTATTACTATGCGCCAAGTTATGAGAGGCTGTCTCAAAGATAATAATTTTTCGTTCAGCCAAGGTGCAGATTCTTTGAGCAGTGCAGCTTACACAGATGTAAATGGGCAACACAAAAGAATCTACACCGAAGGATCAATGAAAACTAGTAAGCTGTTTCCCAAGTAAGTTGCAGCTCTCTTGCAGCTTTCACCTCATCGAGACGCTGGCAGGCTAAATTTTTAGGCGCCTGCCTAATGCTGGATGGCTCTGCATGCATTGTCTGCCAAATTTTTTGCAGCACTTGTACTAAGTGATCCAATGTTTGCTTAGACTCTGTTTCCGTCGGCTCAAGTAACAAACATTCTGGCACCAATAAGGGAAAATACACCGTGGGTGCATGAATACCTTCATCCAATAAGGCTTTTGCAATATCAAGTGCGGTTATCTCGAGTGACTTTGCTTGCTTGCTTAACGTGAGAATAAATTCATGCGAAGCACGTCTTTGGGGAAAGGCTGCTGTAAATCCAATCTCTTGTAGTTTGCACAGTAAATAATTTGCATTCAAAGTTGCAAATTGACTAACTCGTTGAATGCCTTCTCTGCCTAATATTTTTGTGTAAATATAGGCACGCAACAAAATACCAAAATTCCCCATAAAAGTTGAAAGCCTTCCAATTGTATTTGGACAATCTCTTTCTTCTAACCAATAATATTTTGTCGTAGCGCCTTCTTGTAATGCAGCAACTCTTGGGATCGGTAAAAAGGGCAACAATCTTTCTGCACAAGCAACCGGACCACTTCCTGGCCCACCACCACCATGTGGTGTGGCAAAAGTTTTATGCAAATTCAGATGCATCACATCAAAGCCCATATCACCTGGCCTCACTTTGCCCAAGATAGCATTTAAATTTGCACCATCGTAATAAAGCAAACCTCCCACTTCATGTACCGCTTTAGAAACTTCTAATATGTTGCGTTCAAAAAGTCCTAAGGTGGAGGGATTGGTTAGCATAATACCCGCTGTTTTAGCGCTTAAAATCTTCTTCAATGCCGCAATATCAATATCACCGAATGCATTCGTTGGCACTTCTTTAACGGTATAACCACACATGGCAGCAGAAGCTGGATTTGTACCATGTGCCGCATCTTGCACGATCATTTCACTACGCTCAGTATCGCCTCGGGCACGATGATAGGCTCGGATCATCATCACACCCGCAAATTCTCCTTGTGCACCTGCCATGGGCGTTAAGGAGGTCGCTTTCATCCCTGTAATTTCTGTAATATCATTTTGTAATTCATACAAACAGGCTAATGATCCTTGACATAATTCTACAGGTGCCAAAGGATGCAAGGCAGTGAAATGTTCCAAACTCGCAAGCTTATGCACACCCCTTGGATTATATTTCATCGTACAAGAACCCAGCGGATAAAAATTTGTATCAATACTGAAATTCTTCTGTGATAGTTTTGTAAAATGGCGTATGACTTCAAGCTCAGATAATTCAGGCAAGCAAGGTTTAGACTTTCTTAAAGCAGAGGCGCTAATGGTTGTATGACCGATATTAGAGAGTGCTTGAGATCCTGAAACCCTATTTTGAATACTTTTTTCAAAAATAATCATAAAAAATCCTTTGGTTTTCTTATCCTAAACGGCATGCTTCACTTAAAGCGATAAAGTAGCCTTCTAATTGTTCCGTTGTTTTTGTTTCCGTCACACAAACCAACAAACTATTATCTAACTCAGGGTAATAATCACTGAGATCAATGCCCGCTTGAATACCCGATGAGCGCATTTTTTCTAATGCTTGCTTAACAGGTACCGGAAGACGAACCACAAATTCATGAAATCTATCGCATGAAAAGACACTCGTCACACCCGGGATAGTCAGAATTTTTTGATAAAGTTTCTCTGCTTGCGCATGAGAATGTTGAGCGACATTCTTTAAACCATCAGGTCCCATGACACTCATGTAAATAGTCGCAGCAGTAACGAGCAAACCTTGATTGGTGCAGATATTGGATGTGGCTTTACCACGTCGAATATGTTGCTCACGCGCTTGAAGTGTTAAGGTAAAACCTAATTTTCCTTCTAAATCTACTGTTTTTCCGACAATACGGCCAGGCATTTGTCGAACTAAGTCTTTTTGACAGCATAAGAATCCAAAATAAGGTCCACCATAATTCATGGGAACACCTAAAGGTTGGCCTTCGCCACATGCAATTTGCGCACCTTTTTCGCCCCATTCTCCGGGCGGAACCAGTAAATTCATTGCCATGGGGTTTACGACACCAATTACGGTTGCTTCATTGCGATGCGCCCAATTGGTCAACTCATCTACAGCCTCTATACCACCAAAAAAATTCGGCTGAGCAATAATCAACACATCACAAGAAGATTTCTTCAGCATATTCTCCAAAGCAGAGAGAGAGATTGTGCCTGTATTAAGCTCATAAGTGATTTCATGTAATTGGATCTGCTGTGGTTTTAAAATAGTATTGAGAACAGCACGATACTGTGGATGCAAGTTCATGGGCAACCAAATATTTGCTGTGGCTTTGCGTCTTGTTCTTAAGGCCATCAAGATAGCTTCCGCTAATGCGGTTGCACCATCATACAAAGAAGCATTAGAAACTGACAACCCCATCAAAGAAGCCATCATACTTTGATATTCCCACATCAACTGTAGATTACCTTGTGAGGCTTCGGCTTGATAGGGCGTATAGGCTGTCATAAACTCACCCCGAGAGGTTAATTCCCAAACACAGGCAGGAATATGATGTTCATAACATCCAGCACCGATATAGTTACTCAGTAAAATATTTTCATTAGCACGTTTTTTTAAAAGCTGTGTCGCCTGCATTTCATTCATGCCAGATGCTATATTCAATGGTGCATTCAGCTGTAATTCTGATGGGATCTCAGAAAATAACGTATCAATAGATGCAACATTGATAGCAGCAAGCATCTCAGATATTTCTGCCTCTGTATGCGGTATAAATGGCATGTCTTACTCCTTTACAGTCGTCTCAATATTATCATGGTAGCTTTGAGCATCGAGCAGTTCTGTCCATTCTGACAAATCATTGGGCTTGATTTTCAGCATCCATCCATCTTGATAAGCACTTTGGTTCACCAACTCCGGTTTTGAAGCAAGAGATTCATTTACAGCAATCACCTCACCTGAAAGTGGTGCATACAGATCACTGGCCGCCTTAACCGATTCAATCACACCAAATTCCTCACCCCTTTTTACAATGCGACCTACTTCTGGCAATTCAACAAAAACGATATCACCCAGTAATTCTTGTGCATGATCCGTTACACCAATGGTAATTTCTGTTGCACTTGATTGCATTGCCCATTCATGGCTGGCCGTGTATTTAATATTTTTAGGGATATTTGACATGCTTAACTCCTTTTTTATTGTACGCTTCACACTTTAGCTTTCATAAGCTTCACACATGAGTTTTAGATGAGCGCAGCGAATCATTTCTCTCACTTTGTAAAGGGAGACGCTTGGTAACAGCGTAGCTGTACAAGCAGAGGGATTTAGCTGCTTGACCCCAAATCCCCCAGCATAAATCCCCCTTGCGCACTTATTAGTGCGCGTCCCCCTTCAAAAAGTGGGATCTTTTATTCGCTCCGCGAATATTAAAACCAATATTGCACTGTACTATATAATTCAAAGATCGATATTTGATTTCCCTGCTTTTACAAAGGGTGGTTTAATGATCTGTGCTTCAAGGCATTTGCCTCGTATCTCAATCCAACAATATGGCATATCCCAAGCATCAAGCTGAGCAAAGCCAATACCTTTTGATAAAGTTGGCGAGAAAGAGCCACTGGTTAATAATCCGATTTTCTGCGTAGCCTCTTTATCTGCATAGACAAGCATATGTGGCCTTAGCACACCTTTTTCTTTTAGAACAACGCCCACTAATTTTTGCCTAATACCTGTTTCTTTTTGACGCAACAGTGCGGTTCTACCAATGAATAATCGCTCAGGCTCTTTAAAATCAACAGTCCATGCTAAATTAGACGTTAAAGGTGTAACCGTTTCATCCATATCTTGGCCATATAAATTTAAGCCCGCCTCTAATCGCAAAGTATCTCGCGCACCTAAACCAATCGGATGAAAATCTTGTGCTATCAATTTGTCCCAAAAAGCTGCTGCTTGTTCATTGGGTAAAAGAATCTCTACACCTGCTTCCCCAGTATATCCAGTTCGAGCAATAAATAAATTCTCATCACTGCATGCTGAAAAATAATTAAGCTTTGAAATTTGAGAGAAGAGCTGTGGAGAGAGAATTGTAGCTAATTTTTCGATGGCCTGTGGGCCTTGTATGGCAATCATAGCAAGATCATAACGTGGATTGATACGCACTTGATAAGAGAGTGCTTGTGTGTGCATCCAATCTAAATCTTTGTCCGTTGTTGCCGCATTAATCACAATACGGTAACTGTTTTCTGCAATCCGATAGGTTATCAAATCGTCTAAAATACAACCTTGTTCATTAAGCATGCATCCATACAAAGCCATACCATCTTTCGTTAATTTGCTAATATCATTTGCAAGCAATGTTCTTAAAAACTGCGTAGCATCTGCCCCTTCCACATCGACGGCTCTCATATGAGACACGTCAAAAATACCAGCACTTTGCCTAACCTTAATATGCTCATCAACAATAGAGGTATATTGCAAAGGCATTTCCCAACCGGCAAAAGGCACCATCTTTGCACCCAACGCTTTGTGAGATTCATATAACGGCGTTTTCTTTAACACGAGAAACTCCTTTTTTATCGTATCTATAAAATTTTAGAGGCTGATAGTCACAGCACATGAGCTTTTACCCACAAAGGACACAAACTCGTGCGTGAAGCCTATATCACTTCCCCAATGCCCTCTGAATAAAGAACTGCTTTAACCAAGCATGACTGTCTACCCAATCTAAACCTTTATTTCGTAATAATCCCAGCAAAGGCGATGTATGCGTAAATCCTTCTTTAAAAGCACGCATCAAATAAATCATGCCTTGATTATGCATTCTTCTGCTGCGTTGATAACGTTTTAATACATAATCATACCCAATATCACGATGTTTTTTGGTTGCCTGTATCAATACATCTGCCAATGCAGACGCATCCAGAAATCCTAAATTAACACCTTGCCCTGCTAATGGATGTATCACATGCGCGGCATCTCCGACCAAAGCCACACGCTCGCCTATATATGAAGTTGCATGCTGTTCTCTTAAAGGAAATTGTATGCGCTTGCTCATCACAGTCAGTGTCCCTAACACAGCCTCTACTTCTTGTGTCAGCTGCTGTGAAAATGCTTCTTGTGAAAGCATCATTAAGGCTTGACCCAAGGCTGTTTCGACACTCCAAACAATAGAGAGTGTGAATGGATCAGATAAAGGCAATAAAGCTAATGCACCCGTTGCATTAAAACGCTGATAAGCGGTGTTTAAATGAGGTCTTTCACTCTGAATGGTTGCCACAATGGCAAGCTGTTCATAGGATTTTTCTTTTACACCAATGGCAGCAAAATTTCTCACCCATGATTGGCTACCATCACATCCCACTAATAATTGTGCATTTAAGATATTATTATCTTGTGTAGTAGCAATTAATCGATTGGCCTCTATCTGATAAGATTGCAGCTGCGCAGCATAGATTGTCTGTACATTGGGATAATGCTGCAATGCCGATCGCAATGCATTTAAAATCACAGATTGCTCAACAATAACGCCTAAATCAGGCTCTTTTGCTTCTAATGCACTAAATAAAATAGAACCACTCAGTACTTGATCCCATACTTTTATATTTTCCATGGTACCTAGGCGCTTAGCCGCAATACTCTGCCAAATATCTATTTTTTCAAAGAGTTGCCTTGTTGCCTGTGTTAAGGCAACCACTCGCAAATCAGTGGGTACTTCTGCTTGCTCAGGCACAATAGGCGCTTTGGCATTACTCTCAAGGACAATAACCTTATATTCTGCTTGCGCCAATAACAATGCCAAAGTTAAACCAACCATACCACCACCGTTTATAATCACATCACAACGGTATTCATTTTTGGCAGTTTTTAAATCATAAACACGCATCATTAAAAATCTAATCCCATGGCTAAACGCGTAAAGAGCGCTTTGATTGGCATTAAAGTATCAAAGCTATTAATACTCAATGCTTTTAAGAAGCTAGGCACTTTTTCTAGAGAATGTGCGAGCTTATCCGTTGCGGCAATTATTTTCTGCTGATCGCTCTGACATGTTCGCACATAATCGCTTAACTCAAAGAGTGAGCGCCCCCATTTAGAAGGATCAGCACTCTTTGCAATCGATACATAAAGACGCTTAATATCTCTCAAACTCAAATTAAATCCCTGCGCTGCAATCGGATGAATACTATGCACACTGTTTCCAAGCAACAATAATTGTTTAAAGAAGTGCTGCTGTGCAAGCTGCATATTAAGCGGTACAACTATTTTTTTCCCAATGGCTTCAATTACACCATAAGACTGTCCAAGCGCTTGCTGACAGATATCTATTATTTCAGAATCTGAGTATGAACGAAAAGATTCAATTTTTTCTCTTGGAAAAGAGAGCACCATCGTTGCAATATTATTTTTCCATGGTAGTAGCGCAATCACACCGGCATCAATAAAACGCTCCACTGCACATCCAGCAAGCGACCGTGAAAGCTTAACATTTGCCATGATAACGTGATGCTTATACTCATAACGATAAGTACCAATACCCAGCATATCACGCACAGTACTACTCGCGCCTTCCGCTAAAAGTAATAACTGTGTCTTAAAATTTTTCTTATCGTCTTGCTCACAATACCATTGCTCTTCTTCAAAACGAACCCGTGTCAATGATGATGAAAATCTTAAATCAACATTTGGTATTTTATCCAAAGCTTCATACAAAATATTTTTTAATGTCTCTGTAGCAACGACATAACCTAAAGCAGGATATGCGACCTGCTGTTTAGAAAGTCGTGCCCCTCCCCAATGTCCACGTGTACTCACATGAACATCATGAATCGGCTCAACAGAAGGTGCCATCTCAGACCATAACCCTAAATGCTGATACAGTTGCGCACTGGCATAAGATAAGGCAATCGTATTCATTTCTAAGGGATCAGAGATCTGTGCATTCAAACGAGGCTTTGTTTCCAGCACACAAATAGGTAAATGAAACTTCGCTAATGCTAAAGCCGTTGTTGCGCCAACAAGCCCTCCCCCTAAAATTGTATACTGATACTGGCTCACAATAACCCTTAATGCTTTTTCATAAAACTTTCAATGTCAGCAACCGTTTTGGGCAGATCAGCCGTCAGCACTTCACACCCTTTTTCAGTTACTAAGATATCATCTTCAATTCTGATACCAATACCACGATATTTTGCAGGAACACTGGTGTCTTCTTCATCAATATAAAGACCTGGCTCCACGGTTAAAACCATGCCCGCTTGCAATGGTCGCCATTGATTACTTATTTTATAATCGCCAACATCATGTACATCTAGGCCTAACCAATGTCCACTGTTGTGCATATAAAATTTCTTATAGGCCTCTTTTTCAATTAATTCTTTGACATCACCTTGTAAAATTCTTAGCTCAACCAAGCCTGTTACTAGCACTTCAACAATAATTTTTTGCGCCTCATTCCATGGTGCACCTGGTTTAATGGATTGAATTGCTGCCAACTGAGATGCCAATACACATTCATAAAGTGCTTGCTGCTCAGTGGTAAATTTTCCATTCACGGGAAAAGTACGAGTTACATCGGCCGCATAGTTTTCATATTCACAACCGGCATCAATTAATACCAATGTTTTATCTTTTAATTTATCTTTATTTTCAACATAATGTAGCGTACAAGCATTATTTGCAGAAGCAACAATCGGATTATAGGCAACATGCCGACTCCCACCTTGATAAAAGGCATAGAGTAATTCGGCTTCAAGACTATATTCATACAAATCGGAGCTTGATGCCTTCATGGCTCTACGATGCCCTGATAAAGTAATATCACATGCTTTTCTCATTGCGCTGATTTCTTCTGCACTCTTTATGAGTCGCATCTCATCTATCAACACACGAAAATCAATAAAGGTATAGGGAATGGTAACGCCTTTGCGTTGCTGCCGCCTAATTGCATTTATCCAAGAAAATAATTTTTTCTCGAAAGCTAGATGCATACCAACGATATAATAAACTTGATGGATATCATGAAATAATGCAGGAAATCGAATAGAAGCTTCAGAAATAGAATAGGCTTCATCTGCACCAAACTGCTCCCGTGCCCCCTTTAATCCCGCTCTTGTGCCAGACCATCTTTCTTGATCTTTATCCCTGTCTTGACAAAATAAAATAAATTTGTTCCCTTCTTTATTTTTAACAAAGGCAGCAATGGCAAAACTTTCATTAAAGCCTGTTAAATAATGGAAATAACTCTCTTGTCTAAACATATGTTCTGCATCACTATTGCGAAACTGCATAGGTGCACTGGAACATAGCACTAAGCTATTTTCTGGAAGTTTATTAAAAACGGCTTGCCGCCTTGCTGCAAAATCCATTTATTTCTCCGATTAGATTTTAGAGTTTAGTGATGAACTTGATTTGCTTTTGCCTGTCGTTGTTCAATAAAAAACAGCGAATGTTCTGCCATAAGCAAAATACCAATTCTTACATATTCAATAATCTCGATATAATTAGCTTCGCTTTCTTCCGAATCTTCTTCATCCATATCCATTTGTGTCAGTACAGAAAAATCATTCAGCATCTCTTCTAAGGCTTCTGGCTCATCCACACAATCACTTAAGGTTTCTTGCCCAATACCTAATAAAAACGCCTGCAAGAATTCTACTAAGGAATAAATACGTGCAGATAAAGGCATTTCACCATTTGGAAGCATGTTTTCCAACTCGATTGAGGTTTCTAATAACTGCAAGTAAATAAGCTCTATGATGGGCTCTACGAGTGGTTCAATTTTTTGAGATAGCTTTTCATCCAACTTTAATTGTGTTGTATATGCAGCTAAACACAGCTTGGGATCATGTTTACCTTGTAACACCTGAGAGAGTGCATAACCAAATAAATAGGAGGCAGTAATGGGTAAATGCAAAGGTTCTAAAAAAGTTTGTATATGTTCGTACACTGAATGCTCTGTTTTTGCCGTGCTCATCGTCTTACCCCTTGCAAAGCGCTTACTTACTCAAAGGTTTGTAGCTTATCACAGTGTGTGTGTTGACCCCATGCCCCTACGAGGCCTAATATTAATGGAAAGAGAAAATTTCATCTATTAGACCCAACTGGAGCGCTTTTCATGAAAGCAAGTGATAAAGGTACGTTTGTTAGTATCCTAGATAAAGAATTTTGCATTAATTGTCCCCCTGATAAGGAAGTGACACTTAAAAATGCCGCCGCTTATCTAGATAAACAAATGAGACAAATTCGCAAGACAGGAAGAGTCATTGGTTTGGAACGTATTGCTGTAATGGCCGCTCTTAACATTGCTCATGAGCTACTTGCTCTCAAAGAAAATCGAGAAAACAGAGTTGCTGATTTTTCTGATCGGATTAAACTACTACAAACGAAGATTGATGAAGCGCTTCAAAAAGATCTTAAAAAAGATGAAACAGAACAAAATAATTATTTAAATATCAATGCTGCGATGGATAATAATTCCATGTCTGCACTTTCATTTTCTGAAACTTCCGTGAATACACAAGTAACGGAAGCAGAAAACGTGTAATGAATTGGCTTTTTCTGGTGTGTTTGCATACACCTTAAAGACTCTTGAGCCGATGCTATAAAACTTGGGAGCTAGACTGTTATCCCTGTTGTGCAAGTCCACCTTGTGTGGAAAGCCTGAAGAGATACATAGGCACCCACTTGAACCCTTGGGTTCAAGACCGACAGGTAGCGGCACGCTGGATTAAGCCACCTTTATTTTTTAAAGGACAAGATTAAGTGACACATCAAGCCAAACAGTCCTTACGACAAGAAATAAAAAAACTAAGACGTAATTTAAGCACATCACAACAACATGATGCGTCTATTGCCGTATGGCTACGCATCCTTGAGCAAGACTTCTTTCAAGAAGCGCAACATATCGCCTTATATATGCCCATACAAGGCGAATTAGACACAAAGCCCATTCTGCAAACATCTGCAAGGCTAGGTAAAAATATATATCTGCCGATTGTGAAACCCGAGGCCTCTACCTTAGATTTCTATCACTACACCTTCAAAATGAAAATGGCCATGAATCAATACGGAATTTTAGAGCCGCCCGAACAAGCATCAGAGTACATTGAGGCACAAAAACTCGATTTAGTCTTTGTGCCTCTGGTTGCTTTTGATGCACATTGCCACCGTTTAGGCATGGGAAAAGGCTATTATGATCGCACCTTTGCTTTTCGTCGACATCAATCCAAACCACTGCTAGTGGGTTTAGGATATGCCTTTCAAGAAGTGCCACTTGTGCCTAGCAATGAGACCGATATTGCCTTAGATAAAGTTGTAACGCATCAAGGTATTTTTGAAAATCCTAAAGCCTAAGATTCCAATTGTTTTTGGGAGACCGCTAAAAGCTATGTTAAAATGTGTCTTTACTGACAAATAATTCAGCAAACTTTCACGGCACACCACATGCAACAAAAATTCTGGCTCATGAAATCCGAACCTTCTACCTTCAGTATTGATCATCTTGCAACGCGCCCTGATCAAACCGAACCTTGGGAAGGTGTACGCAATTACCAGGCTAGAAATTTCATGCGCGATGAAATGCAAGTGGGGGATGAGGCTTTTTTCTATCACTCAAATTGTGATACTCCCGGCATCGTTGGGATTGTCACTATCGTAAAATCTGCTTACCCAGACCATTTTGCCTTGAAAAAAAACTCACCTTATTACGATCCTAAAAGTACCACAGAAAATCCTCGCTGGTACATGGTTGACGTAAAGCTCAAGCAAAAATTTGACACTGTAATATCACTGCGTGCTTTAAAAGAAAATACCGCACTTGCAGAAATGCCACTGGTACAAAAAGGTAACCGCTTATCTATCTTGCCAGTTACGCCAAATGAGTGGCGCACTATTTTAAAAATGCTAAAAAAATAACTCTAACTTACTTGGATATTATCATGACCACACAAAATGAATTAAAACAAAAAGTCGCTATTGCTGCTGTTGCAGAAATTGAGCCAGGTACCATTATTGGTGTTGGCACAGGCTCCACAACCAATCTCTTCATTGAAGCTTTAGCACAATCTCCCATTCGTCATGAAATCATTGGTGCAGTACCCAGTTCTTTAGCAACAGAAGAAAAATTAAAATCTTTTAATATTCCTATTGCCGATGTAAATGATGGCATTATCCGCGTATATATTGATGGCGCAGATGAATGTAATCATCATTGCGAGTTAGTTAAAGGGGGCGGTGCAGCTTTAACGCGAGAAAAAATTATTGCAGCCATTGCTGAAAGATTTGTATGCATCATTGATGAATCTAAATACAAACACCAGCTGGGTGCTTTCCCCTTACCCGTAGAAGTTATTCCTATGGCCAGAAGCCACGTTGCAAGACAACTTGTGCTATTGGGAGGCGATCCTGTGTATAGAGAAGGCTGTGTGACAGACAATGGCAACCACATTCTAGATGTACACCATTTAAACATTACTCAACCGATTGCCTTAGAAGAAAATATTAATAACATCGTGGGTGTTGTTACCTGTGGATTATTTGCAAAACGCGGCGCAGATAAGGTACTCATGGCAAACAATACTGGCGTACAAGTTATTACACCGAGATAAATCATGGCTAAACTGTATTTTTACTATTCTGCAATGAATGCAGGCAAAAGTACGAACTTATTGCAGTCTAATTACAATTATCATGAACGGGGTATGGGAACCATTCTCTTTACCCCCCAACTGGATAATCGATTTACAGCAGGAAAAATTCATTCTCGTATTGGCTTAAATGCCGATGCAATCGCTTTTAACGATACCACTCATTTATTTGATGTGACCCAATTATGTCTACAAGAAGCCACAAAAAAAATAGCTTGTGTGTTGATCGATGAAGCACAATTTTTATCTAAAGACCAAGTACATCAGTTATCTGAAATTGTAGATAAGCTTCATTTACCCGTGCTTGCTTATGGGTTACGCACAGATTTTCAAGGCAATTTATTTCCTGGTAGCCAATATTTGTTAGGCTGGGCAGATGAAATACAGGAACTCAAAACCATTTGTCATTGTGGAAGAAAAGCAACCATGAATGTACGGCTTAATGAACAAGGCCATGCGGTGACGCATGGAAACCAAGTTCTGATTGGTGGCAATGACACCTATATAGCAACCTGTAGAATGCATTTTAAATCGATGCGTGCAGATGCTTTAGCACTTGCGGAAGCTGAAATAGAGCAGTCTGCTTAATTTTCTCCGTGCTTAATTCAAGATTTGTCACTGTGAGCTGAAAATTAAGAACAGCAATTAATACGGTGAATTGTCTTAGCGTAGGGGACGCCCCCTAATGTTTCACCCGAATCAAGCGTCTTGATATCGATGAGCACAGCGAATCAGGATCCCACTTTTTGAAGGGGGATGCGCACTGATAAGTGCGCAAGGGGGATTTATGCTGGGAGCTAAGTTCAAACAGCTAAATCCCTCTGCTCGTACAGCTGTGCTGCACGAGCGTCTCCCTTTACAAAAGTGAGAAAATGTTCGCTTTGCGAACAAAATAGATTGCCTCTAAAAAATACAGAAATATTAAACCATTTTTTTATTATCATGCTGGAAATAAGAAATGCTTGTGCGTGAAACGAAAGAGTACTTCTTATTATCGGGTATCTCTTTAAATGTCAGTAACACTGAGAGATCTCGGATATCAAAAAAGTCTAATCTATTTAATTCATAAAACTTTCTAAATTCCAAGATAACGAAAGTGGAGAGGCACTTCCCCCCTCCTGTTGACAGGAGAGGGTGAGCTTAGCTCAGCTTTTGGCAAAAAATCAGCGCCGCACACTAAACCGTGTTATAATTTTGTCTGTCAACTAAAACATCAATTGTCATTCCTGTGCGCGATCCATTGCGAAATAGGCGCTAATTTGATATAAAGGCTGGCTCAACAGAATCATTCATAATCAGGTAAGGGGAAATCATGGCAAGAGCATGTATGATTACCGGCATTGGTACAGCTCGTGGCAATCATGTTGCCCATTGTAACAAAAAAGTAAGACGTGACTTTAAAGCAAATGTCCACTGGAAAAGATTTTGGGTAGACAGCGAAAACCGTTTTGTCCGATTACGTGTATCCGGCCGTGGCATGCGTATTATTGATAAAAAAGGTATCGACACTATATTAGCTGTCTTACGCCACAACGGTGAAAAAGTCTAAAGGAGCCTACAATGGCAGCAGATACTATTAATGTAATTATGCGATCTACTGAATCTCGTTTTTTTTACACAACGACCAAGAATAAGCGCAATAAAGAAAAATTAAACTTAAAGCGCTATGATCCAGTCGTTCGCAAACATGTTATGTTTGTCGAAGAAAAAATGAAGTAGCACTGAAAATCGCTTTTCAAAAAAATCCCGGGTATTCCCGGGATTTTTTTATTCACTTATTATTCTCTCTCATTAAGCACTGTCTCTTCTACACAAATATGTTTAGTGCACTATAAGTTGATTCTTAATATTCGCAAAGCGAATAAAAATCCCACTTTGTAAAGTGGGAAGGTGCGAAGCACCAGGGGGATTTATGCCACGAACAAAGATTTTCCCACTAAATCCCTCTTGCGCTACGCGCGTCTCCCTTTACGAAAGTGAGAAAACTGATTCGCTACGCTCATCGGAAATTCTGTTAAAAAGTAACTTTGTCGTGTAATCAAAAATGTGATTAAGAGTCAGCATTAAGCAGGCGCTAAACAAAGACTCTTAATGTAGGCAGAGAACTCTTCTAAAGACTGTATACCCGTTGCTTCTGCCTCTTTACACCAAAGCTGTAAGGCTGCGATAAGCTCTTTTTCCTTAGCTTGTGTCTGACTCCAAATCGATTGTAAACGCTCTCTAAAATCATATACCAGAGATAAAGAAGGATTCTCTGACAATGCATTTTGCAGATTTATTTTAGCTTGAGGCTTTAACAATGAAGATTCTCTCATCATTAAATCTTTTATTTTGTCCAAAACCTGGTTTTTCACACTCTTAAGATTTTGTGCTTCCTGATCAAAAGTAGGCAAAATAACTTTTTTGGAGTAGCAAGCCATGATTTGAAAACGATTAGCTATTAATGCTTTGAGCGTATCTGTGTCTATCTGCATCTTATGGGGTGCAGTGTGTGCTTTCGGGATAACACGCTTCACACGAGCAAGTCCTAAAAAGGATAGCAAGCAAATAATGCCCCAGCCCATATCAAACTCCCACCACTTAGCAGATAGCTTGGCAGAGGTTGGATAAGTATGATGATTATTGTGTAGCTCTTCCCCCCCAATAAAAATACCTAAAGGAGAGAGATTACGAGCTTCATCTTTGCACTCAAAATTTCTATAACCCCAATAATGGCCGATACCATTGACAACACCTGCCGCCCAAAATGGGATCCATGCCATCTGTATAGACCAAACCGCTAAACCAGGTACCCCAAACAATAAAAGCTCAAGCGCAAGGAAAGCAAGAATGCCTAACTTTGGGTATTTTGAATACACATTCCTTTCAAGCCAATCATCTGGTGTGCCCTGACCATAACGCTCTAAGGTTTCTTTATTTCTCGATTCTTTACGATACAATTCAGCTCCGTGCCACAAAACTGTTTTGAGGCCCATTATTTGTGGGCTATGTGGATCTTCCGCTGTCTCACAACGTGCATGATGTTTGCGGTGAATAGAAGCCCATTCTTTGGTCACCATGCCAGTCCCTATCCACAACCAAAATCTAAAAGCATGACTAATGATAGGGTGCAAATCTAAAGCACGGTGCGCTTGGTGTCGGTGTAAAAAGATGGTAACACCTGCAATTGTGATTTGCGTTGTAACTAAGGTTACTACTATGTATCCCCACCATGAGAGATTACATAACCCATAAAAGAAGTTGTCCACTATCTTATCCTCGGAATTATTTATATAACAAACATAAAAAATTATTCATACAACATGATTCTAAGCTACACGCTCAGTTCTCAGCAACTCAGCAATCCACAAGCTATTCTGAGCCTCGCTGTATGGTGGTACGATTACTTACACCTAATACTCAGCACAAGATACATATTTTGCTTGAAAATCCAGCCTAATACAAAAAATTTTGAATGATAACTAATATCTAAGGGGCATTTAAAAGATTACTATTTTGTTGATAGGCTTATTAATAGTTTCATAGACAAATCCGAGCCACATGACTGCATATAAATACAGCTAAAGCTTTAAGATTATTAGCTCGATAACCCAAAGTAGTTACCAGCACTTTATAACGCATTAAAAGCATCATGACACAGGGCAAATCACTGATTATTCATCTCTTTCTTTTGCTACTACTCGGCGCTAGCTTAGGCTTAGTCTTTGTTTATCATCAATATTTTCAGCAACAGCTCACGGACAAAAATCTTGCCTTAAACAAAGCACAAACAAAAATAACGGTTCTAGAAAATGAAATCCGTCAAATAAAAGCCTCCTATGCACAAGCAACAAGCCCTGAAGCAGAAGCCGCACAAGCAGCGCTTTATGCGCAGCAACTCGAAAAAATGGCTCAAGAAAAACAAAGCCTACAAAAAAACTATGACTCGCTTCATCTAAGGCTCACTGAATGCCAAACAAGGCATGCAGCAGAAACCCTAGCCTCCCCAAACAGCAATGCTGCCGCTGTTACAGAACAAAGTAACCAAACGCTCCCCTCGGAACCTGCACTCTCATCTGTACAGCAAAACCATTCTGAACCAGAGCATGCTGACAATATGATGAACACCATTAATAAAATGATAGAAAAAGATCGTTTCGAATGCCCCATACCCCGTATAGTGAATGGCCATCTCGATACAGGGCAATGGTCTGATATAGATATGCATTGGTGGGTGGACTTCACTTTTAGACCACTACGAGATGATGAAGCTGTTAAAAAGCCCTTTCAAAGCTTGTTTGATGGCACCTACATAGACTGTTACTATCGTATTGGTCCTGCTCATAATGAAGAAGAGATCAGTAATACCTGGATCGTGATCAAAGGTGCCAGTAACCATAAAGCAATCATGCCAAGTAATGCTTGGCAACCTTGTGAAGTAGAGGGCTGCGAAAAAAGATGCGAATATGAGAATGGTACAAGCTGTAACTTTGAACTCAAAGATAAGCAATGATAAATAAAGATAAGCGCAAATTGAGATTTATTTGATACGGATAAGTTGCTGATATTTTTCCTGCAATTCATCTTTACTTTCAACATAGTCTTCATGCAATGTAATACAATCCACCGGACAAACTGCCTGACATTGTGGCTGAGCGAAATGCCCAACACACTCTGTACATTGATGTGGATTGATCTCATAAATATCTTCGCCTTGTGAGATGGCTATATTTGGGCATTCCGGCTCACAGGCATCACAATTAATACAATCGTCTGTAATTTTCAGTGCCATTACACGCTTATTTAGATACGCTCTTCACATGTGGGTATATGCTAACACAAAAAGTAACTGGCTTTCATGTATTGCCTGTTTCTTAAATGCTATAAATGAAAGAAATGATTTACCGAAAATATTTCCACCACAACTTGGCATATAAGCGTGGATGTCGCTTCAAAATACTTTCAAAAATTTTAAGAGAGACACGATTCGCTTCACCATAGAGCGGATTCTCATGAATACTAATATCAGGATTTGAGTTTGCTTCAATAATGATGCCTGTAGAGCCGGGTTGTTCAATAGGCTTGGAAATATCCTCGCAGGCAAGATCAAAACCAACCAATTTTAAATTTAAGCGTTTAGCCGCACGACAAATCAGATCAATGTTCTCTTCGCAAATAAGAGAGATATCTAAAGCTTCCATCGTGCCACCCCATAAAGCATTAGAACAATAGCATAACATCACGACCTCACCTTTTTTAGGAATGGTCTCCAAAGTAATACCAAGCTCCTCCATGCGAATTGCATATTCTTCATTCACAGATAATTCATCAATACTTACTTTTCCAATGTAGGGTTTCCTACGTTCATTTTCAATCGCCATTAATTCACTAATATTATGCACACCATCACCAAAAACGCGCGCAGGAATTCTTTCTAGCAAACCAATGACTTTATTATCTAACAAAAGTGCTCTATATGAGCGTAATCCACCATGAAACTCTTCGACAGAAACAAATTCATGCATTTCAAAACAAAAAGCTAAATGCTTCTCAAGCAATTCATAATTTTTAATATTACAAAGCACATCCATGCCGCCAAAGGTAAAACTCGTGGGTTTTGCCACTAATGGAAATTTTAAATTCCCTATTCCCCAGGTTGATTTATTAAAATCTTCTCTTGACACCAATGCCGCATTGGCAACGGGAATCCCCGCATCCTTCAACAGTTTATTCATAACTGCTTTATTATCGGATACGAAACTATCTGAACGGAGATTCAGCGGTGTAATCGAGCCTTTGAAGTAATAGTATTTATTTTCCAGTTTAACTTGCATACAGTGTTCATCTGAATAAAAATGAACTGGCAAACCTAAATCAAGCGCTGTTTGATAATATAGTTTTGCATTGATCGGCAAATTTGGCTGTTCTTTTCTCTTTGTTATATTAGCGTTCATGTTCCATTGACCGATGATATAATCATTCTTTGCGGGTACTTCAATTATAGCAAGATAATAAAACTGGTTTTGAATACAAGCATTGTGCGCAATTTCAAAATTTAATGTCACCTTCAGCAGATATACACTACAATTTTAGTATTCGATATCATTTCTATGTCTTAGCTAAACGCATGTATATTAACACCAGGCTATACAAAAAATCAGCAGAACTATTGCGCCTCCCCATCATTGAGCATGATGATTTTTGGATGATTGAGATCCCATTGGGCAATCGTAATTATTTCTTCTGGAATAGAATCAATAGTTTCTCGATTCAAGCGAACGTTATTATTGGGATTGACAGACTGCTGGTAAACAAAATCTTAAGACGCGCTCAACTGCCCGTCACAAAAATGATAAAAATAAAAAAAGAGGCGTTTGAAAATAAAAATTGGTCACTCAACTCTTTAAAACTCCCTGTTAACATCATGACTGCTTATGATTTTGCCTATCAAGCAGATACTATTTGCAATATAGGAACACAACACAACTTACTAGAGCATATGAAATTAGTATTTGAGGAGTGCGAAGAAATTGTCATAGAAGAATTTGATCCCACCTTAAAATCATACAATGTATTCTTATTTAAAAATAAAATTCTTAGTTGTGTTTCTTTACATTCGGCTTCCATCATCGGCGATGGTCTTCACACCATTGCTCAACTCATGGAGATTGAAAATGACAGAAGGAATGCATTAACAGAAACCATTGACATTGGCTTATTAAAAATGGATCTGGGCTACAAAGAAAATTTACATAGCCTAGGTTTAAGCTTAGACTATATTCCTGAAGCAGAGGAAAAAATAATTTTAACGCTTGATCCAAGCCCACAACGCGGTGGCAGCACACAATCTTTTGACATGAAACGTATTCATCCACACATTGCTCAAGTGCTAACAAAGGCTTCTACTGTGCTCAATTTAGAGTGTATTTCTTTCAATATATCTTGCAAAGATATTAGTGAATCATCGCATACACAGCCATTGTTTATCAGTCCATGTTGCTATCCAGATCTCAGTATGCATGAGACTCCACTCTCAGGTGAAGGAACCGCTATCAGTAAAATAATGCTCAAGGATTTAATCTATCGTCATCCTTTTAGTTATCTTAAACATATTATGTACTCTCTGTTCAACCACAATAATGAAGAACAAGCTCATGAAATTACTAGCAGATAATATAATCCATTTGGAAACAGAAAGCGCTTTCAAGATTGGCGATCATATCACTAAAATACAGGCATCTGGCTTAGATGTGGTTAAATTAAACATTGGTGATCCCAATTTTGATATCCCTCATTTTATAAAAGACGAGATCAAAGCTCAGCTGGATAAAAATAATACTCACTACTGCGATCCCAAGGGCTTACTTTCATTCCGAGAGGCCATTTGTGAACGCATCAAGCAAAGACAAAAAATATCCGTTGTTCCAGAACAAATTGTTGTTTTTCCTGGCTCAAAGACTTCTGTCGGCTTTGCCCAACAAATTTATTGCAATAAAGGTGACGAAGTTATCTATGCAATTCCTGGATTTCCAATTTATGAAATCTTTATTAACTATCTAGGCGCCAAAGCAGTGCCTATTTTCTTAAAAGAAGAGTCTCATTTTGTGATGACAGCAGAGCAACTTGCAGATGCAATCACACCAAAAACAAAACTCATTTATTTAAATTTCCCTTCTAACCCTACTGGCTCAATGCTTTCACAAAGAGAGGCAGAAGCGATCGCAGACGTTATTCTGTCAAAATGCCATAAGAATGTAAGAATATATTCTGATGAAATCTATGAGGATTTGATATTCGATCAACAATCACACCATTCTGTAGCAAGCATTCCAGGGATGCAAGAGAGAACGATCATCAGTAGTGGACTTTCTAAGAATTTTTCTTGGACAGGTGGGAGAGTTGGTTACGCTGTCCTACCCACAATAGAAGAAGCGGAGATATTCAAAAAGCTGAATATTAACTATTTTTCGTGTGTGCCTGCCTATCATCAAGAGGCAGCAGCAGCTGCATTCAGGCACCCTCAAGCCTCGGATTATCTGGAGAAAATAGTCTCTACCTATCAGCAACGCAGAGATAGCATTGCAAAAGCCTTAAATGATATTAAAGGCATACACTGCGCCATTCCTCAAGGAGCAATGTATTTATACCCCAATATCACTGAGATTTGTGAACATTTAGGTATTTCTGAAGTTTATAAAAATTTACCAGAGAATATTAAAAAACTCAGCTCTCCATCTACTATTTTCCAAATGTTTGCACTTTATGCTCATCAAGTTGCTGTCTTAGATCAACGAGCCTTCGGCGCGCAAGAAAGCTATGAGCAAAGCTACATACGTTTATCCCTAACTGCTTCACAAGAAATGCTTAATTTAGGTGTTCAGAAAATACAAACTGCCGCCGCAGATATTGAGGGCTTTAAACAATATATTGCTAGGAATCTGCCTTTATATTGAGCTTGAATTTTATATCTCCAATAGAACTACTACAGTGTAATATTAATTTTCAATAGAATTCCTGATGAGCGCAGCGAATAAGATCCCACTTTGTAAAGCTAAGGTATCCCCACGAATTATTTAGTTAACAGCGATGAGTTTGGAGTTAATACCTACTGTCTTTTTCTTCGTTCGCAAAGCGAACATCTTCTCACTTTTGTAAAGGGAGACGCACGTGCAGCGCAGCTGTACGTGCAGAGGGATTTAGCTGCTTGAGCTTAGCCCCCAGCATAAATCCCCCTTGCGCACTTGCTAGTGCGCATCCCCCTTCAAAAAGTGGGATTCTGATTCGCAATGCTCATCAATAAGAAAGAGACTTAATTTGGGATGAAACCTCAGAGCTGTTCCCTACAAGAAGTTACTAAAAAGACTTGAGTTTCAATATTTTCTGCTTTTATTCTAGACTCGATATGATGACAATCTAGTATAAATTAGTGGGAATACCTCAGCTTTTTGAACTGAGGTATCTTCACGAATGAAAATTCCTCAGTTTACAGACTGAGAAAATATTCACTTTACGAACAAAACAACAAGATTAAGGGCTTAATTTATTTTTTGCATTCTCACAATTTTGGTCTTCATTAACAATATGAATGGCTGTTAACTGCATATTTAATTTATCAACCATTCGTTGATAGATTGTAGAAATCTCATCTGTTTCAGCATCATAAAATCCATCTTGAATTTCTTGTCTGAGAGCGCTTTCAAAGACTTTATCATGCATTACAATGTCAAAAATCACTTCATTCTCTAAAAGTATATCAAAAACATTAATATGACAACCTCTCACAGCATTAACAAGTGCATCTTTCATATACAAGGCAGGTATCGTTTTATGCCATTTCTCAATCATCAATTTCACAAACATATTACTGCCATTGACAATGGCGATATTAAACAGTCGACCTTTATTATCATCGTTAAGCTGCTTGGGGAACGATGAAAAATCCTCTAGAAGCATTAAAAAAGTATCAAGTTTTTCTTCTTCAATTGCTTTTGCCAATGCATTCATTTTATATTTTTCAGAAATCTGTGTCCGCCATACAGTAAGTATTGATTTTGCAAAATCCAGATTATCATTCTCACTCGCTATTACTAAAGCCCGACCTTTATCACTTGGCTTCATGTATTGCTCTAATAAACTTTTATCATTTTGAGATTCTGCTTTTTCCAGAAGCGCTACTGCTGGAATGCGCATCAATTTACTAACAATACGCGCTTTACCTTCTGCATAACTTCTTTTAGCCTCGCGCAATGTAATATTATTATTCCATGTAGCTATCTCTTTAATAGAAGAATCAGATAAAAGTGCATTTAGTATATCTACCCGTCCTTCTGCAACAGCTAATTCTAAAGCTGCTTTTTTATAGCCCTTTTTGATTTTGTGAGAATTTTCTTTAAGAAAATTTCTGATATTTTCATTCTCAATATCATTACATGGACTATATTCCTTTGAACATTCCAAATATATTTCTCTAATCAGACTCACACCAGGCACACTTGTTATCTGATTAACAATCTCTTCGTAACCAGGTTTAATAGGCTCTAGATGAGGAAAGTTAATCCCTACTTGTTGAAAAACACTTTTGATGGAATGAATTGATGCTTCTATCACAGAATCATCTCGCAATAATAAATTTAATATATCAATATTTTGATTTATGAGTGCACATCTTAAGGATATTAACTTGTATACTTTATTAATTTTACTGCTAAATAGCTCCAGTATTTTTTGCGTAATATTTGCATGCTGCATCTGGACAGAAATCCTTAAAGCAACGCCTTTGCAATCATCACTTATCACTGGATAGGATCGAAGTAAAAGTTCAATGGGATCCCATAATCCAATCCAAACCGACTTTTTTAATGCATTCTCTATATCGAATAAACTAAACGCTCCACTGTATGCATAAAGTATTTTTTCAAAAATTCTAGGATTGTGTGTCGCTAGTGCCAAAGGATGTTCATATGGATAATCTAACGCTTCTTCATTCGTTTTGATTTCTGGTTTCACCTGATATAATTCAGGAAAGTAGTCTGTGAGTGATAATAATTCATCTACATCTTGTGCATTTCCAGCCTCGATGGCCTTATATAACAAGTGCCCAGCTTCTTCTTGTTGATTTCTGATAAGATGATTACTAAACATTCTAAGCCCTAACAATAACCCAATATTGCCATCATTCTAACATCTGCATAAAAACATAGTTATATTACTTTAGACCAACGTTCTATCTACGCTGATAAACGCAAAGCTTTGATTGCCATTATGCAGGCGCAATAATGGTTCTGAAGGAAGAAACAAAAGGGGCTGTCATATCGAATCCCTGCTAAATTTTCTCCAACAAGAAGTAAAGCTTAACCTATAAAAGCACTATTTTTTCCTAATACATGCATTATTTACTGTGGATTCATGATTCACACATCACTAACGTCTAAGCCAATCTAGCATCTTAAGCCCCGGGCTAGGACTCCTTGATATGCAAAATAAAAGCATTACTAGAAATACTATATTGTTTATATGGTATTGCTTGAATATGTGGATTCACCTCTAAAAATTCTCTAAAGGCACGTGCTTCCCCTTTGTTGGGATTACCTTTGAATGCAAACCATTCATCAAACATAATCACCGTGCCATCTTGTATTAAAGGCTCAATATGCGCCAATACCGTTTTGCAAGACTCATACAAATCAGAATCAATATGAATCAAAGCTGCTTTATTATATTTTGCGGGTATTGTTTTAGGAACAGTATCAGAAAAGAGTCCCACTTCAAGAATCGGTGCTTCATAGCCACAAACATCAAAAAGCTTAACAACATGTTCAGGCTTAATGGCTTCGCCCATTGCCAAGAAAGGATGGTTAAATCTTTCATTATTTTTAAAAACACTTTTATGCCATCTTGCATGTCCCTCTCCGATGGGCAAGCCTTCAAACGAGTCAAAACCAACTATTCTTCGCTGTATAGGTTTTTTCTCTTTGTCGCCCAACCATTCTGGCCATTTCTGATATTGTGTATTAAAAAGTGCAAATAATAGAAGACTAGCGCCCGCACCGACCCCAAACTCTAAGATATCGCCTTCAATCATTTCATAATTCAACCAATACAAAATATCGCGAAATGCAAAATATCGAAAATCAGATAGCAACATCTGATGCGCTTTGTCATAGGTATCCATATACAAGCTCCATGTAAATACTTTGTTTTAAAATTATCTCAATAAGCACCTTAAGATATAATCCATAATTGCAGCGTACTACAGTGTCACGGGACCTCTTCGAAGAATAAAGGCATAACTAGAAGTACTATATTGCTTATAGGGTATGGCTTGAATGTGTGGATGTGCTTCTAAAAACTCCTTAAAAGCCCGTGACTCTCCACTATCAGGATCGCCCTTAAAAGCAAACCACTCATCAAACATAATCACTGTGCCATTTTGTATTAAAGGTTCAATATGTAATAGCACAGTCTTACAAGACTCATAGAGATCTGAATCAATATGAATCATAGCGGCTTTATTATATTTTTGGGGTAATGCTTTGGGGACAGTATCTGAGAACAAGCCAACTTCAAGTGTTGGTCTATCAAAACCACAAATATCAAATAGTTTAAAAACATGCGCTGGCTTAATGACTTCGCCCGTTTTAAGAAAAGGATGGTTACGTCTTTCATTGTTTTTAAAAACATTTTTATACCATCGTGCATGCCCTTCTCCTGCTGGCAATCCATCGAAGGAATCAAAGCCCACAAGCCGTCTTTGAAGTGTTTGCTTTTCTTTATTGCCTAACCATTCAGGGTGTTTCTGACATTCTTCATGGAAAAGTGCAAATAGTAATAAACTAACACCTGCACCAACGCCAAACTCTAAAATATCGCCCTCAACCATTTCATAGTTTAGCCATTGCACAATATCGCGAAATGCAAAATACCGATAATCGGAGGCGAGCATTTCGTATACTTTTTCATATGCTTCCATAATGCAAATCCTTTGCTATATCTTCATTTTTTAAATTTCTCTTTGAGTATCTGCTCAACAACAGGGGGCACAAATGCGGATATATCTCCACCTAACGAGGCAATCTCATTTACCATGGAAGAAGAAAGAAAAGAATATTTTTCTGAAGGAATGAGAAACAGTGATTCAATATCTGACGCCAAACGTCTGTTCATATTGGCAAGTTGAAATTCATATTCAAAATCAGAAACGGCACGTAAACCACGAATAATTGCTTTTGCCTTTTTCTGTTTGGCAAAATCTGCTAGCAATATATTGAAGCCTTCAATTTCTACATTGTCACAATGCTGCAGTACTTCTTTGGCTAATCCAACACGTGTCGCCAGCGAAAAAGACGGACCTTTACGCGTATTCTCTGCCACAGCAACCACAACCGTTGAATATAGTTTTGATGCACGCTCAACTAAATCAATATGGCCATTGGTAATGGGATCAAATGTGCCAGGAAAGATGACGGTATATGGCTCATGTTGCTTCATCTTTTATCAAGTCCTATCTGCTGCTGCGACTATACATTTCGACCCATTCAATTAAGCGCTCCACTTGCTCTGGTGGTGTTTGCGGTAAGATACCATGCCCCAAATTAAAAATATGTCCTGGCTGATTGCCATGCGATTGGATGACGCGCGCGACTTCTTGTTGTAAAGTTTCGGGTGTTGCCATTAATAGCGTAGGATCTAGATTACCTTGTAAGGCTATCTTCTGGCCTACTTGCTCCCGAACCCAGCCTAAATCTACCGTCCAATCAATAGATAATCCCTCTATACCCAAAGCAACCAAGTCAGAAAAAAGTGTATATTTACCTTTGGCAAAGAAGATAATAGGTGTTGATTTTGTGGCTTCATCTGCTCTCAACGCCCTTACTATTTTTTGAACTGCAGCTAAAGAAAAACGCTTATAGGCATGGTCAGATAAAATGCCGCCCCATGTATCGAATATCATCAATGCTTTTACCCCTGCCTTTACTTGCGCTTTGAGGTATTTGATGGTTGTTTCTGACAGCTTATCTAACAATAATTCCACTGTTTCAGGCTGCTGCCAAGCTAAAGTCTTAATTTTACTAAAATCTTTGCTGGTGCCACCCTCAACCATATAAGTAGCAACTGTCCAAGGACTCCCACAAAAGCCAATCAAGGGAATATGGTTCAGCTCTTTAACAACGAGTTTAATTGCATCGCTTACAAAGGATAATTTATCTGCCGCTTCATTGCTTTCCAATTGCTCAACTTGCTTCAGACTTTCAATACGAGGCGCAAATACAGGACCTTCCCCTTCTTGGAAAGAAAGTGGTAATCCCATGGCTTGCCCAATCAAAAGAATATCAGAAAATATAATGGCTGCATCTAAACGATAACGCCTTAATGGCATCATTGTTACTTCACAGGCAAGCTCTGGATCTTTACAAAGTGCAATAAAATCTTTTACCTGGCTTCTTAATTTACGATACTCTGGCATATATCGACCCGCTTGCCTCATCAACCATACGGGCGTTCTTTCAACAGGTTGACACTGGAGTGCTTGTAAAAAAAGACTGGAAGACGCTTTCTCTACAGGCTGTGTAAAAGGATGCGTATTTGAAGGATTGCTTGTCGCGCTGAGATTATCTTTTACCATGACAACGAACTAACTTAGTTTAGATAGGATGGTTCATTTTAACGGATATGGCTAGCCCAGTCGAGGAATTGGGGGGTCTTTAGGAGCCGAGAAGAATTGTCAAAATAAAGATTAAAAAAATCCATCTGCTCACTAACGTGAGCTTCTTCCCTTGATACCAAGGGAAGAACAGCATTCACTCCGTTCATTTAGCGCTCTCTTATCCATGAATGGCGCACAGCGCCGTTACTCCCTTTGCTGTCAAAGGGAGTCGCCGTCTGCGGCGGAGGGATTTTTAAAACTTAACCCTGCGCAGAATTGATTTCTTTCTGAACGCTCTCTATGGTTCTTACCCATGGCTTAACGCCCTGTCTCAGCGCTGGAGGCAAGGTTTGTATCGCCTTCTGTGCAGACTCTTTGCTTGGATATTGCCCCAACACAACCACGTACCAAAGATCACCTTTGACTCGTTTACGGTATGTATAGGCTTTATCAGCAATTTTATGTGTGTCGATAAATTGCTTAATACTGGCTTGATTTTTACCCCCCATTAACTGCAAGGTATAAAATTTAGCATTTGCGCTCAACAATGTATTTTCTGCGCTTAACAATGTCTTTGCCGCCGGCTTTGCATTTGCTTGCTTACTCGCAGCGGCTGTGGGTGCATCTATTTGAACAGCTGCTGCAGCTGTCTTGCTAACGGTAACTGTCTTGTCTGCTGCAATATCACTGACAACGGCAGCGGTGGGAGCAACATTGCTATTATTATCTGTCGCCAATATAGATGCTTGATCTGCATTCCCTTGTGTTGTTGCGCTCTCTTTTTGCACTGCACTCGCATTTGTCATGGCTTCTTTAGAAGCAGACAATACTTTAATGTTTAAGGGCTGTGAGGTTGTGTCCCAATTCACTTCTGCCAACTGCGCTGCATGTGTAGGTGGATCTTGCCACTCTGCATCATCCATCGGATTGAGGCTTAAATAAATGATACCCAAGCCAACGCCTGCAAGCGCACCCAGTGTCATAGGATGGACAAGCATCTGTCTCGTCCGCTCGAAAGAAAGTGTCTTCGTGGCCATATTAACTCCATGTGGCTTCGTGATTTTTCTACTCACCGGCTCTTGAAAAATTGGATCTGATTGAGGCTCAAATAGCCCATCTTCATCTAAATCATCCAAAGTATTTTTCTTTGTATCAGATGGTATTGTAGCGGCTCTTTTCACCGTACTCATGCTTGCTTGTGCTAATTCTAGGGTATGGCTATGGCCTTTAATGATAGATTGAAATTCATCTTGCGCTAAGATTTGCTCTAATTCTGGCTGTCCAAACAAAATAATATGTAATTGCCTTCTCGGCTCAAGATCTGTTTGTGAAAGTTGTAAAACTGCTTTTAAACATTCTGGCGACATGAAATCTGCATCATCAACCAACAAAACCCATGTTGATTCCTGATGTTGCGCTATATTATCTGTCTCTCTTTGCAAAGGCTGGGCACTCTGTTTATCCCACGGCAAATTAAAGCGCTGCGCGATTTCTTGCATCATTGCATCTACTGTTTTCTGCTCAGAATACAAGGCCTGTTTATATAATCGCGGCAAGGGTAAATCAAGGAAATATTGAATAAATTCTGTTTTACCAGAATTATGGGGTGCCACAACGCACAACACATTTTTGCTAAATTGGCATAAATGAGCGAGTAATTCTGCTTGCTGCTGCCATAATGCGACTCGCGGTGTTGGTTTTTTGAGAGACTGGTTTTCCATCTGTATCAGATTCCCTGGTTCACATGGGTTCTTTCCATCGACCTAAAATTGTTTTCACACTTTCTATGTCTACGTTACTCGAAATCTCTGCGCATCCAAGCTGAGACAAGAGCACCCAATGCATTGTTTGATTATATTTTTTATCTAAGCTGATTTTATCAATAATTGCTTCAATCGATAAAGTGTTTGGCACATGAGTAGGTAGTCCAATCACTTCTAATAAGGCAACTAATCTATCCAATACAGTATAAGAAAGTGCATTCAATTCGCAAGCCAAATGAGTAGCAATCACCATCCCTATTGCAACAGCCTCACCATGTAATATGCTTTTGAAATCAAGCAAGCTTTCAATTGCATGCGCAATGGTATGCCCAAAATTTAAGATCATACGGTGGCGGGATTCAAATTCATCTTCACTCACAACCAAAGCTTTTAACTGACAAGAACGGTAGATAGCTTGTTTGCATAAAGTCATATCTTCATATAGTTGACTTGCATTTTTCTCTATCCAATTAAAAAAATTAGCATCTAGTATGAGGCCATACTTTATCATTTCAGCAAGCCCAGCATTAAATTCTCGTTTGGGCAAGGTTAACAAGGCGGTAGGATCAATAATAACGGCTTGAGGAGAATAAAAAGCACCAATCAAATTTTTACCAAGCACATGATTGACCGCAGTTTTACCACCTATGGCGGCATCAATCTGCGCTAGAAGCGAAGTTGGGCATTGAATAAAATCTATCCCCCGCAGATAACAACTTGCAGCAAAACCTGTTAAATCACCGACAACACCGCCTCCTAATGCAATCATCAAGGCATCACGACGGTATTGATTTTCTAAACAATGCGTCCACAACGCTTCTGCCTGGGAGATTGTTTTATGTTGATCGCCTTCAGGAATAATATGCAAAGCAATTTTACTGGCAGAAAGGCTGCGTGCTGTTGCTTCTAATACGGGGAAATAATGGTCAGAAATCGATTGATGTGACACAACTAAAATGTGTCTATTTTCCAGTAAGGGCTTAAAAAGTGTGGCATTTTGATAGGCGTGTGACATTACCCATACAGGATAATCACCACGCCTTGATTTAACCCAGAGTGGTTGTTCTGTATCGATTGTTTGCATCATGCAAGTTAAGTTAAAAGATGTTCTTTCTCAAGAACACGGATTACTTCCAAAGCAACAGATCGTACAGTGCGACCATCAGTATCGATAATAACGTCTGCAATCTCACGATACAGAGGGTCTCTTGATTCCATTAAACCATCTAACTTCTCTTCTCTTGGCATATCCTTTTGCTGAAGCAGTGGTCTTCTTTTGTCTTTAGCGGTTCGCTTAAGTTGCTGTTCAACCGTGGTAAACAAGTAAACAACAGTGCCTCGGGCAGCAAGCTTGTTTCTATTCTCTGCGCTTAAAATGGCGCCACCACCGGTGGCCAAAACCAAACCTTGTCGCTGACTGAGTTCATCAATCACGATTTCTTCGCGCTTTCGAAAGCCTTCTTCGCCTTCAACATCAAAAATCCAAGCAATATCCGCACCTGCTCTGTCTTCAATTTCTTGATCGACATCACAGAATTCAAGCTTCAATTCCTTAGCGAGTTGTTTGCCAATAGTGCTTTTACCAGCTCCCATTGGTCCAACAAGGAATAAGTTAATTGATCGCTTCATACGCCTCTTGATTTCTTTTAAGTGTTTTGACTTCGTTATGCATATTAAAAACGAAACCTAGGTTTAGGGAGTAGACCAACAAAAGCTAAGCCCTTGGGTCTCATGTCACAATTCGGCAATAGTATAACATCTTGTCTAAGATAAGCGCTAGCAAGAATGGGTCAGCTCATCGACCCATATTATACTTCTATCTCTTACTATGTCACCCCCTCCTGAATAATCTTTGGTGTGACAAAAATTAAGAGCTCATTTCTCTTGTCTAAATTAGATTTATTTTTAAACAACCAACCAACTAAAGGCAGATTGCCTAAAAAGGGCACCTTACTAACTTTCTCATTCTTTTCTTGCTGATAAATACCGCCTAAGACAACGGTCTCACCATTTGATACTAAGACCTTAGTATGCATTTCTCTTGTATTAATGGCAGGAACCCCATTGGTCATTATGCCGCGAGAATCTTGATTGACGGTTAAATCTAAAATAATTTTATCATCTGGTGTAATTTGTGGCGTTACCTCCAGACGTAGCACCGCTTTTTTAAAAGAAACAACAGCTCTAGGGGAACCACCACCGCTTGTTGGCTCTACCCATTCCAAATACGGAATTTCCTCACCAGTTTCAATATAGGCTTGTTGCTGATTGGAGGTCACAATACGTGGGCTTGCGACAATCTTACCCAAGCCCTCAGACTCCAACGCCGCTAATTCTAAGTCCAAAATGGTTCCCCCTGGCAAGGAAGCAACTGTCATCCCTAATGAAGCAGTGCCCCCCGTTGAAAGCGCTGCTGGTAAATCAACCATGAGCCTTTCTGCAACCGAAGTGGCAGCAACAGCCGCGCTTGGATTTTGTGCCATAGCAATACGACTACCCGCAAAATTATTATCTGCAAGATCTATTCTACTACCCGCCACCCCTAAAACAGGCTCATTGCCTGGTCGCAGTTTTGCAGCAGCGCCAAACTTCACTCCCAGCGCATCTTCAAAATCATCGGTTGCAAAGACAACCCGCGATTCAATCAATACCTGTCTGACCGGCGTATCTAAGCGATGTACCAATTTCCTAATTTCATCTAATTTCTGCGCAGTATCTTGCACAAGCAGAGTATTGGTTCTTTCATCCATCGAAACAGCGCCTCTGGCAGAAAGCAAAGAATTATTTTCAGCTTTTAACAAGCCCGCAATATCCGCTACCTTTGCATAGTTGATCTCTATATATTCTGCCTGCAAGGGCGCTAAATCCGCCACTTGCTGGCTTGTTTGTAATTCCAATTTTTCTCGCGCTGCTATTTCTTCGGTAGGTGCCACCAACAAAACATTACCCACTTGACGCTTCGCTAATCCTTTGGTCTTCATAATGATGTCCAAGGCTTGATCCCAAGGCACATTTTTCAGACGCAAGGTCACACTACCTCGCACTGTATCACTCGACACAATATTGAGTCCGGTAAAGTCTGCTATTAATTGCAAGACCGCTCTTACTTCAATATCCTGGAAATTTAAAGACAATCTTTCGCCGGTATATTCAAAGGCCTTCTCCTTAAGGGCATCCTTTTCTTGCTTTGTTAAGGGACGCACTTCAATGGTAAAGCGATTATCCGCTTGATAGGCGATATGCTCTGCATAGCCCTCCATTTTAATGGTCATTTCCACATCTGCACCTTGCTGTATGCTATTGACAGAAACAACGGGCGTTCCAAAATCTGTTACATCCAGCTTGCGCTGTAACTGCGCTGGCAAGTGCGCATTCGCAAATCTAACCCGTATTTGAGAGCCTTCTTCTTTCAACTCAATGGCAACATTCTGATGGCTTAAATCAACCATGACGCGCCCATCTGATTGCGCACCTCTTCTAAAATCTATATTGTTGATTGAAAATTGCCCTGCTATTTTTTTTGCGAAGGCATGACCGCTGAAGGGATCGGTACTTTGTGCCGCAGGAATACCCGCAGCAATAACAATATTGACGTCGCTGCCTTCCACACTCATTTGATAGGGCACAGACTCATTTAAATCAATGACAACACGGGTTCGGTTATCTGCCTCAACTACGCTAACACGTCTTACCGCGCCTAAATTATATTCCGCTCGAGCGGCATCGGATGCCAATCCATTTTTAACCCCCGGCAAATCTAAAACTATCTTTGCTGGATTTTCAATGGCAAAGTTTTTAGGCTCTGTGATGGGATGAGATAATTTTAAATTGACTTTAATACGATTGCCTTCAATACTTGAAACTTGTACAGCTCTTAATTGCAAAGCATAAGCAGACGCAGCATTTTTATCCTGTGGCGCAGCAGCGACACTCGCCGTATACCCAAGCAATGAAAATACTAAAATCATGCAGCCAACGACATTGCGCTGTAACTTTGTCATATTTTTTAACTCCACACTATTCCTTTGTAACGGTTTCTTCCGCCGTTAATACCATTTCGGATTGACGCTCTTGCCATCCACCTGTGGGACTGGGGATAATCTCCGTAATGCCTAATTTTTCTTCTGTAATTGAATTAATTTTGCCATGATTGAATCCAACGTAATTTCCTTTGACTACGCGATGAAGCGCGCCCTCTTTATCTACAATCAGCGCCCACATTTTGCCATCTCTTTCTAAGGTACCAACCATTTTAAGGGCATCAATGGGGAAAGTCTCTAAAGGCTCTTTCGGCCTATTTGCATCTGGACGAATACCATTATCCAGCACGGCGGTCGCAACTACTTTTTCAGGTTCTGGCGGCATAAAAGGGCTACGCTTATCTAAAGCAGAGTATGTAAATGTTTCATAGGGTTTAATTTGTGGTAAAGCTTCAATTTCACCAGAAGGCCGTGTTTTCACTTGTGCAATATACTGCTCAAGCTTTTGTCGCTCATCATCAGAGTCACAACCAGCCACCATAAAAAGCAAAAGCAGCGCAGGTAGTCGTCTAATCATCCAACTCTCCTTCTGCCGTATACCGATAAGTCTTTGCTGTAATATTCATCATTAATCTTTCATTGGTATCTTCATTAGAAAGACGTTTAATGACAAAATCATGCAAAGTCACAATACGTGGCAAAGAAGCAATGTTTGAAACAAATTCTGCAAATTGATGATAGGTACCAATCACCGCTATTTCTATAGGAAGCTCCACATAGAAATCAATTTCTTTTTCTGGCAAGAGTCGTATCGTACGAAACTCTAAACCTGTTGCAAGTCCTTGATGTGAAATATCTTCTAATAAACCTGGCACTTCTGTTTTTTCAGGCAATTGACGAAGTAAGGCGCCAAAAGAAGCTTTCATCATCTTCATTTGTTCTTGATAAGCCTCTAAATTTGCTGCTTGCTGCTGCTTGTATTCAAAAGTCTGCTTAAGCGTTTGCTCTTCTTTTTCATATTGTTCTAAGGCTGTTAATTGTTTTTTAGTATCAAACCAAACACCCAAGGCAATCATTGAAAGCGTAATAAAGAGAATCATAATGCCCTTGGCAACCCAAGGCCAATTCCCAATGTCATTGATATCTAATTCATTGAGGTTTAGGTTCATCGTGATCCACCGGCTCCTCTACAACTTGCACCGCTTCTAAATTAAAGCCTATGTATTTACCCTTTTCTATCTTTTCATCTGCTTGAATAAGGTTTAAGTTAGGTCTCTTTAACCATGTGTATGCCTCTATATTGCGCATAAAAGTCGATACACGTGTATTAGATTCTGCTTTACCATCCAAAAGAATTTTTGTGTCGCTTCGCGTAATGGACGTTAAATACAATCCTTCTGGTACCGTGCGCGCAATACCATCAAACAAGCGAACAATATGGGGTCTATTGGTTTGCAACTCCTGAATGATTTGCATTCTTGCAAGTAATTTCTCTTTCTCTTTTTGTAAGCCTTTAATCAATTCAATTTTCTTATCAAGTAGCACAATCTCAGTGCGTAACAATTCATTGTTCCCCATCTGAAAATTGATAGATGCTTTTATAGTAAGATGCATAATCACTATCAAAAGAACAGCAACCATTGAAGCACTACCCAAGAGCACTAGAAATTCTTTCTTTCTTGTCTCTTTTAACTCTTCACGCCAGGGTAATAAATTAATATGCGTGGTCATTGAAAACTCCTCATGGCTAAACCACAACAAATCATCAATGCCGCTGTATCGGCTTGCAATGCTGGCAAATTGACTTTGGGGGCAATCGACATATTGCTAAAAGGATTTGCAAGCAGTGCTGGAATCCCTAGCTTCTCTTGTACTTTTTCAACAAGACCTGGAATAGTTGCGGTACCTCCCGCCATAATAATCTGATCAATTTCTGAATATTCTGAAGAAGAAAAGAAAAATTGCAAGGAACGACTGACTTGCTGCACAACACCTTCTTTAAAAGGTTCTAAGACTTCCAACTGATAATCTTCCGGTAATCCACCATGCTTTTTCGCACGACCTGCTTCTTCATAGCTCAAACCATAACGTCTCTGGATTTCTTCTGTGAGTTGCTTTCCACCAAAGATCTGATCGCGCGTATAGACCGTCACTTTATTTTTCAACACACTTAAGGTAGTCATAGAAGAGCCAATATCAACAACCGCAATGGTCTTGTTCTCACCATCATGCTCAAGTTGTGGGGCCAACAAGCTTAATGCTCGTTCAATGGCATACGCTTCAATATCAACAACTTTGGTTGTTAGCCCCCCTAAACGGAGTGCTTGAACACGGGTCTCAACATATTCAGCACGCGATGCCGCTAATAATACATCGACTAAATCAGGGCTCTTACTGGAAGGGCCTAATACTTGAAAATCTAAGAAAACTTCTTGTAATGGATAGGGGATATAACGATCTGCTTCTAACTGTAGTTGTGTTGCCAACTCTTGATCATTCAAGTGAGCGTTCATCTGTATCACTTTCGTAATAACCGCAGAGCCAGAAACAGAAATAGCACCAAATTTTGATTTGGCACGTGAACGCTTCATTAAGCGATCAACCGCATTTCCAACAGCTTCAATGTCTTTGATTTCTTTTTCTTGCATCACATTAGGCGCTAAGGTTTCAACACCATAGCTTTCAACGCGAAAGCCCTGTGGCCCCTGGCTAAGTTCAAGCAATTTAACGGTGCAAGAACTGATGTCTATCCCTACCATTGGTGGCGTTTTTCGCTCGAATAAGCCGAACACGCGTTTACTCCCTTAAACTTTATGTCATGCCCAAGAAAAAGTTATGTGATAAACTTTATCAAAAAGTTGCTTACTTACAGCTTACATTTAGAAATGCTTTATGACAAAGTTATAGAACAATAACTTGATGCGTCACAAACAATATACGAACAAATTTTTTCATGCATACCTTCACTTGTCATTAAGATTTTCACCTAAAATAATAATTTAGGGGAGTAAATGGCCATAAGGGATGCAGACTCACGTTAGAGATCACTATATACTATCTTCTATGAATATATTACTACGTATCCTTTTCAGAGTATTTGTAAGCACAGGCACAATGGCATTCTTTTGTTTGCTAGTTGTCATACTTTACACAAATGCTCAACTCCCCTCTGTGGATGTATTAGAGGATATTCAACTACAGGTTCCACTCAAGATATTTACAGCCGATGGAAAGTTAATTGGCGAATATGGGGAAAAGAGACGTACCCCCATCCTCATTGAAGAAGTGCCTGAGATCATGAAGTTGGCCATTCTTGCAACAGAAGATCGTCGCTTCTATCAACACAGCGGTATTGACGTTCGTGGGCTTGCGCGCGCAGCTATCCACCTAGTTTTATCGGGCACCAAAGAACAAGGTGCAAGCACCATTACGATGCAGGTTGCGCGAAATTTCTTCCTCACGCGTAAAAAAACCTTCAGTCGAAAACTGCATGAAATCTTACTCGCACGAAAAATCGAAAATGAATTATCTAAAGACAAAATTTTAGAGCTTTACCTAAACAAAATCTATTTTGGTAAAAGAGCTTACGGTGTTCAAGCGGCAGCACATGTTTATTACGGTACCGATATTCAGAATCTAGGGCTTGATCAAATTGCCATGCTTGCTGGATTACCTCAAGCACCTTCTTCAATCAATCCAATCAACAATCCAGACGCAGCACTCAGACGCCGTGCGCACGTATTAAAGCGTATGTTACATTACGGATTCATTAGTGAAAGCGAATTTGAAGCCGCAAACCTCAAACCACTGAATGCCAAATATCATGGCCGTGTTGTCGATGTAGAAGCGCCCTTTGTCGCTGAAATGGCACGGCAACAAGTGTATAAAATGTATGGCAATAAAGCCTATACCCAAGGTTTTGAAGCATACACTACGGTCAACAGCGAACTTCAAACCCTTGCGCATTTATCCGTGCAAGAAGGTCTCTTAGAATATGATAAACGTCACGGTTACCGTGGTGCTTTTGCACACTGGAACCTAGGAGATAATTTATCTCATGCTGAATGGGCAAAAAAGTTAAGTGCAATACCCACGGGTGGACGCTTGCAACCCGCACTCGTCTTAAACATAGAACCTGAATTTTTTACAGCCCTCTTACCGAGCAATCAAACCATCAAGGTTTCATTCCAAAGTATGGCATGGGCAAAGCAACAAATTACCAGTTTACGTTTAGGGCCTAAACCTAAATCCATCGATGAAGTTGTGACAACAGGTGACGTGGTTTTTGTTGAAGCAAACAATACAGAGTGGAATTTCAGCCAATTACCAGAAGCACAAAGCGCATTGGTAGCATTACATCCTAAAAATGGCGCTATCTTAGCCTTGGTGGGTGGTTTTGATTTTGCACTTTCTAATTTCAATCGCGCGAATCAATCAACGCGACAACCGGGATCTAATTTCAAGCCCTTTGTATATGCCGCTGCACTTGAAAATGGTTATACCGCGGCTTCCGTTATTAATGATGCACCCATTGTCTATATGGATGATAATTTGGAAGGCTATTGGAGACCTCAAAACGATTCCCGACGTTTCTATGGACCCACGCGCTTACGTGTCGGTCTAACCAAATCTCGAAACCTTGTCTCCATACGACTCTTACAAGCCGTGGGTATCGACAAAGCAATTAAAATACTTGATAAATTTGGCTTTGCTAAAAATCGACTCCCCCGTGGACTTTCTTTAGCACTCGGAACTGCACAATTCTCTCCTTTAGAAATTGCCACGGGTTATGCGTCTTTTGCAAACGGCGGCTACAAAGTAAATGCACATGTATTAGATAGGATTGAAGACAGCCAAAACCACATTATTTATAAAGCTAATTCTCCTATTGCATGCCCAGAATGCAATTTACTAGAAGAAGCACAGCTAGATCCTTCTCCCAAAGTAAAAAACAAAATTGACAATATGATTATGCTCTCTCCTGCAGATGAAGCACCGATACCTGCAGCGAAAGCGATTGATCCACAAACAGCTTATATCATGACCTCTATCTTACAGGATGCGATTATAACGGGCACAGGACAACGCGCTAAAGCGCTACACCGCGCTGATTTAGCCGGCAAAACAGGTACCACAAACAATAAATTGGATGCATGGTACAGTGGCTTTAATCAATCACTGGTGGCAACAGTATGGGTCGGTTTTGATGAGCCTCGCTCCTTAAAAGAATATGGCTCAGAAGCTGCCTTACCCATTTGGATGAAGTTCATGGGCACAGCCTTAAATGGTGTACCTGAAACCAAAGCTGAACAACCACGCGGCTTGGTCACTATTAAAATTGATCCTGAAACAGGCCTACTTGCCAGAGCCGGTCAATCAAACGCAATCTTCGAGATCTTCCGTAAAGATACGCTGCCCTCACGGGCTGCACCAAGCATTGGCATGGATCGAGGCATTTCTTTGACGCCCAAAGCAGATAGCAGTGGTGAATCACTCTTTTAAAAAACCGAGGCCCCAACCGTCAATCTTTATGGTTTGGGGCGGTCTTGCTTTGGCTCAGACTCATCACTTTCTAATCGCTTTACAGTACTAGAAACATGCTGAGAATGCAGCTCTTGTGCAGGCGTTATTGGCACAACACGCAATGGATTCTCTACCTGCAGATTCTGTTCTTTAACCAAGGCTTCAATCTTCTGTAAGTTTTCATTTGCTTTTACAAGATGCTCTTTTTCTCTCTTGAAGGCTATTATCTTAGGTCTTAGCTGTTCTGTTAATTCTGCAATATACGGATTTAATCTTTCTGCATTCACACTCGCATAGCGTGTAGCAATTTGATCTCTTAACCGTGTCTGCAAAGCAGCCAAGCCACTTTCGTAGCGCTCTAAATTTAAGATTGCTTCTTTGTATTGCTCTTTTAAACTGGCAAGCTCTTCTACAGAAGGTAGCTCACGTATCTCACCTTCAATCTCATTGATTTCTTGTGTGATATACCAAGCTTGACTCCACTGATCTTTATAAGCCTGTTCTAAGAAAATAAACAATTCCTTTACTTCTAATAATTTTGGCCAATCTTGATCGGCAGCATACTGCAACCAACCAAATTTAGGATTTGGCATATCAGAAGACTTTCCATTATTTGCAGTCGTTATTAACGCCACCATTTCATCATTCAATTCAGGTTTTGTTTCAAAAATGAAAGGCGCCATCAAAGCTGCCATATGGCGCGTATTCTGTCCTGACATTTCTTGGATTGCTTTTAACAGGAAATTCTTATTAATAGAATACCCACTAATATCAGATTGTTTCATAATCTCTGCAAAGAATTGAATAAGTGCAGGATCATTTTTAGAGATCAATATTTTTGCTATTTTGGGTAAAGTTGCATCATTAATATAATCTTTATGCTCAGCAATAAAGGCTCTTGCCTGTTGAATATTCGCAACTTTAGTGAGTGCATCTTCGGCCTCTTCGTTTTTGGCAATGGCCTCAGCCTGAAGCGCTTGTAAATGTCTGTCTAAGCCTTCTTTAGCAAAAGCAATAAACCCCGTTGCGAATTCATTTGCAACTGCAATCGAACCTTGCAATTTACTCATCACACTCTGCTGAGCTTGCTGCACAGCAAAGGCTTGTGCGCGCTCTCGAGCTGTGTCTCTCATCGCAGCCCACCAACCAGCTTGTGTAGAATCAAACCCAACAGCTTCATCAATATTGGGTGCAAGCATATCAACCGCCAAAGTCTCTCTTTGTAGCAATTGTACATCGCATACAATACTGTCCATAGCAGATACAAGCACTAAATACTGTGTCACCGCATTGAGATTTCCATTTTTTATTGCTTGATTAAGCCTTGCATTTTCTACACTGATGTCGTTTTTAAGATAAACGAATGGATCTTCGCGTTTTTCTGCTTCTGTTTCAGGTAATTTGGCAAAAGCTGCTTTCTTTTTCTCATACAGGGTACTACCCTCTCTAGACAAACTCTGAGAAATTGCCAACTCATGGACATCTCTAAATCCAAGATGTTTTGATACTTTGTGCAAGAATGCACTGACATCTTTTGCGTTTCCAAGACCATATTTTTTAAGTAAGTTTTCATCCGTATGCTGTTGTCCCCTTTCAATTAAGCCATATAAATCATGTAGTTCTGAAACCATTTTGTACATCGCTTCAAAAGATTGTTCGCGAATCGTTTCTTGGCAAATATCAACCAACGCTTTATTAAAACTTTTCTCATCTTTAATATCATCCGAGCGTTGCGCCATTTTCGCTTTTATAACATCTACAGAAAACATTGTAGCTATTGAAGCTGCTTTATAGGCACCTGTCACAGGCATCAATGGATAGGCAGCATAATATGCGGCTATAGCAGCTGTATCATATACTTTCGTAAGCATCCCCTTTTCTGCAACAGTTTCTTGTTCCTGTATACGCTCTTGGTATAAAGGATCTTGTGCTCTTTGTTCTTTTTGCTTGTTTCTTTCAGCAATATAATACGAGAATTGGTCGACCGAGCCAGAAAAAAAGTCTTGCGACATTTGCTGACACATTTCGCCAGCTTTCTCATACAATTTCTGCATCATGAAACCCATTTCAGTCGTTGTCATCGAATCAAAGGTCGTTTGATAAATGTTTTGATAGGCAGACAACGCCATAGCTGGAGTCACATAGGCAGACTTAGCACTGCTGAGTGCTTTCGACAACATATACATATCTGCCCGTTCTTCAATTGTTTTAAAAGATTTCTGCGCATATATGGCATTTGTCGCTTGACAAGCACCATCAAAAAACAATTTATACTCAGCAAAACTTAACTGTTTCAAATTTTTCAAATCACCGGCTTGAATAACATTTGCAAAAACCATTAAAGTTTGTTCCAATTCTCTTTTGGTCTGTGGATTGGTTGTTTTTGCATATTGCTCAGTCAGTTTATTATTCAATTCAAGAATAAATTCACGACCACCCATGTTATCAAACATCGTCTGAAGCACCCGTTGGGATGCTTTTCTCCATACAGCTTCCGTCTCTTTTTGCAGGACATTTATCATCGTTTGCTTCGCCATTCTTGGCATACCTGATTTATCAACATCTGCACCTGCGAGTGTCCATTCTTGGTTTCTTGTTGTAATTTGTTTACGCTCAATATCTCTATCTAGCTCAAGTTTTTGTGCCTCTGGAATGACTCTTTCTCTGGGCTTTGCTTCAGAGACCCAGCCCATTAACTGATTAACATTCTGAGACAACATATTCCAAATGGTTGCTTGAGGTTGCAATAATTCATCCAATGCAGGATCCTCTTCCCATTGTGGCGCATAATGCGCCTGTAACATTTTAGTCATTTCATCACACATGCTCTGATTAATGGCTTCACATAAATGGGTAGATTCTGCCTGTGCTTGTTTGGGTCCCGCTAAAAATCCAGCGATATTATTTTCAAGACTTTTCACAAAATCCTGCTTAAGATGACCTAAGACCTCTGTCTTGAATGTTTTATTTGAGGGGTCATAAAACTTAGGCTCAAGATTCTCGAGTGCGATGGAGATCGCTTTTTGCATTCTTTCTTTTGTTTGTAATTGCTCAACAACTTGCTTTGACTTATCAACTAATAAATTATAATGAACATTCTTTGTTTTATCAGAAACAGAGCCCGCATTCATACGATTATATTCATCTGCAAAAATAGTCGCTGCTTGCTGCGCGCCAATACCTTTTTCTGCATCACCCTCCATAAATTTAGCACGTGCAGCTTGTTTTTCTTCTTCTGTTGCGTAGACCATCAAATGAATAGCCAATGGCATACGTCCATGTTTAGCTTCCCAATCTGGATTGTTTTGCATGAAGCTCTCTATGTCATACCCCAAAGAGCGTGCCATTTTTTCCATAAAAACTTTAAATTCTGGCTGCGCAAGATGACCAAAGCCTAATGCTTCATAATCAATTTGAATACCCGGATGATTTTCCATCATTCTGCCAATAGTCTCATAGGCCAAATACATTTCAGTAACGAAACTATGCAAGGTATCATAGGCTATGGTTTTAGCCTGATTTTCAAACACAGATCTTACCTGTGTATTTAAATCTAAAGCCCTCGTTGCTTCGTCCTTACCTGCTGCATAATCAATTGCTGAAGTAAATGACATGAAGGTTGGCAATTTTTCACTTATTTTTTCTGCCATTTTTTGCGCAGCTGCCTTGCCTACAGCCACACCCACGTTTTTACCTACTTTTGCAGCCCCACCCAGTACTTGTCTAACCGTACCTGGTTGTGGTGGTAGTACTTCCATTTTGCTATCAATATTTAGCTCTACATTTTGTTTCTTTTCTACACCTTCTTCATATTTCTCCGCGGCAGCAACTTATTCTAAATTTCGTTTCATCCCTTCAGTAAATAGTTTTGCACCATAACGTCCAGCAACTTCTGTTGCCGCTTTTTGCATAGAACCTAGTCTTTGTTGCGCCTCTACAATTTCTTCTTTTATCTCGCCACCAAAAAATTTTATGATTTTGTCTAAGGCTCTTCTCCACCAAGATTTCTTTTTTCGATTAACCGTATGATGAGCCTCTCCCATTGTGGTTATTGTATTAAGATTTTGTACAATCTTGGGAATATTAAATTGCTTGATGACATAGATTTGCGACAAGGCTCGCTCTGAAAAATTATGCGCAGCCATCTGTGTGCCTTTTTGCGTTGCTTTATTTTTTCCTTCTACAGCCTTTACTGCATCACTTTGTAATGCAAGCTCCATTGCATTACATAAAGCAATCACATTGTTATAACTGGGTTCTCGAGAATTATTGATATCTTCTTGAATTGCGGCCTGAGCATCTAATAGTGCCTTGCCTTCTTTAGAGGCTAAGAACTGTTGATCTTCTAATACACTGGCGTAACGCCCACCGCTGGCAAATTGCTTATTCAAGGCTTGTAATGCATCCCACACTTCTTTTGCAAAGACCTTTTCCAAAACAGATTGATAAGTATTATGTACTTTTTTTCGCTCTTCTTCTGTCAAGCTACTCAAGGCTGCACGCTCAGTTTCATTCAATTCAGGTGCAGGAAGGACTATTTCGTTTTGTTCTGAATTTGCAATTGGTTGATCATTTAACATAGGTGCATCTAAACCATTATTTCAAGACATTCATGCCTATAAGATGTAATTTCAAGAAATAAGTTCCAATCGAGGAAAACTCTCGAATTGCCTCATATTAAATGTAACCGAAAAAGGAAAATAAACGGTCGTTGCCTCATATTTAAAGTAACCGGGAGGTGAAATATGGGGTCATTTGAAAGGAAATCGTATTTAATTGCTATTTTAAGC